>NZ_JBJHDO010000002.1:0-876080 GCF_050958605.1 Mesorhizobium sp. 1B3 | reverse complement strand
AGACCGCCGTCATCTCCGGTTTCGGCAATCGTCAGCGTTGGCGATTGGCGAAACCCAAGCGGCCAGCGTCTCTCGCCCCGCTTGCGGGGAGAGATGTCCGGCAGGACAGTGAGGGGCCGGCGCGAACGGTCAATCATTCTGACCATATCACGCCCGATAAATCCACTGCTGCGGAATCCGCACCGAAATCTCCTCGCCTTTGGTGATCCGCCCCGGCTTCTCCACCCATGCAACGAGCCCGCGCAGGCGCTTTGCCACCTTCGGGAACAGCAGCGAGCCGGTATCGAGGTCGGGCATCCCGGCATGTTCGGCGATGGAGCGGCCCGCAATGCGGCAGGGTCCGTTCTGCGCATCCACCTTCAGCGTCACACCGCGTTTGAAGAACAGAAGCGTTCCGGCCGGCAGCATAGAGAGCCGCGGGATTCCCGAGATCAGCAGATTGGCGCCGATCCATTCCGGCTCCACTTGATCAATACCCATGCGCTCGGCGATGACGGCCAATTCGTCAGGCGCAACGATCGAGATCTGGCGTTCGTTGCGCATCTCCGTTCCGCGCGGATACCACGGCTCGCGTCCGCCGGAGCGCCTGGTGAAGCCGGCATGGAAGTCGCCTTCTATGCCGTCGAAACCGAGCACCAGGCTCTCGACGGCCCTGGTCTCGAAATGGCGGGAAGTCGCGGCAAAGGTTCCCGACACGGTGGCCGAGAGCTTGCGTCCCGGCAGGATTTCCGGTTCGTCCTGCCCTGGCGGCTTGTCGAACATCGACCCTCCCAGCCGGTCACATCATGCGCAACAGCGCGCTGCCGATCGAATAGCCAGCGCCGAAGGCGCAGAGCAGGCCGATATCGCCCGACTTCAGGTCCTTGTGGTTCTCGTACAGGGCGATCACCGCCCCGGCCGCCGCCGTGTTGCCCAGCCGCTCCAGCACCATCGGCGCGCGGTCGTGCCCCACGTCGTGACCGAAGGCGAGTTTCAAGATCATGGCGTTCATCCGCGCATTCGCCTGGTGCAACCAGAACCGGCGCACATCGTGCGGTGTCAGCCCATGATCGGCGAGGAAATTGACGATGAATCGGTGGCCGGCCACGGTGACTTCCTTGAACACCTTGTTGCCGACCTGCTTGATCATGTTGCCTTCCATCTCAACGACGGAAGTGTCTTCCTGCCCGGCGCGCAGCAGGAAGCCGAAATTGGTCCGGATATTGTTGGAGAATTGAGTCCAACCGCGCGTGTCGAGAACCTCGAAGCGTCCGGGCCGCGTCTCGCCCTCCTCGATGGGCTCTAGGATCACTGCCGTCGAAGCATCGCCGAAGATGAAATGGGTCTGGCGGTCGCGGAAATTGAGGTGCCCCGTGATGATCTCCGGCGTTACCACCAGCACGCGTCGCTGCGCACCCGTGCGCACGAGATTGTACGCGACGTGGAGGCCGGCCGCAGCGGACGAGCAGCCCAGACCCATGTCGAATGCCGCGCCTGGAATGCCGAGCGCATTCTGGATCTCGATGGCGATGGCGGGATAGGGTCGCTGATGGTGCGACGCAGCACAGATCACCATGTCGATGTCGCCCGGCTCGATGCCGGCATCGGCTATCGCGCGCCTGGCCGAGGCCACGCCGAACTCCGCCATCACGGAAAGCTCCTCATCGGCGCGCGGCGGAATCCGAGGTGCCATGCGTTCGGGATCGAGAATCCCGTCATGCACCAGCACGTGCCGGTTCTTCACCCCGGAAGCATATTCGATAAAGGCCACATCCGACTTCTGGAGAAGCGGTTCGCCCGCCGCCTCGCGCTTGGGATTCTCCATGTCGACCCAGGCGTTGAAGCTCGCCACCAGCTCTTCATTGGAGATCGAGGCCTCGGGGATGGAAACGCCGATGCCGCTGATGATGACACGCTTCATGATCTGATCCCGTCCGCGCGTAGCCGTCGGCTCGACGCAATGCTGCCCCCTGCCGGGCTTTTTGCACTGCAGCGGTTTATGATAATTTAATCGCGATGCAAAGCTGTCGTAAGGGAAGTTTCCCCGGAACAAACCGCGACGATGAACAATCTGGGGAAGTGCAACAGCACCCTTCCATCGGCCATTGGCGGGTAAGCCTTGGCAACGCGTTCCAGATAGGCCGCGAGGAAATTTTCTCGTTCGACTTCGTCGAGGGGGTCGAGGAAAGGCTTGAGACCGGTGGACTTGAACCATTCCACGATCGCTGGGGCATCAGCGAGCGGGTGATTGTAGACTGTGTGCCAGATGTCCAGCTGTGCCGCGGCTCCGGCAAGACGATTGTAATAGCTGGCGACCGGCGGCAGCGGTTCGCGGGCGGCGCCTTCCATCTTCGCCGCGAAGGGCATCACGGATGCCGCCTCGCTCATTAAGCGATGTGACGGCTCCGCCAGATTGTCGGGCATCTGGACAGCCAGCACGCCGCCCGGAGCGAGCAGGCCGAGCAGCCTTACGAGTACGTCCTGGTGATCCGGCACCCATTGCATCACGGCATTGGCGAAGATCAGATCGACCGGGCCCTCCGGCTCCCATGTCGCCGCATCGGCAAGGTCGAAGGACAGGCCCGGCAGCCTCCGCCGGGCCTTGTCGATCATGTCGGGAGAGGTGTCGAGGCCGATCACCTCGGCATCGGGCCAGCGCTCGGCCAGGAGTTCGGTCGAGTTACCCGGGCCGCAACCGATATCGACCACCCGGCGCGGCTTCTCGAGCGGGATCCGCGCCAGGAGGTCCCGTGACGGCCGCGTCCGCTCGTCCTCGAACTTCAAGTAAAGCGAAGCCGACCAGTCGGGGCGCTTCAGCTCATTCATCGACAAACCTCCGCGCTCCCGCCATCCTCGTTCCGCGATTCTAGCGGGTCAGCCTCTTGTATGACATCCGGTGCGGATTGACGCTCTCCGGCCCGAGCCTGCGGATCTTGTCCTGTTCGTAATCCTCGAAGTTGCCCTCGAACCATTCGACATGGCTGTCGCCCTCGAAGGCCAAGATGTGCGTCGCCAGGCGGTCGAGGAACATACGATCGTGCGAGATAATGACCGCGCAGCCGGCGAAGTTCTCCAGCGCGTCTTCAAGCGCGCTCAAGGTTTCCGTGTCGAGATCGTTGGTCGGCTCGTCGAGCAGCAGCACATTGCCGCCCGTCCTCAGCATCTTGGCGAGGTGGACGCGGTTGCGCTGGCCGCCCGACAGATTGCCGACCTTCTGCTGCTGGTCGCCGCCGCGGAAATTGAAGGACGAGCAATAGGCGCGCGTGTTGGCGTCGAACTTGCCGAGCTTGACCACTTCGGCGCCGCCGGAGATCTCTTCCCAGACGGTCTTGTTGGGGTCCAGCGCGTCGCGGCTCTGGTCGACATAGCCGAGCTTCACCGTTTCGCCGACGCGGATCGAGCCGCCATCGGGCTTCTCCTGGCCGGTGAGCATCTTGAACAGCGTGGTCTTGCCGGCGCCGTTGGGGCCGATGACGCCAACGATGCCGCCGGGCGGCAGCTTGAAGGTCAGGTCCTCGATCAGCAGCCGGTCGCCAAACCCCTTGGTCAGGCCCTCGACCTCGATGACGACGTTGCCGAGCCGCTCGCCATGCGGGATGACGATCTGCGTATCGGTCGGGCGCCGCTTGTCGGACGCCTCCAGCAGGTCCTCGAAGGCCTTGATACGGGCCTTGGATTTCGACTGCCGCGCCTTCGGGCTCGACGCGATCCACTCCCGCTCGCGGGAAATGGCCTTCTGCCGGGCGTCCTCCTCGCGCCCTTCCTGGACGAGGCGTTTCGCCTTGGCCTCGAGATAGGCGGAATAGTTGCCCTCATAGGGAATGCCCCGGCCGCGATCGAGCTCGAGGATCCAGCCTGTCACATTGTCGAGGAAATATCGGTCGTGGGTGATGATCAGCACGGAACCGGGATATTGGCGCAAATGCTTTTCCAGCCAGGCGGTCGTTTCGGCATCGAGGTGGTTGGTCGGCTCGTCGAGCAGCAGGAGGTCCGGCTGGCGCAGCAGGAGCTGGCAGAGCGCGACGCGGCGGCGCTCGCCGCCCGAAAGCTTGGTCACGTCGGCATCCTTGGGCGGGCAGCCCAGCGCCTCCATGGCCATTTCGACCTGCTGCTCCAGATCCCACAGATTGAGACGATCCATGTCGTCCTGAAGCTTGGCCGCTTCTTCCGCCGTCTCGTCGGAATAGTTCATCATCAATTCATTGTAGCGATCGATGATGGCCGTCTTCCACGCCACGCCTTCCATGACGTTGCCGAACACGTTGAGCGCGGGATCGAGCTCGGGCTCCTGCGCCAGATAGCCGACAGTGGCGCCTTCGGCCAGCCAGGCCTCGCCGCTCCACTCCTTGTCGATGCCGGCCATGATCTTGAGGATGGTCGACTTACCCGCGCCGTTCGGACCGAGGATGCCGATCTTGGCGTCGGGATAGAAGGAGAGATGGATGTTCTCGAGCACCTTCTTGGTGCCGTAGGCCTTGTTGAGGCCTGACATGTGATAAATGAACTGGCGTGCCACGCGCGCTATTCCCGTCGACAGGTTGATGGAAGTTGGCCGCTATGTAGGCGATGGAGGCCCTTGGGGCAATCGCCTTGTTGGAAATGGCCGGCCTACGCCCCGTCCCGTCACGCATTCGAGCACCGTCTTGACGGGGGATCAGCGAGCGGAAACAGTCGTGCGGGGAGAGAATCCGATGGGCTTCAGCCATCAGCGCCGGATCGCGTCGCCGACAGGCGCGGTGTTGAACGTTTACATTGGGGAAGCGCAGCGGCCGGCCCGGGCGGCCGTCCAGATCAATCACGGCTTGGCCGAGCATGCAGCGCGCTACGCCCGCTTCGCCGAAGCTCTGACGGCGCGCGGCTATCACGTGTACGCCCACGACCATCGCGGCCACGGCGCGACCTTCGCACCCGACGCGCCACGCGGCGTCTTCGGCAGGACGAGCGGTGGGGACACGCTCGTCGCCGACGTGCTGGCCGTGCACGAAGCGATCGCCAAGGACCATCCCGGCCTGCCGATCGTCGTCTTCGGGCACTCTATGGGGGGGCTGGTCGCCATGAACTTCGTCTTGCGCCATCCCCGCAGGGTGCGGGCTGCGGCGATCTGGAACGCCAACTTCTCGGCCGGCGCGCTCGGCCGGCTGGCTCAGGCCGTGCTGTTATGGGAGCGCTTCCGCCTGGGTTCCGACGTGCCTTCTCGCGTCCTTCCGAGGCTTACCTTCCAGGATTGGGCCAGCAAGGTTCCCGACCGGCGGACGGATTTCGACTGGCTGTCGCGCGACACGGCTGAGGTCGACAAATATGTCGCCGATCCGCATTGCGGCTGGGATGCTTCGGTCTCGATGTGGCGCGACATTTTCGGCCTCATCTCCTACGGCGCCGACGACAGGCACTTTGCGGCAGTCCCCAGGGACATGCCTTTCAGCCTGGTCGGTGGCGAAAAGGATCCGGCCAGCAACGGCGGAAAGGCGGTCGAGGCACTGGCGGAGCGCATGCGCCGTCTCGGCTTTTCGAATCTGTATTCAAAGGTTTATGCCGAAACCCGGCACGAATCCCTGAACGAGCTGAACCGCGACGTTATCACCCGCGATTTCGTGCGCTGGCTGGCTGGGGCGGCTGGTGATTGAAGCAGCCCTGGACCATGCATCGGCGGTGACATCGGCGGGCAGTTTCTGATAGTCACGGCCAAAGCTGAACGAACCGCGGCGACATCATGGCTGAATCCCCCCTCAAACGTATCCGTGTCATCGAGCTTGCCCGCATCCTGGCGGGCCCATGGGCTGGCCAGTTGCTGGCCGATCTCGGTGCCGACGTCATCAAGGTCGAAAGTCCGCAAGGCGGCGACGACACCCGCAAATGGGGCCCGCCTTTCGTCATGAGCCATGACGGGGAGAACCTGTCGGCCGCCTACTATCATTCCTGCAATCGCGGCAAACGCTCCATCGCCATCGACTTCGCCACCCCGGAGGGGGCGGAGACCGTTCGGGAACTGGTGAAATCGGCCGACGTGCTGATCGAGAATTTCAAGCTGGGCGGATTGAAGAAGTATGGGCTCGACTACGAGAGCCTGAAGGCAATCAACCCGCGCCTCGTCTATTGCTCTATAACAGGTTTCGGCCAGGATGGCCCCTACGCGCCTCGCCCGGGATACGACTTCATCATCCAGGGCATGGCCGGCATGATGTCGATCACGGGAGAACCCGGCCGGGAGCCGCAGAAGGCCGGCGTCGCGATCGCCGACATCTTCACCGGGCTCTATTCGGTGATCGCGATCCAGGCCGCGCTGCGCCACGCCGAACATACCGGGCAGGGCCAGCACATCGACATGGCCTTGTTCGACAGCCAGATTTCCGTCCTGGGCAACCAGAACCTCAACTATCTCGTCTCCGGCAAATCGCCCGTCCAGATGGGCAACGCCCACATGAACATCGCTCCCTACGAGGTGTTGCCCGTAAAAGACGGACATATCATCCTCGCAGTGGGCAATGATGGCCAGTTCCGCCGTTTCTGCGAGGTGGTCGGATTGCCCGAACTGCCGTCCGATCCTGATTTCGCGACCAATCCCGCACGTGTCGCCAATCGTGATCGTTTGCGCGAGCATCTCGTGGCCCAGCTGGCGCGGCTCGAGCGGGCGCCGCTGCTCGCTGATCTCGAAAAGGCCGGCGTGCCGGCAAGCCCGATCAACACGATCGGCCAGATGTTCGAGGATCCTCAGGTGATCGCGCGAGGAATGCGTCTCGACCTCGACGACGGCCATGGCAACAAGCTGCCTTCCGTGCGCGCGCCGATGCTGATGTCCGAAACGCCCCTGACCTATGACAGACCCTCCCCGCGCCTCGGCGAGCACACGGAGGAGATCCTTGCCGAACTCAAGAGGACCAAAGCATGAAGACCGGCGGACAACTCATCGTCGAGGCGCTCGAGGCCAATGGCGTCGACCGCGTCTATTGCGTGCCGGGCGAAAGCTATCTCGCCGTGCTCGACGCGCTCCATGATGCCTCGATCAGGACGATCGTCTGCCGTCAGGAAGGAGGCGCGGCCATGATGGCCGACAGCCACGGCAAGCTGACGGGCAAGCCGGGCATCTGCTTCGTGACGCGCGGCCCCGGCGCCACAAATGCATCCGCCGGCATCCATATCGCCATGCAGGATTCGACGCCGCTGATCATGTTTATCGGCCAGGTGGCGAGCCATGCACGCGAGCGCGAGGCATTTCAGGAGGTGAATTACCGTGCCTTCTTCGGCGACGTCGCCAAATGGGCGACCGAGATCGATGATCCAGCGCGTATTCCGGAGATCGTCACGCGCGCCTTCGCCGTGGCAACCTCGGGCCGGCCGGGTCCCGTGGTCATCTCGCTCCCCGAGGATATGCTGACGGCGCTCGCCGAAGCTCCCGCAGCCCTGCCCCATACGGCGGTCGAGACCTCGCCCGGTGCAGCGGAAATGGCCAAGCTGGAAGAACTGCTTGCGAACGCAAAGCGGCCTTTCGTGATCGTCGGCGGCAGCCGCTGGAGTGCTGCCTCGGTCTCGGCCTTCGGAGACGCCGCCGAACGCTGGGCGCTGCCGGTGGGCTGCTCGTTCCGCCGCCAGATGCTGTTCGACCACCTCCATCCCTCTTATGCGGGGGATGTCGGCATCGGCCCGAACCCCAAGCTGGCAGCCTATATCAAGCAGGCGGATCTCGTGCTTCTGGTCGGCGGGCGCTTCGGCGAAATGCCGTCGTCCGACTATACGCTGCTGAAAAGCCCCTACCCCGACCAGACCCTGATCCACATCCATCCGGATTCCGGGGAACTCGGCCGCGTCTACCGGCCGACATTGGCGATCAACGCCTCGCCGGAAGCTTTCGCCCATGCCTTCGCACAAACAAAGCCCCGAGCCGTTCCTGTCTGGGCGGAAGAAACGGCCCGGCTTCACGGCGCCTATCTCGAATGGTCGACCCCGCCGGAGTCCGGTCCCGGCCCGGTACAGATGGGGCCGATCATGAAGTATCTGGAGGCAGCGCTTCCAGACGACGCCATCCTCACCAACGGCGCCGGGAATTACGCCACCTGGATCCACCGTTTCCATCGGTTCCGGCGCTTCGCGACGCAGGCCGCGCCGACTTCCGGCTCGATGGGCTACGGCACGCCCGGTGCAGTAGCGGCCAAGGACCTCTTCCCCGAGCGCACCGTGGTCGCCTTCGCCGGCGACGGCTGCTTCCTGATGAATGGCCAGGAATTCGCGACCGCCGTCCAATACGACCTGCCGATCGTCGTCGTCGTCGTCAACAATGGCATCTACGGCACGATCCGCATGCATCAGGAGCGGGAGTATCCCGGCCGCGTGGTCGCCACCGATCTCAAGAACCCCGATTTCGCCGCCCTCGCCCGCGCCTATGGCGGCCATGGCGAGACAGTCGAGCGCACCGACGATTTCCCCCGGGCGTTCGAGCGCGCGCTTGCCAGCGGCAAGCCGTCTATCGTCGAGATCAGGCTCGATCCCGAGGCGATCACGCCGACGCGCACGCTCACCGACATACGCGAGAAGCGCTGACGAAACGACCCGCGAAGGCCGACAGCCTCATGTTGGCCTTCGCGCTTCGTGATGCTAAGAGGCCGCGACTTCCAGGAACCGCCCCATGAACCCAGCGAAGATGTCAGCCATCTCCATCGTCATCCCCTGCAGGAACGAAGCTGCCAACCTGTCATTCCTGCTGGACGAGGTGGACGCGGCGATGGCCGGCCGCGACTTCGAGACGATCGTCGTGGACGATGGTTCGACGGATGGCACCGGCGAGGCGCTGAGAAAACGCATTGCGGACGGCGCCGGCCATCTGCGCCACATACGCCACGATCGTTCGGCCGGCCAAAGCGCAGCCGTGCGTTCGGGTGTCTTTGCCGCGCGGGGCGCGATCGTGGTGACGATGGACGGCGACGGCCAGAACGACCCGGCCTATCTGCCGAAGCTTGCCGATGCTCTGGTCGCGGCCGGCCCCTCGGTCGGCATCGTCGCCGGGCAGCGGCTCAAGCGGACGGACACCAAGCTCAAGCAGCTTTCCTCGCGTTTCGCCAACGGCCTGCGCGAATCGATCCTGCGCGACGGCACCCGCGATTCCGGCTGCGGTCTGAAGGCCATCCATGCAGATCTCTTCCGTCAGTTGCCCTTCTTCGACGGCTGGCATCGTTACCTGCCCGCGCTCGTGCTGCGCGAAGGCTTCGGCGTCGCCCATCTCGACGTGATCGACCGCCAGCGCCGCCACGGCAAATCGAACTACGGCATCCTCGACCGCGGCCTTAGGGGTGCGCTCGACCTGTTCGGAGTTTGGTGGCTGCGCCGCCGCCGCAAGGTCGTGCCGTCCGTGACGGAGATATGCCCATGACCGAGACGTTCGGACATTTGATCACCTGGCTGCACGACGTCTTCGTCAAGCAGTTCGACGCCTGGGTCCTGCTCGGCTTCGTCGCGCAAGGCATGTTCACCATGCGTTTCCTCGTGCAATGGATAGCCTCCGAGCGGGCCAAGCGCTCCGTTGTCCCGGTCGCCTTCTGGTTCTTCTCCCTGGGGGGCGGCTTCCTGCTGTTCATCTATGCGATCCAACGGCAGGACCCGGTCTTCATCGCCGGCCAGGGGCTCGGCCTCTTCATCTACATCCGCAATCTCTGGCTCATCGCCAACGAGCACCGCTCGGCGATGACGAAGACGGATTGACGCTCCGATGATCGACCGTCTGCGCCGCACCCCCCTCTGTCCTGCCGGACATCTCCCCCTCAAGGGGGGAGATTGGCTGTCCCGCATGTTCTCGCCAATCGTCGACGTTGCGAAGGAGGCGCCGATACGGAAGCTGCCAATCTCCCCCCTTGAGGGGGAGATGCCCGGCAGGGCAGAGGGGGGTGCACAGGCGCGGCGCCCGATGTGGTCAACGGTAAAGGCCGCGGGCGCTGGAGCATGACACACGTGACTGGAACCGTATCTTCCAGGAACGGCCGGCTGAGTGCCCTCCACTACCTCGTTCTCGTCCTCTTCTGCCTGTTCGCCTTTGTGCCTGGCATCGCCTCGCTGCCGCCGACGGACCGCGACGAGTCCCGCTTCGTCCAGTCGACGAAGCAGATGGTCGAGAGCGGCGACTTCGTCGATATCCGCCTGCAGGACGTGCCGCGCTACAAGAAACCCGCCGGCATCTACTGGCTGCAATCGGCGGCCGTGCTTGTGAGCGGCAAGGGGGCCGACGCTCCGGTCTGGGTCTATCGCACCGTTTCCGTTGCCGGCGCCACGCTGGCCGTCCTGGCGATCGCCTGGCTCGGATCTTTCATGTTCGGCCGGACAGCCGGGCTGATCGCCGCCTTTGGTCTCGCCGGCATCGTCATGCTTGCCTTCGAGGCGCGCATCGCCAAGACCGATGCGACGCTGCTCGCCACCGCGCTGCTGGCCCAGGCGGCCCTCGCCCGTGTCTATCTCGGCCGCAAGGAGGGCCTTCCTCCGGGTTGGTTGCCTTGGCTGTTCTGGATCGCGCAGGGCGCGGGCATTCTCGTCAAGGGACCCGTCGTGCCGGCCATCAGCGCTCTGACCGTGGCTGCCATCACCTTCTTCGACAAGGACCGCAAGTGGCTGAGGGGGCTGCGCGCCGGTCCAGGCGTGCTGATTGCCATCCTTGTCGCCGCACCCTGGCTGGGGCTGATCACCTGGCGAAGCGGCGCCGAGTTCTGGCAGGAATCCCTCGGCCGCGACTTTCTCGCCAAAGTCGGCTCGGGGCAGGAATCCCACGGCTTCCCTCCCGGCTACTACGTCCTCCTGTTTTCCCTGACGTTCTGGCCCTTCGCCGTTCCGGCGATCGGCGGCGGCCTCAATGCCCTGAACCGCTTCCGCACGGACCCACGCCTGCTTTTCTGCCTGGGCTGGTACCTGCCCTATTGGCTCGTCGTCGAGCTGATGCCGACCAAGCTTCCGCACTACATGCTGCCGGCCTATCCCGCGCTCCTCCTCTTGATGGCCTGGGGGTTCACGGAGGGCGACACCAGCACGGCCGGAATGCGGCGCTGGCAGGTCTGGCTCTACCGGGCGACCGCGTTCGGCGCCGTTCTGGTGACGGTGCTGCTCGCGGCAATCGCCGTCGGGGTGACGCCTTATATTCTCGGCACGATCTCCTGGTGGGGCGTCCTTGCAGCGGCGCTCATCCTTCTGGCCGGATGGACGGCTTCGGGAATCCGGCCGGCCTTCCCGCCCTTGCAACGCATCGTTGTCGCTTCGGTGAGCGCCGCGGCGACGATGGGTATCCTGGCCACTTTTGTCGTGCCGGGGCTTGCGCCGGTCTGGCTGAGCCCGCAGATCGCCAGGGAATTCGCGGCGATCAAGCCCTGCCCTGAATCCCGCCTGATCTCGGCCGGTTACCACGAGCCGAGTCTCGTCTTCCTCGCCGGCACGAACACGTTACTCACCGATGGCGCGACGGCGGCGGCGGAACTCGGCAAAGACGCCTGCGCGGTCGCACTCATCTCCGACGACCAGCTCGAAGCCTTCGACGGGTCGCTTGCCGAAGGCGTTTCCAGCATCGAGGAGCTTGGCCGCGTGACCGGCGTCAACTATTCAAAGGGAACGGAACGCGTCCTGACCTTCTTCGGCCAGGCGCGTTAAATGCCCGCGAGACGTTCATGAAGGTCCTGCTCACCGGCGCAGCCGGTTTCATTGGCTTCCATACGGCCCGCCTCCTGCTGGAGCGGGGCGATACGGTGCACGGGCTCGACAATCTGAACGACTATTACGACGTGCGCCTGAAGCAGGCCCGGCTGGCGGCACTTGAGCCTTTCGGTCGCTTCAGCTTCGCCGCCGCCGATATCGCCGATCCCCGACAGCTCGGCGACGCCATGTCGAGCGAGTATGACGTGATCGTCCACCTCGCCGCCCAGGCGGGCGTGCGATACTCGGTGGAAAACCCGTACGCCTATGTCCATTCCAACGTGACTGGCCAGGTGGCGATCTTCGAGCTGGCGGCAAGGCTCGGCAAGTTGCCTGTCGTCTACGCTTCGTCCTCGTCGGTCTACGGCGCGAACGACAAGGTGCCCTTCTCCGAGACCGACCGGGTCGACCACCCGGTTTCGGTCTATGCAGCGACCAAGCGCGCGGGCGAGCTGCTGGCGCAGGCCTACAAGGAAACGCATGGGCTAGCCTCCACCGGGCTGCGTTTCTTCACGGTCTACGGACGCTACAGCCGGCCGGACATGGCGCCCTGGCTCTTCACCGACGCCATCCTGAAGGGCCGGCCGATCTCCGTGTTCAACAATGGCGACATGGAGCGCGACTTCACGCACGTCTCCGACATCGCCGCTGGCGTGGTCGCCTCGGCCGACCGTATCGTGGCGCGTCCGGGGGATACCGCGCCCGTCTACAATCTCGGCAACAACGACCCGGTCAGGCTGCTCGACTTCATCGGGGCGATCGAACGCGCCACGGGCCGAAAAGCCGCTATGGAGATGAAGCCCAAGCCGGCTGGCGACGTGCTGCGCACCTATGCCGACATCACGCTCGCCGAACGCGATCTCGGTTTCAAGCCGCGAACCAGGCTGGATGACGGCATCGCCGACTTCGTCGAATGGTTCCGCGGCTACAATGGCTATCCGGACTGAACTGGGGCGCACTTAGAGAGACGAAGCCTCGGCAGCCGCATATATCGTCAGCGTCATTTCTGTATTCCCGCGATACCCTCCGGATAGGTAACTCATCATCACCGGAGACGACGCGGCTTCGTCCGCGAGGATGCGCAAGCGGACGTAGCCGGGACGCTGGCGCTGCGAGACTGCAAGGATGATAAAAGGTCCCGCCGCCGCGGCCACCAGAGCAAAAGCCGTCTGAATCTCGCGCACCTCCTCGACCTTGCCGGCTTCCATACGGACCTCCGCAAAGAGGCCCCATGATCTTGTCCGCGAAGGTTGGGCGCAGCAAAGTGGAACATCTCTTCTCAACGCTTGACAACGACATGATGCCTGCGCTACCCGGCAATGAAAGCGCTTACATAGCTGTGTCTCATGGGAGTTGGATGAATGGATATAGACCTGTTGGAGAGGGCCATGGCGCGGGCGCTACGCGGCAGCGATCCCCTGCTGAGCAGGTTCAATCCAATGCCACGTATCCTGTTCGTGAATGATTTCGACAACGGTACGAACGGCTGGTGCGAGCTCAGCGGCAATCACGACAATAATCTGGATAATTTGCGCCAGCGGGCCCGCGATCTACGGCCGCCGCAGCTGTCGACCATGACGTTCTTCGACACAGGTTCGCATGGATCGATCGACGGGACCTACTCGCTGAAGCTCGGCACCCGTCCGAAGCCCGGCCATATGAGCCAGGCCATCAAACGTTTCACCTATTCTCAGCTCGGCCAGGTCCAGTTTGAGATGTATTTCACCTTCAAAGCCGAAACAGTCTATCCGCAGGTCGGAATAACGGACTCGAGCTGGGACGGGAATTACGACCCGTCGGCGCTCCAGTTTGGCGATTTCACAATCAGCAACGACGTCGGTGAAGGGCAGGACGGCGAACGCTATCATTGCGCGCTCCGGTACGAGAACACCGATCGTGAAGGCAAGCTGGTTCAGCGCTGGATGTACAAAACGTCAGTGCAGCCAACGACGAAAATGGAAAGGAATGGCACGGCGCAGTCGCCCGAGGACTATCACGTGGTGCACCCGGACGACTGGAAGCCCGTGCCCGGCGGCCACCAGCCGCTTTGCTATAACGAAATCCCGACAAAGGCGAACTGGCACTATTTGCGCTGGGTTTTCGACACCCGCTCGCGCCGGAACACGGAGTTGCAGGTCAACGATTTGACGATGGACCTGCGCGAATTGCCGGTGCCGATCTATGAGCACAAGTATTGGGGCTGCGAACGGCTTCTCAATTTCTGCCTCGACGTTCGCACCCGACGACCGGTGCGGAATTACCTGTGGGTCGACTCAGTGGTCGTGTCAGTGGATTGGTAGAACAATGAAGCGCTGTATTACCTCGGTCCTCGAGCAGGGCAATGTCTGGGAAGCGAACTTTGCGACAGAGCCATTCGAAGCCGGATGGGCTTCGGAGGCACGGTGGTTCATCCGGATCCTCGATCCCTTGCCCGCGGAGCAGCTGACGCTTCACCTAACACCGCAGATCTCCCCCGACGGGATCTTATGGTGCGATGATGTGGAAAGCAGCCCTTCGCTGCGGCTCGACCTACCTGTCGCCCCGACGGAACTCTTTACGCTTCCCCAGCGCCATTTCGGAAACTGGCTTCGCTTGAAGGTGGATTTGGGAGATGCGGGAAAGCCGATGAAGTTCCTGATCTATCTGGTTCTCAAGGAGTAGCCGTATCCGAGGAGGGTACGATACGTAGCCCGTCCAGAGGGCGGGCTCCCAAAGACGGGAGGCGCATTCGTGAAGAAGCCAAATCTTAGTGCCTATGCACTGGGAGCCCCAGTACATATTTTGCTGGCGATAACCATGACGATCCCGGCAATCTACATTTTCTGGCTGAGCCTTAACGAATCCACCTTCGGCACAAACCAGGTCTTTGTGGGTCTCGCCAACTACGCCCGTATCTTCAGCGATCCGGCGTTCTGGCGAGCCTCTTGGAACACCTTCATCGTCGTCAACGCGATTGTCTATATCGAGATTCTGCTGGCCGTTTTCATTGCCTCGCTTTTTTTGTCCGGCGTGCCGCTGCGTTCGGTGATGATCGCCCTGGTTTTGGTGCCCTATTCAGTTTCTGAAGTCATCACCGTGCTGGTGTGGAAATCGTTGATGAACCCCAGCTACGGCGTGATTGGCCGCACCCTTGCTGACATGGGCTATGCGATGAACTGGAGCGCCTCGCCGGTCGCGGGCCTCACCCTTGTCGCGATTATCAGCATCTGGCAGCATCTTCCGTTCTCGGTGATCCTGATCTACGCAGGAATGACCGCGATCCCCAACTCGCTTTACGAAGCGGCGAAGGTAGACGGCGCGGGTGGCTTCCAGAGTTTCTGGCGCGTCACCCTCCCGCTTCTTCTTCCAACCCTTCTAATCGCACTCATTTTCCGCTTCATCTTCGCATTCCGGCTCTTCTCCGAAGTCTGGCTGCTCACGGGAGGCGGCCCTGCCCGAACGACTGAGGTGCTCGGCGTCTATCTTTACCGCGACGCCTATCGCGACGGTGCCTTTGGCACGGCGTCCGCCACTGGCTGGATCATGGTGGTCGGCACGCTTTTGATTGCTTCGCTCTATCTGTGGCTGATGCAGCGCTCAATGAGGAACGGCAATGTCTGATACACTCCTCATGCGCATTGTTAAGCACCTCGGGCTGGCTGTCATTCTGGTCTGGTCGCTGGGACCGGTGGCGTTCATCATCCTGTCCTCGTTAAAACCGGCGGGACAGATCTTCAACTATCCTCCTTCGCTGGTCTTCGTCCCGACGTTTGAAAACTACCGGGCGCTTTGGACCGAGTTCGGCGATTTCTTTCCGGCGCTCCGCAACAGCGTGATCGTTGCTGTGGGCGCAACTGTGATCGCCACGGTCGTCAGCTTCATGGCGGGGTATGTTTATTCGCGCTATTCGGGTCCGCTTGTCGCTCGCAGCGCGCTGTACATGATCGCCGTGCGTCTTCTGCCACCTATTGTGGTCACGTTACCGCTGTTTCCGATGATCGATTTCTTCGGCCTCAGCGACACGCATATCGTGCTGATCGTGCTCTATGCGGCGTTCTGGGTCTCCCTTGTGACGATCATGCTCAAGACCTTCATTGATGAGGTCCCGAAGGAACTGGACGAGGCGGCCGAGATGGACGGTGCAAGCCAGTTGCAGATCCTCTTGCGCGTGATCCTGCCGCTGGCGGCCCAGGGTATCGCGGCTGGCGCGATCTTTGTCTTTATCTATTCGTGGAACGAATTTCTGTTCGCGCTGATCTTCACCACATCGAACGCCAAGACTGCTCCGCTGGTCATCTCCGAAGTGATGGACGCCATTTACGGGACGAGCTGGGGGGTTCTCTTCGCCGGCGTGACGGTTCAGATCCTGCCCGTTGTTCTGCTGGTAATCTTGGCGAACCGGCTGATCGTCGCGGGTTTGACCAGTGGTGCGGTGAAAGGATGACCGGATGAACGGCGAATACAGCCGCTATAAAGATCTGCAAGGGCGTTTGGCGGTGGTTACCGGCGGATCGACCGGCATCGGCGCTGCAATCAGCGCGGGTTTCTTGCGCCAGGGCTGCGATGTGGCGATCATCGATCTGGTTGAGCCGGAACTTCCCGCATTTCCGGAAAGCGGTGGCACGATCGCGTACCATCAATGCGATCTGCGGGACATTCCGGCGCTTCAGGCCTGCTGTGCTCGGATCCTCGACGCAGGAAAGACGCCCTCCTTCCTCGTGAACAATGCTGCGAACGACATCCGCCATGAGTTCGAGGACCTCACGCCCGAGCGCTTCGACGACCTGCTAGCCGTGAACCTCAAGCACTATTTCTTCATGATCCAGAATCTGGCTGCGCCGATGGCTTCGGCCGGCGGCGGGGCAATCGTCAATATTGGTTCCCATGCCGCATATATCGGAGCCTCAATGATGCCGGCCTACGGCATTGCCAAGGCGGGCGTTTTCGGGCTGACCCGCGCGGCGGCGCGGAAATACGGCAGGCAGAATATCCGAGTCAATCAGGTGGTGCCCGGTTGGGTCATGACGAAGAAGCAGAAGCACCTCTGGTGGACGCCGGAAGCGGATGCGCGCCGGGCGGAGGCGCAGTGCATTCCCGACGAGCTTCAACCGGACGATATCACCGAATTCGTGCTGTTCCTATGTTCCGGTAGCGCGCGGATGTGCACAAACCAGACCTATTTCGTCGACGGGGGGCGCAACTGATGCATCATATGCGCCGATTAGTGACTGCAATTGCGGCGGACGGCGTCTCGCGGGTTTCCTCCGTTGGGCCGGTGACTGCCCGGCGCGAGACCGGCGGGGGCGGCCTGATAGAAGAGGTGTGGCATACCCGTTCCCTCGACAGGCAGGCATTTGAGCCCGATCAGTCTCAACTGCGCTTTCCGGATTTTAGTCCCGGAGCAGGCGGGTCGAGTTGCCGTGTCGTTCACATCCCGCCGGATGCGCAACGCTGGGCCGATGCCGCAGCCGCAGGCGAGATGGCGCAGGCTATTGGCGCAGATCGCCCGGCGCGCTGGCTGAAGCGTCACCCCGGCATGCACGTCACGCAGACGCTGGATTATGCACTCCTGCTGCGTGGCCGTCTGACCATGGTCATGGAGGACGGCGAGATCGAGCTCGAACCGGGCGATGTAGTCGTGCAGCAGGCTGCCGTTCATGCTTGGAAAAACACTGGACATGAAACGGCAGTCCTCTTCGTCGTCATGCTGGGCCTGCAGGAACAAGCCGTCGAATTACAGGAGGAGTCCCGAAATGGCTGATGTGGTCATCGACGGCGTAGTGAAACGCTTTGGCAATCTCTCCGTCATCAAGGAGGTTTCCGCACGGGTCGAAGATGGCGAATTTACGATCCTCGTCGGCCCCTCGGGATGCGGAAAGTCCACGCTGCTGCGAATGATCGCCGGTTTGGAAGACATTGATGGCGGGGCCATTGCGATTGACGGGACAGTTGTCAACAAGATGCGTCCCAAGGACCGCGATATCGCGATGGTCTTCCAGAATTACGCGCTCTACCCGCATCTCAATGTGCGCAAGAACATGGGTTTCAGCCTTTCGCTGAACCGGGTTCCCGCTGGGGAAATCGAGCGCCGGGTGAACCAAGCGGCGGAAATCCTCGCGCTTCGCCAGCTTCTCGACCGTTATCCGCGCCAGCTCTCCGGCGGCCAGCGCCAGCGCGTCGCGATGGGCCGGGCAATCGTGCGCGAACCGAAGGTCTTTCTATTCGACGAGCCGCTCTCAAACCTGGATGCCAAACTGCGTGTGCAGATGCGCGCGGAGATCAAGGCGCTTCATGCCAAGCTTGGCACGACCATGATCTATGTCACCCACGACCAGATCGAAGCCATGACCATGGCGGACAAGATCATCGTCATGCGCGATGGCCGGATCGAGCAGGTCGGCGCGCCGATCGAGCTCTACAACCATCCGTGCAATACGTTCGTCGCGCAGTTCATCGGCAGCCCATCCATGAACCTCGTGGACGGGCGCGTCGAGAACGGTTTCTTCCTGCTCGGAGAAGGCCTACGCCTGCCGTTTCCGGCTCCATTGCGCGAGGCGGGGAATGCCGTCCAGTGCGGTTTCCGCCCGGAGCATGTCTCGATCGACAACGAGTCCGGTTTGCCGGGCATCGTGGAAGTTGTCGAGCCAACGGGCGCTGAAACGCAAGTGCATTTGCGTATTGGCAGGCAGCAGGTGATATGCAGCTTCCGCGATTATCTGGCTGTAAATCCGGGCGATGAACTCCGTATCCGCCCTGACCTGAAGCGGATCCATCTATTCGATGCCGGAGGGAACCGGACCGTCGGCTCAACCACATCCGAAAAGGTTGCAGCGAGATACTGAGAAGGTCGTCGAAAGCAGAGCTGAACGTGCAAATGAAATGTAAGCGCTTTCATAAATCCATTCTGCCTGGTACTCTCCACCAGGAACGGGACGAGGAAAGTATTGTCGTGTATTTGGCAGGAAGCTCCATCTGGATAGGTTCATATGAGTCTGAAGAGCAGGATAGGGACCAGGCGTCCCGAACGTGCCAACCGCATGGAGGATATTGCGGCAGCCGCCGGCGTGTCGCTGGCCACCGTTTCCCGCGTTTTCAGCCAGCCCGAGATGGTATCCGAAGCGACGCGCGAGAAGGTTCACGCTGTCGCCAAGCGGATGCGGTATCTGCCGAATCTTCTTGCAGGCAGCATGGCTGCGAACCAGTCGCGTGTCATCAGCGCCATGGTGCCGGTGATTTCCAGCGCGATATTCGCGCAAACCATAGAGGGGCTTTCAAGCGGCTTGCATGGCACTGGTTACGAGCTCATGCTCAGCCAGAGCGGCTACGATCCGGAGCAGGAGTATTCCATCCTTCGCGCTTTTCTCGGCCGCAGGGCGGATGGGATCGTCATCGCGGGTGCGATAACGGATCCACGCTGTCGCGAACTGCTACTCCATTCCGACACACCGGTGGTCGAGATGTGGGAACTGTTCGACAATCCGATCGACATGGCGGTTGGCTTTTCCAACTATCATGCGGCACAGGCGGCGGCGGAATATCTGCTTGGTCAAGGTTATCGCAAGTTCGGATTCATCGGCGGAACCGATCAGCGCACGGCTGCCCGAAAGGAAGGGTTTTATCATGCCGTGCAGGCAGCGGGTCTGCCTTCGCCGCGGGAAGTGCTGATACAGTCACCTTCGCATTCGTCCTTCGCGGCGGGCGGACAGGCGGTTGGCCGTCTGCTGGAAGGGAATGCGGGAATGGACGTGGTGTTCTGCACCAACGACCTTCTGGCAGTCGGCGCCCTCTTCGAATGCCAGAGGCGTGGCCTGTCGGTGCCGGAGCATGTTGCGGTCATGGGCTTCTCGGACCTCGATATCGGACAGGTCTCGGTGCCGCCGTTGACCACGGTGCAGGTGGGTGCCTACGAGATCGGCAGACGCACGTCGGAGATGCTACTTGGGCGTCTGACCGGCTCTTCGCAGAAAGAGAAGATGGTGGACACCGGCTTTTCCATCGTGCGCCGCCAGTCGGCCTGACCCTCGACGCAACCAACTTTCGCTTTTCTTCACCAACTTTACGTCCCTGACCGGGCGGAGGTCCGCGTCGCCCGACGCGGCATCAAATCGTCGCGCCTCGCGATGCGGCGCGTGCACATGAAAGGGAGAGTGTAATGATCAATAGACGGAGTTTCATAACGACGGCCGCCGCTGGCGCGCTACTGGCGGCGCGACCAGGATTTGCCCAAACGAAACAGCTTACCATCCTGTCGCACCGGGTACATGAAAATGTAAGCCGGGGCCGCGGCAGTGGTACAACCGGCGGCGACATCGCCGGAGAATGGGCCCAGGCCAACGGTGTCGAGTTAAACTGGATCACAGCAGACATCGACCCTCTGCATGACCGATTGCAGCGCGAAATGTCGCTCAGAAGCTCGGCCATCGACGTGGCGTTCATCATCAACAAGTACGCAACGCCGAGAATTAGCCGCCTGCTGGCATCGCTCAACGACTATAGGGAATCCGCGCCGATCGAGGATGCAAGCGGTATCCCTGACAAGCTGATCTCCGGCCTGACTATCGAATCCAAGACATTCGCGATACCGTTCCGCCACGCCACCACCGGCATGCATTACGACCTGGTGAATCTGCGCGGCGCCGGCTATGAGGATGCGCCCAAAACGATTGAAGGCGTTCTTGAAGCGGCCCGCAAGGTCACCGGCAAGAACAAGGAAGGCCACGATGTCTACGGCATGTTAATGCCTGCGGGATCGGGTCCCTTCGCCATCCTTTGCTTCTTCGCAGCTTTCGGCGCGCAACTCATTGACGACGACCTGAACGTGAAGGCCAATTCGCCGGAAATGGTGCTCGCGCTTTCGACCGTTCGTGATCTCTACAAGGAAGGTGTCCTGCCGCCGAATGTGACGACGCTCAGCATCGACGAGATCATCACGCTGGTCCAACAGGGCCGGGCGGGCTTCATCTTCGATCCGTTCGCGCGCTACAGCACCTTCAACGATTCCGCCGCCGCGCGGCACGCCGGCGAAGTGAAAGTTGTGCCAATCCCCGCGTCGGAAAATATCAACGCAGACGTGGTCGCCATGACCGAGATCTGGGCGATGGGCATCCCCGGCAATAGCGAGAACAAAGACCTGGCTTGGGATTTCATCCGGCACATGTCCTCTCCGGACGCAGCACGTCGCGCAGCGCTCAACGGCAATGGCCCGATCCGGCCCGCCACTTACGACGATCCAGGTGTGCAGAAGCTTCTTCCGTACTGGGAGGCGGAGGCATCGGCCATCGCGCACGCGACCATGCTACCCTCGTCCTACGATCAGGCCGCACAGGTAGGTGACCTGTTCCTTGAAGAGTTCCAGGCCGCTGTTCTGGGCTTCAAGTCGCCCGAAGAAGCCGCTGTAGCAATGCAGGAGCGAATCGAGGCCGCTATAACACGTTAAGTAGAGAGAGTTCTCCGGGACCCTCGGTGATGAACTCGTAGCGCCCCGGCTCTCGTCTACTGGAGCATAGAATCTTGCCTGAGTTTGACTATATCGTGGCCGGGGCGGGGTCAGCCGGCTGCGTGCTGGCTGCCCGTCTGGCCGCGCGACCCGGAACGCGCGTGGCGCTGATCGAAGCAGGCAAGCGTCTGCGCTCCCCGTGGCTTCGCATTCCGCTCGGCTTCGGCAGGCTCGTGCGCAACGAAAGGGTGCTCTGGCCCTATCGAACAGCGCCAGAACCGGCACTGGGCGGCAGGCAGGTCGCTTTTCCGCGCGGAAAGCTTCTCGGCGGCTCGGGCAGTATTAACGGCCTGGTTTTTCTCCGGGGTGCTCCAAGCGACTATGACGCCTGGGAAGTGGCTGGAGCGACGGGGTGGTCCTACAGAGATGTGCTGCCTTGGTTCCGCAAGCTAGAGCACCATCTTGTCGCCGGCGCAGACCCTGAATTTCACGGAGAAGACGGGCCGGTTTCCGTCTCGCAGATCACGCCTTCGCCGGCGGCGCGGGCTTTCGTGGCGGCCGCGATGGAGGCTGGCTATCCGCGCAATGACGATTTCAACGGGGCCTCGCCCTATGGCGTCGGTTTTGCCCCGGCGAACGTGAAAGGCGGGCAACGCATTTCACCAGCCGACGCTTATCTGCTGCCCACCTTGAAATCCGGTGCGGACATAACGCTGTTCCTCTCGACAACGGTCGAACGGCTGGAGATCGCAGATAAACGCGTCACCGGTGTCCTTGTGCGCCGACCGGATGGCTCGACGATGGAGCTTTCGGCGCGGAGAGAGACGATCCTCGCCACAGGCGTGGTCAATACGCCGCAAATTCTCATGCTTTCCGGCATCGGCCCAGCCGCGCATCTCAGCGATTTCGGGATACCGGTGGTGCAGCATCTTCCTGTTGGCGAAGGGCTGCAGGACCATGCTCTTGC
Organism: Mesorhizobium sp. 1B3; assembly: GCF_050958605.1. Classification (NCBI taxonomy): domain Bacteria; kingdom Pseudomonadati; phylum Pseudomonadota; class Alphaproteobacteria; order Hyphomicrobiales; family Phyllobacteriaceae; genus Mesorhizobium; species Mesorhizobium sp. 1B3. Next base: position 854,070 of record NZ_JBJHDO010000002.1, on the reverse strand, counting down.
GCGGCTCTCGTTCCGCAGCCGGAATGTCGTGACGCTCAATCGCGTGGTCGCCAATCCGCTCCGCGGAAGCATGGCCGGGCTTCAATATCTGCTTCGCCGCAGCGGACCTCTTTCCGTCGCCGCGTCGGAGGCCGTCCTGATGGCCGATCTTCCGGGTTCGGTGAAGAAGCACGCTGGACCAGACGTCCTGATCCAGTTCGCCAATTTCCTTATTGAGAATTATCAGCGCGGTCTCGGCCCTGAAGACGGTTTCGTCTACAGCGTATGTCTCTGCCGTCCCGAAAGCCGGGGCAGAGTGCTGCTGGGAGGCCACTCGATAGCAGATGCGCCGATCATAGAAGCCAACTATTTCGGCGTGGAAGAAGATATGGAACGCACCGTCGCGGGTCTGCGGCTTCTAGAGAATCTGGCGCATCAGCCCTCGCTGGCCCGGATCATCGAGCGCAGGGTTCTGCCTGTCCAGATGGAAAGCGACGACGATCTTCGCGCCCATATCCGCGAAACCGCAACCACCGTCTTCCATCCCTGCGGGACCTGCCCGATAGGAACCGATTCCAAAGCGGTTGTCACGCCCGACTTGCGCCTGCGCGGCTTTGAAGGGTTGCGCATCGCGGATGCCTCGGTCATGCCCTCGGTTCCGTCGACCAACATCCATGCCGCGACAATAATGATAGCAGAACGCGCCGCCAACATGATACAGGCCGGCTCGGCCCTAGCCAGTTCTGGTCTTGTCATAGGGGCAGCATAATGGCAACCGGCAGCTTCCCTACCCTATTGAGTGCTGTCTATTGGGGCACTTCGAGGTTCCGGCTGTAGCAGATAATACGTCCAGGATCCGAAACTCTCATGTGCGGCTAACCGCGACGAAGCTGATCGCCGACAGCAATGCGGCCGCGTTGCGAAGGGCGGCGCCGGTTGCGACGGCCATCTGAGGCAACAGCATCCATTCGAGCGTCCACGCGGAGCCCGAACGCTCGTTTTCGTGCACCAGCGCTTGATGCATGCCGGCGAGCAGCGTCGCGTTGAAACGGGCCAGAGACACCAACACTTCCGCGCCGACGGGATTGACCTTGTGTGGCATGGCTGAGGAGCCGCCCCCGGAGGCAAGGCGGATTTCGCCCACCTCGTTCTGCGCCATCAAGGCGATGTCCTGACCGATCTTGCCGAGGCTTCCCGTGAGCAGCGACAGGAAGGAAGCCAGCTCCGCGAAACCGTCGCGTTCGGAATGGCGGGCGCGCGGCAGCGTGCGCAGGCCGAGCCATACCGACGCTTCCTCGGCGACATCGCTGCCCTTGTCGTCGAGCTTTTCCAGCGTACCGGCGGCGCCGCCGAAATGGAGGACGGCGACCTGGTCCCGGATGGCGGTCAGCCGGCTGCGATGGCGGACAAGCGGATCGCGCCAGCTTGCGATCTTGCGCGACGCCGTGACGGGGATCGCCGCCTGCATGCGCGTATGAGCCATGACGGACAGCTGGCCTTGCCTGTCGTCGAGGTCGGTCAGCATGTCGACCAGGGCATCCAGCCGATCGGCGAAGATGTCCAGCACCGGTACGAGCCGCAACACGAGGCCGGTATCTATGACATCCTGGCTGGTCGCGCCGAAATGAACATATCGGCCGTGCGGCTCGCCCACCGCCACGCGCATCTGCCGCACCAGTTCCGGCACGACCACGCCGTCGCGCGCCGTTTCCGCTCTCAGACGTGCGACATCCGGTCTGAAGGCGCCCAGCGCCTGGGCGATGGCCTGGCCGGCCTCGGCGGGGATGACGCCTTCCGCTGCCTCGGCTTCGGCGAGAGCACTCTCGAAACGGATGAAGGCGGCGATCTCCGCCTCGGTCGAGAAATGCGCCGCGACCTCCCCGTCACCGAGGAGGCCCGACAGGATCGGATGGTCGAAGGGCGAGACCGTCATAACTGGCTACACGTCGAAGAACACCGTTTCCTTTTCACCCTGCAGATGGACGTCGAAGATATAGGCGCCATCCCGGAACGGCGCGATGAGCGTCGGCACCCTAACCTTGTGCTCGATGCGCTGGAGCACCGGATCCTCGGCATTGGCCTTCTCCTCGTCGCCGAAATACATGCGCGTGTGGAGGCCGAGATTGATGCCGCGGGCGACGATCCAGAAGGTGATGTGCGGCGCCATCAGACGTCCATCACGGAACGGCACCCTGCCCGGCTTGATCGTCTGGAAGACGAACTCGCCGGTCTCCATGTCGGAAGCGCAACGTCCCCAGCCCGTGAAATTCGGATCCGCCGTGCCGCGCATTTCCGAAGGGCTGTTGTAGAGCCCGTTGGCATCGGCCTGCCAGATCTCCACGAGCGCGTCCTTGAGCGGCGTACCCGTACCGTCGAGCACGCGCGACTTCACGGTGATCCGTTCGCCCTTGGTCTTGTCGTTCACAAGGCTGCTGCCGAGGTCGGTCTCGTAGACGCCCCCGATGCCGCAGAAATTCGGCGTGAGGCCGATATGGACGTAAGGGCCGGCGGTCTGCGAGGCGGTTTCCTTGAGCCTTCCCAGCGATTGCACCATGACCTAGTTCCCCTCCAGCCTGTTCTCGAACATGGTCGAGCGGCGCCCGCGCAGCACAATGTCGAACTTGTAGGCGCGCGCGTCCATCGGAATCGTCGCCTCCATGTCGAGCGGGGCGATCAGCGCCTCGATCGCCTCGCGGCTCGGGACGGTGCGAAGGATCGGACACTTCCAGATCAGCGGGTCGCCCTCGAAATACATCTGCGTGATCAGCCGTTGCGCGAAGCCGTGGCCGAAGATCGAAAAATGGATATGCGCCGGGCGCCAATCGTTGACCCCGTTCGGCCAGGGATAGGGGCCGGGCTTGATCGTACGGAAGCAGTAGGACCCATCCTCGCCGGTGATGGTTCGGCCGCAGCCGCCGAAATTGGGATCGAGCGGTGCGAAATACTGATCCTTCTTGTGGCGATAGCGGCCGCCGGCATTGGCCTGCCAGAATTCGAGCAGCGCACCGGGCACGCCCTTGCCGCGCTCGTCGAGCACCCGTCCGTAAACGATGATGCGTTCGCCGATCGCGCTTTCGCCCGGCTTGGCGAAATTGTGGATCAGGTCGTCGTCGAGCTCGCCGAGCATGTTGTGGCCGAAAACGGGCCCGGTGATCTCGCTGATCGTGTTGTCGAGCGACAGCAGGGCCTTCTGCGGAGAGCGCAGGACTGACGTCTTGTACCACGGCGTGAAAGCCGGCGGATGCCAGTCTCTGTCACGTTGAAAGAACGAGCCCGTTTCGGGCCTTTGGTTCGACATGCTCTCTTCTCCCTCAGACCTTGCCGGCCTCGATGTCGGCAAGCGCCTGCTTCGCGATCTTGATCGCGTGGTTGGCGGCCGGAACGCCGGCGTAGATTGCCACATGCAGCAGCGCTTCGCGAATGTCGTCCGGTGTCGCACCGGTGTTGGCGGTCGCCCGCACATGCATGGCCACCTCTTCGTCATGGCCGAGCGCTGCAAGAAGAGCGATCGTCACCATCGAACGCTCGCGTTTGGTCCAGTTCGGCCGCGACCAGACATGACCCCACGCCGCCTCCGTGATGAGCTCCTGGAAGGGCTCGTCAAATGCGCTGCTGTTGGCCTGGGCGCGGTCGACATGGGCCTCGCCGAGAACCGCACGGCGGGTCTTCATGCCCTGCCGGTATCGTTCGGATTCTTGTGGCTCGTCCATGATGCTGCTCCCTGCGATCCGTCGGAGTCAAACACATCGCGTCCGTTAAGAAAAATGCTATTTCTCGCGTATTTCATAACTTTTCTGATATGAAACATTGATGCAGATCAAACTCCGGCACCTCTCCACTTTCATCGAAGTCGCGCGCAACGTCAGCATCGGAAAAGCTGCCAATATCCTCAACGTATCGCAGCCGGCGATCACGCGCACCATCCGGGAACTGGAGGAGGCCTTGGGTATCCCGCTCCTGGAGAAGGACGGGCGCGGGATCAGGCTGACAAGCGCCGGCGAAGAATTCAAGCGCCATGCCGGCGCGAGCATCGCGGCACTCCGCCAGGGCATCGATTCGGTGAGGCTGGGCCAATCGCAGACCGCCGCTCCCCTGCGCATTGGAGCGCTGCCAACTGTCTCGGCGCGGATCATGCCCGCGGCTGTGCGCTCCTTCCTTGCGGAGTCGCAAGGCGGCAGGCTCAAGATCGTGACCGGCGAGAACGCCGTGCTTCTCGAGCAGCTGGCTGCGGGCGAACTGGACCTCGTCGTCGGCCGGCTTGCCGCGCCCGAGAGAATGCTCGGCCTGACCTTCGAACACCTTTACTCCGAGCAGGTGCTGTTCGTCGTCCGCTCCGGCCATCCCTTGCTTTCCGAGAGGCCCTTCGACCTTTCCCGTATTGCCGGTTTCACCGTGTTGATGCCGACGGGGACGGCGATCATTCGCCCCTTCGTGGATCGCTTCCTGATCGCGCACGGCCTGCCGGACACCGGTGCCCGGATCGAAAGCGTATCGGATTCCTTCGGCCGCGCCTTCGTTCGCGACAGCGACGCTATCTGGATCATCAGCGAGGGCGTGGTCGCCAACGACGTGGCGGCCAGGCATCTGGCGATCCTGCCGGTCGACACGTCGGAAACACGTGGCGCGGTCGGCCTCACCATGCGCGCCGACGCCGAACGGTCACCGCCACTCACAATTCTGATGAATGCGATCCGCTCGGCCGCCGCCGCTGTCAGAAGCGGTCAATAGGGAAGACCGACATAATTCTCGGCAAGAGCGACCGAAGCCGCATGCGAATGGAAGAGGTAGTCGAGCTCGGCTTCCTGGATCTTCTGGCCGAATGCGCCAGTCTCCGGGAACTTGTGCAGCGTACTCGTCATCCACCAGGAAAAGCGTTCGGCCTTCCAGACGCGGGAAAGCGCCTTCTGCGAATAGGCATCGATGCCGGCCGTCGAACGCTCCGCATAATATTCACGCAGGCCATCGAAGAGGTAGCGTACGTCGCTCGCGGCGAGGTTCAGGCCCTTGGCGCCGGTCGGCGGCACGATATGTCCGGCATCGCCGACGAGGAAGAGCCGGCCGAAACGTAAAGGTTCGGCCACGAAGGAACGCAGCGGCGCGATGGACTTTTCGATCGAGGGGCCGGTGATCATCTGCTCTGCCGTGGCAGCCGGCAGCCTGGCGCGGATCTCGTCCCAGAAGCGCTCGTCCGACCAGTCTTCGATCTTGTCATCGAGGGGGCACTGGACGTAGTAGCGGCTGCGCGTGTGCGAGCGCATGGAGCAGAGCGCGAAGCCGCGCGGATGATTGGCATAGATCAGTTCTTCGCCGACCGGCGGCACCTCGGCGATGATTCCGAGCCAGCCGAACGGATAGGCCTTTTCGTAGAGGGTGATCGCGGCTTCCGGCACCGACTTGCGGGAAACGCCGTGATAGCCGTCGCAGCCGGCGATGAAATCGCAATCGATGCGATGGGTTACGCCATCTTTGCGATATGTCGCATAAGGCTTGTCGCCGTCGAAACCGGCCGGTGTGACATCGGCGGCTTCGTAGACGGATGCGCCACCGGTCGAGGCGCGTTTGTCCATGAGATCATGCGTCACTTCGGTCTGCCCATAGATCATCACGCGCTTGCCACCGCTGAGGCCGAAGAGGTCGACGCGGTGCCGGCGGCCGTCGAAGGCGATGTCGACGCCGTCATGCGGCAGCCCTTCGCGGCGCATGCGCTCGCCCGCGCCGGCCTCGTCGAGCATACCGGTCATGCCTTCTTCGAGGACACCGGCCCGGATGCGAGAGAGCACATGCTCCTTGGTAGAGCGCTCCAGAATGATGTTCTCGATGCCGGCATTGGTCAGCAATTGACCGAGCAGCAGCCCCGACGGGCCCGAACCGATGATGACGACTTGTGTCCGCATGCCTTCCTCCTGCGCCTCGAACCGCGCAACATTGGCCCGAACATGGCCGCGCAGGATAAGGCCAGCAATAGACATTCCCGGCACATTCTTGCACAAATCGATCACCGCAGCGGAAGAGAGCAATGAGCATACAGATCCCGACTTTTCGTCTCTATGGCGAAAAACGCGACGATCCTACGGGTTTCTGGCTTCATTGCGAGACAATTCCCGAACGCAGCCGTGTCCACGACTGGGAGATCGGACCGCACCGCCATGAGAGTTTCTTCCAGGTTTTGCACATTTCGAACGGCTCCGGCGAGGCCCTGATAGACGGCCGCTATCAGCCCTTCGATGGCCCCACGGCGATCTTCGTTGCACCGCAAGAGGCGCACGGCTTCCGTTTTTCCAGGGACGTGGAGGGTTTGGTGCTCACCGCCCTGGCCGACCGGCTGACGGCGCCAGCACGCTCCAATGCGGCAATCGCCTTCTTCGCGGGCAGTTCACGCCTGGTGAATCTGTCGCCTCAGGCGGGGCCCGCCCGGGAGTTGACCCAGACGATGAATAGCATCCACGCCGAGCTTTCCGGGCACGAAGCGGGCCGCATGGTGCTGCTCGAGGCACTGGTTGCCACGATGATCGTTCATCTCGCCCGCGCCGGCGAGCTGGCCGGCGGGCGCGAGCAAGCGACGGGCCGCGACGCGCAACGCATCGCCATGCTGTTCGACCTGATCGGCGCGCATTTCCGCGAACATCGGCCCGTAACTTTCTACGCCGAGATGCTCGGCCTATCGGAAGCCCATCTCAACCGCGTGTGCCGTGCCGGCACCGGGCGAAGCGTGCAGGCATTGCTCAATGCCCGTCTCGTCGAGGCGGCCACGCGGGATCTGATCTTCACGCCGTCTTCGGTGCAGGCGATCGCGTATGCGCTCGGCTTTTCCGATCCTGCCTATTTCAACCGCTTCTTCCGCAAACAGACAGGCAAGACGCCCGGAATGTTCCGGGCGTCGCAACGAGATCACATGGCCTTTTCGACCTGACCTCGGATCTCGCCGTCCTTATGTGCGGCAGTATGCAGGTTGATGTAATACCTGCCGCCGAGGAGGTCCGCTGCCTGCGCCTCCGTCAAGGTCGCCGATCCCTTGATCGGGCTTGCAAGTTCGCCCTCGAATGGAACCGCCACCCCAGCACTTTTGCCCTTTTCGGCCGGGCCGTGGAAATGCCCCGCAACCGCCGGTCCGCTCAGCCCGGAATACTCCACCGTCCAGTCGAGTTCCCTGCTCTCGGTGTCGAAGGTGAGCTGAGCCGTACCCTTGCCGTCGGTTTCGACGGGCGGCGATTGCTGTGCGCCGTCGAGCGTGGCTGCAAGTTTCACCGTTTCGGCGAGGAGCGGCGACGTAAAGGCCAGTGCCGCCGCTGCCGCGAAGCCGACCAACGCCGGTATACGTGTGAAGGAGTGCATGAGATAACCTCCAAGTTGCCGCCGGAGACCCGCCTCCGGCGTAGCCCGGCCGCGACCGGAACCCGACATCGTCAACGATGCCGCACCCGAAATGTTTCCCGCGCCTTATGCCATGGCCTGAAAAAGGGGCGATCGCTCGCCCCTTCTCTCAAGTTCCGCTCGTCGCGCTTCTACTTCAGCGCCTTGTCCGTGATCTCATGCGTGAAGGCGCCCTCCGGCTCCTTGCTGATGACCGGGTCAGAACCGCCCTTGAGGAGCGTGGCGACGGTGCGCTTGTAGTCCGCCTCGTCGAGCTTTCCGTTCGAGCCGGCCGTGAGCTTGGCGATTTCCGACATCATGCGCTTCTGGTGCTTTTCGGTCTGGGCGCCGGTGGCGTCATTGTCGAGCACGATCATCGCGGCCTCGTCGCTGTTCTCCTCGGCGTATTTCCAACCCTTCATGGACGCACGCACGAAGCGCACCATCTTGTCCGCGAATGCGGGGTCCTTGAGCTTGTCCTCGAGCACATAGATGCCGTCTTCCAGCGTTGCGACGCCCTGGTCTTCATATTTGAAGTTGATGAGTTCCTCCGGCTTGATGCCAGCGTCGATCACCTGCCAATACTCGTTGTAGGTCATCGTCGAGATGCAGTCGGCCTGCTTCTGCAGGAGCGGATCGACATTGAAGCCCTGCTTCAGCACTGTAACACCATCAGGACCGCCTTCGGTCTTGATGCCGAGCGTGCTCATCCAGGACAGGAACGGATATTCGTTGCCGAAGAACCAGACGCCGAGGGTTCTGCCCTTGAAGTCGTCGGGCTTCGTGATGCCGGTATCCTTGCGGCAGGTCAGCATCATTCCGGATGATTTGAACGGCTGGGCGATGTTGACGAGCGGCACGCCCTTCTCGCGCGTCGCCAGGGCCGACGGCATCCAGTCGATGATCACGTCGGCGCCGCCGCCGGCCAGCACCTGCGCCGGGGCAATATCGGGGCCGCCCGGCTTGATTTCGACGTCGAGGTTCTCCTCCTCGTAAAACCCCTTGTCCTTGGCCACGTAGTAGCCCCCGAATTGGGCCTGGGTAACCCATTTGAGCTGCAGCGTGACCTTGTCGGCGGCCATCGCCTGGAAAGCCGCCAGCGACATCGCGCCGGCCAGCAGTGAAACCATCAATGCCTTCATTTTTGTTTCCCTCTGAAGTTAGCCTGTCCCTCCACGGACAGACGGGTGCCAGAACGTGGCCGCTCTTTCGACAAGCGCGACGACGCCGTAGAAGACGGAACCCGCAAGTGCCGCCACCGCGATTTCCGCCCAGACCATGTCGACATTCATCCGGCCCACCTCCGTCGAGATCCGGAAGCCCATGCCGACAATAGGAGTGCCGAAGAACTCCGCCACGATGGCGCCGATGAGGGCCAGCGTCGAGTTGATCTTCAGCGCATTGAAGATGAAGGGCGCCGCTGCCGGCAGCCTGAGCTTGAACAGCGTCTGCCAATAGCCGGCGGCATAGGTGTGCATCAGGTCGCGCTCCATGGCGCTCGCCGAGGCGAGCCCCTGTACCGTGTTCACCAGCATCGGGAAAAAGGTCATCACCACGACCACCGCTGCCTTGGACGGCCAGTCGAAGCCGAACCACATCACGAGGATGGGGGCGATGCCGATCACCGGCAGGGCCGAGATGAAGTTGCCGAGCGGCAGCAGACCGCGCTGGAGGAAAGGCGAGCGGTCGATGAGGATCGCAACGCCGAAACCGGCGCCGCAGCCGATCGCGTAGCCGATCAGCACCGCCTTCAAGAAGGTCTGCTTGAAGTCTGCAACCAGGGTCGGCACGGAGGTGACGATCCGGAACCAGATCAGCGACGGTGGCGGCAGCAGCACGCTGGGTATGTTGAAACCTCGCACGATGCCTTCCCAGAGCACCAGTATGGTGACGCCGAACAGCGCCGGCACCATGAGACCGACAAGTCTCGCCGCCAGCCAGCCTGCGGGCTTCTGGCGCACGAGCCATTCATTGGCCGCCCAGGCAACGATCCAGAACGCCAGCGCGCCGATCAGGATGCCCGCATTCATGGCTTCGCCCCCATGCGCTTCAGCACCAGGCGGTGGAAGATGCCGACGATCATGACGAGCACCGCGGCAATCGCCGCGGCAGCGAAAAGCGCCGCCCAGATCTGCACGGTCTGGCCATAATAGGACCCAGCGAGCAGCCTTGCGCCGAGCCCGGCCACGGCGCCCGTCGGCAGTTCGCCGACGATCGCGCCGACGAGGCTGATCGCAACCGCCACCTTCATCGACGTGAACAGATAGGGCATGGAGCTTGGCCAGCGCAGCTTCCAAAAGATCTGGCTACGGCTCGCATTATAAGTGTGCATGAGGTCGAGTTGGATCGGCTCGGGGCTCCGCAACCCTGTCACCATGCCGACCACGATCGGGAAGAAGGACAGGTAAGTCGAGATCAGCGCCTTCGGGACGAGGCCGGAAAGTCCGACCGCGTTGAGCACGACGATGATCATCGGCGCAATCGCCAGGATCGGGATGGTCTGGCTCGCCACGATCCACGGCATGACCGAGCGGTCCATGGCGCGGTTGTGGACGATGAACACGGCGAGCAGGATGCCGAGCAGCGTCCCCATGGCGAAGCCGAGCAGCGTCGACGACAGCGTCACCCAGCCATGGAAGACAAGGCTGCGCTTGGACGTCGGCGCAACCTGCACCGTCGTCTTCCACAGTTCCTCGACGACTTGTAGCGGCGACGGCAGCACCGGCCGCTCCTGGTGCAGCGTATCGCGCACGAGGTCGCCATAGGTCCAGGCCGCGCCTGCCTTCTGATAAACGTCGAGCTGCCAGGGCGTGTTGAGGTAGATCGCGAAACCATACCAGACCGCCACAATGGCCGCGACCACGATCAGGACAGGAATGGCATTGCCGGCCATGAGGCGTGAAAAGACGCCTAGCTGGCGGACTGCAAGCGCTTCCATGGAGAGGGCTGTCATCCGAAAACACCCCCCTCTGGCCTGCCGGCCATCTCCCCCTCAAGGGGGGAGATTGGCAGCTTAGCCGTGAGCGATTTTCCTACAACATCGGTGGTTGGCGAAAGCGGTCGTGACAGCCAATCTCCCCCCTTGAGGGGGAGATGGCCGGCAGGCCAGAGGGGGGTGCCTCCCGTAGAGCGTCCCCACGGCTCCAATGCCCTACACCTCATAACTATGCCCTGCCCTCAGCCCGTCGCGGACCCGTGCGGCGATGGCCAGGAATTCCGGCGACTCCCGGATGTCGAGCGGCCGTTCCTGAGGCAAGGTCGACTCGATCACGCCGGTCACCCGCCCCGGCCGCGGCGACATCACCACGATGCGCGTCGACAGGTAGACGGCCTCGGGGATCGAGTGGGTGACGAAACAGATGGTTTTGTTGGTTCTCGCCCACAATTGCAGGAGTTGCTCGTTCAGGTGATCGCGCACGATCTCGTCGAGCGCCCCGAACGGCTCGTCCATGAGCAGAAGATCGGCGTCGAAGGCCAGCGCCCGGGCGATCGAGGCGCGCTGTTGCATCCCGCCGGACAATTGCCAGGGATATTTCTTCTCGAAACCGCCGAGATTGACGAGTTCCAGTGTTCTCCTGATGCGCTCCTTCCGCTCGTCCGGCGCGACCCCCATGATCTCGAGCGGCAGCGCGACGTTGCGTTCGATCGTTCGCCAGGGATAGAGGGCCGGGGCTTGGAACACGTAACCGTAGGCACGCGCCTTGCGCGCCTGTTCCGGCGTTTGGCCGTTGACCGAGATGGTGCCGGCGGTCGGCTTCTCCAGATCCGCGATCACCCGCAGGAACGTCGTCTTGCCGCATCCCGAAGGACCGATAAAGGACACGAACTCGCCCTTGCCTATTGCCAGGTCGACATCCGATAGAGCCTGGACCGGACCGTCATTGGTCTGGAAGGCGAGACCGAGCTTTCTGGCTTCGACGACGGTGGCCTTGGCGCCGGTCGTGGCTTGATTGACGGTCATGAGCAAGGCTCGACCTCTTTTCCCGGCGTCCCCTCGCCGTCGAATATGGCAAACACCGACAGCTCGGCGCAATGCCCGGCCGCGACATACGACTTCACACTTATCATCCCGCCCTCGTGTTACGCTGGGAACATCCATAAGCCGCGCCGCCGAGGCGCGGCGACCGCCCGCGTCAGACGCCGCTGGCAGGGATGCCGGTGCGCTCCACCTTGCGCGGCGCCACGACCTCCTTCCAGGTCGACAGCGCCCGGTTCACAGCGCCATGTGGCTCGCGCGCGACGAACTCGCCATGGCCGGGCTTGGTCTTGACGTCGCTTTCCTGGATCGCGAGCTCGCCGCGTGTGAAGACGAAGCGCGGCAGGCCCGTCACCTCGAAGCCCTCGAAGACGTTGTAGTCGATGACCGACTGCTGCTTGGCGGCGCTGATCGTCTTCTTGCGCTTGGGATCCCAGACGATGATGTCGGCATCGGCGCCTTCGACGATCGCGCCCTTCCTCGGATACATGTTGAGGATCTTGGCGATGTTGGTCGAGGTCACCGCGACGAACTCGTTCATCGTCAGCCGGCCCGTATTGACGCCCGCGGTCCACAGCACCGGCAGCCGGTCTTCCAGGCCGCCCGTGCCATTGGGGATCTTGGTGAAGTCGCCGACCCCGAAGCGCTTCTGCTCGGTCGTGAAGGCGCAATGATCGGTGGCCACGACCTGCAATGAACCCGCCTGAAGGCCTGCCCACAGAGAATCCTGATGCAGCTTGTTGCGGAACGGAGGGCTCATGACGCGTCGCGCCGCATGATCCCAGTCCTTGTCGAAATATTCGGTCTCGTCGAGCGTCAGGTGCTGTATGAGGGGTTCGCCATACACCCGCATGCCCTTATGGCGGGCGCGGCGGATGGCCTCGTGCGACTGCTCGCAGGAGACATGAACGACATAAAGCGGCGTGCCCGCCATGTCGGCGATCATGATCGCGCGGTTCGTCGCCTCGCCCTCGACCTCGGGCGGCCGCGAATAGGCATGCGCCTCCGGCCCGTCATTGCCCTCCGCCAGCAGCTTCTGCTGGAGCTGGGCGACGACGTCGCCATTCTCGGCATGGACGAGCGGCAGCGCACCCAGCGCCGCGCAGCGCTGGAACGACGAGTACATCTCGTCGTCATTGACCATCAGCGCGCCCTTATAGGCCATGAAATGCTTGAAGGACGTGATGCCCTTGTCGACGACCTCGGCCATCTCGTTGAAGACCTGCTCGCTCCACCAGGTGATGGCCATGTGGAAGGAGTAGTCGCAGGACGCCTTCGATGTCTTGTTGTCCCACATCTGCAGCGCTTCGAGCAGCGACTGGCCGGGCGACGGAAGGCAGAAATCGACGACGGTCGTGGTGCCGCCGGCCAGCGAGGCGCGCGTGCCGCTCTCGAAATCGTCGGCCGAGTAGGTGCCCATGAAGGGCATCTCGAGATGTGTGTGCGGGTCGATACCGCCCGGCATGACGTAGCAGCCGGTGGCGTCGAACTCGTGGTCGCCATGAAGACCCGGCCCGATGGCGACGATCTTCCCATGGCTGAACAGCACGTCGGCCTTCCACGTACGGTCGGCGGTGACGATCGTGCCGTTCCTGATAACTCTCGTCATTTCTGGTTCCCCTTGTTTTCCCGCGTTTTTTGCATCGCGTTGAAAGTGTGAGCGGATATTACCTCATTCGACGATCTCCGCCGTCTCGACCACGGCATGGAACAGCACGTCGGCGCCCGCCGCCGCCCATTCCTTGGAGATGTCCTCGGCCTCGTTGTGCGACAGGCCGTCGACGCATGGGCAGAAGACCATGGCGGTCGGCGTGACGCGGTTGATCCAGCAGGCGTCGTGACCGGCGCCGGCAATGATGTTGCGATGCGTGTAGCCGAGCCGCTCGGCCGCATCACGAACGGCCTTCACGCAGTTCTTGTCGAAAGCAACGGGATCGAAATGGCCGACCTGCTCGATCTCGTAGCCGATGTCGAGCGCCTCGCAGATCGTGTGGATGCCCTCCCGGATGCGCGCATCCATGGTATCGAGCACTTCCTTCTCGGGGGAGCGGATGTCGATGGTGAAGACGGTCTTGCCCGCGATGATGTTGCGCGAGTTCGGATAGACCTCCACGTGGCCGACCGCGCCGACGGCATCGGGCTGGTAGTCCATCGCGATCTCATGCACGAGTTCGGTGACGCGGGCCATGCCGAGGCCTGCATTCCGCCGCTTCGGCATCGGCGTCGAACCGGTATGGCTCTCCTTGCCGATAAGCGTGACCTGCAGCCATTTCAGCCCTTGGCCATGGGTGACCACGCCGATGTCGATGCCTTCATCCTCGAGGATCGGCCCTTGCTCGATATGGAGCTCGAAGAAGGCCTTCATCTTGCGCGAGCCCACGGGCTCGTCGCCCTTCCAGCCGATGCGCTCCAGCTCGTCGCCGAAGCGCTTGCCCTTCGCATCCCTACGGTCATAGGCCCATTCGAGCTCGTGAACCCCGGCGAAGACGCCGGACGCGATCATGGGCGGGGCGAAACGAGTGCCCTCCTCGTTGGTCCAGTTGGTGACAACGATCGGGTGCTTGGTCTTGATGCCGAGATCGTTGAGCGTGCGCACGACTTCCAGGCCGCCCAGCACTCCGAGCACGCCGTCGAACTTGCCGCCGGTCGGCTGCGTGTCGAGATGGCTGCCGACATAGACGGGCAAGGCCTCGGGGTCGGTGCCCTCCCGGCGGGCGAACATGGAGCCCATCTGGTCGACGGCCATCTCCAGGCCGGCCTCGTCGCACCACTTCTTGAAAAGCCGCCGCCCCTCGCCGTCCTCGTCGGTCAGCGTCTGGCGGTTATTGCCGCCCGCGACGCCCGGGCCGATCTTCGCCATTTCCATCAGCGAATCCCACAAACGGTCTGAATTGATTCGCAGATTTTCGCCGGGGGCGGCCATTCCTGTAGTCCTTGTCCTTCAAGCGGTTGAAGAGGTCGGCGGCTGCCCGCCGACCTCCGACAGGCCGAAGCCTCAGTCGATCAGTCTCAGCACTTCCCGTACATGGTCGATCAGTTCGTTGATCTGTCCCTTGCTGATGATCAGCGGAGGCGACAAGGCGATGATATCGCCGGTCGTGCGGATCAGCGCTCCTCGCTCGAATGCCTTCACGAAGGCGGAGAAGGCGCGTTTCGACGGCTGACCGGCAATCGGCTCCAGCTCGATTGCGCCGATCAGGCCGATGTTGCGGATGTCGATGACATGCGGCTCGCCCTTCAGCGAATGCAGCGCGTCGGCCCAATAGTCTTCCAGCTCGGCGCCCCGCGTGAGCAGGCCTTCCTCCTTGTAGGTGTCGAGCGCACCGAGAGCCGCCGCGCAGGCGATCGGATTGCCCGAATAGGTGTAGCCATGGAAGAACTCGATGAGATGCTCAGGCCCGGTCATGAAGACGTCGTGGATCTCCTTCTTCACGAACACCGCGCCCATCGGGATGACGCCGTTGGACACGCCTTTCGCCGTGGTGATGATATCAGGCGTCACGCCGAAATAGTCGGCGGCGAACGGAGTGCCCAGACGACCGAAACCGGTGATCACCTCGTCGAAAATGAGAAGGATGCCGTGTTTGTCGCAGATCTCGCGCAGGCGCTTGAGATAGCCTTTCGGCGGGATCAGCACGCCGGTGGAGCCTGCCACCGGCTCGACGATGACGGCGGCGATAGTCGAGGCGTCGTGGAGCGCGACGATGCGCTCAAGCTCGTTGGCGAGTTCTACGCCGTGTTCCGGCTCGCCGCGGGTGAAGGCGTTCTTCTCCGGCAGATGGGTGTGCGGCAGATGATCGACCCCTGTGAGCAGCGAGCCGAACATCTTGCGATTGCTGACGATGCCGCCGACCGAAATACCGCCGAAATTCACGCCGTGATAGCCGCGCTCGCGGCCGATCAGCCTGGTCCGCGATCCGTCGCCCTTAGCCCGATGATATGCGATCGCCATCTTGAGTGCGGTATCGACCGATTCCGAGCCGGAATTGGTGAAGAACACATGGTTCATTCCGGCGGGCGCGATGTCGACCAACCGGTTGGCCAGTTCGAAAACGATCGGATGGCCCATCTGGAAAGCCGGCGCATAGTCGAGCTCGCCTGCCTGAGCACGGATCGCCTCGGTGATCTTCGGCCGGCAATGGCCGGCATTGACGCACCACAGACCAGCAGTACCGTCCAGGATCTGACGACCGTCGCTGGCGGTATAGTGCATGTCTTTCGCGGCAACCAGCATCCGCGGCGCCTGCTTGAACTGCCGGTTTGCCGTAAAAGGCATCCAGAATGCGCTGAGATCGTTCGGCGTGACTTTCAGCCGGTTCGACATGACCAAGCTTTCCTTTCAGTCTCTCGTTTCGCTACGGCCAACGCTTGGTCTTCGTCATAATTTCGTGCTACGCAAATTTTTGACCGATTGGACAAACGTTAGCACCGCTGCTTTGGCGGTCAAGGAAATAGTACCGGAAATGTCCGACCGAAGGCGCGTTCCACAGTCCGGGATAAACTGGTCCAGTCTATTGGGCCACAGCACCCGTCTTTCGGCGGCGGGAAGGACATGACGGTGGACACAGTCACGCCGCGGCGGCGCACGCGCATCCAGCAGGAAAAGCGCGAAGTCATTCTGGAGGCGGCGCTGGAAGTCTTTTCCGCGCATGGGTTCCGCGGCTCCACCATCGACCAGATCGCCGAAGCCGCCGGCATGTCGAAACCCAACCTTCTCTATTACTTCCGCAGCAAGGAAGACATCCACCGGACCTTGCTCCAGCGCCTGCTCGACACCTGGCTGGCGCCGCTTCGCGAGCTCGACGACATCGGCGACCCCATGACGGAGCTGCGCAGCTACATCCGCCGCAAGCTCGAGATGGCCCGCGACTATCCAAGGGAGAGCAGGCTGTTCGCCAATGAGATCATCCAGGGCGCGCCGCGCATCATGCCGATGCTGGAAGGCGAGCTGAAGACGTTGGTCGATGAAAAGGCGGAGGTGATGAAGGGCTGGATGCACGCCGGCAAGATCGCCCCCACCGATCCCTGGCATCTCATCTTCTCGATCTGGGCGACCACGCAGCACTACGCCGATTTCGACGTCCAGGTCCGCGCAGTGCTCGGGCCGGACCGCGGCGGCGAAGGCCGCTTCGAGGACGCGGCCCGTTTCCTCGAGCAGCTTTATCTGGAAGGTTTGAGGCCGAAGGGGTGATGCCGGGAGTCGGTGATCGACCGTCGTGTCCGTCGCGCCCCCCTCTGTCCTGCCGGACATCTCCCCCACAAGGGGGGAGATTGGCTTTCATGCATGGTTTCGCTAATCGTGGACGTGACAGAAGAGGCGCCGACATCAAAGCTGCCAATCTCCCCCCTTGTGGGGGAGATGTCCGGCAGGACAGAGGGGGGTGCGCCAGCCGCGACCGACGCGATCACGGGTTCAGCTCCGGAAGCGCGGGAAGGCGCACCGCTCGGGTCGGCTTCCTTGCCAGCCAGGCGGCGCGCGCCCGGGCGATGGCTGCGTTGAGCGCGCGCAGGTCCGCAGCGCCGCCTTGCCCGGCACCGAACGTCGCTTTCTCGAAGCGCTTGAACTCCTGCTGCACAGCGGCGTCGCCTGTCCCCTGCAGCCAGCTTCCCACCGGAGCGATACCGGCGCGCCGGGCCCAGGCGTCTAGCGCCGCGTAAGCCGAAAGGGGGTCGCCGGCCCGGCAAGCTTTTTCGAACCGGGCGAAATAGGCCGTTTCGGTATGTTCCTCTTCGCCGCGGCGCCTGGCCCGCCATGCCAGAAAATGCGGCCACAACCACCGGGCAAGCCAGCCGATCAGCACGAGCGCCACCAGCACCCCCGTACCCCACAACGCATAACTCGGCCAGTCCCGCGGGACGGCATCGGTCGGCTCGGCCTGTGAGGGCGGCGCGATGGCAGGATGGAACGCGGGGCTTGCGGCGACGGTCGCAGTGAAGCCCGGCGCGGTCGCGACGTCGTTCTTGTTCGCCGCCGGGTCGAACCACGAGATCTCCACGGCGGGCAAGGCGTAGGTTCCAGCCTTTTCGAAACCGTAGGTGACCTTGTCGACCCGCCTGCCGATCGAGAGGCCGCCGGAGGAATCGTCGGTGAGGACGGGGTCGTGCGGATAGATGCGCACTCCCTCCGGCGCCGTGAACTCCGGCGTGGGGATCATCATTGCCGGCATTCCCGTGGCCGTGACCGTCACCGTGCGGACAAGCGTGTCGCCGGCCCTGAGGCTTGCCGGATCGGGGTCGAGCGCCTGCTCGACGGTCAGCCCGCTCGCCGCGACCGCATCGGGCGCGGCACCCGCGGGAGCTGTCACGGTGAATACCGTGGGAGGGAGCGTAACCGAGCCGGGGGTCGATTGGCCGGGGACCGCGGCATAATTGAAGGTGATGCGGGCCGGCGGCAGCGTAAATGTTCCCGCCAGCTGTGGCGTGACGAGATAGATGCGGCGAATACCGGCATAGGTTTCGCCGTCGACGGTTTCGGTCATGTTCTGCGCTCGCGCGTCCGAGAGCGTGACCACGGCGTTTGGCAGATCGAAGAGCGGGAACTGCGGCGGCGACAAGAAGAAATTCGGGGCGAGGACATCCACCTGGATCTGGATCTGCTGTCCGGCGACGATCGGCTGCTGCGTGACGACCTGCGCCCGGATGATGGGATCGGCCGCCCAGAGCGCAGTCGGCACCACAAGCAGAATAGTGAGGGCCAGCACGCGAAGAAGGCCGGACATCATCGGCTCCCCTGCGCTTCGATGGCAAATTTCCTGGCAAGCAGGTCGGTCGGTGTGACTTGGATATTCTTCATCCACATCTCCGCCGTCTGTTGGCCAAGCTCGATCTGCGCCTCCTTGCCTTTCTCGCCCTTTTTGTCGAATTGCACCGCGTCGGGCTTGAGGTTAGGCGCCTCCTCCTGCTCATCGTCGTCCTTCTTGCGGTCGGCGATGAGCTTCTCGACTATCGCGAGGTTTTCTTCGGCTTCCCCCCAGCCTGATCTCAGCTTCAGGGCCTCCTTGTAGCTCGCGGCAGCCTCGTCGAGCTTGCCGAGCCGCGCCAGTGCGTCGCCTTGGTTAAAGTAACTTTCGGCGCTCCTCACCTGGGCGAAGGCATCGACCGCCTCGCCGAACTTGCCGGCCCGATAGAGCGCCACGCCGCGCCACATCGGATCGGAAAACAGCGTCGCCGCGCGCTCATAATCCCGATTCTCGAAGGCACGCCGCCCTTGCTGATCAGGCGTCAGCCACATGCTCGCGAAATCGAACTCCAACGCCTCGGCGCGGACGGGCGCGGCGAGCACGGCGGCGGCCAGCATTATGCCGGCCCAATGGACCGACCAGCCGCGGCGGAACCAGAAGGCGCAGAGCAGGGCGACCGGAATGGTGAGCCACCAGCCGAAATCGCGCCAATGCGTGGCGCCCTCCGCAAGCCGTGCCTCCAGATGGGTGCGCGTGCGCGCCGCGATCCATTTCACGTCGCTGTCGTCGAGGGTGACCGTGGCGACCCGGACGCCCGCTTCGCGCTCCAGGGCCTGCAACTGGCCGACATCGAGCTTGACCGTCATCCGTCCGCCGGTCGCATCGGTCAGAAACGTTCCCTCCCCCGTCTTGATCGGTCCGCCCTCCGCGGTCCCGACGCCAAGCACCATGATCTCCTTGTCGCCGGCATGCTTTTTGAAAGCATCGAAAGCCGCCGGTTCGATGCCGTCGGTCAGGAAGAGGATCGTGCCGGGCACGTCTTCCCCGGCAAGGCTCGCGTCGACCAGTTGCAGCGCCTTGGCCGTGTCCTTGCCTGGGACCGGCATGATGCGTGTTTCCAGCGAGGCGACATACGTCTGCACCAGCTTGGCGTCCTCGGTCAGCGGCAGGACCATATGCGCCGATCCGGCATAGGCGAAGACGGCGGTGCGGGCTCCTGGGCGCAGCTTCAGGAGATCCTGCACCTTGAGCTTGACCCGCTCCAGTCGGGTCGGGGTGATGTCGATGGCATCCATGCCTTGCGACAGGTCGATGACCAAAGCGAGCGGCGCCTTGTCCTCCACGAACGGCGGCTGCTCGCGCTGCCATGTCGGCCCGGCCGCAGCGATGGCTCCGAGTGCGATGCACAGGGCTATGTAATGCGGCGGCCGTATCCTCCTGCTTGCATGCCTGTCGATCAGCAGGTGGTCGAGCAGGTGCGGGACAATGATGTCGCGCCAGCGGGACCGAACGTCGCTGCGACGCGCGACAAGCCAGACCAAGGCGAATGCGGCGACAAGGGCGAGAAGCCACCACGGCCGAAGGAAATGGAAATCGCCGATCATGCCCCGCCCTCGCCCGGCTGCGCCGGCCTGCGCCTCCAACCGGTCCAAAGCCAGGTGATCAGGTGATAGGCGATGAGCAACAGCAGCGCCGCGCCGAGCGGATAATGGAAAAGCTCGATCCTCGGCCGCCATGAAAGGGTGGTCTGTTTCGTGGGCGTGATCCTGTCGAGCGTCGCATAGACCTCGGCAAGCTGGTTCTGGTCCTCGCCGAAGAAGTAGCGCCCGCCGGTTGCAGCGGCGATCCCTTGCAGCGCCGCCACGTCGAGCTTGTCCTCACCCGTGGCATCGGGATCGCCGATGCCGACGGTGTGGACCACGATTCCGTTCTGCTTGGCGATATCGGCAGCGCGGTCCGGCGGCATCTTGCTCGCCGTGTCGTTGCCGTCGGTCAGCACGACCAGCACTTTTTCGGGCGCCTTGCTCTCGGCGAACATCTTGATGGCGAGGCCGATCGAGTCGCCGAGCGCCGTCCGAGGTCCCGCCATTTCCGGCAGGGTCCCCTCGATCATGGTCTCGACAGTGGCATGATCCAAGGTGAAAGGCACGAGCGGATAGGGTGCGTCTCCAAAGGCGATCAGTCCGATCCGGTCACCCCGCCGGCGCTTGACGAAGTCGGCGACCACCTGCCGCACAGCCGCGACGCGGGTTTCCATCTGCCCGTCGGGAGAACGGAAGTCCCTGGTGTCCATCGATTGGGAGAGGTCGAGCGAAAGCATGAGATCGCGCTGCGGCTCGGTCTTTTCGATCGGCGGCTCGACATATTGCGGCCTCGCCAGCGCCAGCACGACAAGCACCCAGCAGATCGGCGCGAGGAGTATCTGGGCCCAGGTCTTGCGCGGCACGACCGAACCTTGCGTGGGCACAAGGCCCGCGGCCTCAGCCACCTCGTCGAAGAACGGGATGCGCACCGAGGCGGTTTCCTCGCGATAGGCCGGCACCAGCCACCAGACGAGCAGCGGCAAGGGCAGGACGGCGAGCAGCCATGGATAGTCAAGCTGGTACAACGTGTCCCTCGAT
Source organism: Mesorhizobium sp. 1B3 (assembly GCF_050958605.1). Taxonomy (NCBI): domain Bacteria; kingdom Pseudomonadati; phylum Pseudomonadota; class Alphaproteobacteria; order Hyphomicrobiales; family Phyllobacteriaceae; genus Mesorhizobium; species Mesorhizobium sp. 1B3. Next base: position 833,464 of record NZ_JBJHDO010000002.1, on the reverse strand, counting down.
CCATTGGCGGACGGAACGGGCGAACATTCTGGCTTCGTCGTCGCTGACGGCCACCAACGTCGCCGGCGGCCGGTATTCCAAATCGTCGAGCAGGCGAGCGGCCTTCCCTGCAAAGAACTCTTGTCCTCCATGTCCGCGCATGAACTCGATCCATGCAACGCCGCTGAGCGAGGCGACAGCCTCGCGTGGCCATGCCGCCAGCGCGACGCGCTTGAGCAGTTCCGGCATCGCCGCCAGCGCACTCCCGCGCGTCGCGGTATTGTGGAGATCGGCTTCGATCGCAGCGAGATCGGCGAGCGCCTCGCGGCGGTAGCGGTTCGCCTCGTAACGGCGCCGCCATCTTATGAAGCCCATCGCTGCCGCGCCGAGAAGGATAAGCGCCAGGACGACCCAACCCCATGTCTGAGGCCACCACGAGACGGGCGGCGGCATGACGATGTCGGCCAGTTGCTCCAGCGCCAGACGCGTTGTCGGGTCAAGTTGCTGGCTGGCCGGTTCCACCGCTACCGCCTTCTCTGCCGCCATGCGAGCTGCGCAAGCAGGCGCCGCAGTTGCGGCGCCGTCTCTTCGGCCGCCGAGAGCAGCAGCATGGGCAGGCCGAGCTCCTGTTGCCAGGCGTTGAACTCCTCGCCGCGGCGGCGCGCGAATTCGGCTATGCCGCTGCGTGTCGGCCCATGGCCGAGCGGCAGCTCGACCTGGAGACCACCGCCGCTGACGACGACATTGGCGTTGCCGGGCAGCTCGAGCAGGAATGGATCATACACCAGGATCGCCACCACATCGTTGCTGATCGTCAGCCGCAGCAGAAGATCACGCGTGCGCGCGCCGTGGCCTTCGAAGTCGCTGATGACGATGACCAGATGATCGTGCACGGCAACGTTGGCTACCTTCTCCAGCGCGAGGTCGAGCTGGCCGGAGCCTCGCGGCGCGGTCGAATCCGCGCGCAGCTCAGCATTCTGCCGCGCGATCGCGCCTGCCAGTTCGATCACCGCCTCGCGGCTGCGATGCGGACGAAGCTCGTCAATCCGGCTGTCGTTGAAGACGAAACCGCCGACCCGGTCCCCTAGGTCCATAATCCGCCAAGCCGAAAGCGCGGCGGCCTCCGCGGCCGTGACCGACTTCATCCGCTGGCGAGTGCCGAAGAACATGTTCATGCGCTGGTCGACGACGATCAGGGCCGGCCGGTCCTTCTCTTCGTCGAACACGCGGACGAAGGGTTTTCCCGCGCGGGCGGTTACGCGCCAGTCGATGGTGCGGATGTCGTCGCCCGGCAGATATTCACGCAATTCCTCGAAGGCGAGCCCCCTGCCGCGCACCTGCGAGGCATGCCGGCCGGCCAGGATGCGATGGACAGCCTGTTTGCGCGCGAAGTTGAAGTCGCGCGCGGAGGCTTCGAGAGCGACGAGGTTCTCGACGGAGGCATAGACGCCGGCCGTAGGAGCGTCCGGAGAGAGCTGCGGCCGAGCGATGCCTGTGGACCTTCCCAATGCTGCGAAGGACAGGCCCATCGCCACCTCCTCACGCCACCGCCACGAGCTCGACGACGCGGTCGATCACCTTGTTGGCCGTCACCCCCGCGGCATGGGCCTCGTAGGACAGGATCAGACGGTGACGGAACACGTCGTGGACGATGGCCTTGACGTCGTCCGGCGTGACGTAGTCGCGCCCGTGCATCCAGGCATGGGAACGCGAAACCTTGTCGAGCGCAAGCGACCCGCGCGGGCTGGCCCCGACTTGCAGCCAGGTGCCGAGATCCTTGTCCAGCTTGCCGGGTTCGCGTGTCGCATAGACCAAGGCAACGATATATTTTTCGACCGGCTCGGAAACGGCGATGCCCGTGATCTCCTTCCGGGCTTCGAAGATTGCCTTCGGATCGAGCTTCTGCTCGGCTTTGCCGGCGGCCTTGTTCTGCGTCTCCTCGCTGCGGTTGAGGCGCATGATCTCGGCCTCGGCCGAGCGGTCCGGGTAATCCACCTGAACATGCATGAGGAAACGGTCGAGCTGTGCCTCGGGCAGCGGATAGGTCCCTTCCTGCTCGATGGGATTCTGCGTGGCCATCACCAGGAAAAGCTCGGGCAAGACGTGGCTTTTGCCGCCGATCGTCACCTGCCGCTCCTCCATCGCTTCGAGCAGCGCCGACTGCACCTTGGCCGGTGCACGGTTGATCTCGTCGGCCAGGATGAGATTGGCGAAGACCGGTCCTTGCTGGAACTGGAATGTACCCTTGCCGCCTTCGGAGAAATAGACCTCGGAGCCAGTGATGTCGGACGGCAGGAGGTCGGGCGTGAACTGGATGCGTGACAGCTCGGCATCGAGGTTCTTCGCAAGGCTCTTGATGGCCCGTGTCTTGGCCAACCCTGGCAGACCTTCCACCAACAGATGGCCGTTGCTCAGCAGGCCAAGCAGCAGCCGCTCGATCATCGCCTCCTGGCCGATGATCGACTGGCCGATACGCTTCCCCAACGCGTCGATCTCTTCACGGGCGCCCATTCGTCTCTCTCCCACCGGGACATGCAGTCCCGCGCTACGGATCCTGACCGGTCGAGAACCAATCGTAGTAAGCATTGCCGCCGCCGGCCGCGGTAAGCTTGTCCATCTGGCTGTTCCAGCCGCGCCGATCGCCGATATAGGCATAGACGCCGGCCTGATAGAAAGTATCGAGCAGGTCGCGCTCGCGACGCAATTCCGTCTGGAAGCCGGTACCGGCTCCGATCACGGGCACGTCGCCACGCAGGGCGAACAATTCGACAAGGACGGGGGTGAATTCGTCGCGCCGGACCCAGGTCGCGTATTCGATCGTCGGCCGGTCGTCGGTGACGGGCGGCGCGTCCGCCGCAAAGCGGGCAAGGCCTTCCCTGTCGGTGATCCAGGTCGCGAGCAATGCGGCCGGCGACGTGATGCCCACCTCCTCCAGAGAAGCGCGAACAGCCTGCTCGCCGAAGCGGCGGGAGATGGTGGCGAGGTCGAGCGGCATCGGCTGCTGCGACCCGATCAACAGCATCTCGTGAAGCTCGGTGGTCCATAGGCTCGCATGAGGGAAGACATCGATGAAGCTCTTCACCAGCGAGCGCGTGTCCTCGGCATTCTGGGTCGGGAGCGGCAGCCATTGCGCTACCATGCCACCGGGCTTTAGCCGCGAGGCGGCCAGGCGATAGAAGTCCGTCGAGTAGAGATTGGCCACGCCCGCCGCCGACGGCGGCGGCGGCTCCAGTGTGACCAGGTCGTAGGTCTCCTCGCTGCCGAGCAGTTCTCGCCGGCCGTCGCGCAGGCGGATGTCGACGCGCGGATCGTTCTGGATGTGATAATTGCCGCTGAAAACAGCGGACGCGTCGAGCACGCCAGGCAACAGTTCGGCCACGACACGTCGTTCGAGCGATGGGATGGTCAAGGTCGCTCCGGCGGTGATGCCCGTGCCAAGCCCCACCACAAGCACCGACTCCGGGTCGTTCTTTCCAGTGATCAGCGGCAGCAGCGCCTGGAGACGCATGTAGCGTAGAGAAGGCAGGGAGTCGCCGGTATTGGAGACACCCTGGATATAGAGGCGCCGAAAGCGCTTTCCCTCCTGGCCCTGCTCGACCACGGCCACTGTCGCGCCCCTGCCCTCCCGATAGAAGACGAGTTCTTTCGCGCGAGCGCCGGGCAGCAGCGTTGCCAGGCGGTCGGCGGGTATGGCCAAGCCGATGACGCATGCGGCGACGCCGATCGCGATCGCGCCGAGAAGCGGGCGCCGGCCTGCGCCGCGCATCGCCGCGATCACACCGACGAGCGCGGCTGCGAAAGCCAGCAGGCCGAGTGTGCGGACAATACCGAGTTGCGGCACGAGCACGAATCCGGTCAGGACGGTTCCGGCAATGCCGCCCAGCGTGTTGAGCGCCGTCACCGTGCCCACTCCCTGCCCGACATGGCCTTCGCCGACGGCGAGGCGCAGTGCCGCCGGGAAAGCGGCGCCGAGCAGCAGCGTCGGAAGGAACACGATCGTGATCGCCGCCGCTGCAAAGCGCGCGCACATGCCGGCGAGTTCGTTGCCGGTCAGCCTCAGCGCGAGCCCGTCGGCCGCGGCCTGGAACCGGATCAGCCAATCACCGAGAAAGGCGATCTCGGCCAGGGCGACCAGGCCGGCAAGAGCGATGAGCAGGCCGAAAACACCCCAGGGATTACGCACCCTGTCAGCCCAACGAGCGTAAAGCGCTGCGCCGAGCGCAAGGCCGGCGAGATAAGTCGCGAGCACCACCGAGAAGGCGAAGGCGCGGGTGCTCATGAATTGGACGATCGATTGCGACCAGACGACTTCGTAGCCGAGCGCGATGCCGCCGGCGACTGCATAAAGGCCGATTGCAAGACGCGCGTCGTTGGAGAATGGAGCGGCGGTCTGCGCGGCTCGTCGCGCTAAGGCAACCGGCGCGCGTCGATCCAGGAAAAATGCACCCAGCGCCGCGGCAAGCCCGATCGTCGCGGCTGCGAAGCCGGTGCCTGTCAGCCCGAGGCTCGGAATGAACAGAAAGGACGAAAGGATCGCGCCGCCGATCGCGCCGAGCGTATTGGCGGCGTAGAGACGGCCCCCATTCCAGCCGATCGTTTTGGTCGTGCTGGTCAGCGAACGGACCAGCGCCGGCAGCGTGCCGCCCATCAGGCAGGCGGGGATGCCGACGAGCAGGAAAACCATGGACCAGGCTAACGGTGCTGCGATGGTTTCGAGTGTCACGAACACGGGAGCAGCTCGGGCCAGCGCGAGCGTGGCGGCAATACCCAGCAGGGCGACCCCTGCTTCCAGCATGGCATAAAGGAGGAAGGGTCGGGCCGTACGGTCGGCGACGCGCCCCAATAGAAGCCCGCCTATGGCGAGTCCTGCGAAGAAAGCGGCGACGACCGCCGTGACGGCGTGGATATCTACACCCACGACGACGGAAAGCTGCTTGATCCAGAGCACCTGGAAAATCAGGGCAGTCAGCCCCGAACCGAACAGCAGCAAGGCGGGCAGCACGAAGCTCATAGCCGCGGCGCGAGTCGTCGCCTGTGGCTGCCCCATCTTCATCCGTCGGCTTGCTGCTTTCATTCGGGGACGCAATCGCTCTTCGACGTCCGCCGGCACGCCAAAGGCGCACCGGCGGATATATCATGTTAGGATTACTGTGCCGGAGCCGCTTCCTTCATCTTCTCGGCGATCTTTGCCCTGACATCAGTCACGATCTGGTCCACCGAGAAGCTCGCCGGCGGCTGGCTCGGCGGATACTCGACGAACGTCTCGAGGAACGCCGCAGACCTCGCAACTGCGTCCGCGAAGAGATAGGCATTCTCCACCCGCCACTGATCGTAGCCGCTGCCGGAGATGTCGGCGTGCTCGTAAGGGTCCATCCTGAGATTGTACATCTTGGGCACCCGCAAGCAGGTAAACGGATTAGCCCAGATATCGAACTGGCCCGGCTGCTTCTGCTCGCAGAAGACGAACTTCCAATTGTCGAAGCGCATGGCAACCAGTTCGGAGTCGTCGTTGAAATAATAGAACTCCGTGCGTTCGCCCTTGGGCTGATCGCCGGTCAGGTAGGGCAACTGGTTGTAGCCGTCCAGATGGACCTTGAAGTCCTTGTCCCCGACTTTCGTACCCTTCAACAGTCGATCCTTGATGTCCGTATCGCCCGCGGCCGCAAGAAGCGTCGGGAACCAGTCGAGCCCGGAAAACATCTCGTTGGATACAGAACCAGGTTCGATCTTGCCTGGCCAACGGATCATGGCCGGCACGCGGAACGCACCTTCCCAGTTGGAGTCCTTTTCACTGCGGAACGGCGTGGTCGCCGCGTCCGGCCAGGTGAAGGCGTTCGGCCCGTTGTCGGTCGTGAAGACGACGATCGTATTGTCGGCGATCTTCAGGTCCTCGAGCGTCTGCAGCAATTTTCCGACGTTCTGGTCCATTTCCCACATGCCGTCGGCATAGAAATAGCCCTTGCCCAGCCCTGCTTTGCCCTCATATTCCGGGCGAACATGGGTGAAGATGTGCATTCGCGTAAAGTTCATCCAGGTGAAGAAGGGTTCTCCAGCCTCGGCCTGCTTCTTGATGTAGTCGATCGCCGCGCCCGTGGTCTCGTCGTCGATCGTCTCCATGCGCTTGACGGTGAGGGGGCCGGTGTCCTCGACCTTGCCGTCGGCAGTGGCCTTCAAGACACCCCGCGGGTTGTAGAGTTTGAGGAAGGCCTGGTCGTTCGCCGGCCAATAGGGCCGCTCCGGCTCCTCCTCGGCATTGAGGTGATAGAGATTGCCGAAGAACTCGTCGAAACCGTGCGCGGTAGGTAGATACTCGTCACGATCACCCAGGTGGTTCTTGCCGAATTGAGCCGTGCCGTAGCCAAGCGGCTTGAGCGCCTGGGCTATGGTGATATCCCGATCCTGCAGGCCGACCGGTGCTCCGGGAACACCGACCTTCGAGAGCCCCGTCCGCCAAGGCGTCTGCCCTGTGATGAAAGACGAGCGTCCGGCAGTACAACTGTTCTCGGCATAGTAGTCCGTGAACATCATGCCTTCATTGGCTATACGGTCGATGTTGGGTGTCTTGTAACCCATCAAGCCGTGCGTGTAGGCGCTGATGTTGGACTGGCCGACATCGTCGCCGAAGATGACCAGGATATTGGGTTTTTGAGCAGCTTGGTCCTGGGCGTATGACGTCGCCCCCACGACCAGGGCGCTTGCCGCCGCAAGCAGCATCGCCCCTAGTTTCGTTCTCTTCCGCATTTCGAACCTCCTGAAAACAAGCGTTCCGAGGACCGTGCCCGGAGGGCATGTTCCGAGACGTGGGCAGCCTAGTGTCGCCAAGCTGCACGCGAAAGTTTGTTACTGTAACAATGGGGTATGCGTGGCATTGTACGGCCAAGATGCGTGTCGGGTCAGGAGTTGCCCTCCTCTGTTACTGTTAAGCTCTGGCCCTCGATACAATCAGCGACGTACAATTCCTTTTGATGACTGCGGATGCCGCGATAACCAGCACAAGGGAGAGAGTTCGATGGCCGAACGGATCGTGAGATTTCTGAAGGGCTGGTCGGTCGTCCCTCTGCTGCTTCTGATCCTGATCTGCGCGGCACAGGCGCAATCCGATCCGCTGCCCTCCTGGAAGGACGGCCAGGTGAAATCCGCAATTACCGACTTTGTGGAGCGCGTTACCACGGAGGGCGGCGCCGATTTCGTCAAGCCCGAAGAGCGCATCGCCGTCTTCGACAATGACGGGACGCTATGGGCGGAGCAGCCGGTCTATTTTCAGTTGGCTTTCGCGCTGGATCGCATCAAGGCGATGGCGCCCGACCATCCGGAATGGAAGACCACGGAGCCATTCAAATCGGCCATCGCCGGTGATCCGAAAGGGCTCGCTGCCGCGGGCGAGAAGGGATTGGTCGAAATCGTGGCGGCGACCCATAGCGGGATCACCACCACGGAGTTTTCGAAACTGGTGGCAGGCTGGGTCGAGACCGCCCGGCACCCACGTTTCGATCGTCCCTATACCGAGCTGGTATACCAGCCGATGCTGGAGTTGCTCGGCTATCTGCGCGACAACGGCTTCAAGACCTTCATCGTGTCTGGTGGCGGCGTCGAATTCATGCGGGTTTTCGCGGAGCGTGTCTACGGAATACCGCCCGAGCAGGTAGTCGGCTCATCCGGCATCGTGAAGTTCGAACTCGGCCCCGACGGCAAGCCCGCGCTGGTCAAGGAGCCCAAGGTCGAATTTGTCGACGACGGTCCCGGCAAGCCGGTCGGCATCAATCGCTTCATCGGGCGCCGCCCGATCTTCGCCTTCGGCAATTCGGACGGCGACCAACAGATGCTGGAATGGACGGCGGCCGGCGACGGCGCCCGCTTCATGGGCATCGTCCATCACACGGACGCCGATCGAGAATGGGCCTATGATCGGCAATCGCATATCGGTAAGCTCGACAAGGCGCTCGACGAGGGCATGGCCAAGGGCTGGACGATCGTCGACATGAAGTCCGACTGGCTCAACGTTTTCCCGGCGGCGAAATAGAGACGCACCATGAACAAAAACGTCCAGCCTCCCGCAGACCTCCATGCCGACATGGTGTGGATCGAGGGCGGCACGTTCCGGATGGGATCTGACAAGCACTATCCCGAGGAAAAGCCCGTGCACCGCGCCGAGGTGGATGGTTTCTTCATGGACAAGACCCCTGTCACCAACCGGCAATTTCGGCGCTTCGTCGAGGCGACCGGGCATGTGACCTTCGCCGAGATACCGCCCAACCCCGCCGACTATCCGGGCGCCCTGCCCCACATGCTCAAGGCCGGATCGCTGGTCTTCACGCCGCCGCGGGGACCGGTCGATCTTCGCAACTGGGGCCAGTGGTGGGATTTCAAGTTCCGCGCCAACTGGCGCAGGCCCTACGGGCCGGGCAGCAGCATCAAAGGTCTCGACGACCACCCCGTTGTCCACGTCGCCTATTCGGACGCCCTTGCCTATGCGCAATGGGCGGGTAAGGATCTGCCGACCGAGGCCGAATGGGAATTCGCCGCACGCGCCGGGCTGGAGGGTGCCGAATTCGCCTGGGGCGACGAGTTCACACCGGGCGGCCGCCACATGGCGAACACCTGGCAGGGAATGTTCCCGCATGAAAACCTCAGGAGCGACGGCTTCGAACGGACCTCTCCCGTCACGACCTTTCCCCCGAACGCCTACGGGCTTTACGACATGATCGGCAATGTCTGGGAATGGACGAGCGATTTCTGGTCGAGCCGCCATCCCGAAGACGCGCCGAAGGCCTGCTGCGTGCCGGTCAATCCTCGCGGCGGCCCGATCGAGAACAGCTACGACCCCCAACAGCCGCACGTAAGGATACCGCGCAAGGTCCTGAAAGGCGGCTCACATCTGTGCGCCCCCAACTACTGCCGCCGCTATCGGCCTGCAGCCCGCCACGCGGAACCGATCGACACTTCCACCAGCCATGTCGGCTTCCGCTGCGTCGTGAGGAAAGCAGGCGCGGGTGCGTAGAGCCTTCGCCGGCTTGATTTAGTGGCGAGCAGGTCGCTGACCGCTCGCGCCGCGCCTAGCCACCCCCCTCTGTCCTGCCGGACATCTCCCCCACACGGGGGAGATTGGCAGCTTTGACATCGGCGCGTCTTCTGCCACGTCGACGATTGGCGAAACCATGCGTGACAGCCAATCTCCAAACTTGTGGGGAGATGCCCGGCAGGGCAGAAAGGGGGTGTTGCGCGAACGGTCGATCACCGACACCCTCGTCTTTCAATCTTCCGCCAGCAGCTTCAGATCGATCGCCTCCGCCATCGCCTTGTAGCCGGCGTCGTTGGGGTGAAGATTGTCACCCTTGTCATAGGCCTTCTGGATCTGTTTCGGATTTGCCGGATCGCGCACCACGGCGTCGAAATCGATAACGCCGTCGAACGCCTTGCTGTTGCGGATCCATTCGTTGATTGCCACCCGCTTGGCCTCCTTCTCCTCACTGTAATAACCTTCGAGCGGGGTTCCTTTAAAAGCGACAGCGAAGGGCGTGAGCGTGGCTCCGATGATGCGGATGTCGTGATCATGCGCACGAGCAATGAGTTGCTTGTAGCCATTGATGACATCTTCGGCCGACGGTGCAGGGCCGCTGTCGAGCGGCGAGTCCGGCCAGCCTATGTCGTTGATCCCCATCATCAGGATAACGGTGTCGACTTGCGGATGGCTTAGGACATCCTCGTCGAACCTCGCAAGAGCGTTCACGCCCATCCGGTCGCTGAGCACGCGCGCGCCCGATATGCCTTCGTTGAGCACCGCGACGGGCGGGCCACCTGCTTCCTTCAGACGCTCGGCCAAGAGATCGGGCCAGCGATGATTGGCATCGGCGGTCGAACCATCGCCATCGGTGATCGAGTCCCCGAAGGTGACTATGGCACGCGCATCGTCCGCCGCATCGACGAGAATGCCGTTCAGGAACAGCCGGGAAAGGGTGGTGGCATCCGGCTTGAAGTCGGCATCGGCCGTCTTGTCGCCTGCAACGATATAAGCGGTCTGTCGGCCGTCCCAGTGCATCGTGGTGGTCGGTGCCACCTTCGGCAGGAAGAGGCTGATCGCAAGGCTCTCCAAAGGCTCTACCTTGAGATCGATCGGGTCACTCACGACCGGCGCGCCCGGCGGGATGGTCACGGTCTCCTCGCCGCCGAAGGTCACCGCCTTATTGGACCCTGCCTTGACAGTCGCCTCGCCATCGGAAAGCCCGACACGCACCGGCCCGATGGTCAGCGGCATGTCGCCATATTCGTTCGACAGGACGATGCGAACCTTGTCGCCGCCGATGGACACGCGCGCCACCTGCCTGATCGTCTGGTTCCAGAGATTGCGGGGAAACTCGAGAGGGGCGAAAAAGTCGGGGCCCCACACCGGTTGCGGACTTGCCGTCCAAGTGCCGATCCACTCGTTGTCGGCCGCCGCAGGCGAAGCGGGAACGGCTGCAAACGCGATGGTCAACGCGATGGAAGCACCGCCCAGCCAAGAAGCGTTCCGCCTCGACTGGAAATGTTCTAGCTGATTTCCGGACGCCACTGATCTTCCTCCTCCGAAGCATCAGCCCGCCGCCCGCGAGGATTGATCCCGAAAAACATGGAGCGCGCAAGACTCCAACCGCTCTTCTCTTTGCCTTGTACCCCGACTTTAGTTCTGTTGTGCCGGTCACAAAGGAAAAGCATTGTTCCTCAATTCAGAACAGGAGGAAGGCCATGGCCAGATTAGTAGCGCTTTACAAGACCCCGAAGGACAAGGATGCATTCGATCGGTACTACCACGCAACCCACGTGCCGCTAGCCAAGAAGATACCTGGACTGAGGGAATACGACATCAGTCAGGGCGCCATCCAAACGCCATCCGGCCCAGCCGATGTCCATCTGGTGGCGACGCTGGCCTTCGATTCCCTGCAGGCGATCACCAGCGCGCTCGAGTCCCCTGAAGGCAAAGCCGTTGCGGCCGATCTCGGTAATTTTGCCGATGGAGGCGTCGAGCTTTACATGTTCGACATCAGGGAAATCTAGGATATCCGCCCCCGGGTCCGATTGAGCGTTCTTGCGGTTTCACGAGGGACACCGAGATGCACCAATTTGCCGAAAATTTTCAGGAGAATCCGGCAAGAAGCTTAAATCGTGCGCCCTATATGGTTCTCCAAGGCAGAAATATTGGAGGCCAACAGATGACGCTCAACAAGTTCTTTTCGAACGCGCAACATAATGGCCTGAAATGGATGACGACAGCGGCAACTCTGGTTGCGGCGTCTGCAATGCTTTCCTCGAACGCGCAAGCGGGAGAAATTCGGAAGCCGAAACAAGAAATGCGATCGGTTTATCTTGTCAAATACCGGGCCCATGACGGCGTTCGTTATGCCAAGAATCCTGACGGCAGGATCGTGAAGATTTCGGCTTCGCAATATCGCGCCAGCAATCCCTACGTCTGCACGCCTAGCGGATTCGGTCAAAAAGCACGCTGCTATACTCGGAGCAGGCTCAATCGACCAGATATTTGAGAATGACCCGGCGATGAAACAGAGCTGCCGCAGCCTGAGCGGCTGGGCAGCTCTGTTCGTTATCGGCGAGTGGCTTTGATACGTGAGACGTCGTTGCTCACCCGATCGCCCTTGACCAGTTTGCGCGCCTCGTCGTCGCTTTTACCCGGGTTGTTCCGGAAAACGTACCATTTCCCGCCGAGCGAAGGCTTCTGGTAGATGACGCCATTCTTTTCGCGGTGCAGGAAACACTTGGTCGCAGCGCCACTACCATCGAGGCCAGACCAGATGGCCTGGAGGCATAGCTTTCCGGCATCCGTCGCGTACCAGCGGCCCTCTCCGTAGGATCGCCCGACCCCTCTGCCCGCCCAGCCGACGAAGCGTTTCCGGTCGGTGGAAAAGAACCCGCCGCCGGTTTTCCATTTCCAGGTGCGGTCAGCATAGAGCTTTTCAAGCGCGACGGCCTTCATCGGAGACGCTGCCATTGCGAGTTTCGTCATCGCGGCGTCTGCGTTTAGTCTCGGAGCGGCGCTGGCATTGCCGGCCACCAAGAGCGCGGAAAGTGCTGCGGTCACGAGAGCGGAACGAATTGAATACATTTTTACTTCCTGTCGAACGAGGCAATTCCGGTGCGAACGCACGTTCGGAATCGCGTGGAAACAAGTGGGGGTGAACAGATCGGGAGCGTGGTGACACGCCCAACCGCTCTGTCGAGGTTCATGGATCAGTCGAGCGGGTGGTTTGCAACGCGCCAGTCGGGCAGGCCAACGTTCCTTGGCCACGGATAGACTTCACGATCGTTGAAGTAGACAACCGCGGTCAATGCAGGGAATTCGGCATGTGGCTTGTTGGCTTCCGCAGCCCAATTCCGCACGTAGTCGTCGTTGCCTTCATAGCCGAGCTCCGCAATGGCGATCGGCTTGCCGAAGCTTGTCACGCGATCATAGCCGGGCTTGGTACGCTCGACGAACGTCGTATCGCGACCGACCTCCAGCTTGTCGTAGGGCTGATAGCCGAAAACCGACAAACCGATGATGTCGACATAGTTGTCTCCCGGATAATAAGCTTCCAGGCCCTCCTCCCCTTTCGGAGACCACATGTATTTCGCCGACGGCAGATGCTTGCGGCAGATGTCGACCACATGTTGGTAGGCTTTCACATAACCTTCGGCCTTCCAGAATGACCACGTGAACTGCCCTTCCTTGTCATCCATTTCCTGAGCCCAACGGATCGTAACGGGGCTTTTCAGGTTCCCAGCGGCGGAACAGACGGCCGACATATTGCCATCGTAGCGGCCGCTCAGAATGCCGCTCAGAAGGTCATCCGGGCTGACCCGCCAGTCACGCGCCCATGACCATGGTTCTATGGTAATCATCAGCGAACGCCCACGCTCAAGCGCATAGGCGTCCGCGGCACTGAGGCTGGCCAGATCCACGTCCTCCCATGGGAGGAACAGGTGTTCGATCCTGGAATTGGGATCGTTCGTAAAGTCGCCATGCGGATCATAGGCGCCGGGCGTCAGTGATTGCGGCGTGATGACCGGGCGTTTGTCATGAAATGTGTCGAGCGGATCGGCGCCCGTACTTTCGCCGGACGGATCGCGGGTGTCGACGCTCGCGCCCGAAACCCCTCTGGCGGCAAGAACACCACCGGAAATCAACACGCAGCCAAGCAAAGCCGCGGTTATCTTAAAGAGACTTTTCATCGCCCCTACTTCCTTATTGTGCGGATGGCTGGACCGCCTCAAGAGCGGCCTTCAGGCTGTCGCGTTGTCGAGAAACCAAGTCTTGTGAGACCAGTTTGCTGGCCTCGTCGTCTTCGCGAGGCCGGACATGGCGGAATACATACCAGGCACCATCGGGCTCACGTTTTTGATAGATCGCGCTTTTGCCCACGCGGTGCGAAAAACAGGTCTTAGCCGGAAATGCGCCCTGTTCGGTATGCCATGTCGCATCGAAACACATCCGACCCGTCTCGGTGACGAGCCAGCGACCTTCCGCCCAGGATTTACCGTTCTCGCCGTCGGCCCATGCGCTAAACTGCCGGGGTGATGCCTTCATCTGGCCGGCGCCATCTTCCCACCGCCAGCTCTTGTCTCGATAGATCTCGTAGATCTCGCCCGCCGTCATGGGACGTGTTCCTTCCGGCAGAACAGTATCCTGCACAGAAGCGGCAACGGCCGGAGCAATACTCGATAGAGCCCATGCGGCTGCCGCAAGCATCCGGACACTCGGCAGGACTCGGGCCATTTCGAACCTAGAGATCGCCATTGACCCCTCCCACCATTTCGAAATGAGCACCTTCCGTTTCGCGCACTCGATGAACGTGGCCCGCCGCATACGGCAGCGCGTCTGCCGCAGCAGCTTCGTGCCGGACCGTGGTTGAGCGGCCGATGGCCGATACACGAAAGCCGACTGCTTCCGCGACACCTGGTTCAAATGCATTTCTAAGATCGATCAAGATCGGCTGGCGCATGGCCTTCTTCAAGCGGGCCAGATCGAGTTTGCGGATGCTGTCCCATTCCGTGATAACGACAACGGCATCCGAGCCCTGCGCGCATTCATAGGCGTCGTCAAAGAACTCGACGTCCGAGAGTATGCGGTCGGCATTCTCCATACCCACCGGGTCATGGGCCCGGATATTGGCGCCGAAACGCTGAAGGGTTTCGATGAGGGGAACGGATGGCGCGTCACGCATGTCGTCCGTATCGGGCTTGAAGGTAAGCCCCAGAACCGCGATGGTCCGGCCTTCGACATCGCCGCCCAGAGCGTCTGTCACCTTCAAAGCCATGCGGCGCTTGCGCGCTTCGTTGGCGGTGACCGTTTCTTCGACGATCCGCAGGATCACGCCGTGATCCTGGGCGGTCCGCAGAAGCGCCATCGTATCTTTCGGAAAACAGGACCCGCCATAGCCGGGACCTGCATTGAGGAAGCTTGCCCCGATGCGCTTGTCGAGCCCGATACCTAGCGCCAGTTGGCTGACGTCGCTGCCGACATGCTCGCAAAGATCGGCCAGTTCATTGATGAAGGTGATCTTCGTGGCGAGGAACGCATTCGCTGCATATTTTATCAGCTCCGAAGTGCGGCGCTGCGTGACAATGATCGGCGTCTTTCGCGCCTCGAGCGGTGCTCCATACAGATCCAGGAGAGCCTTGCGCGCACGCTCGTCCTCGACACCGATCACGACCCGGTCCGGTTCCAGGAAGTCACCGATGGCGACACCTTCGCGAAGGAATTCGGGATTGGAGGCCACGGAGAACGTCCCTGGCTTTCGCACCGACCCGACGATCTTCTGCACGACATCGCCCGTGCCCACCGGAACGGTGGATTTCACGACCACAACGGCATTGTCGTCGATGAGGGGGGCCAGTTCACGTGCAGCCATATAGACGAACGACAGATCGGCATCGCCGTGACCGGCACGCGGCGGCGTACCGACCGCGATGAACACGACTGCCGCGCCTTTCACCGCTTCGGCGAGATTGCAGGTAAAGCGCAACCGGCCGGCAGCAGAATTGCGTTCCACCAGTTCGTCCAGACCTGGTTCGTAAATCGGCACGACACCCCGCTCGAGACCGGCGATCTTGCCGACGTTTTTGTCCACGCATACGACTTCGTGGCCCCAGGCGGCGAAGCAGGTCCCGCTGACCAGTCCGACATAACCCGTTCCAATGACTGCGATTTTCATGTGCGTCCTTTGCCTCCTATTGCTGAATTTGAACCGCTGGCTCCATTCGTACGCCAGCGCGGATTGAAAACGGTCTTGTGAACGTCGCGGCCGCCAATGCCTGCCCCGGCAACCGAAAAGCGATCATCGAACAGAGTGAAACTCGTCGTACCCCAGGCGAGCGCCTCGATCCCGTCACGGCCTCGTTCGAGCGAGGCGAAGCTGGGCAGCGCCGCAAGAGCAAGCAGGCTCGTCGCGAGTGCCGGCCGATAGACCCGCGATCGGTAGCGAACCGTATTCTCGCGTGCATGCTGGAATACGATGACGAAAAGGAGGACCGCGTAGATCAGGGCATTGATGATGGCGAAGACATAGAAGCCGCGGCTGCTCTCGCTGGCATCCGGGATGAGCAATACCGGCAGGATCGAGCAAATCGCCAGGAACCCGTAGGGTGCAAGCACACGGACCGGCAAGGGATCCACGTCGGAAGCACCTTTCGGCGTCACACGGAAATCCACGAAGGAACCCGTCGACCAGTCGCGCAACGCCGCAAGCGTTCCAGCTACCGCCCAAGGCCAGCGCGCGAACAGAAACAGCGTCATTTCGAGGCTGAGCACTTTCGCGTCGTAGGGACGGAACGTGCCGGAAGCGCGCCAGCGAAGGGCAAGCCCGATCAGGATGATAGCCTGAGGCAGGAAATGCTGCAGGAAATCCGGATAGGTGACGCCGACGAAATTTTCCCCGAGCACGAGCGCGACGGTCGGCAAGATAAACATCAGCGCCATGAACAGAGAGAACAAGGGATACCAGAACTGCGAAAACACGAACTGGAATTTCAGCCGCGGCGGCAGGGTACGCACGAGCCTCGGCGAATATTGCAGTAGGATCGTCACAAGGCTGCGCGACCATTGAAATTCCTGCGTCACCAGATCCGCGAAGGTGCGCGGACCATCGCCATGGGCTATGGCGTCGACTGCATGAACCCCGCGCCAGCCGTAGGAATTCATCATGAGTGTCGTAGAATGGTCTTCTGCCAGTTCCGGGCCAAGACCGCCGATTTCCCTCAGCGCCTGTGTGCGGACCGCATAATGCGAACCGATGCAAAGCGGAGCGAGGCCATTGTTGTAACCGGCCTGCAATGACCCATGCATGCTGGCTTCGGCGTAGAGACGCCCCCGGGCCGACCAGCTTTCCGCAGCGTTGCGATCGCAAATGCTGGGCGCCGAGACATAACCCACCGCAGGATCGGCGAAGGGACGCAGCATCTGGAACAGATAGCCCGGTTCCGGCACATGATCTGCGTCGAGCTGCACCACGAAATCATAGCGCTCATAGCCGTAGTGGTCGTAGAAAAAGGCGAGATTGCCTTCCTTGCAGCGCGTGCGGCGCGGCCACGTGTGGCGGTGATAATCCTCGCGTCCCTTGCGCGTGGAAACGAAGACGCCATGTTCGCGGCACCAGGCGAGCGTGGCTGGCGAAGGATCCTCGTCGGCTAGCCATGTGTCGTGCGGCACATCCTGCGCCAGCATGGCTCGCAAGGTTTCGGCCACCACCTCGAACGGCTCGGAGGGAGCCTTGGTCACGACCATGGCGATGCGACTGCCTGCGGGCAGATTCAGCGGGCCGTCGGGCCGGCGAGCGCGAAAGAACAGCACGATGAAATAAGCGGGCAGCAACGTGACCCAGGCCAGGATCGCCGTCACAAGGATGGAGCCCCAAAGCCGCACGTGGTTGGCGGGCTCCAGCCACCAGTGCCAGAAATAGACGAGCGCCGCGGCCCAAAGTGCCGCACCGGCCAGGTACTCCGCGCGTCGCCATCCGGAAAAGACCGGCACCATCAAGGGCGCGCTCCGGGAAACGCCGTCGTTTGCCCGACGCGTTTTCATGCCCGCAGCTCCAGGCCGAAAAAGGGAGCAGCAGTGCGAATGATGGTATCAAGGTCGGAATAGACAGCCCGAAAACCGAGCTTTTCAGCAGCGAACGTTGGATCCGCATAGAGAACCGGCGGGTCGCCTGCCCGGCGCGCACGCATCTCGACCGGCACATTGCGGCCGGTCAGCCGGCTGATCGATTCGAGGATTTCGCGGATGGACGTGCCGCGTCCGGTCCCGAGATTGGCAGCCAGACAGGCGCCCCCGCCGATCAGATGTTCAACGGCCAGCACATGCGCGCGCGCCAGGTCGGCGACATGGATGTAATCGCGGATGCAGGTGCCGTCCGGCGTATCGTAATCGTCGCCATAGACTTCCAGGAAGTCGATGCTGCCCGCCGCCGCCATCATCGCCCGCGGGATAAGATGCGTTTCCGGACTATGGGACTCGCCCAGTTCGCCATCGATATCGGCGCCGGAGGCGTTGAAATAACGCAGCGCCACATAGCGCAGCCCATAGGCGGCCGAATAATCGGCCAGCATCTGCTCGGCGATCAGCTTGGTGCGGCCGTATGGGTTGATCGGGTGCTGGGCCTCCCCTTCACGGATCGGGAGACGATCGGGAATGCCATAGGTCGCGCAACTCGACGAGAAAATGAGATTGCGCACGCCCGTCAGCCGGCATGCTTCCAACAGGGACTGCGTGCCGTTGACGTTATTCCGATAGTATTTCGCCGGATTCTCGACGGACTCTCCCACATAGGCCGATGCGGCGAAATGGATCACCGCGATCGGATCGTGTTCCTCGATCGCCGCGACCAGCCGCTGCGTGTCGAGAATGTCACCTTCGAGGAAACACCCCCAGCGAACGGCCGCGCGATGCCCCGTCGAGAGATTGTCGTAGACGACAGGCTCATAGCCTTGCCTGGACAAGAGCTTGGCGGTGTGGCTGCCGATGAAGCCTGCGCCCCCGACGACGAGTGCTTTCTGCTTGGTCATCACGCAACCTCGGCGAGTTCCTCGGCGGGCCGCGCCAGTTGACGTTCGAAGTAAGCGATCGTCGATTTCAGGCCATCGTCCAAGACGACGGCAGGCTGCCATCCCAGTTCGCGCTTGGCCACGGCGATGTCGGGCCGCCGCTGGCGCGGATCGTCAACAGGCAACGGACGATAGACGATCCTGGAAGACGAGCCCGTCACCTCGACGATCTTCTCCGCCAGCTCGCGCACGGTGAACTCGCCGGGATTACCGAGATTGACCGGCGTTTGGATGGCCGGTTCGCTGTTCATGAGACGGAAGAAGCCCTCGATCAGGTCATCGACGTAACAGAAGGAGCGCGTCTGCGAACCGTCGCCATAGACGGTGATGTCCTCCCCCTTGAGTGCCTGCACGATGAAATTCGAGACGACCCGGCCGTCATCGGGACGCATACGCGGTCCGTAGGTGTTGAAGATGCGCACGATACGAATGTCGACGCCGTACTGCTTATGGAAATCATGGAACAGCGTTTCGGCAGAGCGCTTGCCTTCGTCGTAGCAAGAGCGCGGCCCGAAGCAATTGACGTTGCCCCAATAGCCTTCGGGCTGAGGATGTACATGCGGATCGCCATAGACCTCCGAAGTGGACGCCTGGAAAATCCGCGCCTGATAATGTGCAGCCAATTCGAGAAGGTTGAGCGAACCGATCACGCTGGTCTTCATCGTGTGGATCGGATCGGCCTGATAGTGCGGCGGCGACGCCGGACAGGCAAGATTGTAGATTTCATCCACCGGCACATCGATCGGATCGACGATGTCGTGACGGACATAGCTGAACGTGTCGAAGCGCAACAGATGGCGCAGATTTTCCATCCGTCCCGTAGAAAAATTATCCACGCAGATGACGGACCGACCCTCGCGCAAAAGACGCTCGCAAAGATGAGATCCAAGAAACCCCGCGCCGCCCGCGACAAGTACCCGAGGCCCAGAAGAATACACACGGCTTCTTCTTGGAGAATTGAACACAATCTCCATAACAATCTCCAGAATGTTTGATCAATTCCCTCGAAGAAGCCAATGACAATCAATTGTGCCAATCCGGCTTGCTTCAGCGATTAATTTGACTTGTTCCTGACGTGAATTTGACGGTTGCTGATATCGCTCCGCCTACTTGGTTGCGATATCAGGGAATCCGGAAACTTCTCAAAACGTCCATTTTTGCGGATGGCGACCGGCCAAGCTGTTTGCGACCGAGACGCTGCAGGTCCAGACGGTCCGGCTCGCGGGAGCGAACTAACGACAGGACCTCAATCCTGAACGGGGAGAACCATTCATCGATGGTTCAGGGTCGGTTGGATAGCGGTGGAGCAATCGTCAGTTGGCGGCGACATATGGACAAATTCATAAGTTGCGCTCTTAATGCCAACGAACGCTGACGCCGTACTCGCATTGAGGTTCAGTCTAAGCTCAATTGACTGGGAATTATAAAATTTGATTTTATTGGAAGAAACTAACAAAATACAACACAGTCTCTTGTCATCTCAGATTGTTGCTGATCAAGTATTAAAAAAATTTCTTCGTGTAATTCAGAGCAAGGGAAGGGCCTTCTGGCCTACCGTTATCGGTAACGCCATCGTAATCTATTCTTTCTGCCTACCTTGGATCGGCGCGCGCTACTTTCATGGCGATAAATGGGGCTGGAAAAACGGCCTGATCGTCTCGGCCGCAAGTTTTGCTTTTATGTCGCTCTCCTGCTCGAGTTGGCAGGGCAGGACTGTCGCCTATGCCGCCGAACAGTCCATTCCCATGGCAATGACAACGGCCCATCCCCTGAAACAGCACCGCGTCGACGGCCATGCCACGTTGACGCCGACCCTTGTGGGGCAGGACGTGGCCGCATTCCGGGCGGGCGCATGATTGGATACGCGATGATGCATGATGAAGACAAAGATACCCATCTCGCGTCGGAGTTTGTCGAACGTCGGCGCTGGCCGCGCGTGTCGCAGGCTCCACTTGTTCAAGAGGCGGTCCTTGGACCTTGCTTGGTCCCGCTGCGCTTTGAAACGGAAGGGTTCCCACTTGACCGGCAGTTTCCTGCCTGGCGGGAGCACATGTCCGCACTGCTAAATACGCGCTTGCCGGACAATATCGATCCCAAGGATGGATTTGCCGCCCGGCAAGCCGTGTGGAATTTGGGCGGTATGCTGTTCGTGCAACAGACCGCTCCGGCTTTCCGCTATGAACGTTCGGCAGACATGGTGCGCTTCAGCCCGATTGACCATTGGCAGATCACTTTTCTCCGCACCGGTCGCACTTGGACGGGAGTTGACGGACGTGTTGCTCAAAATGAACCGGGCATGCTGGAAATTCGCTCTCTGGGCCAACCGTTCAGCGGCCGAGCGCTGGCAACCGAATCGCTCAGTTTAATCGTTCCGGTCGATTTGTTTGCCGATGGTGGTGGCTTGCCTGCGGCATGCAACAACGTTGTCCTGGGCGGCCACCGAGTCAGACTGCTGATCGATCATCTGTCGAGTGTCGAAGCCAATCTCGATCGCTTCACGCAAGCCGACCTTCCGGGAATCAGAAACCGCATACTGGCAATGGTGGTCGACACGGTCACACCGTTGGTGGATCATAACGACGATAAC
Organism: Mesorhizobium sp. 1B3; assembly: GCF_050958605.1. Classification (NCBI taxonomy): domain Bacteria; kingdom Pseudomonadati; phylum Pseudomonadota; class Alphaproteobacteria; order Hyphomicrobiales; family Phyllobacteriaceae; genus Mesorhizobium; species Mesorhizobium sp. 1B3. The sequence continues at coordinate 812,832 of NZ_JBJHDO010000002.1, read as the reverse complement.
GATCAGATCTCGCAAATCGGTCTTATGACGCGCGCGAGGCGCTTCATTCTGAGCAATCTGGCTTCACCCGATCTTACGCCGGACGCGCTAGCCAGGGAACTGGCGATCTCGCGAACACGGCTCTATGAGCTTTTTGAAACGTCTGGCGGCGTTGCGAACTATATCCGCCGACGGCGTCTTGCCGCAGCTCATGCGATGCTGGCAGATCCTTCCGACGCCCAAAAAGTCGGCACGGTCGCTCTGGCGGTCGGTTTCGATTCAGCCGCAAACTTCAGTCGCGCCTTCACGCAGCAGTTCGGATATAGCCCCAGCAACATACGCAAGCGCATATCCGGAGACGGTGCGCACCCGGTCGGACAGGCCGACAAGGCGCCGCAGGTAACATTTGAAAGCCTGCTGCGAACGCTCGATCTCTTTTGACCTAAAGCGTATCGCAGACAATCGGATTCAGGTGACACGCTTTAGGTCTTTGTTTTTGCCGCATTCTCGCGACGCCGACCGCCCGCCGTCGCGACTGGCGAAACCCGAGCGGCCGACTTCTCTTCCCGCGTATGGGCAAGGACAGATGTCCGGCAGGACAGTAAGGGGAACTCGCGACCGGTCAAAGATCCCCATCGGTCTCACCAAACCGCCCCGCTATCCATCGACGGCAGGGCGGTTTGGTCTCGGCTCGGCAGCCTTGCGAGCCCTGTGAGGCGAAGCGGCAGCCTATTCGGCGGCCACCTTCGCCATCGGGTTGTTGGGATGCGTCGTCCAATTGGCGTAGCTCGGCGACACGGTCTTGCCCGTCCGCTTGTCGAGCACACCCGCCGGCAGCGGCTCCATGGTGATGCAGCTTTCGACCGGGCATACATTCACGCAGAGATTGCAGCCGACGCATTCCTCTTCCATCACCTCGAAATGGCGCTGGCCGTTGACGAAGCTTGTGATCGCCTGGTGCGAGGTGTCCTCGCAGGCGATATGGCACCGGCCGCACTTGATGCAGAGATCCTGGTCGATCCGCGCCTTGGCGATGTAGTTGAGGTTCAGATACTGCCAATCTGTCACGTTCGGTGTGGCACGGCCGACAATGTCGTCGAGCGAGGTATGGCCTTTGACATCCATCCAGTTCTTCAGCCCGTCGATCATCTCCTGGACGATCTTGAAGCCGTAAGTCATGGCCGCCGTGCAGACCTGCACGTTGCCCGCGCCGAGCGCCAGGAATTCCGCCGCGTCGCGCCAGGTCGTCACCCCGCCGATGCCGGAGATCGGCAGGCCGTACGTCTCGGGATCCCGGGCGATCTCCGCCACCATGTTGAGCGCGATCGGCTTGACCGCCGGCCCGCAATATCCTCCATGGCTGCCCTTGCCGTCGATCGACGGCTCCGGCGAGAAGTTGTCGAGATCGACCGCGGTGATCGAATTGATCGTGTTGATCAGCGACACGGCGTCGGTGCCACCGGCCTTGGCGGCGCGCGCCGGGCGGCGAATGTCGGTGATGTTGGGCGTAAGCTTGGTGATCACCGGCATGCGGGTATTGGCCTTGCACCAGCGCACCACCATCTCGATATATTCGGGTACCTGTCCGACCGCCGAGCCCATGCCCCGCTCGGACATGCCGTGCGGGCAGCCGAAATTGAGCTCGATGCCGTCTGCCCCCGTCTCCTCGACCACCGGCAGGATCGCCTTCCAGGCCTCCTCGACGCAGGGCACCATGAGGGACACGACCAGCGCACGGTCCGGCCAATCCATCTTCACCTGCTTGATCTCGCGCAGATTGGTCTGCAATTCGCGATCGGTGATGAGCTCGATGTTGTTGAGGCCAAGCAGCCGCCGGTCCGCTCCCCAGATCGCGCCGTAGCGAGGGCCATTGACGTTGACGACGGGCGGTCCCTCCTCCCCGAGCGTCTTCCAGACCACTCCGCCCCAGCCCGCCTTGAAGGCGCGCACGACGTTGTAGGCCTTGTCGGTCGGCGGCGCCGAAGCGAGCCAGAAGGGGTTCGGCGATTTGATGCCGACGAAATTGTTTCTGATATCCGCCATGCTCATGCCCTCCCGTTCGTGCCGAGCGTGCGATGGATCGATTCCGCCGCATCACGGCCTTGGGCGACCGCCAAGACAGTGAGGTCGTCGCCGCCGGCGATGCAGTCCCCCCCGGCCCAAACCTTGGGCAGCGACGTGCGCCCCTCCTCGTCGACCTTGATGCGGCCGCCCTCGAGGATGACCGACGCGCCGCTTCCATTGAGTGCCACGGGCTCGAAACTCTGGCCGATCGCCTTGAATACCTGATCTGCCTGAAGCACGACGGTCTCGCCGGTTCCAGTCAGCTTGCCGTCCATCAGCGCCGTGTATTCGAGCTCGATCGCCGAGACTTTTCCAGCGTCCGCGATCACGCGCCTGGGCTGCAACCAATGACGGATGGAAACGCCATTGGCAGCCGCCAGATCCTGTTCGAATTCCGACGCGTTCATATGTTCCCTGCCGCGCCGGTAGCAGATCGTGACCTCTTCCGCGCCGAGGAGCTTCGACTGCACCGCCGCGTCCACTGCTGTCATGCCGCCGCCGATCACCACCACGCGGCGACCGACGGGAAGCGCGCCGAGATCGGTCGCCTGACGCAACGCGCCGATGAACTCGACCGCGTTTTCGACACCGTCCGCATCCTCGCCATCGGCGCGCAAGGCGTTGACCCCGGCGAGGCCGAGGCCGAGAAAGACCGCGTCATAAGTCGCGACGAGATCGGACAGGTGGAAGTCGCGGCCGAGCGCCTTGCCGTTCTCGATATTGATACCGCCGATCGCCGTCACGTAGTCGATCTCGGCTTGGGCGAAATCGTCGGTGCTCTTGTAGGCGGCGATGCCGTATTCGTTGAGGCCGCCCGACTTGGGACGTGTCTCGAAGATCGTCACGTCGTGACCGTAGCGTGCAAGGCGATGCGCCGCCGCGAGCCCGGCCGGCCCGGCGCCGACCACGGCGATCCTGCGTCCCGTCGGAGCGGCGCGCTCGTAGAACTGTTTGTGCTGGCGCATCGCCGTGTCGGTCGCGTAGCGCTGCAAACGGCCGATCTGCACCGGCTTGCCTTCCGCCGTCTCGCGCACGCAGGCTTCCTCGCACAGCGTTTCGGTCGGGCATACCCGGGCACACATTCCGCCAAGGATGTTCTGGTCGAAGATCGTCTTGGCTGAGCCGATCGGATTGCCGGTCGCGATCTGCCGAATGAACATGGGAATGTCGATCGAGGTCGGACATGCCTGCATGCAAGGTGCGTCGTAGCAGAAATAGCAACGATCGGCTTCGACCAGCGCTTCATGTGCGTCGAGCGGCGGATGCAGGTCGGCGAAGTTCTCGACATATTGGGCGGGCGCGAGCCGGCCAGCCGCAATACCATGCTTGAACAGACCCTCTGCCATTCTCACGGTTCCCCATTATTGTTTTGGTTTTGAGGTGAGGCTAGCACATTCTGTTTTTTTATCAATCGGTCAAATTTTTGGATGAAAGACTAAGCCATGGAAATAGTTGAACTATTCTGTCATCTTATAAAATTCTGGAAATAAAGAGTTTTGTGGCGCGACCCTATGGCTCCTGGTCACCGATCTCCATCTTCCGCCCTCTCACATAAGCGATGAGCTCTTCGCGGATAGCTGGATCCAGCGGCGGTTGCCGGTATTCATCGAGCGCCTTTTTCCAAAGTGCTGTCGCACGATGGGTAGCGTCGTGCCCGCCCGCCTCCGACCAGGCCTCGTAGTTCTGCCAGTTGGACAGGAGCGGCTGATAGAACGCGGTCGCGTAGCGCTCCAGCGTGTGCGGGTCCCCGAAGAAATGGCCGCCGGTGGGGACGCGGCCGAGCGCGTCGAGAGCAAGCTCTTTGTTGTCGACCTCGATCGGCCTCAAAAGCTCCATCACGTGCTGGATCATCTCGACATCGATGATCAACTTCTCGAACGATACGGTGAGACCTCCCTCCTGCCAGCCGGCCGCGTGGTAGACGAGATTGGCGTGACCGAGCACGGCGCCCCACAGGGCCATCATCGTCTCGTAGGCGCCTTGGGCGTCCGCGGCGGTGGATGCCGAGCCGGGCGTCGACCGGTAAGGCAGGCGATAGCGACGCGCCAACTGGCCGGAGGCGATGTTGGCCTTGGCGTTCTCCGGAGTGCCGAAAGCCGGCGCACCGGATCTCATGTCAACATTCGAGGTGAACGCCCCGTAAATGACCGGCGCTCCCGGTCTTACCATCTGCGCGAGCACAATGCCGAACAGCGCCTCGGCATTTTGTTGGGCAAGCGCACCTGCGAGCGTGACCGGGCTCATGGCGCCCATGAGCGTGAAAGGCGTGACGCAAACCGGCTGACCGAACTCGCTCATCGTCATCAGGCCCTCGGCCATCGCCTCGTCCAGGCGGCGCGGTGAATTGACCGAGATGATGGTTGCGACCGACGGGTCGTCGATGATCGCATCGAAGGTCAGGCCCCGGGCGATGGCAGCCATGGCGATCCCATCAAGTGCCCTGCCCCGGCCGATCGCCGAAACATGGAATGCCTTGTCGGTCAGCGTCAGGTTCGCAAGATAAGTGTCGAGATGGCGCGTGTTCGCCGGCAGCTCGACCGGCGCGCAGACCTGATTTCCGAGCATGGTTATGCAGTTGAAATGATGAGCCAGACGAACCAGATCCTGGTAATCTTGCAGGTTGCCGGCGCGCCTTCCTCTCTCCATGTCGTGAACATTCGGCGGCCCGGCGACCAGCGTGAAATTGATCACGTCGCCACCCAGATGAACCTCCCGCTGGGGATTGCGTGTCCTGAGGGCGAAACCGGCCGGCACTCTCGCCAAAGCCTCGTCGACGAGATCGCGGTCGAGCCGGACCGTTTTGTTCGAATGGTCGACCGAGGCTCCACCCGCCTGCAACAGGTCGAGCGCCCGCGAGCTCATCACCTCGATACCGAGGTTCTCCAGAATGTACATCGATGCTTCATGGATCGCCTCGACTTGGTCCGCTGACAGAAGCGCCAGCGGCGCCAAGAGATTTTCCACCCGGCGGGGTGGCAGTTGCGGGATAACCGCGCCTGTCCTCGAGTGAGCTCGTTGGGTACTTCGTCTCCGGCGGTCCATGCCGGCAATCAAACCATCGCGAGGCCTGCCTCCCTGTCGGGAATTCGTCATTTCCCGCCGGAATCGCCCTGATCCGCGGGAGTTGCGGGCCGCGTTAACGGAGCTCTAAACACTCCCTTTATTTTTCCCGCCTAACGCTCCCTCTATGCGTGTATCGAGTTTTAGTCGAATTGTTCCTGTCGCCTTCGTGCTGGCGCTGTCGGCCTGTGCCACGCCGCCACGCCACATCAACAATGTCTGCACGGTATTCGAGCAGCGGGACGGCCTCTTCAACAACTGGCAGCGGGCGGCCGAGCGCACCGAGCGCAAATACGGCATCCCCACGCATGTGCTGATGGCGACGATCCGCAAGGAATCCGGCTTCAAGAGCAACGCCAGGCCGCCGCGCACCAAGCTGTTCGGCTTCATACCGTGGAAACGCGTCTCGAGCGCCTACGGATATTCGCAGGCGCTGGACGGCACATGGGCCCAATACAAGCGCGAGACCGGTAGTTTCGGCGCCCGGCGCGGCAACTTCGCCGACGCCGTCGACTTCGTCGGCTGGTATCACTCCAAGACGGTGGACAACCACGGCGTCTCCCGCAACGATACCTACCGTCTCTATCTCGCCTACTATCTCGGCTGGTCGGGCTACAAGCGCGGCAACTGGGGGGCCGGCGTGCAGCGCTATGCCCGCGATACGCAGAAGATGGCCGACAAGTACCAGGCGCAAATGCGCCAATGCCGATAGTACCGCTCCCGGCAAAAAGGATTGGGGCAAGCCCCTGATCGGCCTGCCGGCCACTTCTCGCCGCCTGCGTCCGCCTGCGGGGAGAAGACCGCTGTCGTCTATGCTTTCGCCAATCGCCCGCCATTGGCGACTGGCGAAACCCAAGCGGCCGTCGTCTCTCACCCCGCAATGCGGGGAGAGATGTCCGGCAGGACAGTGCGGGGCAACTCGCGACCGGACCGTAGGTACAAGGCACCCTGGATGTGTCAACATCCAGGTCATTGAAATCCGGTAAGCCTATCGCGGCTTCTTTCCGAACACGCGCAGATATTCGGCTTCGCCGCCTTTGGCGAGCGCCTTGGCCTGGCGCACCCAGCTCTCGCGCTCGATGCGGCCGCGCAAGCCGAGATGGCTGTCCACCCACTCCCGCTCCGTTTTCTTCCATGCGGCGATCTGGACATAGCTGTAGATGCCGAGGCCGTGGAGCTTCGCCTCTATCCTGGGGCCGATCCCGGCGATCAGCTTCAGGTCGTCAGGCCTGTCCGGCCGAGCCGTGCCCGCCGGGCGGTTGCCGTCGTCGCGGGGCGCGATATCCGAAGACGCTCCTTCTTCGAAGGCGGACGGAACGTCGAAGTCCTCGGCCTGGCGTCCATCGCCGACCTGAAGCGGAGTGGCCGGCATCATTGCGGAGGGTTCAGTGAGCGGCGCGCCGCCGCGATCCCCGGCGGCGTCCTGCCTTTCCTCCTGACGGACGCGAACCGAGGCGGCCCTCTCCTCCACCGCTTCCTCTTCCGCGGACGCTCCGGCGTTCGCCCTCTTGCCATGCGGCCTGAGCGGCGGTCGGCCGGCAAAGCCCGGACCCGACCGGCGGCTGGAATCGTCCGGCACGATGTCGTGGGCCCCGGCGTCTGCAGGTTTGTCGAAGCTGATCACCGGTCCCATTTTCGCCAGCACCTCGTCGGTCAGCCAGCACAGGCTGCGATGGCCATTGCCGAGGTCGCGCAACGGCGGCAGCTCCGTTTCGCATCGATTGCCCGGCACGAGATGCTTGTAGCCGCAGCGCGTCTGGAAAGGACAGCCGGTTGGCGGATTCATCGCCGATGGTATGTCACCCTCCAGCACGACGTGCTTCTTGACAACGCTGGTATCTGCAATGGGGATCGCCGAAAGCAACGCCTCCGTATACGGATGATAGGGCGGCGAAAAAATCTGGTCGGTCGTTCCCTGCTCCACGATATGGCCGAGATACATGACCACCACGCGATCGGCGATGTAGCGCACCACCGACAGATCGTGGCTGATGAACAGCATGGTCGTCTTGTTGCGCCTCTGGATGTCCATCAACAGTTCGGTCACGGCTGCCTGTACCGAGACGTCGAGCGCCGAGACCGGCTCATCGGCCACCACGACCTTGGCCGCCCCCGCAAAGGCGCGGGCGACGCCGATGCGCTGTTTCTGGCCGCCCGACAATTGGCGTGGCATGCGTTCGGCGAAGGCGCGGGGAAGCTTCACGAGATCGAGCAACTCGAACATGCGCTGCTTGCGCTCCGCCGGGGTCCTGCCGACCTTGAACTTCTCGAGCGTCCGGATGATCTGCGAGCCCACCGAATGGCTCGGGTTGAGCGTGTCGAACGGGTTCTGGAACACCATCTGGATCGACGAGATCGTCTCCACGTCACGATTCTCGATGGCGGTCGACTGGATTTCGTCATTCCCGAGCGAGACCTTGCCGGCGCTCGCCGTCTCCAGGCCGAGCAGCACCTTGGCGAGCGTCGACTTCCCGCAGCCGGACTCTCCGACGATCGCCACCGTCTCGGATTCCCGTGCCTCGAAGCTGATCGCCTCGTTGGCCTTCACGACACGCCCTTCGCCGCCGCCGAAGATCTCGTTGACTGCGACCTTGTAGTATTTCTTGAGGTCGTCGATCTTGAGCACCGGCGCTCCCGGCTCGATCGGTTCGCTCTCCTTCCTCGCTCCGGCCGGCAGCTTGTTCCAGTCGATCTCGTTGAAGCGCACGCAACGGCTGAAATGGCTGTCATGCCCTTCGACCGGAATCATCGGGATCTCGTCGGCGTTGCAGACGCCCTCCACGAAGTGCTGGCAGCGCGGACCGAAGTTGCAGCCTTTCGGCCGCTCATGCGGCAGCGGCAATTGCCCGGGGATTGCGACCAGCGGCCGGGAATTCTTGTCGGCTCCCGGAAGCGGGATGGAGCGGAACAGCCCCTGCGTGTAGGGATGGCGCATGCGATCGAACACGTCCTTGACCGTGCCGGTCTCTACCGCCTCGCCGGAATACATGACAGTGATGCGGTCGCAGGTCTCCAGGATCAGGCCGAGATTGTGCGACACGAAGATCATCGACGTTCCGAACTGCTTGCCGAGACCCTTCACCAGTTCCACGATGCCAGCCTCGACAGTCACGTCGAGCGCCGTCGTCGGCTCGTCCAGCAGCAGCAGCGCCGGCTTGGAGAGAAGCGCCATGGCGATGACGATACGTTGCTGCTGGCCGCCCGAGAGCTGGTGCGGGTAGGACCGCATCATCCGCTCGGGATCGGGCAGGCGCACCGCGCGCACCATGTCGAGGGCCCGGCGGTAGGCCTCGTCCTTCGACACCTTGTCGTGAAGTATCGGGACTTCCATCAACTGCTTGCCGATCTTCATGGCCGGGTTCAGGCTCGCCATAGGCTCCTGGTAGATCATGGCGATCTCATTGCCGCGGATGGAGCGCAGCTCCTCCTCGGTCAAATCGCCCATGTCCTTGCCCTTGAAGCGGATCCGGCCGCCGACGATCTTCCCGACATTGGAGAGATCGCGCATGATGCCCAGCGACACAGTCGATTTCCCACAGCCGGATTCCCCAACGATGCCCATGGCCTCGCCGGGCATCACCGTGCAGGAAAAATCCATCACCGCCGGGATTTCGCCACGCCGCGTGAAAAACGAGATGGACAGGTTTTCGATTTCCAGGATCGGTTGGGTTGGGGTACGCACCGCCTCGTTCATCGCGGTCTCCTTTCCACGCTGCGGAAGGGTGGATTGGCGAGGTGGCCCTCCGTCACTGCCCCCCTTCTGGACCACCCCTCATCCGACCGCGCTTCGCGCGGCCACCTTCTCCCACAAGGGGAGAAGGAGGAGCTTGGCACATTCGCCCCGGCCAGTCGCAGCCGCTGGCGGCTGCCATCAACGTTGCCGCCCTCTTCCGCGCGAGGCGCGGTCGGATGAGGGGTGGTCCAGACAGCGCCGCCGATCCGTAATATGTGTGAACTTCGCAGCCTTGAGGGATGTCGGGCGACACGGATTCTGGTCAGCATCGCATCAATCCTTCAGTGATTGCTCGCGCAGCGCATCGGCCAGCAGGTTCAGCCCCAGTACGAAGGACATCAGGGCGATCGTGGGCGGCAGCGCCGGGTGGATGAAGGAACGCAGCAGGCGGCTGGCATCCTTGATCGCGGTCCCCCAGTCCGGGCTTTCCGGAGCCAGTCCGAGGCCGAAATAGCCGAGCGTGCCAAGCAGGATCGTGGTGTAGCCGATGCGCAGGCAGGCATCCACGATCAGCGGGCCGCGAGCGTTGGGCAGGACCTCCCACAGCATGATGTACCAGGGCGTCTCGCCGCGCGTCTGGGCGGCCGCCACATAGTCGCGCGTCTTGATGTCCATCGTCAACCCACGCACGATACGGAACACGCCGGGGCTCGAGGCGAACACGACGGCCACGAAGATATTGAGTTCGTTCGGATCGATCGAGATGATGCCGAGCGGGTCCTTGTCGAACACCAGCCCGAGATAGACCCACGCCCCGAATACGAAGGTCAGGACGAGTTGGATCGCGAGAAGCTGCGGCCGGTTCCTGAACCGGGTGTAGAACAGCGTGGCGAAGAAGATGATCGGGAACAGGAAGAAAAAGGCGGCGAGGCCGCGCGGAATGGACCACCCGATGCCGAGGCTTCGACCGAGCCAGGTGTCGAAGCTGAGCTCCCGGATCTCAGGGGTCACCAGCAGATAGAACAGCAGGATGACCGGGAAGGCGAGGACCAGATTGGCCAGGAACGAAAGAACCGTGTCGATGCGCCCGCCGTAATAGCCGGCGGGCAGGCCGAGCACGATGCCGACCATCAGCGCGAAGGCGGTCGCCGCAGGCGCGATGATCAGCACGATGCGGCTGCCGAACACCATGCGGCTGAACACGTCGCGGGCTAGCTTGTCTCCACCGAACAGATAGACCTGCTTCGAAGCGGGCTCGATCGCGCCGGGCAGCGCATCCTTCATGATCGGAATCTGGGTTAGGGGGTCGAAGGGCGCGATGCGTGCCGAGAAGATCGCCGTGAACAGCCAGAACAGGCAGATCGCGACGCCGGCGATCCCGACGCCGCTGTCGAAAAGCTGGCCGTAAAGCCCGAGCTTTTTTCGGAAACGGAAGCTTGTCCCCAGGACGATCGCAAGAGCCAGCCAGACCGGCCAGAACCGCGCGAGAACTCCGAAGAAGATCTGAAGCCCACCGATATACTCGATCTGCATCCCCGCCTCCCCTACTGAACTCTGATGCGTGGATTGAGATAGGCGTAGCCAATGTCGGAGATGAGCTGGGTGAGCAGCACGACGAAGACCGACACCAGCGCGCAGCCGAGCAGCAGGTCGATATCGTTGTTGCCGGCCGCCTCGACCAGAGTGAAGCCGAAGCCCTGGTAACGGAACATCGTCTCGACGATCACGACACCGGTGAGCAGCCACGGGAACTGCAGCATGATCACGGTGAAGGGGGCGATGAGGGCATTGCGCAGCGCGTGCTTGATGACCACGCCAGAAAAGCTCAGCCCTTTCAGCCTGGCGGTGCGGATATACTGCTGCGTCATCACCTCGACCATCGAGGCGCGCGTCATACGGGCAATGTAGCCGATGCCGTAGATCGCCATGGTCATCACTGGCAGCGTGAAATTGTAGAAATTGACGCCCTGCGATGTCGCGGACGCGGCCGAACCGTTCAGCCAGCCGAGCCAGGAAGCGAAGATGACGGTGAAAATGACGCCTGAGACATATTCGGGCGTCGCCGTGGTCGTTATCGACGCGACCGACAAGGTGCGATCCGTACGCGAGCCCTCGCGCATGCCGGCCAGGATGCCGATCAGCAGCGCGATCGGCACCATCGTCACCATCACCCAGAACATCAATATGCCCGTCGCGCCGAGCGCCGGGAAAAGCTTGGCGGCGACAGTCGTTTTGAACTTGGTCGAGCAGCCGAAGTCGCCTTGCAGGATGCCGGAATAGGCAGGAACGGACGGTTCGGAGCAGAAGCGGAAGCGCGGCACCGCCTCGCCTGTCGCCGGATCGATATTCGGCTGCTTCGGGACCACACCGACCCACTGACCGTAACGAACGAAGAAATTCTGCCGGTAGCCGTTGCGCTGCAGCCAGCGTTCCAGATCCTCCGCCGTCGTGCGCATTTCGGTCTGGCTGATCGCGAGCTTCTTGAGGTTCGGCTCCAGGTTGATCAGGAAGAAGACGACGAAGGTCAGGCACAGCATCGTCAATGCCATCGTGCCGAGCCGGCGCAAGATGAATGCGAGCATCAATCCCCCTGCCGCTGAGGTTGGGGCAATCCCGACGGGCAGTCGAAAGGCCGGCGGCCCGACGGAACGCGAGCGAAACCGCGAGGGCGGACTCTCTGTCCGTCCTCGCGACGCGAAGGCGTCAAGCGTCGAGCCAGACCCTGCCGTAATCGTGCTCGAACGTCGGATGCATGCCGTGGTTCTTCACGGCCTCGACACTGTGGTTGTAGAGCTTACGCCAATAAGGCTGGATGATGATGCCGGCATCCTGAAGGATCTGCTCGATATCCTTCATCATTTCCTTGCGCTTGGCGACATCGGCCACTGCAAGCGCGGCATTGAGTTTCTTATCCCATTCGGGATCGGACCAGGCGCTTTCGTTCCAGGCTTCCCCGGTCCGATAGCCGAGCGCGAGCACCTGGACGCCGAGCGGGCGCATGTTCCAGTTGGTCATCGAGAACGGGTACTTCGTCCAGTCGTTCCAGAAGGTCGAACCGGGCAGCACCGTACGCTTCACCTTGATGCCCGCCTCTCGAAGCTGCGCGGCGATGGCGTCGCCCGTGTTCTTGTGCCAGTCCTCGTCGACGGTGATGAGCTCGTGCTCGAAATCGGCCTGACCGGCCTCGTCCATCATCGCCTTGGCCTTGGCCGGATCGGCGGCGATCTTCGGCAACGGATAATATTCCGGGTGGATCGGCGCGACATGGTGGTTCTCGGCCACCTCGCCGGCGTTGCCGTAGCCGAGCTGCAGCACGATGGCGTTGTCCACGGCGAGTTGAAGCGCCTTGCGGACCTTCTGGTCCTCATAGGGCTTGTTGGCCACGTTGGTGCGCGCCACGATGGTCGAGGCCGTCACCGTCTCCGACGTCGCAAGGCCGATCCCCTCCAGGATCGACACGTAATCCGCCGACGTTTCGTGGTTGGTATGCACCTCACCGGCCTCGAAGGCGCTGACCATCGCCGCCGGGTCGGTGCCGTAATCGATGAACTCGACGCCGTCGAGATATACGTCGCCGCCCCACCACTTGCCGTCCTCGCGGCGCTTGTAGACCACCTTCTGGCCGACATCGTAGGAAACGAGTTCGAAAGGACCGGTGCCGATCGGGCAGGAAACGAAGTCACCGCCCTTCTCGTCGAAGGTCTTGTGAACCACCAGGCCGGGATAGTCGCAAAGGTTCGGAATGATGGAGATGTCGGACTGCGTCAGCTTGAGCTTGACCGTCATGTCATCGACCTTCTCGACAGCCCCCTCGCGCATCTTGCCGCTCGCCTCGTCGACAAGCGTCCCCATCCGCGCCGTCATCGAGTTGCCTTCCGCCGATTTGTCGCACCAGCGGGCGAAGTTGAAGACGACATCGTCCGCATTGAAGGCGTCGCCATTGCTCCAGGTCACGCCGGGGCGGACCTTCAGCACATATTCAGTGGCGTCGTCATTGACCTCCCACCCTTCGAGCAAATAGGGCTCGAAAGTGAATTCGCGCGTATACTTCACCAACGGCTCGATCGCTTGTCGCTCGGCGTTGGCGATTTCCGACCAGTCGGCCTTGCGTGGGTCCTTGGGATCCTTGATCCACATCGCGACCTTCAGGATTCCACCCTTCTTGGGCGTTTCCTGTGCAATGGCCGGCGACGGCGCCGCCAATCCGAGGAGTCCGTAAGCGAAAGCAGTGGAAGCGCCGAAAGCACTGGCGAGCGCCAAGAATTCGCGACGGTCCACTCCCCCTTTCCTTGCCTCTTCAGCAAGCTCCAGAATGTGATCTGGAACCTGGTCCCCATTGCTCTTGTAGAAGTTCATGACTTGCTCCCATTTTTTTGACTTGTTGCCTTACCTTCCCGCATCGCGACCATCATGTCAAAACAGCCGGACGTGGAACCCGGCCATAAATCTGCCACCATTGGGAGGATTGCGGTTGGCGCGAATGCGACCAGATTGGCGCAAAAACGTCATTGCGCCACGAATTCATGGAATCCGGGGAGAGCCAGAGCTTGGTGCTTCGGCCCAGCTCCGGACAGCACCAGCGCAGCTTCGTCGGTCGGGCCAGGCACCGGCTACGTTTGACTAATACTCCCGTTCGAAGAAGATGCCGCCCCTGGCCTCGCCATCCTCTGCCGCCGAGCCACGCAGCTTGACCCCGCGGCCGACATCGAGATCGATGGTGGCCCTTCCGGAGCCCGCGCGGTCACCCTTCTCGATCGACAGGTAAGTGCGGTCGTTCAGATATTTGCCCGCCGACACGGCAGTGTTGCCTTCGGCATCGGTCGTGATGTCCAGATCGTCCACACCGATGCTGTTGCGCAGGTTGTTGAGCAGCGAGGTCGGTCCCGAGACGCCGGCGAGTTGCGCGGCCGCCTCCGCGAGTTGGGCGATCTGCAGCGGCGACAGGTTGGACATCGAACGCCCGAAGATCAGCCGTGCCAGCACCTCGTCCTCCGGCAAAGCCGGACTCGAGGAAAAGACGAACTTCGGATCGGTGGCCGGGCCGGTGACCTGAACGGTGACGGTCGTCGTGTCGACTGTCGAATCCGCCGCAAGGTCGATATTGGGGATCAGCGAACCAGCGAAATCGAGCGTACCGCGACTGAAAGTCAGCCGGCGACCGAGGATCTGCAAGCGGCCGCGTCGCATGGTGAACTCGCCGATGGCCTGGGGTGCGGTCGCGGGCCCTGTGAGCCTCAGCGATCCGCCGAGCTCGGCGTCGAGGCCCCGTCCCTGGACAAAGATCTGCTGCGGTGCATTCACCTGGAGGTCGAGGCTCAGCCCGCCACCTCCGCCACCTCCGCTGGCCTCCCGCGGCTGGATCGCCTTCTGCTGCGCTATCACCGCCTTGGGCGCATTCCTGTGCTGGACGTTCAGAGACGCAAGCGAACCTGGCAGTCGCTCCGGAATGGTAATCACAGTCCGGCCGAGATTGAGCGTCCCACCGAGCGTTGACGTGCCGACGAGCGGCCCCTTCAGCGTAAGATCGCCGTTCATCGTCGTTGTGACAATACGCCCGTCCGTATAGCGGCCTTCGACGATCCTGACCGCGAGGTCCGCCGGGAAGCCCCTGGCCGGATCGATGCCGACAGTGCCGCTTCCCGAAAGCGAACCGCCGGTGGAAAGCTTTCCGGTGAGGCTGCGCAGCGTCGCGACGCCGCTGCCGACAGAAACATCCGCCGCGATGTCGTTGATCGCGATGCCCGACGCGGCATCCACGAGGCGGGCACCCGACGTCCGCACCGTGCCGCTGATCAACGGTGCCGTGGCCGGTCCGCGCACCTGAATGTTGACGTCGGCGGCGCCGGTCAGCGACATGCCTTGCGCGGCAAGTTGCCGGGTCAAAAAGGCAAAGGGAACCCTGCCCGTGAAATCGAGATCGAGCGTCGGCGTCCCGGCCGTGCCGACCGTCCCGCCGCCCCTGATGGCCAGCCCCGAAGCGTCTCCGACATCGGCCTGGAACTCGAGCCTGTTGCCGGAGAAGGTTCCGTTGGAATTGATCGTCATCGAGCCGAGGCCGGCTGCTGCCGTTTGCGCCGTACCGGCATTTGTCCACCGGGCCTGATAGCCTATTTGCGGTTTAGAGGCGGCGCCCGACACTCGGGCGGTGCCGGAGATGGTGCCCGTCGCGTTGAGTCCGGGCGAGAAGGCGTTCGCGGCGGCGGCCGGCAGCGACGCCAACTGGATGTCGAGCGCGAGCGTTTCGCCGGCCGTTCCGGACACCACGACGTTGCCGCCCGAGATGGCAAGCGGCAGCTTGTCCAACACGGCTTGGCCATCCCTGATGACGACGGTCGTTGCCCTGGCGATCCCGACCTTCATGCCGTTGACCGTCGCCTCGCCTGAAGCAAGCTCGATGGTCGTCTCGCCACTGGCGATCTTGATGCGTCCGGCAGCACGCGCCGGCATGGCGTTGACGGTCGCTCCGCCGGAAAAGCCGGTCCAATCGCCGTCGCGGGTCAGCGTTACGTCCACGCCGTTGATGGCCGTCGCGCCCGACGTTACCGAGGCGGCCCTTATCTTGCCGGAAATCGCCGGCGACGCGAGATAGTTGCTGACGGTCGCGGCGACCGCGACATCCTTGGCCGTGAGCTCAGCGCGCGACAGGGACGCTGTGGCGGCATCCAGCACGATCTCGGGCACGCCGTTCGCCCGGTGGAACCGGATTGTTCCGTTCACATCGCCGCTCGCTTCCTCGAAAGCGAGTGCGGCGAGCGGTCCGATGTCCGGCACCGTGAAGTCCACCGCGCCTTCCGGTACGAACTGATCGTCGAGAACGAGATCGCCGGTGATGCGGTTCTGACCGAGCAGGATCGAGAGACCATTGATCTCCCGCCGTCCATCGGTGGTCTTCAGCTCGGCCGAGCCGGTGAGCGCTTCGCCGGCGACATTGCCCCTCAGCGAGACCTTCGCCGCCGGATTAGCGACGTCAGCGACGCCCGAGGCCGTCAAGCTGAGACCGGTGATTGCTCTACCAGCCGCCTCGATCCTTTCGCTCTCCACCGACAGCGAGAGGTCCGGAGTATTTCGATTGCCGGTCGCGCCCAGCGAGAAAGTTATGGCTCCGGTCGCCCCCTGCGCCAGACGGCCAACATCGGCGAACGCGCCTTTGATCGCCGCCTCGATCGTGTCGCCGCTCAATGAGGCACTTCCGTCCGCGCTCAAGCCTCCGGATACGAGCTTGAGGGCTTCGACGAAAATAGCGCCGGCGCCATCGCGCTTGACGGTTCCCGACAGCGTCACACGCTCGCCAAGCGCTCCGCGCGCTCCCGCGGGCATGGCCGAAGCCGCAGCATCCGCTTCGAGCGCTAGCGAAAGACCGAAATCGGGCCGGGTGATCTCGCCCGATAATCTCGCCGTCAGCGCGTCGCTGGAAACCGAGCCCGACTGAATGGTGATCGCCGTATCCGAGACAATCGTCGCCGCCGCCGCACGGATTTGACCTGCCAACAGCGGAGCAAGCGTCTGGTTTTCCGTCGCCAGGGCATTGGCAGACACCTCGAGTGCCAGCGGCCCGCTTTGGGCGGCCACATCGAAGGCCTGCGATGAGAGCTTCGCCTCGACGCCCTGCAGCGTACTGCCCTGGATCGCGATCTGGGCGAGCGACGCATTAAGGTCAATTGCGCTCGCGTTGCGCGGGCCGGCAAGACGGGCGCTCACATTGTTCAGCATCAAAGAGAGTGGAGCGGCGGGATCGCCCAGGGACAACGCGACCGGGCCGGCGACCGCCTGTCCCCGGACCGTGAAGTCGCTCGCACCCTGGGCATCGAGGTTGCCTTGCGCCACCAGGTTGAACGCCGGCGACAGCACATCGGCCTTTTCGATCTCGAAGCCGCCTGACGTGCCAAGCAGAGCAGCGATATCGAAATTCGTCTCGCCGGCGAGCAGAGGCTTCAGGCCATCGGGCAGGAACCGGTCGAATGCGCCGTCGCCCTGGACAGTGAGCCGGCTGCCGCCGCCAACCGCCGCATGGGTCGCGACAAGCGTGCTGACCAGTGCGCCGTCCATCGAAATGGTGCCATTCCCGTTCCATGCCGCCGGAGGCCCCTCACCCGAAACGGCGACTTCGACCAACCGGCTGCCGGACAGGCCGAGCAGCCTGGACAGGGTCCCGCCCTCCGGCTCGTTGGCGCGGAGCTTGAGGTCGACCCTTTCCCCTTGTTGTCCGATGGTCGCGTCGACATTTTCCGCCGCGACGGCTCCCGCCACGAGCGAAGCCGCCCGAACCGTCCCAGCGACAGAACGCGCGCCGAGATAATCGGCAATGGTCGCGGCGACGGCGACATTGCTGGCCGACACGCCGGTTCGCGACAAGGTGGGGGCGGTCGCGTCGATGGCAATCTGCGGCACACCGTCGGCTCTGGCGAAAGTGATCTTGCCGGACAATTGGCCCTG
The DNA here is from genome assembly GCF_050958605.1 of Mesorhizobium sp. 1B3. NCBI lineage: Bacteria > Pseudomonadati > Pseudomonadota > Alphaproteobacteria > Hyphomicrobiales > Phyllobacteriaceae > Mesorhizobium > Mesorhizobium sp. 1B3. Next base: position 795,623 of record NZ_JBJHDO010000002.1, on the reverse strand, counting down.
AGCTTCCTGCTGTGCAAGCGCGGCGAGAGCGCCGATGTCCGGAACGGAAAGATCCAGGGTGCCTTCCGGCAGGAAATCCGCGCCCAGCAGCAGATCGCCGGTCACGCGGCTCTGGCCGAGGGCGACGGACAGGCCCGTCACCTCCCGGCGGCCATCCGTCGTCTTCAGGGACGCCGCCGCGTTCAGCGCCTGCCCGCGGTAGCTGCCCTTCAGCGAAACGTCCCCCGCCGGATTGGCGGGGTCGGCGATACCTTTCGCCGTAAGCTCGACGCCGGTGAGTTCCTGGCCGGACAGGCGTACTGCCTCGCTGGTGGCGGTGAGTGTCACGTCGGGCGCGAAGAGCTTGCCGGCCGCGTCGAGCGTGAACGCGATGGCCCCCGACGCGTCGGGGGCAAGGCGGCCCAGATCGGCGAAGGTGCCCTTCAACGCGGCAGTGATCGTGTCGCCGTCCTGCGCGAGACTGCCGCCCAGGGTGAGGTCGCCTGAATTGAACTGCATCGCCTCGACCGACACCGCGCCTTCCGCATTGCGCTTGATCGTTCCGGAGAAGGCGACATTATCGCCGAGCGCGGTCCGCGCCTCTATCGGCAGGGCTGACGAGACGATGTCGGTGGCGACCGCGAGCGACAAGGACGGATCGCGGCGGCTGATCTCTCCACCCAGCTTCAACCTCAGAGCGTTGGTGCGCACGTTGGCCTCGGCAACGCCGATCGCGTCATTGCCTATGTCCGCGGCAAGATCGGCTTCGATCCGGCCTGCCAGGAGTTGGCCGAGCGTAGGGTTGGCCGACGCGTAGGCTCCAGCCGAGAGATCGACCTTCAGCGGTCCAGTTCTGTTCAACAGGTCGAAGCCGTCGGAATGGACGGTGACGGAGATATCCCGTGCCTCTTCGGCTTGTGTTGTGACGTAGTCCAGTGTGGCCGTAGCATCCACCATCGGCGTGTTGCCGGCCCCGAAGACGCGTATGGTCGCGTTCCGGAGCGCGGCCTGCCCCGCTCCGAACGAAACGGGGACCGCTCCGTCGATCGCCTCGGCCTCCAGCGCGAAATCGCTCGCGCCTTGAGGATCGATCGTGCCTTTCGCACTGGCGCGCAGGGCGTTCGATTGCAGGTTGGCGCGCTCGACATCGATGCGGCCCTGGCTGCCCAGCAACCCGGCGATGTCGAAATCCGCCTTGCCTGCGAGCAGCGGTCGCAATCCTTCCGGCAGGAACCGCTCGAACGCACCATCGCCCTTGAGTTCGATCCGGCTGCCGCCTTCGACCGCGCTGTATGCGCCGGAGACAGTCGTCACCACCGAACCGTCGACGGAGAAAACGCCCTGCCCTCTCCAGTTCTCCGCGGGGCCGCTTCCCGAAATCACGATCCCGACGGGTGGCGCACCGGGCAGTTGCAGCAGGTTCGCCACGATCCCACCCGCTGGCTCGGAGCCATTGACAGCCACGTCCAGGCGTTTCTCCGAGGGCACGAAATGGATCGAAGCATCGAGCTTGCCGCCGACCCCATCGATTCGCGCGATCTTGAGGCTGGTCTGGATGTTCAGCGGATTGGCCAGGGCGTCGAGCGAACCTTGCGCCGAGAGCTTTGCAACGGTGCCGGCGAGGGCTTCGCCAAGCGCAATGTCCGGCAGTTCGATCCGGTCGATTGCAAGCGAGATCGGCAGACCGCCGCCACCGCCGCTCGTCCCGCTCGATATCGGCTGCCTAGCTACCTCGAGCCTCCGGACGAAGATACGTTCGGCCTTGAAGGTCGAAGACAGCAAGGGAAGTAGCGACCAGTCGACTTCGACGCCGCGGGCCACAAGCCAGGCCCCTTCGGTGTCCTCCACGACGAGGTGATCGAGGGTCAGCGGCCCGGCCCATATTCCGTTCAGCCCGCCTATCCTGATCTTGGTGGCATCGCTCGAAGCCATCGACGAGATCAGCGATGCGAGATTCTCGCGGCCGCGTTCGGTCAACGTGAAGACGGCGATCGCTCCGATGGCGAGCGCCAGCACCGCGAGGAACGTGTAGAGGAAATAACGCAGCAGCCGCTTCACGATCGCCATCAGAATGCCTGCCCGATACCTGCATAGAGCGCGAAGGTCGGGTCGTCCGGGTCGGGATTGAGTGGCACCGCCACATCGACCCGCAATGGACCGAAGGGAGTAATATATCTGAGACCCAGGCCAGCGCCCGCCTTAAAATCCGAGAAATCGGGGAACTCGGCTTCCGATACCGTTCCGGCATCGATGAACGGCACGATGCCGATCGTATCCGTCACGCCGATGCGCATTTCCAGCGATGCTTCCGCGAGAGAGCGCCCGCCAATCGGGTCACCGAACGCGTCCTTGGGTCCGATGCCCTGATAGGCATAGCCACGAACCGAGCCGCCGCCGCCGGCATAGAAGCGGCGATCAGCCGGTATGTCGGCGAGTTCGGCTCCCACGATCGATCCCAGCACTGCACGCCCCGCCAGCACGAACCTCCCGGCCTCGTCGACCGCCCTGTATGTGGAGCCTTCGGCCTTCACCTTTACGAAGCTGGTGCTGTTGAGAAAATCATAAGTCGGCTCGGCGAAGGCGAGCGCCCGGAAACCACGCTTCGGATTGAGCTTGTCGTCCCTGTTATCGAAGACGTATTGCAGCGGCGTACTGACCAGGAGGTAATCCTTCCCCTCCGGATTGAGCGCGTCCGTCACCTTCTCCCAGTCGACCGCAAGTTCCGCCGACAGTGTCTGTGTGGGAGAAAGTTCGTATTGAATGCCCACGCCGCCCCCGGTGGAAAAGCGGTCGTAGGCATCGGGATGTTCGTACACGGTTCCCAGTTTCGCGAAGAACTTCGAGTCCGGCCCGATCACGCCGGGCTTCTCGAACAGGATGCTGGCATTGTAATTCAGCTGGCCGAGATCTCCCCTGTCGCCGATGCCAGAAATCGAGCCGCCGATGCGCAGCTTCTCGGCGCGACCGAACAGGTTGCGATGACCCCAATAGCCTTCCAGGCCGAGACCATCCGTCGTGGAATAGCTCGCGCCGGCGCCATAATAGCGGAACTTGCGCTCGCTGACACGCAGATGGATCGGGATCGAACCGTCGGGATTGAGCGCTTCGGCCTCGCGCAGATTGATGCTGGAGAACACCTCCAGCGCGGCGAGCCGGTCGCGCGCCTCCCTCATCTCCTTCGGTGAATAGATACGGCCGGGCTCGAGCCCGGTCATGTAGCGGGTGAACTCCCGGTCGACCTGCTCCGTCCCCTCCACCGTCGTCTCGCCATAGGGCGCGATTGGTCCGGCCGCGACGGTGAGCGACACGTCGAGCGTGCGGGTCGCATGGTCGGCCACGATCTCGCGCCCGGTCACCTGAGCGAGTGGCCGCCCCTCCTGCCGCAGCGCCCTGACGATATCGCTTTCAGCCTTGAGGATGGCCTCGGAGCCGGCAGGCCCGCCCGAAATCAAGCCGAATCGCCCCGGCATCAGGTCGGCCGCATCCCCTTTCAGCGCAATGTCGCCCAACGTGAAAACCGCGCCGGGATCGACGGTGATCGTCACCGGGACGGGCTCTCCGGTGAATTCGGCGTCGGGAGGAATGTCGTCGAGCAGGCGCCCGCCGATGGCGATGTTCACGACGCCATCATATCGAGCGGCGCGAAAAAGCGCCGCGATCAACAATTCCCGATCGGCACGAGCCCTGGACAGTAGCCCGAGGGATCCCGAGACCGGTCGCTCCTGCTCGGCCATCAATTCGGAGGCATCCTCCAGCGTGTCCTGGAGATCCTCGTCGCCGTCGGTCACGGTGAGCGTCGCCGAGTAGCGCAAGGGATCGACGATGTCGGTATCCTCGTCGGAAGAGCCCCAGAGCCGGAATCCGAAGAGTTCGAACGCGGTCGCGGGCAGGACGGCGGCCGGCACCGCAGCGCCTGCCAACAGGGCCAAGGCAATTGCGCGCCCCAGGCCCCTTCCTTTTGCCACACCGAACCTCATACGCTTACCTACGCCACTCCATTATGTCCCATATAGACGCAGAAGCCTAAAATTGTTTTGACCCGCAATTCTGCAAGGAATTCAACGCACAAGTCGAGTCACACTCTCAGCTCTCGGGTATATGCGGCTCCGAGGTGGCCTGATTTCCAGCGCTTCCGCAGGGATTCGGAACGCATCGACGGCTTATGAAATATTCGATGCCTACCGACAATCCCGCAGATCAATTGGGATTGAAGGCTTCGAACACACATGCTTGCAGCAACTGAAAGAAAGTGTGATCAAAGCAGGGCTGCCGTTCCGTTCCGCGTTGACAACTTTTGGGCGAACTTGCGGGCCTGCCTTCCAGGAGCGGCTGCGAGGAGGACTGACAATGCGTGCGGCACTTGGTTTCTCGGCAATTCTCTCGACCTTCCTAGCGTTCGTCGCGCCTACCGTGGCGGTCGGTCAGGAGCGTTCGGTCGTTACCAGCGAGGGTGGCGACTATTTTGGTTTCGACCTGAGAACTGAACGGGATGTCACGCTCGACCAGTGTGAAGTCGTCTGCCTGGCCGATTCGGCCTGCAGGGCTTTCACATACAATGCCAAGGCCAAGTGGTGTTTTCTCAAATCGGACTACAGCCAGCTGAAGCCCGCCCCCGGTGCCGTGGCCGGCAAGATCGTCGATCTCTCGGGCGACCCCGACATCGGCGCTCCGGCCGAACTCGGCTTCATGCCCGCCTGGGTGGTCGACGAGGCCCGCTATTATCGCCAGTCGGTCGAAAGTGCGGGTCCCGGCACCGAAGGCCTTGCGGCGCTTGAAGAAGCCGCCGAGCAGGCTCTGAGAAACGGCGATCCCCGCGAAGCCGCCACGAAGCTGCGGGCCGCGGTGGCAATCTCCCCGGACGATGCGGCCTTGTGGAACCGGCTCGCCCGCGCCGCGCTCGATGTCTCGCCGTCCAGCGAGGCCGAGAAATCCGAGTTGCAGCGCGACGCGACCGCAGCCGCCTATACCGCCTATCTCCTTTCACGCACCACGGCCGTACGCGCCGAAGCGCTCGCCACGCTTGCCGCCGGGCTCGACCGGCGCGATCTGACGCGCCCCTCCCTGCAGGCTTATGAAGCCAGTCTTTCCCTCCTCAACGCGCCGGCGATCCGCGCCGAATACGAGGACCTTAAGGCGCGCAAGGGGTTCCGCGTCGTCGAGCATTCGATCGATTCCGATAGCGCATCGCCCCGCGTTTGCGCCCAGTTCTCGGAGGAGCTGGTCAAGGCCGGCATCGACTATTCGAGCTTTGTCACGGTGGATGACGGCGCGCCCAAGGGGATCGAGGCCAAGGAACGCCAGATCTGCATCGAAGGGCTCAAGCATGGCCAGCATTACCGGGTCACCTTCAGGCAGGGCCTGCCGGCCGCAATCGGCGAGGTCCTGGAAGCACCGGTCGTTCTCAGCATCTATGTGCAGGACCGCCCGCCCTCCGCCCGCTTCACGGGCGACAGCTTCGTGCTGCCGGCAAGCGCGCGCCGAGGCATCCCCGTCGTGACGGTGAACATGGACGTCGCCGACATGAAACTCTACCGGATCGGCGATCGCTCCCTTGCCCAGCTTTTGTCCGGCTACCAGTTTCTTCGCCAACTCGACGGCTACGACCTCAGCACCATCAACGACCAGATCGGAGCGCCCGTCTGGGAGGGCAAGCTGGAAATCGCCAACGAACTCAACAAGGAAGTGGTCACCAGCTTTCCGGTCGACGAGGCGTTGCCGGAGCGCAAGCCCGGCGTCTATGTGCTGACCGCCGCACCCGTTGACGACCGCCGCGACACCTGGGAATCGCGGGCCACGCAGTGGTTCGTCGTCTCGGATATCGGGCTTTCCACCTATACCGGGCAGGACGGCTTGAACGTCTTCGCGCGATCGCTCGGCACCGCCAAGCCGATTGCCGACGTCGAGCTGACGCTGCTCGCCAGGAACAACGAGATCCTGGGGAAGGCCCGAACCGACAGCGAAGGCCGGGCGATCTTCACTCCGGGTCTCGTACGCGGCGAAGGCGGCATGGTCCCCGCCGTGCTGATGGCCGACAAGGGCGGCTCCGACTTCGTCTTCCTGGACATGGCGCGGGCCGGTTTCGATCTTTCCGATCGCGGTGTCGCCGGGCGGCCCGCCCCCGGAGCGCTCGACGTCTACGCCTGGACCGAACGCGGCATCTACCGCGCCGGCGAGACCGTGCATGCGGCAGCACTTGCCCGAGACGATGCGGCGAAGGCGGTAGAAAATCTGCCGCTGACCTTCATCTTCACCCGCCCCGATGGCGTCGAGGACCGGCGCATCGTCAGCGACGGCGCCGCGATCGGCGGCCATGCGGTGGATCTGCCCCTCGCGGAAAACGCTATGCGCGGCACATGGCAGGCGAGCATTCATACCGATCCGAAGCAGCCGGCAGTGGCGCAGATGATGTTCCTTGTCGAGGATTTCGTTCCCGACAGGATCGAATTCGACCTCTCGGCCGACCGCAGCGGGATCGCCGCCGGCGAACCCGCCAACCTCACGGTGGACGGCCGCTTCCTCTATGGCGCCCCGGCGGCCGGCCTGGCGCTGGAAGGTGAGGTGACGCTCTCCACCAAGCGCGATTGGGATCGCTTCAAGGGTTATTCCTTCGGGCTCGCGGACGAGCAGGAAGGCGACGCGACCCGCATCCCCCTCACCGACCTGCCTGTCGTCGGAGACGACGGCAAGGCCGCCTTCCCCGTGGTGATCGACCAGTTACCGTCGACGACCCGGCTGCTCAATGCCGCCGTTGCCGTGCGCATGCGCGAAAGCGGCGGTCGCGCCGTCGAACGCAAGATCGACCTCGCGATCAAGCCGCAAGGCGCCATGATCGGTATCGCTCCGCAATTCGACGGCTCGGTGCCGCAAGGCGGCACGGCCGGTTTCAAGGTCATCGCGGTCGATGCCGATGGTAACCGCAAGGACGAGCCGAGCCTGGCCTGGTCGCTGGTCAAGATCGAGCGGAACTATCAATGGTACCGAAGCGGCAACGCCTGGAACTATGAGCCGGTCACCTTCACCAGGGCGGTGGCCGACGGGACCATCGACGCTTCCGCAACGGCCGAAGCCGATCTCAGGCTGCCGGTCGACTGGGGTCGCTACCGGCTCGAAGTCGAATCCGCCGATCCGACCGGCCCGGCCACGAGCTACGAGTTCGAGGCCGGCTGGTATGTCGAGGCGACCTCCACCGAAACCCCCGACGGCCTGGAGATCGCGCTCGACAGGGATGTCTATGCCGCGGGCGACGTCGCGAAGCTCCAGGTTTCTCCGCGTTTCGCCGGCGAACTGCTCGTCACTGTCGGCGCGGAGAAGCTGCTGACGACCATCTCGGCCAGCGTGCCGGAAGGTGGCGCGACCATCGACATACCGGTCGGCGCGGACTGGGGTGCCGGCGCTTATGTCACGGCGACGCTCTACCGCCCCGGCGAGGCCCAGGAGACACGCATGCCGGCCCGCGCCATCGGCGTGAAATGGCTGAAGGTCGATCCGGCGGCCAAGAAACTGGACGTCGCGCTAGGCACGGTGGAGAAGACCGAACCACGCAAGCCTTTATCCATCCCGATCACCGTCACCGGTGCGCAGGCGGCAGGCGACGCCTATGTGATGGTGGCGGCCGTTGATGTCGGCATCCTCAACCTCACCAACTACAAGGCGCCGGATCCCGTTGCCTGGTTCTTCGGCCAGCGCATGCTCGGCATCGAACTGCGCGATCTCTATGGGCGGCTCATCGACGGTTCGCTCGGGATCACGGGCAGGCTGCGCACCGGCGGCGATGGCGCCAGAATGGAGACTGAAGGCAGCCCTCCCACCGAGAAGCTGGTCGCCTTCTTCTCCGGGCCGATAAAACTGGGCGACGGGGGTAAGGCCACCGTCGAATTCGACATTCCGCAATTCAACGGCACAGTCCGCGTCATGGCCGTTGCCTGGACAAAGGAAGCCGTCGGCCACGCCTCCTCCGACGTGATCGTGCGTGATCCCTTGGTCATCACGGCGGGCCTGCCCCGCTTCATGGCTCCCGGCGACCAGGCCAGGATGACGCTTGACATCACCAATACCGACGCTCCCGCAGGTGACTATGCGCTGGCGGTAGAAGGTGGCGGCGAGATCGATGTCGACGCCGGCGTCCTGCCGGAGAGGCTTACGCTCGAACCCGGCAAGCGCCAGTCGCTCACCGTGCCGCTCACGGCCAGGCAATCGGGCGAGGCAGGCCTCGCCATTCGTCTCGCCAATGCCGAGGGGCATACCATCGAGCAGGTCCTTTCCTTGCCGGTTCGTCCGGCGGCCATGCCCATCGCCAGCCGGTCGATCGTCGGCATTCCCGGCAATGGCGGCAGCTTGACCCTCGACCGCGAGCTTCTGGCCTCCAGCCTGCTCGACGGGGCGACCGTCAGCGTCGGCGTCTCTCCGACATCGGCCTTCGATGTCGCGTCCCTGCTGATGAAGCTCGATCGTTACCCCTATGGCTGCGCCGAGCAGACGACCAGCCGGGCCCTTCCGCTGCTTTACGTCAATGAGCTGTCGGCAGGATACGGTATGGCCGGAGACCCTGAACTGAAGGGGCGCGTGCAGGAAGCCGTCTATCAGGTGCTCAACTACCAATCCAGCACCGGCAGCTTCGGCCTATGGTCCCCGGGCTCGGGCGATCTTTGGCTCGACGCCTACGTTACCGACTTCCTGACCAGGGCGCGCGAAAAGGGCTTCAACGTCCCGTCCCAAGCGATGCAACAGGCGCTCAGCAATTTACAGAACTCGTTGGCTTACGACCTCGACCTGCAGAGCCGCGGCAACGAAATCGCCTATGCTCTTTACGTGCTGGCACGCAACAAGAAAGCCTCGATCGGCGACCTTCGCTATTACGCCGACACGCAGATCGAAGCTTTCTCGAGCCCGCTCGCCATTGCCCATCTTGCGGCGAGCCTCGCTCTCTATGGGGACGCGGAACGCTCCGAACGGACGTTCCGGACCGCCCTGGAGCTCGCCAAGGGCGTGGAGAACGACTACACGCGCACGGATTACGGCTCGAAGCTGCGCGACGGCGCTGCCATGCTGGCGCTCGCCGCCGAAAGCAATCCGATGCCGCCTTCCGTGCCAGAGATGGTCACCTATGTCTCCGCGGAACGGTCTGCCCAGCGCTGGACGAGCACGCAGGACGAGGCCTGGATGCTGCTCGCCGCCCGTGCTCTCCGCGAAGGAAATGCTTCCCTCAGCCTCACGGTGAATGGAACGCCTCATATCGGCCCCTACTCCGCCCAGGTGACCGGCGAGGAACTGATTGCCCGGCCGATAACGATCGGCAATCCGGGCAAGGATGCCCTGGAGGCAGCCGTCACCACGGTGGCGATCCCAAGCCAGCCGCTGCCGGCCGGCGGCAATGGCTTCACCATCGAGCGCACTTATTATCGCCTGGATGGATCCGAGGTGAACGTGACTGAGACCACGCAGAACGAGCGTTACGTCGCCGTACTCCGCATGACACAACTCAACGACTGGGGAGCGCGCGTCTTGGTCAACGACCTCCTGCCGGCCGGCTTCGAGATCGACAATCCCGGACTGGTCTCCAGCGCGGACCTGTCGAATTTCGGCTGGCTGCCGCAGACGAAGGCCGCTCATCTGGAGTTCCGCGACGATCGTTTCATCGCGGCGTTCGACCGCGCCCAGGGTGACGCATCCGAAGTGACGGTTGCCTATGTGGTGCGGGCGGTGACGCCGGGCGTCTATGCCCACCCCGGGGCAACGGTCGAGGACATGTACCGTCCGGAGTTCTCGGCGCGCACGGCAAGCGGCATGATGGAGGTGAAGGCTCCGTAGGATCGAGCAATGGGCGCCCTGCGCAAAGCGGCATTCGCACTCGCTTCGGCCGCCGCCGCGGCGGTGCTGGCCGTCGCCGGCTTCGTTTGGGCGGACACCGCCTATCCGCCACCGCTTCCGACGCGGATGACGGTCTCCGCCGAGGTGGTCGATCGCGACGGCGCTCTGCTCAGGGCTTTCGCCACGCCGGACGGCCGCTGGCGCCTTGCCGTCGACCTCGACCAGGTCGACACTCGGTTCATCGACATGCTCATCGCCTATGAAGACAAGCGCTTCTGGGATCATAAGGGTATCGATCCGCTGGCGCTGCTGCGCGCGGCGGGGCAATTCGCGGGGAACGGCCGCATCGTCTCGGGCGGCTCGACCCTCTCCATGCAGCTTGCCCGGCTGATCGAGCCGCGCCAAAGCCGCTCGTTCGGGGCAAAGTTCAGGCAGATCTTCCGCGCCGTTCAGATCGAACGGCGTCTCTCCAAGGACGAGATCCTGGAACGCTATCTGACGTTGGCCCCTTATGGCGGGAACCTGGAGGGCATCCGAGCAGCGTCGCTCGCCTATTTCGGTAAGGAGCCGCGCCGGCTCAGCCTTTCCGAATCCGCCCTGCTCGTCGCGCTGCCGCAGTTGCCCGAGCGGCGGCGCCCGGACCGCAGCCCGCAAGGGGCAGAGAAGGCGCGGGCTCGCGTGCTGGCGCGCATGGCGAGCGCCGGAATCGTCGACCATCTGGAGGCGGAACGAGCCGCGGCGGAAGAACCGGCCGCTCTGCGGCGGCCTCTTCCGGCCCTGGCCGCACACGCTGCCTACGCGGCGCTGCGCAACACGCCGTCGAAGATGCGGCATCGGCTCACCATCCGCAAAAGGGTCCAGGAAGGGCTGGAAACCGTTGCCCGGGAGGCAGCCGCAAGGCTCGGCCCGCGGCTTTCGGTGGCGATGGTTCTGGCGGATTCGCGCACCGGAGAAATTCTTGGCGCGGTCGGCTCCGCCGATTTCTTCGATGCCGGCCGATCGGGCTGGATCGACATGACCCGCATCGTGCGCTCGCCGGGATCGACGCTGAAGCCCTTCATCTATGGCCTGGCGATCGAAGAAGGGCTCGTCGCCCAGGAAACGATCATCGCGGACCGGCCGGCGGATTTCGCCGGATACCGGCCGAGGAATTTCGACATGAGCTACCAGGGCGACGTCACCGTGCGTCAGGCCCTGCAATTGTCGCTCAACGTGCCGGCCATCAGCCTGCTCGACGCGGTCGGCCCGGCGCGCCTTACCGCGCGCTTCAGACAGGCCGGCGTCGACCTCCAATTGCCTCGGGGAGAAGCGCCCGGCCTGGCCATCGGTCTTGGCGGCGCCGGCGTCTCGCTGCGAGATCTCGTGCAACTCTATACCGGGCTCGCCAATGGCGGCCGGGCGCGTGCACTCCGGGATGGCAGCGAGCCGGACGGCGCGGTGCGCCCCGACGGTGTGGGTACCGTGCTCAGCGAGGCGGCGACCTGGCAGGTGGCCGACATGCTGGCGGGAGTGAAGCCGCCGGAAGGCGTCGCTCCCCGCGGCATCGCCTACAAGACCGGCACGAGCTACGGCTACCGCGACGCCTGGTCGGTGGGCTTCGACGGACGCTATGTGCTCGGCGTCTGGGTCGGGCGGCCCGATGCGGGCACAGCACCCGGCCTTTCCGGCTATGTCTCCGCCGCGCCGATCCTCTTCGCCGCCTTCGCCAAATCCGGTCTCGCGGCGGTCGCCTTGCCTGGCGCTCCGCCCGGCACATTCAAGCCGACGCGAGACCAGTTGCCCGTCACCATGCATCGTTTCGCCAGAGGCAGCGACGGGCTGATCGCGATCAAACCGACGGAACCGGCGCCTCGAATCGTGTTCCCGCCTGAAGGGGCCCACATCGATCTCGGAGCAGCCACGGCCTCTGGCGCCTCCCCGCTCGTCCTCAAACTGCAAGGTGGCCGCGCGCCCTTCCGTTGGCTCGCCAACGGCAAGCCGCTGGCCGAACTGGTTCGCCGCCGCACCGCTACCTGGATGCCCGACGGCGCCGGCACGTCGACCTTGACCGTTATCGACGCCGCCGGGCGGGCGGCGAGCGTGAAGGTCTTCGTCGAATAAACGTCGTTGCTCCGGCTAACGCGTATCAAGCTGCGAGCCTTACGTAAGCCCGAGAACCACCGCGGAAAGAGCGGCGTAACGCCCGATCTTGGCGATGGCGACGAGCAGCAGAAAGCTCCAGAAGGGTTCGCGCAAAACGCCGGCGACGACGGTCAGTGGATCGCCTATCACCGGCACCCAGCTCAGGAGCAGGGTCCAGCGCCCGTAGCGGCCATACCATCGCGAGGCGCGGTCGAGGCTGGCCTGGCCGGCGGGAAACCACGCTTTGTCCTTGAAATGCTGGATGCCGCGTCCAAGAAGCCAATTGACGATGGATCCGAGAATATTGCCGAAGCTCGCGACCGCCAGCAGCAATGTCACGGGATAGGCACCGGACAGAAGCAGTCCGCTCAGCAGCGCCTCGGATTGCGCCGGCAGCACGGTTGCCGCCAGGAAAGCGGCAGCGAACAACCCGCCATAAACGGCAATATCGCTCAAGCTCAGTGTTCGCCGTCACAGAGATCGTGGTTGGCGAGCGCCCTGATCACATAGCAGTCCTTGACCTGGCCCGAGCCGCAATGGGTGGAAATGCGTTCGAGTTCGTGCTCCAGGCGCCTCAGCTTCTCGATGCGGGCGCGCACGGCCTTCAACTGCTCCGCCGCTATACGATCCGCCTGTTCGCAGGGGCGGTCCGGATGCGCGCTCAGGTCCAGCAATTCCCGGATCGAATCGATCGTGAGGCCGAGGTCGCGGGCATGCTTGATGAAGGAAAGGCGGTCGCGCTCGGCGCGGCCGTAACGGCGCTGGTTGCCTTCCGACCGTTCAGGCTCGCTCATCAGACCCATCTGCTCATAGTAGCGGATGGTCGGAACCTTGACGCCGGTCCTCCTCGACAAATCGCCGATCGTGAACATCCCGAAGCTCCATGTAGCTATAGAGACTAGAGGATTAGTCGCCCCCCAGAAAAACCACAATCGAGTGAATTTGACGCAGCAACGGAAGCCAACGGACCAAAGGAAGGACGGCCTTCACAAGCGTCGAAGCCGTCAACCTGACCTTAACCATGGTGACCCAGGATGAGGGGAATGCTATGAGCGTCACTACGCTCCGTGCGGCGCCCATAGTCTCCAATCGGATCAGACGAGGTTCTGCATTGTTCCGAAATCCACTTCGACCGGCATTTCTGCTTGCCCTGGGCCTGTTGGCGACCGGCTGCATGTCATCGGGGCTGAGCGAGAAGAGGGCCATGCAACCCATTCCCGCGCGGCTCGTCGCGACGATGAAGGCGAAATCGATGTCGCCTGCGGCGCCGATCCTGGTGCGCGTCTTCAAGCAGGAAAGCGAGCTAGAGGTCTGGAAGCGCGACACCAGTGGACGTTTTGCATTGCTGAAGACCTATCCGATGTGCCGTTGGTCCGGGCAGCTTGGCCCCAAGACGCGGGAGGGCGACCGCCAGGCGCCAGAGGGTTTCTATCACGTGACGGCGAGGATGCTTAATCCGCGTTCCGAATATTACCTCGCTTTCAACCTCGGCTATCCGAACAAGCTTGAAGCGGCGCTCGGCTACACCGGTGATGCGCTGATGATCCATGGCGCCTGCTCCTCTTCGGGCTGCTATGCGATGACCGACGACGGTGTCGCGGAAATCTACGCGGTGGGGCGCGAAGCGCTGCGCGGCGGCCAGACCACGTTCCAGGTTCAAGCCTATCCCTTCCGGATGACGCCCGAAAACATGGCGAAGCATCGCAACGACCCGAACTATGCGTTCTGGACGAACCTCAAACAGGGCTACGACGCATTCGAAGTGACACGCCGGCAACCCAAGGTTTCCTATTGCGGCGGCCAATATGTCTTCAACGCGGAGTTCGAAGGCGGTGAGCCGTCCGACCCGCTTGCCGCCTGCCCGCCCAACAACGCTGCCGCAGACCCGGCCCTCGTGGCCCGCAGCCAGGCCGATCAACGCACGATCGACACGCTGCTGGCGGGCGGCGTCTCGCCGACGGCCCACGCCTATACCGATGGCGGCATGCATCCGTCTTTCCGCAAGCTCCTCGAGCAGAACGGAGCAAAGAGCCTGGCGCGCAGCACCTCCAAGACGTCTGTGCCGATCAGCCGTCCCGAAGCGGCATTGGCCGACCCGCACATGGTTCCCCAAACTCAATGAGCGACGCCGTCGACTTCCCCTGCTCGTCGCCCGCGCGGGCGCTCGCAAGTGGCCCCTCACTGTCCTGCCGGACATCTCTCCCCGCAAGCGGGGAGAGAGACGACGGCCGCTTGGATTTCGCCAATCGCCAACGGCAACGATTGGCGAAAGTGGAGACGAAAGCGGTCTTCTCCCCGCAGGCGGGGAGAAGGTGCCGGCAGGCGGATGAGGGGCTTGCCCAAACGGTTAAGCCTTGTCAGCGCTGACATGAGCCGATGAGGCCAGCCTGGCGATCAACCGCGCCAGGCGAGAAGCCGCATGGCGTTGGCGGTGACGAGCACCGTCGCGCCCGTATCGGCGAGGATCGCAGGCCAGAGGCCGGTGAGTCCGATCACGGTGGTCACCAGGAACACGGCCTTCAGGCCGAGAGCGATGGTGATGTTCTGCCAGATATTCACCATCGTCGCTCGCGACAGCGCGACCATGCCGGCGACATCGGCAACCCGGCCGTGAAGCACGGCAGCATCGGCCGTCTCCAGCGCGACATCCGTTCCACCGCCCATCGCAATGCCGACATCGGCCGCGGCCAGGGCCGGCGCATCGTTGATCCCGTCGCCGACTTTGGCGACGATCTCGCCCGCCGAGCGCAACTCGCCGACGATGCGCTGCTTGTCTTGCGGCATGAGCTCTGCCCTGGGCTCCAGGCCAAGATCGGCTGCAATCGCTTCCGCGGTAAGGCGGTTGTCGCCCGTCAGCATGACGGCGCCGATACCGAGTTGCCTGAGCGCCTCGATGCCCGCCCTGGCATCCTCGCGCGGCTCGTCGCGCATGGCAATGAGACCGGCAACCCGATCGTTCGCGAGCAGCACCGATACCGTCTTGCCCTCGCCGTTCAAGGCCGCGATCCTCGATCGAAGTTCAACCGGCAACGGCACGCGCTTCTCCGCCGCCTGAGGCGAACCCAGGAAAAGCGACGTGCCGTCCACATTCCCCACGACACCCTCGCCGCCGATTGCCCCGGCACCGACCGCCGGTGTCGGCTCGATTCCGATCCGGCCCGCCTTCTCCAGGATCGCCATGGCCAGCGGATGCGACGAGCCTACCTCCAGGTCGGCCGCGAGCCTCAGCACGTCCGCTGAGGAATGACCCGCACCGACGATGTCCGTGACATCAGGCCGGCCCGCCGTCAGCGTGCCGGTCTTGTCGAAGGCCACCTTGGTGACCTTGCCCAGGGTTTCGAGAACCGCCCCGCCCTTCATGAGCATGCCGCGCCGGGCGCCGGCCGAAAGGCTGGCGGCGATCGCCGCTGGAGTCGAGATGACCAGCGCGCAAGGGCAGCCGATCAGGAGGATGGCGAGCCCCTTGTAGATCCATTCGTTCCAGGTGCCGGCGAAGGCAAGAGGCGGGATCACGGCCACAAGCAATGCAACCGCCATGACGCCCGGCGTATAGTATTTCGAGAAACTGTCGATGAACCGCTCCGTCGGCGCCTTGGACTCCTGAGCCTCTTCGACGAGCTTGATAATGCGGGAGATCGTGTTGTCGTCGGCGACGGCCGTGACGCGCACACGAATGGCCGCGTCCTGATTGATCGTGCCGGCATAGACCAGGTCGCCCGGGCACTTCTCCTTCGGCACTGACTCGCCCGTCACCGGAGACTCGTCGATGAAGGTCTCGCCCGAAAGGATCGTGCCGTCCGCGGGCACGCGGTCGCCCGGTCGCACCAGTATGGTGACGCCGAGGGCCAGGCTTTCGGCCGGAACTTCGGTGAGCTTGCCCTCCCCTTCAAGAAACGCTGTTTTCGGCACCAGCGAAGCCAGGGCCTTGATGCTGGCGCGCGCGCGACCGGCCGCCACCCCTTCCAGAAGTTCGCCGACCAGGAACAGGAACACGACCGCTGCGGCTTCTTCTCCCGCGTCGATGACGACAGCGCCGACCGCCGCCACCGTCATCAGCGTCTCGATGGTGAAGGGCATGCCGTTCGCGGCAGCCATGATGGCACGGCGCGCGATCGGAACGAGCCCCACGGCCATGGCGGCCAGATAGGCTGACGAAGCGGCGGCCGGATAGAGCTTCGCCAGCACGAAGGCCGCGGCGAGCGCAAGGCCGCAAGCGAGCGTCAATCGCGCCTTGGCCGACGCCCACCAGGGTCCCTCCCCCGCGCGATGCTCGTGTCCATGAAGACCGGCCGTCGCGGGCCGAACGGTGTCCGCGGAATGGTGTTCGTGGTCATGCCCGCTGCAACATTCATGGTCCCCGTCATGGTGATGCACATGTTCGTGATCGTGAGCGGCGACGGGCTTGGCATCCCGAGATTTGGCACCCGGAACGATCCCGTAGCCCAGACTGGCCACGCGCCTCGTCAGCTCGACGAGATCGGCCTCGGCCTCATGCTCGACGACCATGGTCCCCGCCGCCACGGAGACGGACACGTTGTGGATACCCGTTGCCCGGCGCGCGGCCTTGTCGATCTTGGCGGCGCAGCTTGCGCAATCCATGCCTTCGATTCGGAAACGGGTTTTAACGGCATGAGCCATAGCGGCTGATCCTTCGGTGCAGGTTCGATTTCCCGCACCGTAATTCCTCTAGCGGCTAGAGCTTCAAGAGGGAAAATCACCTGACTTTATCGGGTATCCGAGGCGAAGCTTCAGCTTGGAAAGGTGCGGCCGATTAGGCTACGGACATACCGTCCGACTCGCATGGGATGACCGTTTGCCATGAGCAGAGCCTTTACCGCGTTCGCCTTCGTCGCCGTGCTTTCCGGGCTGCTGATGGCCCTCAGCCTGGCGGTGGCGCGGCATGGCTACCCCTTCGGGGCAATCGGCGCCCGACGACTCAACGAGCTCGCCGATCCCGCGACTTTGCTGCCGCTTGCGGCCATCTATTTCGCCGCGGCGCTGCTCATCATGATCCTGCCCATACGTGCAGCGGGCGCGGTCCTGCTCAACACCTCCGAGGTGATATTCTGGACGGTGATCGCCCTCTTCGCGACCATCGTTGGAGGCTTGCTGGCCCGCTGGGCCTTTGGACAGACCGACGCGCTTTGGGCGCTATGGAACTGGCGTTTCCTCTTCGTCGCAGCGGTCGTCGGATGTCACTTCGCGATGGACAGCTTCCGGCGCAACCTCCTGCTTCGCAGCCTGTTTTTCGTCGTCTTCTCCGCAGCGACGCTCGCCTGCCTGTTCTGGTCCTTTACGCTGTAGTTCAGGCCGCTTGAAATCAGCCGCTCATTCAGCTTCCGGGCTCGGCTTGAGCGAGAGTTCGCGACAGCTCCGCTACGCCTTTACAGCCTCCGATTGACTGAGAGTATATGAACCATATATGCTTCGTATATTCGCTAGTTTGAAAGAGATATCCATGGGCATCGTAAAAATCGACGACGACCTGCATGAGGAAGTCCGTCGGGCCAGCACAGTGATGTGCCGGTCCATCAATGCGCAGGCCGAGTTCTGGATGAAGGTCGGTATGCTGGCTGAAGCCAATCCGACCCTGTCTTTCAACGAGATCATGAAGATGCAGTTTGCGGCGGCGCAGGTGCGTCTCGCAGATCTAACGGTCGCCTGACATGGTGAAAACCCCGGACGAACTGGCGCTCATGCGCGTGTCGGGCAAGATGCTGGCGTCCGTCTTCGAGATGCTGGACAGGCAGGAACTCACCGGCATGTCGACATTGCAGGTCAACGACCTGGTCGACCGTTTCATCACCGTGGATCTTGCCGCACGTCCAGCCAGCAAGGGGCAATATGGCTTCGAATACGTCCTGAACTGCTCGATCAATCATGTCGTTTGCCACGGCGTACCCGGTCCGGACGAGATCATCCGCGACGGCGACATCATCAACTTCGACATCACGCTCGAAAAGGACGGCTTCATCGCCGATTCGAGCAAGACCTACCTGGTCGGCAATGCCCCGCCCGCCGCGAAGCGGCTCGTGCGGATCGCCCAGGAGGCGATGTGGAAAGGCATAAAGCAAGTCCGGCCCGGAGCACATCTGGGAGATATCGGCTTCGCGATCGAGCGGCATGCCAAAAGGAACGGCTATTCGATCGTGCGGGAATATTGCGGGCATGGCATCGGCCGCGAGATGCACGAGGAGCCGCAGGTGCTCAATTTCGGACGGCCGGGAACGGGCTTGAAGCTGCGCGAGGGCATGGTCTTCACCATCGAGCCTATGGTCAACCAGGGCACCCGCAAGGTCTCGACCGAAAGCGACGGCTGGACGGTCGTGACCAACGACCGGAAGCTCTCCGCCCAATTCGAGCATACGGTCGCCGTCACAAGAACCGGCGTCGAAGTCCTGACCCTCCGCCGCGACGAGACGCCGATGCTGGAACGCAGATTGTGATCATCGGTCCGCATCTGCCTTGAGTGAGGCGAAGCCGCGAGAGTACGGACCTCCAGGCACAGCCGTCATGACTGCTCCAATGGCGGCCCAGACCGAAACCGGGGCCGCCATCGGTCTCCCCCAAGAGGATTGCGAACCTGAGCCAGTTCGGTGCAACAGCCGCGATCCAAATCCGACGCTGCGCAGGTGCAGGAATTCGCAGTGCGGAAGGAATGCGGATCAGGCGCCGGATTGTCTCAGTTCTCCGAGGATGGCCTGCGCTCGATCGAGGCGGACGTGGCCTCCATCTCGCAGACGCGACACCACTGCATCGATTTCGGCACCTTGGGCTCCAGCCGCTACGGCAATGTTGCGAGCATGAAGTGACATGTGCCCTTTCTGAATGCCCTCGGCCGCGAGCGCACGAAGCGCGCCGGTGTTCTGGGCAAGACCAACCGCAACGATGATCTCCGCCAGTTCCTGGGCGCCCTTGACGCCGAGCAGCTTGACGGCGGCCTGCGCGACCGGATGGGTCTTGGTGGCGCCGCCGACGAGGCCGACCGCCATCGGCAACTCCATCGTGCCGACGAGATTGCCCGCCGCGTCTTTTTCGTAATGCGACAGCGAGGTGTAGCGACCGCTCGCGGCGGCGTGCGAATGCGCGCCCGCTTCCACGGCGCGCGTGTCGTTGCCGGTCGCCAGCACCACGGCGGTAATACCGTTCATGATGCCTTTGTTGTGAGTTGCCGCCCGGTAGGGATCGGCGGCGGCGAAGGCATAGGCGTCGATGATGCCGTCGACCACGTCCGGGCCGCCGAGGGCCTGGCAGTCATAGGTGGCACGCACGCGCGCCAGCCGCAGGTCCGCCTTGTTGGAAAGAATGCGCAAGCGCACGCGGGCGCCGGCGATCTCCGAGACGAGCGGAGCCAGCGCTTCGGCCATCGTGTTGACTGCATTCGCCCCCATCGCGTCGCGCACGTCGACGATTAGGTGGAGCACGACATAAGTCCGGCCGTCGGCCTCGACGAGGCGAATCTCGATGTCCTTCGCGCCGCCACCGAGCTTCACCAACAGCGGATCCTGCTCGTTGGCGAGCGCGATGATATCGCTACGCCGCTCGTAGAGCCTGAGGCGCGCACCATGCGGGTCCTTGGCGCCGACGAGTTGGATCTGCGCAATCATGATCGGCTGGTCGCTCGACGTGTGGAAGCCGCCGTGGATCCGCGCGACGGAGGCCATGTTGCTCGCCGCCGCGACCACGGAGGGCTCCTCCGTCGCCATAGGGATCAGATAATCGCGTCCGTTGATGGTGAAATTCGCCGCGACGCCGAGCGGAATGGACAAGGTGCCGACCACGTTCTCGATCATGCGATCGGCGATCGACAGCATGCTGCCTTCCGTCGCCGCCAGGCTCGCGAGTTCGCTAGCGGGTAGCCCGGTGCGCTCGACGATGGCCTTGAAGCGATCCGGGGGCGAAAGTTTGTAGAACCCCGGAATGCGGCTGTTGACGGACATGAAGCGTATCTCCCTGCAATTCACTTTTGCGGGAAGCTAGGCGGCACTCTGCTTGGAGGACAATGTGCAGGGACCACACCCTCGGGGTACGTGCCTGTGGCTTCGCCACACGAGGTGGCGCCCGTTCGCCAGAGCCATTCCAGCAAAGATGCGTAGCGGAATTGCGTCAAACAAATAGATAGAGCGTTTTCGCGTTTCGAAGAAAAACGGAAAAGCTCTAGACCGCCTGTCCGAGGACATGGAGGCGCAATGCGACATGGACTTCCAAGGTCTTGGAGGGATCGCCCCAGTCCGGATTGATCTGCGAGATCGTGTCCAGGCGCTGTCGCATCGTGTTGACATGGATGCCCAGCATCTCGGCTGCCTTCTGGACGCTTCGTCCCGTATCCAGGTATGTAAGGAGCGTGATGCAGAGTTGGCTCTTGCGCTTCTCGTCCTGCTCCACGAGCGGACCGATCGCACTGCGCAGGAACGAGGCGATCGCATCCTCACCCTTGTTCTGGAACAAGAGCCCATAGATCGAAAGGCTCCGTTCAAAGGTCACCCGGCCCTGTTGATTGAGGCCGCGGATCAGGCTGAGGCATCGACGCAGCCCTTCGTATTCAGCGGGCACCTTGTCGAAGCTGGCCACCGGATCGGAGATCACGATCGTGAACCGCTGACCGAAGGCTTCCTCGAGCTTTTCGGATATGCGCTTCGCCAGCCGCTCAGGGTCGGACGTATTCGTGACGATGGCAAGATCGCCGTTGAATTCGGCGGAAATCGTGTCCCGACCAGCAAGCGTGGAGCGCAGCGCCGAGGAAGCCTGCGCCGAGGTTATGGAAAGCAGTTCCACCAGGATCACGGTCACCGGCCATGACAGGCTGATGCCCGGCGGCAGCCGCCGGGCGCTTTCGGGCGAGAATGGATCGGTGATTCCGCGCAACAGCGCCGAAACCGTATCCACGACGTTGCGATGGGCGATCTGGGCGATGCGATCGAGCGACAAAAGCACGATGCCGGTCGCGATTGCGCTGCGCTCCACCGTCCGAGTTTCCGGCGGCGAGAGCGGCCGACTGCGCGTGAAGACGAGCGCCCCCAACCGCGCCGAGCCACCGATGACCGCGGCAACCAGGATAGTCTTGCCGTCCGCTGTCATCAGCGCGACGGAGCGGCCCAGGCGGTCGCTTTCCCGCACGGCCTTCGCGAGTTCGTCGTCGGTCAGCGAATCGGGAACGCTGCCGGAGATGAGCGTCCTGCTCTCATCGATGACGCCGGCCTGCCCCTTGAGGAGGTTGGAGACGCGGTTGACGAGATCGTCGAGCGTGCCGCCGCGAGCGATCAGTTCGGTGAGCTGCTCGTGCGCCACTGCGGCCTGCTCGATATCGTCCGCCTTGGCCCTCAAGGCCGAGTTTGCGTCCTTGGCCAGGAGGAGCGCACGCTGCGCCTCTTCGAGGAGCCTTGCGTTGTCGATGGCAAGGGCAGCGAAAGTGCCGAGCGACGAAAGAACGGCCATCTCTTGCGGCGTGTAGGACCGGACGTAACGATCGCCAACGAAGAGCACGCCCATGACATAGGCTTCGAGTTCGAGGGGAATGCCGAGAATGGAGACGATGCCCTCGCCGCTGATCGCTCGGTCGATGCCCATGTCGTGGTCGAAATTGCGGTCGGCGGAGTAGTTGTTCGAGTAGAAGGGGCGGCGTGTCCGGGCTACGCTCCCGCAGACGCCGATATTGCGCGGAACGCGGATGCGACCGAAATCCCGGGACATGACGCCTTCCGTCACGCGCACATAGAAGTCGCCGTGTTCCTCGTCCGCGGCCGACAGATAGGCGATGTCGCTGCCGACGAGCTGTCGGGCGCGCCGCACGATCGCCTGCAGGATCTGGTCGGTATCGCGAAGCGCCGACAGGTCTCGCGCCGTCTCATAGAGCGCAGAGAGCTCGACCTCGCGCTTGCGTTTCAGTTCGAAATTCTCCCGCAGCCGTAGCGCGGTGGCCATGGCGTCGCCCATGGAATCCGCTGCTGCCTCGTCGCGCGCCATGCCCTTTGCCGCGTTGGCCAGCTGTTCGAAGCTGGAGAGCGGCGCATTGCCGTCGAGGAGCTCCAGCAGACGCCGGTAGTAGACCGCGGTCTCCAGGCTTCCGTTCGCCTTGTGACCGATCGGCACGACATCGGCTTGGCGCGACATGGATTCTCCTACACTGGCAGCCCAGCATCGTGTTCTGACCCTGGCCGGACTGACACAGTTGCGTCCCCGCGGGAATGTAATAATGACACATAAATTCGCGCAACTCATGTGATGGCGCAACATCTGTAGGAGGCAAGCATCCGGTTATGTGTCGCCTCAAAGGGAGGCGTGAGATGCCGGACAGCGTGCGTATCGTCGAAGTGGGGCCACGGGACGGTCTCCAGAACGAGAAGGTCGCTGTATCCGCCGCGACAAAGCTCGAACTGATCGCACGCCTGGCCGATGCCGGGCTTACCGCGATCGAGGTTGGGAGCTTCGTCTCGCCTAAGCGTGTTCCGCAGATGGCCGATACCGACCAGGTTGTCAGACATTTGTCGCTGGACGGAGCTATCCGCTACCCCGTCCTGGTGCCCAACCAGCAGGGCATGACGGCCGCGCTCGCCGCCGGCGTCAGGGAAATCGCCGTCTTCGCTTCGGCTTCCGAGACATTCTCGCACAAGAACATCAACTGCTCGATCGCCGACAGCATCGAGCGGTTCCGCCCGGTCGTCGACATGGCGAAGGCCGAGGACATCGCCGTGCGCGGCTATGTCTCCTGCGTGCTCGGCTGTCCATACGAAGGGGCGGTCGCGGTCGATTCCGTCGTTTCGGTCTCGCGCAGGCTTGCGGACCTCGGCTGCTACGAGATCTCGCTGGGCGACACGGTCGGCATAGGCACACCGCGGCAGGCGCAGGCAGTCGTGCGTGCAGTCTCCGGCGAACTCGACGTCGCCATGCTGGCCGCTCATTTCCACGACACGCGCGGCCAGGCTCTGGCGAATATCCTCGCCTGTCTCGAGGAAGGGATCTCGGTCATCGACAGCGCCGTGGCCGGGCTCGGCGGCTGCCCCTATGCGCCGGGTGCAGCCGGGAACGTCTCGACCGAAGACCTTCTCTTCATGCTGCACGGAATGGGAATAAGCACCGGCGTCGATCTCGACCGGGTTGTCGCGGCTGGCAATTTCATCGCGGCGGCCCTCGGCAGGCCATCGGGTTCGAAGGTGGCGCAGTCGATGGGCGCTGATCCGGCGTCTCGCGCCCTGTGTGCCTGACCCACACCACCACACGAAGCGATATGGCAAAGGCACACTGCCAGCGTCACGACGATCGCGAGAAATTTCCCGAGGAGCGACAGAATGACCGAACAAGCTGCAGCATCCGAGACCGACAACGGCTCCGGCCCGCTTAGCGGCGTAACCGTGCTCGACATCACGCGCGTGGTGGCGGGGCCGTTCTGCTCGATGCTGCTCGCCGAACTCGGCGCGACCGTCATCAAGGTCGAGCACCCGGATGATCCGGACTATGCCCGCACCTTCCCGCCGATGGTGTCGAATGACGACGAGGAGTTCAGCGCCTTCTTCGCCCAGTTCAACCGCAACAAGCTGGGCATAACGCTCAACATGAAGACCGATGAGGGCAAGGCGCTGCTGCGCAAGCTCGTGCGCCGGGCGGACGTGTTGGTCGAGAACTTCCGGCCGGGCACGATGGACAAGCTCGGCGTTGGATACGATGTCCTCCGGAACGAGAACCCGCGCCTCGTCTACACCTGCATCAGCGGCTTCGGGCGGACGGGGCCGAACGCCTCGCGCCCGGCCTATGATAATACCGGCCAGGCAGCCGGCGGCCTATGGTCGATGAATGGCTATGCGGACCGGCCGCCGGTGCGCGTCGGCACCATCATCGGCGACCTCGCGGCCTCTCTCTATGCCGCGATCGGCACGCTCGCAGCGCTTCGCAAGGTCGAGCGCGGTGGCGAAGGCCAGGTGGTCGACATCTCGCAGCAGGACTCGGTCCTGACGCTGACTGAGAACGCCGTCGTCCGCTACACGACGAAGGGCGAAGTGGCCTCGCCGCTGGGCAACGACCATCCCTTCGTGCGTCCCTACGGCTCGTTCCCCTGTAAGGACGGCTATGTTTTCTTCGGCGGCTACACGGACAAATTCTGGAAAATCACCTGCGAGATGTTCGGCGAGCCGGAGATCGCCAGCGATCCAGAGATCGACACGATGGAGAAGCGTTTCGATCCGCAGGTGGCGGAACGTCGGGTGAAGCCGATCCTGGCGCGCTGGTTCGGCCAGTATACCAAGGCGGAGCTCGAGGAAATGGCAGGCGATCGCGTACCGCTCAGCGCCATCAAGACCATCGCCGAGGTGGTGGAGGATCCTCACATCGCCGCGCGCGAGATGATCGTGAATGTACCGGTGGCGGGCAAGCTGGTGCGCATGTTCGGGTTTCCCATCAAGCTTTCCCAGGCGACGAGCCATGCCCATGTCAAGGCGCCCGATCCGGGCGAGCACAATGCAGATATCTATATGCGCCTCGCGGACCTGTCCGCCGAAGAGGTCGCCAGCCTGGCCGAGCGGGGAGTGATCTGAGATGGCGATCGACCTGCAGCGTTCCGGCCATGTGGCAACGATCCGCATTAGCCGCCCCGAGAAGTTGAATGCGCTGTCGCTGGCGATGTACGAGGACCTCGGCAAGGCCTTCGTCGAGGTCCGCGACGACGATTCCGTGCGAGCAGTCGTGCTGACCGGTGCCGGCCAGCGCGCCTTCTGCGTCGGCGCGGACCTGATGGAATCCATCCCGGCCCTCGCCAGCGACCGCTTCGATATCAGCGCCTGGGACCCTGCGCATCTGAAGGGGCTCGACTTCTACAAGCCGATCGTCTGCGCGGTGCGCGGCCTGTGCATCGGCGGCGGTTTCGAGATCATGCTGGCAACCGACATCCGCATCGCCTCGACCGACGCGGTGTTCCAACTGCCCGAGCCTTCGCACGGTTTCGTGCCGGCCGGCGGCACGCTGGTCAGGCTGGTGCGCCAGATCGGCTATGCGCATGCGATGGAGATCCTGCTCTCGGCACGCCGCTTCGGCCCGGAGGAAATGCGCGCAAAGGGCGTGGTCAACCAGGTCGTCCCGCCCGACAAGGTCGAGGCCGTGGCCCATGACATCGCCTCTCATATCGCGACGCTCAGCCCGGTCGCCATCCAGACGATCAAGGAAGCCGTGCTGAGGCTGCAGGACCTGCCGCTTGAGGAGGCCTTCGCGCAGGAGGCGCGGCTCGGCCAGCGCACCTTCACGAGCACCGACGCCAAGCGCGGACTGCAGGCCTTTGCCGACCGCGCGGCCGGTGCGGGCTCCAGCAGGAATAACCCCGCGGCGTGATAACCGCGGGCCTTCCCGCGGCGGTTTGGCGGCAGGCTCATCTTTGCGCCGGCTCGCGAACCCGGACGGTCATGCCGGACTATTCGCACCGCCGGACTCGGAAGGCGATTTGTCGAAGACAGACATTGCTGGTCCCGACGAGTGTATGTCCGAGACATTGAACGCCGGAGCACTGCGTACCTAAGCTCTCGGCACACCGATCGGCGGCATCCAAGCGGGCTCGTCAGAACGGAAGAGGGAGGAGCAAATGAACAAGGCTGGAAGACTGGCGCGACTCTGTTTCCTGGCTGCCACGGCGTCGGCCTTGGCAGCAACGGCCGCGATGGCACAGGAAGGTCGGCTCAGCGACGACGTGCTGCGCATCGGCCTGATCGAGGACATGTCCGGGGTCTATGCCGACATCACCGGCAAGGGCGCGGTGACGGCCGCCGAGATGGCGGTGCAGGAGTTCGGCGGGAAGGTTCTGGGCAAGCCTGTCGAGGTGCTTTCGGCCGACCACCAGAACAAGCCGGACATCGCCGCGGCGATCGCACGAAAGTGGTTCGACGAGGACAAGCTCGATGCCGTGCTCGACGTGGCCTCCTCGTCGCCGGCGCTCGCCGTGCTCGAGATCGCCAAGCAAAAGGAAAAGATAATCACACTGAGCTCGCCGGGCTCGCTTCGCATCACGAACGAGGTGTGCGGCCCCTATGTCGTCCACTGGGCCTATGACAGCTACGCGATCGCCCACGGCACAGGCCAAGCGTTGGTCGGCGCTGGCTTCGACAGCTGGTACTTCGTCACCGCCGATTATGCCTTCGGCCACAGCCTGGAGAAGGACACCAGCGACGTCGTGACGGCGCATGGCGGCAAGGTGCTCGGCAACACGCGGCTTCCAGTCGGTACAAGCGATTTCGGCTCCGCTCTGCTCAGCGCGCAGTCCTCGGGTGCCAAGGTGGTGGCGCTGGCCAATGCCGGGTCGGACACGATCAACTCGATCAAGCAGGCGGCGCAGTTCGGCCTCACCCAGGCCGGCCAGAAGCTTGCGACGCTCGCAGGCTTCATCAACGATGTCCACGGGCTCGGCCTGCAGGAGGCGCAAGGCCTCACCGTCACCGAGGCGTCCTACTGGGACATGAACGACGAGACCCGCGCTTGGTCGAAGAAGTTCTTCGACAAGGTGGGTGCGATGCCGAACATGCTGCAGACCGGTACCTATTCCTCGGTGCTGCACTACCTGCGAGCGGTCGAGGCGGCCGGCACCGACGAGACCGAGGCGGTGATGGCCAAGATGCGCGAGATGCCCGTCGAGGACATCTTCTACAAGGGCACGATCCGCCAGGACGGCCGGATGGTGCACGACATGTACCTGTTCGAGGTCAAGAAGCCCGACGAGTCCAAGGCCCCCTGGGACTACTACAAGCTGATCTCGAAAATTGACGCGGACAAGGCCTTCCAGCCGCTCGAAAAGTCCACGTGCTCACTGGTGACCAAGAAATAAGCGGTCGGGGAACCGCAGCGCGGCGGGATACGGCAGACGCACGCATCTCGCCGGCATCCCATCAAAAAGGAGAAATGAAATGAATCGGCGGGAATTCAATTTGATGCTGGCGGCCACTCTCGGCTCGACGGCTTTCATGGGAAAATCGGCAATCGGCCAGGAGGCGGGCGAGACTCTGACCGCGATCATCCAGCCGGAGCCGCCGATCCTCAATCTGGGAATCAACCAGCAGACGCCGACCGGCGTCGTCGGCGGCAAGATGTACGAAGGCCTGCTGTCCTACGCCCGCGATCTCACCCCGCAGCCGCTGCTCGCCGATTCCTGGGATATTTCCGAGGACGGCCTGACCTACACGTTCAAGCTCGTCCAGAACGCGAAGTGGCACGACGGCCAGCCTTTCACTTCGGCGGACGTGCTCTTTTCCTGCAAGTCGCTGCTGCCGGAGACGCATCCGCGCGCCCGCGCCGTCTTCGAACGCTGCGAGAGCATCGAGGCGCCGGACGACCACACCGTCGTCTTTAAGCTGAAGTCGCCTTTCCCGGCCTTCATCATGGCCTTCGAGACCGCCTCGGCGCCGATTCTGCCGCGCCATCAGCTCGAGGGGAAGGACTACCGCAAGGAAGGCGCCGAATTGCCGCCGATCGGCACCGGCCCGTTCCGCCTCAAGGAATGGGTGAAGGGCTCGCACATCCACCTGACCGCGGTCGAGGACTATTACCGCCCGGACCAGCCGAAGCTGAAGGAGATCTTCTACCGCGTGATTCCGGATGCGGCCTCGCGCGCCGTCTCGCTCGAGCAGGGCGAGGCGCAGCTCGCGCAGTGGCAAGACATCGAGCCCTTCGACGTCGAGCGCCTGTCGGCGCTAGAGCATCTCGATATGACGACAGAGGGCTATGAGTACTTCTCGCCGATGGTGTGGATCGAGCTCAACTGTTGCCGGCCCCCGATGAACGACAAACGCTTCCGTCAGGCGCTGATGCATCTGATCGACCGCGATTTCGTGCGCGACCGCATCTTCTTCGGCCTCGCCAACGCGGCGACCGGCCCGATCTCGTCCTCGATGCGCTTCTACGACGCGAACGTGAAGACCTACGAGCACTCGGTCGAGAAGGCGTCCGCGCTGCTCGACGAGATGGGCCTGAAGCCGGGCGCCGACGGCGTGCGCGTCAGCTTGAAGTTCACGATGGTGCCGGCAGGAGAGGTCTGGACCCGCATCGCCGAATATGTCCGTCAGTCCTTCGGCGCGGCAGGGATCAATGTCGAGCTGCAGAGCAACGATCTCGCCGGCTGGGTCTCGGCCGTCAGCAACGGCGACTTCGACATCAGCGGCAACCAGCTCTACCAGAACGGCGACCCGGCGCTGGGCGTGGCCCGCACCTACATCTCGTCCAACATCCGCAAGGGCGTGATGTTCTCCAACACCGCCGGCTATTCCAACCCCAAGGTGGACGAGCTCTTCGAGGCGGCCGCCGTGGAACTCGACCAGGCGAAGCGCCAGGCCCTCTATACGGAGGTCCAGCAGCTGCTGGTCGAGGAAATGCCGGTGCTGTGGCTCTGCGAGCAGAAGTACCCGACGATCTACGACAACCGGCTGAAGGATGTCGTGACCTCGTCGACAGGCGTCAACGCCAATTTCGGCACGACGCACTTCGCAGCCTGAGTGAGCCTCAAATGCGCCGGCGCCTATGGCGCCGGCGCTTCGTTCGCAAAGTGGCCTTGGGCCGGACCGATGACTGCAAGCGGCCGGCGGCCGCAACCAAGGAAGTATAGAACCGACATGACTTCGTATTTCGACGACGCCGAGATTGCCGTTCTGCAGGCGTGGCGCCACAAGCTGCACCAGTTTCCGGAAATCTCGGGCGAAGAGGTCGAGACCGCGCGCGAGGTGGTCGCCTTCCTGGCCGACACCAATCCCGACAAAGTCGTCACGGAGCTTGGCGGTCACGGCGTGGCGTTGGTCTATGGTGGCGCCGAGGCGGGGCCGACCGTGATGCTGCGCTGCGAGCTCGATGCGCTGCAGATCCATGAAATCTCGGACCTCCCATACCGCTCGCGCATCGACGGCAAGGCGCATATGTGCGGCCATGACGGCCACATGACCATGATGGCGGCCGTCGCCCGACACCTCGCCAGCAACAGGCCCACGCGCGGACGCGCCATCCTGCTTTTCCAACCTGCTGAGGAGACGGCCCACGGCGCCGAAGCCGTGCTCGCCGATCCGAAGTTCGGCGAAATCACGCCGGACCATTCCTTCGCGATCCACAACATGCCCGGACTGCCGCTCGCCCATGTCGCGGTGGCCGCCGGACAGATCACCTGCGCCTCGATGGGCCTGCGCGTCGAACTCACCGGTAAGACCGCGCATGCGTCCATGCCCGAGTCCGGCGTTTCGCCGGCAAACGCGGTCGCGCGCATCATCTCGGGGCTGGAGAAGTTCCAGACCGGCGAGGTCGTCGCACAAGGTTTTCAGCGCGTGACTCTGACCAGCGTCCAAATGGGCAAGCCAGTCTTTGGCATCACGCCGGGATCGGCGGAGATCCGCATGACGCTCCGACGGCCAGAGAGCGACAGAATGCCGGCGCTGCTCGAAGACGTGCTGTCCATGATCTGCGCGATCGCCGCGGAGGAAGGCCTGGGCCTGACGCATTCGACGCACAACTTCTTCCGCGCCTGCATCAACGATCCCGAAGCCGCCGCGGCCTTCGAGGCTGCCGCGGAGCGGATGGATTTGGCGCGCGTGACGGACTACGTGCCGATCCGTGGCGCGGAAGACTTCGGCCTCTTCGGCTCGTGCTCGAAGTCGGCGCTGCTCTTCATCGGCTCGGGGATGGACAAGCCGATGGTCCACAATCCCGACTACGATTTCCCCGACGAGTTGATCCCTGTCGGCGCCGGGCTTTTCCTCGGCGTCCTCGACCAGTTGCTGGGATTCGTGCAGCCGGCCGAACGCTAGAGCAATTCCAGGAAAAGTGGGAACAGGTTTTCCGTCCGGAATTGCGTAAAAACAAACAGATAGAGCATTTTCGTGATTCGAAGAAAAACGGAAATGCTCTAGTCACGAAACCCGCAGCAAGCTGATGTCGATCATTACCCGCCTTTCGGCAAAGATCGTCGGGATCGTGTTCACGATCCTCGTCATTGCCACGATCAACTTCATCCTCATCCACGCGACGCCGGGCGATCCGGCGCTGGTCATCGCGGGCCAGTCGGGCGCCGCGGACCCGAAATTCATCGCCGACATCCGTGCCGCCTATGGTCTCGACCAGCCGTTCCTGGTGCAGCTAGGCACTTATATCGGCAAGGTCCTGCAGTTCGACCTCGGCTATTCCTATCGGCAGCGCGCCGACGTCAGCACTCTCATCCTCGAGCGGCTGGGCCCTACCCTTCTGCTGACGCTCTCGGCCTTTTTCGTCTCGCTGATCGGCGGGGTCCTGTTCGGCGCCTTCGCCGGCAAGCGGCAGGGCACGTGGTCGGACCTCGCGATCTCGCTGGTCTCGCTGCTGCTCTATGCGACGCCGGTCTTCTGGCTCGGCCTCATGCTGGTGCTGATCTTCTCGATCCAGCTCGGCTGGCTGCCGGCCTTCGGCTATGCCAGCGTCCGCGCCTCGAGCTTCGAAGCGCTCGACTATGCCCTCGACGTCGCGCGCCACCTGATCCTGCCGGTGCTCACCCTGGCCGCGATCTACATGGCCGTCTACACCCGCCTCATGCGCTCCTCGCTTATCGAGGTCTCGCACGAGGACCATGTGCGCACTGCGAGAGCCAAGGGTCTGAACGAGCGTCAGATCCTGTCCCATCACATGCTGCGCAACGCCGCAGTGCCGGTGGTGACCTTCGCCGGCATGCAGGCAGGCGCGCTGATCGGCGGCGCGGTGGTCGTGGAGACGGTGTTCTCCTGGCCTGGCCTCGGGCGCCTTACCTACGATGCCGTGACGGCCCGCGACTATCCCGTCCTCCTCGGCCTCTTCCTCATCATGTCGGTCCTGGTCATCGCGACCAACCTTTTGACCGACTTCCTGCATCGGCTGATCGATCCCCGCGTCAAGGGCCGATAGGAGAACTGCAATGCGTGAATTCCTGCGCACCTTCTTGAGGCGCCCAGCAGGCATCGTCGGGCTCCTGCTCCTGACGCTGGTCTGCCTTCTTGCGATCCTGGCGCCGCTGCTCTACCCGGCCTCTCCCTGGGACATGGCCGGCGCCCCGTTCAGCCGGCCGGGCGAAGGCGGCATGCTGCTCGGCAGCGACACGCTCGGGCGCGACGTCGCGGCCGGCATCGCCCACGGAGCCCGGGTTTCCATTCTGATCGGCCTGGCATCGACGCTGACCGCGCTCTTTATCGGCGTTACGCTCGGATGCATCGCCGGCTATGCCGGCGGCGTGATCGACGGGACGATCGTTCGCTTCACCGAGATCTTCCAGACCATCCCGAGCTTCGTGCTGGCGATCCTCTTCGTTGCCATCCTGACGCCCTCGATCGGCACGATCATCCTGGCGATCGGGCTGGTAAGCTGGCCGCCCTTGTCGCGCCTCACCCGCGCGCAGGTGAAGACGGTGTCGCAACGCGAGTTCGTGCAGGCAGCGCGCTGCCAGGGCCAGTCGACGCTTTCGATCGTGCTGCGCCACGTCCTGCCCAACGCGGTATCGCCCATCATCGTGGCCGGCTCGCTGACGGTCGCGGCGGCGATCCTGATCGAGGCCGCACTTTCTTTCATGGGGCTCGGCGATCCGAACTTCATGAGCTGGGGTTATATGATCGGCGCCGGCCGCACCGTCATCCGTCAGGCCTGGTGGATGAGCGTCTTTCCCGGCATCGCTATCCTGCTCACGGTGGTCGCGATCAACCTCGTCGGCGAAGCCCTGAACGATACCCTCAATCCCAGGATTTCCCGAGCATGACCACGCCTCTGCTAGCCATCGAGAGCCTCGTTCTCGGCCTGCCCGAGGGCGCGGACCGCACGCGTGCCGTGGACGGGATCAGCGTGAACGTCGACCGCAACGAGATCGTCTGCCTGGTGGGAGAGAGTGGCTCGGGCAAATCGATGACCGCGCATGCGATCCTCGGTCTCCTCCCTTCGAAGGTGAAGGCGCTTCAGGGCGCGATCAGGTTCGGCGATCGCGATCTCCTGCAGCTTTCGCCGCGCGAGATGCGCGCGTTGCGCGGCCGCCGTATCGCCATGATCTTCCAGGAGCCGCTGACCGCGCTCAACCCGCTGGCCAAGGTCGGTCATCAGGTCGCCGAGGCGATCCGCATCCATGGCCGCTCGGAGGGCGACGTCGACGCGCGCGTCGTCGAGCTGTTCGGCCAGGTCGGCTTACCCGATCCGGCCTCGATCGTCTCGGCCTATCCGTTTCAGCTGTCGGGCGGCCAACGCCAGCGGGTGATGATCGCGATGGCGCTCGCCAACGATCCGGAACTGCTGATCGCCGACGAGCCGACGACGGCCCTAGATGTCACCACGCAGCGGCAGATCCTCGACCTGATCCTCAGCCTCCAGCAGAAGCGCGACATGGGCGTACTCTTCATCACGCATGACATCGGCGTCGTCGCCGATATCGCCGATCGCGTCGTCGTGCTGCGTCACGGCAAGGTGGTGGAACAGGGGCCGGCGGATGCGGTCCTCCACGCGCCGCAGACCGAATACACCCGCGATCTGCTGGACGCCGTCCCCGGTCGCGGCGCCATCCGCTCGAGCCGCGACGAAAACGCGCCGCTGCTCGACATCAAGGGGTTGCAGAAGGTCTTCGTCACGCGCCAGAACTTCTTCTCCAAGCCCCGTCGGGTCGTCGCCGCCGAAGGGCTCGACCTTGTCCTCAAGCGCGGCGAGACTCTTGCCGTCGTGGGCGAGAGCGGCTCGGGCAAGTCGACGCTGGCGCGCATGGTGCTGCGCCTGATCGAGCCGGACGACGGCGTGATCACCTTCGACGGAGCCTCGGTCCGCGGGATGAAGGGCGAGCCGCTGCGCCAATTCCGGCGCAGGATGCAGATCGTGTTCCAGGATCCGTATGCCTCGCTCGACCCGCGCCTCAAGATCGGCGAGAGCATCGTGCGCGGGCCGATGGCCTTCGGCGCCTCCCGTGCCGAGGCCACAGCCACGGCCACGCGCTGGCTGGAGAAGGTGGGGCTCGGCGCGCAGGCACTGAACCGGTTTCCGCACGAATTCTCCGGCGGCCAGCGGCAGCGCATTTGCATTGCCCGCGCTCTCGCTCTCGATCCGGTCTGCCTGATCGCCGACGAGGCGGTCTCGGCGCTCGACGTGTCGGTGCAGGCGCAGGTGCTCAAGCTTCTGTCGGATTTGAAATCCGAGATGGGGCTGAGCATGCTCTTCATCACCCACGACCTGCGGGTGGCGCGGGAGATCGCCGACCGCATTGTGGTGATGCAGAGCGGCAGGATCGTCGAGCAGGCGCCCGCCGCCGATCTCTTCGACAAACCCCGGGCCGACTATACGAGGCGGCTGCTCGCCGCGGTTCCCGGCCGTGATTTCTTCGAGCGCCGGGCGCTGGCGGGCGCTGCCCTCTAGGGTAACGAAAAGAAAGCAGGAAAGGCCGACGACCATGGATAACCGCACCCGCGCCTTCATCGAGAAATCCACGCTGCTCTTCATTGCATCGCGCAATGAGCGGGGCTCGATGGACGTCTCGCCGCGCGGCGGCCAGCCTTCGGTGTTGAGGCTGCGCGAAGACGGGGCCCTGCTGCTGCCCGACTATGTCGGCAACAAGCGGCTGGACACGATCGGCAACGTGCTGACCGATCCGGACGTTGTGCTCGTCCTGCTCAACCGGCGTCGCGACGAATATCTGCGCATCTCCGCCCGTGCGACCGTGTCGCGCAGCGAGGACGACATCGCGGCTTTTCCCGCCGACGAGAACCGGCCGCTGAGCGTCATCGTGCTTGAGCCGAACAGGATGGAGTTCGTGTCGAGCAAGGCCTTCGATGGAAGCGGCTTCTGGGTCGACCCGGCCGGCCGGAAGCCGACGCTCGACGTGCTCGACATCTATGCCAGGGATATCAAATGGCAGACGGAAGGCGGGCGGCAGCCCGTTCTCTATGACGCCGACGCCGAGGGCCGCCTCGGCGAAGCCGGCCTGCGCGCGTTCTACGGTACGCCCAGCCCGCTTGTGCAGAAGAAAGCCTACGAAACGGCCGGCCCGGGCTTCATGGGCTTCATCGACGACGCCCGCTTCATCGTCTTCGCGCATGAGAGCAAGTCGGGCGAAATCCTTGTCGATCTCTTGGGGGGATCGCCGCTGCGGCGCGACCCGGGCACGAATGCGCAATCGCTGCTGCTCGAGCTCGGACACGAAAGCCCGACCATATCCGACATGCCGCATTCGGCCGAGTTCGCGATCCTGGCGATGGAGCCCGGACGCTGCGACAACATCCGCATCAATGGCACCTATCGCGAGATCGTTGCTACGCCGGAAGGACGGCGCCAGCTCAGCATACGGCCTGAGGAGATCTACTTCCACTGTTCGGCTGCGCTGACGCGATCGCGGATATGGATGGATTCGCGCCCCGCCGCCTGGGCCGGAAGACGCAGCTTCACCTGCGTGGGGCGCCGGCAGGAAAGCCCCGACGTGGTCTCCTTCGTTTTCAAACCGCGCGACCGCGCACCCATTGGAGACGCCGCGCCCGGCCAGTTCGTCACGATCTCGCTGCCGCATGACGATCAGACGATGCCGCGGCGGCGCTGCTATTCGATCTCAGCCGTCCCCGACGCCCACACCTTGCGCATCTCCGTTCGGCGCGTCGGCGATGGCGGGGTGTCGGCGCTGCTTCACGACAAGGTCGCCGTCGGCGACGAAGTCTTCCTCGGACCGCCGGGCGGACATTTCGTGCTCGACAGCGCGCCGCTTCGCCCAGTCGTGCTCGTCAGTGCCGGCGTCGGCATCACGCCGCTGCTGCCGATGGCCGAGCATCTGGCGCGCGAGGAAGCCGGACGGGAGATCTGGTTTGCTCATGCCGCGCGCAACGCCAGACATCACCTGTTCGAGGCTGAGGCGCGGCGTTTCGCCGAGGCCAATCCCGGGATCAGGCTGCTCACCGCCTATTCCCAGCCGGAGCCGGGCGACGCCTGCCACCACGAGGGCCGCCTGGATGCAGCAGCGCTCGCCAGGCACGTGCCCGTCACTCAAGCCGATTTCTACATCTGCGGCCCGGCCGCGTTCATGTCCTCCCTGAGCCAGGGGCTGATCGACTTAGGCGCCGCGCCCGAGAGCATCCGCATCGAGGCATTCGAGCAGAAGGGCGGAGGCGGTTTCGCCCTGGCGGAGACGCTCGCCGGCCGTCCGCCCTGCACGGTGACCTTCGCCCGCTCTGACAAGCAAGCGACGTGGAAGCCGGAATGCGGATCGTTGCTCGACCTCGCGCTGGCGAACGACATCGAGGTCCAGTATTCCTGCCGCAGCGGCGAATGCCAGTCCTGTACCCAGAAGGTCGTCAGCGGCGGCGTGACCTATCCGTCAGGCGAGGAGCCGCTGATCGCCCGCGGCCAAGTGCTACTCTGCCAAGCGATTCCGCGCGGCGACATCGTCCTCGACTGCTGATAGGGTACGCGGTCTCCACCTCCATGACGTGTTGAAGGTGCTGCCCAAAAATGCATGGCGGCCCAGGCACGAGGCTCTCTTTGGCACAACGAGGACTCGAGCTCTCCGCAATCGATGTCTGCTCTTGTGAAACAGCAGGGGGCATCATGAGCGCAGGCGTTCTACTCCTATGGTCAGGAAAGGAGGTCATCAACTCAGCTGGGGGCCACTCTGCCATTTGAAGTGCATTTCCCCCCAAACCTCTGAAACGCACGCTGGCGACAGGAAAAGACGATGATCTGCTGGTTGCCAGCCTGGCGCTGCAGCCCCTCGAACATCCTCTCGGTGGCGCATCTCGGCAAGCGCCTAGCGTCGCACATCCCCTCCCGGTGTTTCGGTGTCAAAGGTGTCGCCGGCCAGCAGCACCGTGGTGACGCCGAGCTTGCGCGCGTGATCTGCAAGCTTTCCGATTGTCTGACGGGGTGCCTCGCGCAGCCGCTCCGGCAGGTCGCCGAAATGCTTTCCAAAATGCAGGTCACTCGAATGGATAAAGCGGGACATCATGTGGTGCTTTCTTGCGCAGCGGCCATATGGAGCCGAGCCCGGGCGATAGCATCGTCAAGTCGTGCGCGCGAGGTGGCGGCGAGTCGCTCAACTCCAAGGAGCCGCGCCATGTCGCGGGCCGGATCCGGCATGTCGAGCAGATCGGGATTGTCGATAACTACGGATGCCAGCTCAGCGAGCGGGATGTCCGAGATCGCCCGGCGAGACTCCTCGTTGGCCGGCGACCGGTATGCCAGTGTCTCGGCTATGGTCCCCTTCTTCCAAAGGAAGACGCCGCTGGATTCGTTCGTTGTGTCGTAGCCGCGCAGGTGTAGATTGATCCTCTCACGAATCCGCCCACCGGTCCTCAGCCAGCCATGAGCGCGCGCTATCCGTTGCGCCAATACGTCGGCAAGCAGCGGGCCTTCCGTCTCGATCACAGCCTCGATCATTCCCCTGAGCGTGTCGCGGTAAGTGAACGCATAAAAGAGTTCCGGGTTTGCCGTGAATCCCGAGAGATCGGTGAGGCGGTATCCGGAGCGTTCTACCGGCCCCCGCGCGGGAGCCGCCGACCTTGCGTCCTCTGCCAGCTTCTTCGGAGCCGGTATAGCAGGGGATGAAACGAGTTCGGCCTCTTCTACGCTCGACGGCGCAGGATGCGCCGCGTCGCTGGACGCTCCGGCGTCTTCGTCCCGAATCTCCTCTATCCCTTCGACCTCATGCCCCATGTCCCAATGCGCCAAGACGTCGGCTTGCGCTTCCGAGCGCCGCTCGCGGCTCTCCTTGAGGATAACTTCAAGGCTCTCATGCAGTCGCTCGGCGCAGCCCTTTGTGTCGAACCACCAGTCCGTCGACCAGACCCGCACAATATTCCAGCCAAGTCCCCTCAGAACCTGCTCGCGGACCTTGTCCCGGTCGCGGGCGGTGGCTGAACCGTGGTAGGTCGCCCCGTCGCATTCGATTCCTGCCAGATAGGCGCCCGCGAGGTCAGGATGCCGGATGCCCAGATCAATGCGGAAACCCGAGATTCCAACTTGAGGCACGACCATCCAACCGCGCTGTTCCAATTGCGCGGCAACGGCTTCCTCGAAGGGTGAATCGAAGCCGCCCACCGATCCGCGCTCCTCCGCGGCCAGAGCTGTCGACCCGCGTTCGGCATAGTCGAGGAAGGTCTTGAGGTGCTGCACCGCCAGCGCCTTTGTTCGGCTGGGATCGATCTGGTCAGCGGTGAAGCCCGAGAAGACGACCAGTTCCTGCCGAGCGCGGGTCACCGCCACATTGAGTCGGCGTTCGCCGCCGTCGCGGTTCAACGCGCCGAAATCCATGGTTAGCTTTCCCGCTATGTCCTTCCAGAACGTGATCGAGAACAGGATCACGTCGCGCTCGTCTCCTTGAACGTTTTCCAGATTCTTCACGATCGTCGGCTCGACCCTGTCTTCCGCGAAGAACCATTCGAGATCGGACTCGGCGCGTCGGGCCGCGTCGAGCAAGTCGAGGATGAGCGACTGCTGCTGTGCGTTGAAGGTGATCACGCCGAGCGTCGGGCGCTCGCGCTCCGGCAGCTTCAGCCAGCGCTTCATGCGCGACACTGCCTCGGCGGCGACTGCCACGGCCTCGATGCGGTTGGTGCGGCTCTTACCACGATCGTAGACGCCGTCCGGGACCTTGCGCAGGCTTACCGCCCGGTCCTCCACGGCGGGCGACGGGAAGGTCACTAGACGGTTTTGGTAGTAGTGATGGTTCGAAAAGGCGATCAAGGACTCGCTGCGGCTGCGATAGTGCCATCTCAGGTCGCGGACCGGGATGCCGGATGCCCGCGCCTCGTCGAGAATGCTCTCTAGATCCTTCTCGTGGTCCGCGACATCCTCGTCGTCCTCGTTGCGGCCAAAGAAGTTGGTTGGCGGCAGCTGTTTCGGGTCGCCGACGATGATCGTCTGGCGGGCGCGGGCGATGGCACCGACGGCATCCCACGTCGTGATCTGCGAGGCCTCGTCGAAGATCACGACATCAAACAGCGCCTGGTTCGGCGGCAAGTACTGGGCGATCGAAAGGGGCGACATCAGCATGCACGGCGCGAGCTTCGGAAAAGCCTGCGGCATCTTACCGATCATGTCGCGGATCGACTGGCTCGGCCGTTGCAACTCCATCTGGTGACGAAGAAGGCCCAGTTCGGAGTTGCGCGGCACGCCTGTCACGGAAGGCAATCCGTGCGCGACCGCGCTGATGACGCGCCGTGTGGCGTGGGTCCGCACCAGATCGTCGATTTCGCGGAACTCCTTGATTGCGTTCTCGTGCTGGAAGCGCCTGAAGTTCCTCAGCACCGGGTCGCCGTCAACGACTTTCGGCAGCCACCATCGGGCATAAGCGAGGCGAAAAGCGGCCCGGGCTTCGCCGGGCAGGATCGCCTGCGCCTCCAGTCCTTCAACGAATGGCTCGAGACCATTGAACACGGCCCGACGCCTCACGCCGCACCACGCGGCCCAGTTACGCAACAGATGCCGGGCATCCACGAGACCGGCGAGCCGCTCGACGAGATCTCGAAGCTCCAGTTTGGCCAAGCTTCCCGTCCCGCCGACTTCCGCGAATCGCGTTCCGGCAGTTTCCACTCCCTGCGACGCTGCGAGCAGACGCGCACCGATCTGCCGCACCCGATCGCCCGGGTTTCCGCCCAGGCAAGGCGCGATGGCCCGAATGGCGGATCGGATCTCGTCCGAGCTTCGCCCGGGCAGCCGTAGCGCCCCGCGAAGCCGGTTGGCGAGATCGAGAATCCGGGCAACGAGTCCTGTGTCGGTGGCGAGCCCGTCTATCGGCAGCGGCTTGCCGGAAAGCAAGTTTGCCTCGATTCTCGCGCGGCACTCTTTCATGCGCCGCAGGAGGGGAAGATCGCGGCGGGGATCTGCCGTTCCCTGGCTCGCATGGGCCTGGAGCCGCTTCTGGATTTTACGCTTGCCAAGCATTGAGCCCGGCCAGAATGACGCTTCGGCGTCCCGCCACTCGCGTTCCAATCCTTCCGGGTCGAGGTCGCGCACCGCGCTCTCCGGATAGGACGCGGCTGCGCCTTGTTCCGCGCTCCGGTAGGCTTCGATCGAACGGCCGAGATCTTCGAGAGCCGGGCTCAGCTGCGCGAAGTCGCAATCGAAGGCGATCGAAATGTCGACCCCCTGGCTTCGGTGGAGCTCGGTCGCGAGCCCCGACAGCGCCTGCAGTTCGTCATGGGATGTCCTATCCATCGGCGCCAAGCCGAGACATGAGAGATAGGCTGACGTTACGTCATGCAGGAGATTGGCGGCGTTGCGAAGCGATTGCGCCGCGGCGATCAACGAATCCTGCCACTCCGAGGTCCATTCCTGGGCATCGACGAGGCTCAGTGCCGGATGGCGTTCTACCGAGGCGAAAACCAGCCCGGTTTCTGCGGCGAGTTCCTCCAGCGCCCTGAGCGTCTCCGAGTCGTGGGCGTCACGTTCCGTCCACAATAGGTCTGGAGCCGGAGCATCGCCCGCCTTCAAGGCGATGCCGAGTGCGAGGTACGGCGTCCAACCGTTCGGATGCCGCTTGTGAAGAGCCTCGACATAGGCGTTGAGCTGGTCTCGATGGAGCTTGAGGCGTTCATTGACGGCGACCCATTCCGATGCGTCGATACTGCTGCCGTGCTCCCAGGCCGCCTTGAGCTGCCCCAGAAAATGCTTCCGGTCCGCCTTGTTGGAGTGAAGCTCGATACATTGGTTGCCGAGCCCATGCTCGCGCAGGCGCCGGTAGACGACGTCAAGCGCAGCGGTCTTCTCCGCCACAAACAGCACCGTCCGGCCTTTGGCGAGGCAGTTTGCGATCATGTTCGCGATGGTCTGGCTCTTGCCCGTCCCGGGCGGTCCGACGATGACGAAGTCCAGACCTTCGGCTGCGGCAAGGCTCGCGGCGGTCTGGGAAGAATCCGCGGGCAGGAGCGAGATGATGTCCGATGGCGCATAGGCCCGGTCGAGATCGCGCTCATCCCGGAAGGAAGATTGCCTGTCGTCCTGGTTGAAGGACTGCTCGGGCGTGCGATCAGGTGCCGCACGACGCGGTTCTGACGAAGCGCATCGGTCCGCTCGACCAGGTCCTTCCACATAAGGAACTTGGCGAAGGAGAAGGTGGACAGGGCGGTTTCGTCGATGACCTCCATGCCAGGAACGTCACGCACGGCTTTTCGCATGGCCGCCAGTACTTGGGGTACGTCGATCCCATTTTCGTCGCGCGGAAGGTCGCCCGAGAATTGCGGCAGTTTGAGATCGAAATCCCGCTCCAGGAACTGCAGAAGCGTCGCGTTGAAGCGCGGCTCGTCCTCGTGGAATCGTATCGTGAATTGCGAACTGGCGCTGCGGCGTTCGAGCCGGATCGGCACGAGCAGAAGGGGTGCCCGGTAGCTGCGCTCATCGTCCGGCTTCTTCTTCCAGCGCAGGAACCCCACCGCCAGGAAAAGCGTATTGGCGCCGCCCTCGGCAAAGTCGTTGCGAACCTGTCGATAGAGGTCGATCAGACGGGCTTCGAGCTGCTTGGCGTCGAGGGGCGAGGGCAACTCGTCCCGGAGCAGGGCCTCCGCCGCAAAGGTGCGTTGGAGGTCGCGACCGTGCAGGTCGCGATAGAGGGCTGCGTCGCGCTTGCCGAGCGGGTTCTGCTCCGGCAGCGAGATGACGCGGATCGCCGCGCCGGTGGCGAGTCTATCCTCAAGGTAGGCCACGTCGGTGCACAGGAACGGAATCGTCTTCTTCGACTCCGGAAAGTTGAGGAGACGGTTGCGGAGCGTCAGGTCGAGCAGCTTCTTCTGCCAGCGGTCGATCCGGCCCGCCGCGGTCGTGGGTTTTTCCTCCACCATATCGCTCGGCAAGGCGCCGAGCGAAGGCGGCTGGGGCAGCGGTAGGTCCGCCACCGGCGGGAGTTCCTCGTCCGGCGTCGAGCGCCGAAGGGGTTCATGAGAAGCCAGCGGCGTAATCCCGCCGCTTCGCGCGCGCCTCACGTCGATTGCCGCCACGAAGGCGTTCGTTTCCTCCTCGGCGAGGCGCCTGTCGAGGACGCGGTGGGCCGCCTCCATTGTCATGGCAGGTCGATGCGTAACGCCAGTCGTCTCGAAGACGATTAGTTCGCGGGCCGCCAACGCCTTGCGCACCTCCATCTGGTCGGTTTCGATGGCGTTGCCGAAGGTGCGCTTGGCGAGCCACACGCCTGCCGCAGCATGCCCGTCGAACATCAGGATGACGGGATGCAGCCCCGACGCCTCCAAGGCGGCGCAGAACAGAAGCGTCGTGTCCAGGCATGTCGCGAGCATCTCCTCCGCGATCGTGCCGGGGCGTCTGACCTTCTGGCCACGGCTCTCGAAACTGGCCGGCGGTTCGGCATAATGGAGCCCCATCGCGGCAATTGCGGAGTATATCGCCGCGGTCAGCATGTAGGCGCGCTGCGGGTCCTGCGACTGATAGCCGTCCAGTCCCGACGAATGGCCGTGCGCTGCAAGCCGGTCCGCCGCCTTTCGCAGGATTGCCGATGTTGCGGGGTCGTTCGGCATGACGAAGGCTGGCAGCAATTGCGCCATGTCGGCGACACCGCCCCACTCGTCACGCGCGAGAAGCCTGACGGATTGGCGGCGCTCGTCCAATACCTCCGTTCCCGCAAGCAGCCTAAGCGTGATCTCGCCACGCTCGGCCTCGTTGAGGCCTGCGAGGTACCCCGCGTCCAACTCCACCTTTCGATCGGCCAGTGGCAATCGATCCCCCGGAACGAGACGGTCGATCATCCAAGTCTTGGAATGCAAGAACGGCGGCGTCGATGACATTTCAACCCGCAGCTTCTCGAAGTGTCGCTGCGAAGAGTTCTCGATACTGATCGAACGAACGACGGGAACCGCGTTCTGATAAGACGCGTACGTGAAGGAGCAGGCTACATCTGCAAGGATGCTGACTACGCCATGCCCGCCCTCTGAAGCGCTCCCATTAAGCGCCGAATCGGAATCCGAACCCACTATTAAGTCCCCCAGTGGTGAGACTAGCGAGGTTTTCAATTTATGGAAGTGGCTTCTTTCATCGCGAGGACGCGATCGGCAGCTTCCAAGCTTCGGGAGAGAACCCTTTGAGCACAGCTATCTGATGCCGAATGTTGTGCGCCCTATTCTCGTTGCACTAAAGCTGCTTACGCAAGTTGAATCACACTCGAGGCAAACATGACGCTCTGATCTTTTTCTCATCGATGACGATAGAGGATACCCGATCTGCCGGGAGCGCGCTCGCCGTGATGATGATGGATCATGTGGATGCCCGCCATCTGAACACGCTGGCAGCGCGTTATGGTTGAACTTCCTTCTGATGGCCTCACCGACGTTAATGGCCGGTTGCGGGAGACGTGCAGTGCTACCTCATGACTGAATGAGGCGCAAAGCGGTCGTTCAGCAGGCATGGCTAGAGCAGCTGGAAAGGATCATATCTGGTCGAACCCGCCTAACCCGCTCCCGCGACCGGAAACAGCTTCCACTTCTTCGGCCGGAAAGCGAGGCGGCTTTTTTGTGCCGCCGGATGGTCCACCGGCAGTTCGATTTCGACGCGCTGCCGGGCGCCGCCGACCTCCAGCTCGACCCGCCGCGTCGCGGCGAAACGGTGGCTTGTGGCCACGGTGCCGGCAATGCAGCCGCTGCAGCCTTCAACCAATTCGATATCATGAGGGCGGAAGAAGAGCAGCGCTTCGCCGGCCGGAAGATCCGGTGCCGGGAGGCCGAGCGGGCGATCGGCGATCCACACCTCGCCGCCTTCGACCTTGACCGGCAGCGAACTGGAATCACCGATGAAGCCATAGACGAAGGGCGAATTGGGGGTGTCGTAGACCTCGTCGGCCGTGCCAACCTGCTCGATGGCGCCCTGGCTCATCACGACCACACGGTCGGCCAGTTCGAGCGCTTCCTCCTGATCGTGCGTCACGAAAACGGTCGTATGTCCTATGCGGTCATGAAGTTGGCGCAACCAACGGCGGAGCTCGCGCCGCACCTGGGCGTCGAGCGCGCCGAACGGCTCGTCGAGGAGCAGAACCCTCGGCTCGATCGCAAGTGCTCGCGCGAGCGCCACGCGTTGGCGCTGCCCGCCCGAAAGCTGGGCGGGGTACCGTTTCTCCAGGCCGGAAAGCTGGACGAGGTCGAGCAGCTCCGAAGCGCGTCGGCGGATCTCCGCATCGGAAGGACGCTCTCTCTTTCGCACTTTCAAGCCGAAGCCGATATTTTCCAGCACCGTCATGTGGCGGAACAGCGCGTAATGCTGGAAGACGAAACCGACATTGCGTTCCTGGACGGTTTTGTGCGAGGCGTCTTCCTCGCCGAAGAAGATTGCCCCGCTAGTCGGCCGCTCGAGTCCCGCGATCAGGCGCAGAAGCGTCGTCTTGCCGGAACCGGATGGTCCCAGCAAGGCGATGAGCTCGCCCGAGCGTATATCGAGCGAAACATCGTGGAGCGCTGCGAACCGCTCGAATTCCTTGCGCACGTTGACGACGCGTACTTCCATGCGGCGGAAATTCCTCTTCAGTGGCCGCGGTTGGCGGCGATTGCGTGGCCGTAGCGCATCTCGAGCAACGTCTTCAGAACGAGCGTGACCAGCGCCAGACCGGCAAGCAGCGAAGCGACGGCAAAGGCGCCGGCCGCATTATACTCGTTATAAAGTATCTCGACATGGAGAGGCATGGTGTTGGTCAGGCCGCGTATGTGGCCGGAGACAACCGAAACGGCTCCGAATTCGCCCATGGCCCGCGCATTGCACAGCAACACTCCGTAGAGCAGGCCCCATTTGATGTTCGGCAGGGTGACGTACCAGAAGGTCTGCCAGCCGCTGGCGCCGAGCGACAGCGCCGCCTCTTCGTCGCCTGTCCCCTGCTCCTGCATCAGCGGGATCAGTTCACGCGCGACGAAGGGAAAGGTGACGAAGATGGTGGCGAGCACGATGCCAGGGACCGCGAACAATATCTCGATGCCGTGTGCCTTCAGCCAAGGTCCAAGAAGGCTGCCGGCGCCGAAGA
Organism: Mesorhizobium sp. 1B3; assembly: GCF_050958605.1. Taxonomy (NCBI): domain Bacteria; kingdom Pseudomonadati; phylum Pseudomonadota; class Alphaproteobacteria; order Hyphomicrobiales; family Phyllobacteriaceae; genus Mesorhizobium; species Mesorhizobium sp. 1B3. The sequence continues at coordinate 751,840 of NZ_JBJHDO010000002.1, read as the reverse complement.
GAAGCACGTAGACGAGACCCGAGATCACCGGCGAGACGGAGAACGGCAGGTCGATCAATGTGATCAGGAAGGCCTTGCCCTTGAATTCGAACTTGGCGATCGCCCAGGCGGCGGCCACGCCGAACGCCATATTGAGCGGCACCGAAATCGCCGCCACCAACAGCGTCAGGCGGATCGCGGACACCGTGTCGCTATCGGCAAGCGCCGAGAAATAAGTTTCCGTGCCCTTGGCGAAGGCTTCGATGAAGACGACGATGAGGGGCAGGAGAAGGAAGATGCCGAGAAAGGCGAACGCCGTCAGCATCAATGCCAGCCGCGCAAACGGCCCTTCGGTTATAGGCGAGGCTGCCTCGGCGACTTCCGGATTGTCGTAATAGCCCCTGAGATCAGCCATAGCGCCGACGGCTCCACGATTGGAGAAGATTGATCACGAGAAGCATGACGAAGGCGATGATCAGCATGATCGCGGCGACCGCTGTCGCGCCGGCATAGTCGTACTCTTCAAGCCTGATGACGATGAGCAACGGCGCGATCTCGGATACGTAAGGCAGATTGCCAGCGATGAAGATGACGGAGCCGTATTCCCCGACGGCGCGCGCGAAGGCCAGGGCGAAACCGGTGATGACGGCCGGCATCAGACCGGGTGCCAGCACGCGCGTTACCGTCTGGAAGCGGTTTGCGCCGAGCGTGGCGGCGGCTTCCTCAACTTCCCTGTCGATCTCTTCCATGACCGGCTGAACCGTGCGCACGACGAAAGGCAGGCCGATGAAGATCAAGGCGATGACGATGCCGAGCGGAGTGTAGGCGACCTTGATGCCGAGCGGGTCGAGCAAGCTGCCGATCCATCCGTTAGGAGCGTAAAGCGTCGTGAGCGCGATGCCGGCAACGGCCGTGGGAAGCGCGAAGGGCAAATCCACCATGGCATCGACGACACGCCGGCCGGGGAATTCGTAACGGACCAGGACCCAAGCGACGATCGTCCCGAATACCACATTGACGGCCGCCGCGATCAGCGAGGCGCCGAAGCTGATCTTCAAGGCCGCCAACGTACGTGGGCCAGTCGCAATCGACCAGAACTCGGCCCAGCCGAGGGAGGCCGATCGCCAGGCGAGACCGGAAAGCGGGATCAGGATGATGAGGGCGAGGTAGGCAAGCGAGAAGCCGAGCGTCAATCCGAAACCCGGAATGACGCTCGGCGTTCTGAAGCCCTCCCCCGCCGCCGCGGGTGCTGTGGCCATCGGTGCCCGTACTTTTATCTTGCCGGCTTGTAGATCTGGTCGAACACGCCCCCTTCGCCGAAATGGTAGGGCTGGGCTTTCTTCCAACCGCCGAAGATCGGGTCGTCGATGGACACAAGCTTGATCTCCGGAAGCTTCTGCAGTTCCTCGGCCGGCACCAGTTCCGGTTTGGACGGGCGATAGTGGTGCTTCGCGGCGAGCCGCTGACCTTCTTCGGAATAGAGATACTCCAGATAGGCCTGCGCCACCTTGCGAGTGCCCTTCGCATCGACATTGCCGTCGACCACGGCCACGGGCGGCTCCGCCAGGATAGAGGTCGGCGGGATCACGATGTCGAACTTCTCGGCGCCGAACTCGTCGAGCGCCAGATAGGCCTCATTCTCCCAGGCCAGCAGCACATCGCCCAAGCCGCGTTCGGCGAAGGTCACCGTCGACCCGCGAGCGCCCGTATCCAGGACCGGAACATGCGCGAACAGATTGCCGATATATTCCCTGATCTTGGTTTCGTCGCCACCGTACTGCGTGTTGGCCCACGACCATGCGGCAAGATAGTTCCAGCGTGCGCCGCCCGACGTCTTCGGATTGGGCGTGATGACCTGCACGCCCTCCTTCACGAGATCGCCCCAATCCGCGATGCCTTTCGGATTACCTTTGCGCACGAGGAAAATGATCGTCGACGTATAGGGCGAGGAGTTGTTGGGCAGCCTGCCTCGCCAGTCCGGCGAGATCTTCTTCGCGTTTTCGACAATGGCATTGATGTCGCTTTCCAGCGCCAATGTCACGACATCCGCATCGAGCCCGTCGATCACGGCGCGCGCCTGCTTGCCAGACCCGCCATGCGAACTCCGGATGGTCACGGTCTCGCCTGTGTCGGCCTTCCACTTCCTGGCGAAGGCCTCGTTGAATTCCTTGTAGAGTTCGCGCGTGGGATCATAGGAAACGTTGAGCAGCGTCGTGTCGGCTAGGGCATATCCCAGGGCTCCTAGCTGGAACGCGCCGGCCAGGAAACCGGCGAGAAGCGTCCGCGGGTAATGGATCATGTCTGCCTCCGTGGATTTCTCCATACTCTATCGAAACGGTAGAGAAACGGATGCTACGGTCATTCCATTGTTGAAAGGTTGGACGCAAAATCCTTCCGTCAACCCCTTCCCCCCTCGGATTTGCGTTTCTGCAGGTTGATCGGCCCTGGCTCCTTCTGTTCCCCAGACGCAGCGTCCATCCGGCTGTGGCCCAATTCCCACCGTTGCAACAAGGCGACAGGAAGTGGCAATGATTTTCGCCGTTTCGGCGTGTCCAGGAATGCTATGCTTGGCTGGAACACATGCTGAAACGTAGCGTGCGTCCGCCATGGAGGAAGCAAGGAAATGAGTTCGAGTGGTGTTTCACGACGCGTGCTACTCCAAGGCGGTACGGCACTTCTGGCCTCGACGGCCCTGCCGAGGATCGCAAGCGCCGAAGAGCCGCAACGCGGCGGGCGCCTGGTCGTCGCGGCTGATTCCGAACCGCGCAACCTCAATCCGGCTATCGTCGCGTCGAACGGAGTATTCTTCGTCTCCAGCAAGGTGGTCGAGCCCTTGGCCGAAGCCTCCTTCGACGGCAAGGAGGGGCTGTCGCCACGCCTCGCCCTCGCATGGGAAGGCGCGCCTGACGGCCGCTCCGCGACCTTCAAGCTTCGCAGCGGCGTGAAATGGCACGATGCCAAGCCCTTCACGTCGGCCGATGTCGCCTTCTCGGCCCTCAACCTCTGGAAACCCCTGCAGAATCTCGGCCGCGTCGTGTTCAAGGATCTGGAGACGGTCGAGACGCCCGACGACCACACTGCTGTATTCCGGTTTGCCAGTCCGACGCCGTTCCAACTCATCCGGAACGCGTTGCCGGCGCTCACCAGCGTCGTACCGAAGCATGTTTACGACGGCACCGACATAGCAACCAACCCAGCCAACATCGCGCCCATCGGCACTGGACCTTACAGGTTTGCCGAGCACAGGGCTGGCGAGTTCTATCGGCTTGAGCGATACGCCGACTATTGGCAGGAGAGGGAGCCCTATCTCGACGAGATCATCTACAGGGTTCTGCCGGACCGCGCTGCCGCGGCCGGTGCGCTCGAGGCCGAAGAGATCCATCTTGCCGCCTTCTCGGCCGTACCCCTGGCCGACCTCGATCGCATCTCCAAAGTGCCCGGCATCGATGTCGTCACGCGCGGCTACGAAGCGCTGACCTACCAGCTCGTCGTCGAGATCAATCACCGCCGGAAGGAACTTGCCGATCTCAGGGTGCGCCAGGCGATCGCCCATGCGATCGACAAGGAATTCGTCGTCAAGACCATCTTCCTCGGCTACGCGGCCGCTGCGACCGGGCCGGTGCCGCGCAACGACAAGCAATTCTACACGCCGGACGTGCCGACCTATGCCTTCGATGTCGCCAAGGCGAACGCCCTTCTCGACGAAGCCGGCTATCCGCGCGGCGCCGACGGGACGCGATTCAGACTGAAGCTGCTGCCGGCTCCTTACTTTAACGAAACCAGGCAGTTCGGCGACTATCTTCGTCAAGCGCTGGCGCAGATCGGCATTGCCGCGGAACTCGTCAACAACGACTCGGCCGGGCACCAGAAGGCGGTCTACACCGACCACGCCTTCGACCTTGCCGTCGCTCCCCCTGTCTTCCGGGGCGACCCGGCGATCTCGACGACCATTCTTGTGGAAAGCGGTATTCCGGCAGGCGTCCCGTTTTCCAACCAGGGGGGCTATGCCAACCGCGAACTCGACGGCATCATCACCGAAGCTGCGCAGACGCTCGATCCGCAAGCGCGCATTGCGCTCTATCGCGACTTCCAGGCGAAAGTCGCCGCGGACCTTCCGCTCATCAACGTTGCCGAGTGGGGCTTCACGACGGTTGCCCGCAGCGTCGTCAGGAACGTTTCCAATAATCCGCGCTGGGCCGTTTCGAACTGGGCGGATACCTGGCTCGCAGCGTGAAACGCGCGCTTATCCTCCTGAGACGTCGCCTGCTCGGCGCCGTGCCGGTGCTCCTGATCGTTATCGCCGGCACGTTCCTGCTGCTCGAGGCAGCTCCCGGCGATGCAGTCGACGCCTATGCGGTCTCCGTCGGAGGCGATGCCGGGCTGATCGAGGAGCTGCGTCGCCAATGGGGACTCGACCAATCACCGACGACGCGTTTTGCAACTTACCTGTGGGCGCTCCTGCGCGGTGATCTCGGCTGGTCCGTCAGCTTTTCCCGTCCCATCCTGGACGTCATCGTCGAACGGTTGCCCACCACCTTTCTCCTGATGGGCTCGGCAACGGCGCTCTCCTTCGGGCTCGGTACGCTTCTCGGCATTGTCGCCGGCGCTCGCCCCGGCTCCTTGCGCGACCGGACCCTGTCCCTCGCTTCGCTCGCCCTTTATGCCGTGCCGGGTTTCTGGCTCGGGCTCGTTCTGATCGTTATCTTCTCGATCCAGCTCCGCTGGCTGCCGATCGGTGGTATCGAAACGATTGCTTCGGGCAAGACGGGGTTCGAGCGGGCCTTGGACATCGCCCGGCATCTGGTCCTTCCCGTCGCCGCCCTCGGCTTCATCTATCTCGCGCTTTATTTGCGGATGATGCGGTCGGGCATGGCGGAGATCTGGCGGATGGACTTCATCGCCGCCGCAAAGGCGCGCGGCATTTCGCGCCAGCGACTGATCCTGCGCCATGTCGCCCGCAACGCCCTCCTGCCGCTCGTCACCATGCTCGGCCTCCAATCGGCATCGATGCTGGGCGGCAGCGTGGTGATCGAGAGCGTGTTCGCCGTGCCCGGGATCGGAAGGCTCGCGCAGGAAGCCGTCGCGTCTCGCGATGCCCCGCTCCTGCTCGGCATCATCCTGATCAGCGCTGTCCTGGTGATCCTCGTCAATCTCGCCGTCGACATCGTCTATGCGCTTCTCGATCCGCGCGTCGGCGCCGACGAGGCGACGCCATGACCGTGCGGCTTCTCCGCACGCCTGAAGGCCTGGCGGGAACGCTGATCCTTCTTGTCCTGGCCGCCCTCGCCGTTGGCGCTCCTTACCTCTTTCCCCGCGACCCGCTGTCGATTGCGGGGCCCGCCCTGCTCGGCCCCTTCCAGGACGCCGCCCATCCCCTCGGCACGGACAGGCTCGGTCGGGATGTCCTCGCCGGTCTCGTCCACGGCGCCCGAACCTCCCTGGCCGTGAGCCTCGCCGCCGCGGCGGCGGCCATCGCCGTCGGCGCGGTGATCGGCACATTGGCCGGGTTCGCCGGAGGCCTTGTCGACGAACTGCTCATGCGCATCACCGACGCCTTTCAGACGGTGCCTGGCTTCCTTCTGGCTCTCGCCTTCGTCAGCGTCGCCGGTCCTTCGCTTGCGGTCGTGGTGGTCGCGATCGCGCTTGGCGCCTGGACCGGCCCTGCCCGGATTGCCCGCGCCGAGGTGCTGTCGATCCGCGAACGCGATTATGTCGCTGGCAACCGCGTCATCGGCATGCATCCGCTGACGATTGCCTTTCGCGAGATCCTGCCCAATGCACTACCGCCGGTGCTCGCCTTGTCCTCGATGATCGTGGCCGGGGCAATTCTCACCGAGGCCGCCCTCTCCTTCCTCGGGCTCGGCGATCCCAACCGGGTGACTTGGGGCAGCATGATCGCCGAAGGCCGCACGGTTCTGCGCTCCGCGCCCTATCTGTCGATCATCCCCGGCCTTGCCCTCGTCACCGCGGTGCTCGGCGTTTATCTCTTCGGCGAAGGCCTGGTCGAAGCGTCCGCCGCAAAGCGGAGATACGCCTGATGCCTCTTCTTGCCGTATCGGACCTGCAAGTCGCCTATCGCCGCGGCGACCGCGACGTGACGGCTCTGTCCCGGATCGATCTCGACGTCGAGGAGGGCGAATGCATCGCCGTCATCGGCGAAAGCGGTTCGGGCAAGAGCACGCTTGCCCGGGCGATCGCGGACCTGCTGCCGCCCGAAGCGCGCATGGGCGGCCGGCTTGCCTGGCCTCTGTTCGACAAAGGTCCGGTCCTTGGCAGGGACATCGGCTTCGTGTTCCAGGATCCCGCCGCGAGCCTCGATCCCGTGCTCACGGTCGGCGAGCAGGTCGCGGAAGTCGCGCGCGCCCATCTTGGGATGCGGTGGCGTGAGGCCTTCACCCATGCCGAGCGATTGCTGGCGCGGGTCAGCCTGCCGGATCCGGCATCTCTCGCGAAGGCCTATCCACACCAGCTCTCGGGGGGCCAGAAGCAGCGCGTCGCGATCGCCGCGGCCATTGCGGCGGGACCGAGGCTACTGATCACCGATGAAGCGACGAGCGCGCTCGACACCGTCGTCCAGGCCGGCATCGTCTCGCTGATCCGCGAGATCGTGGCGGTGGAAGGCATGTCGCTCCTCTTCATAACCCATGATATCGCCCTTGCGGCACAGCTCGCCCGGCGCATTCTGGTCTTGCGCAACGGTCATCTCGTCGAGGCCGGACCGACGGAAGACGTCATCGGCTCGCCGCGCGCCGCTTACACGCGACCGTTGGTCGAGGCATACGCGGACACGCCGTGGCGCAGCGCTCCGGAGACGGGTCGATGAGCGAACCACTGCTCGATATCGGGGGGCTGGCCAAGAGCTTCCGGCGCTCCGGGCGGACGATCACGGCGCTTGCCGGTGTCGACCTGACGATCCGGCCGGGTGAAACTCTCGCCCTGGTCGGGGCATCCGGCAGCGGCAAGTCGACGCTTGCCCGTATCGTTCTACGCCTGACCGAGCCCGACGGCGGAAGCGTGCGCTTCGAAGGCGCGGACCTGCTGGCGCTGCGCGGCACCGCCCTGCGCCGCACGCGCGCCCGGCTTCAGATGGTGTTCCAGGATCCGCACGCCGCCTTCAACCCGCGCGCCACTGTCGGCCGGGTACTTGCCGATCCGCTGCGCATCCACCGCATCGCCAGCCGCGCCGAGCGGCCCCGCGCCATCGCCGCGCTGCTCGATCGCGTCGGACTGCCCTACGATTTCGCTTCACGTCCGATCCATGAGATCTCCGGGGGACAGCGGCAGCGCGTGGCGATCGCGCGCGCCATCGCCTCCAAGCCTTCCCTGATCGTGCTGGACGAAGCCGTTTCGGCGCTCGACGTCGCCACGCGCCGGCAGATCCTCAATCTGCTCATCGGAATCCAGGAGCGGGACGGCACGAGCTATCTCTTCGTCACCCACGATCTCGCCGTGGTCCGAACCATCGCCCATCGGGTGGCCGTCATGGACCAAGGGCGTATCGTCGAAACCGGAACGGCGCACGACGTGATCACGGCTCCGCAGTCGGCTGCCGCGGCGGCACTGGTCGCGGCAATCCCGCGCCTGCCCGCATCCGCCGTCTCGGGAGGGACACCACCATGACCGACCAGCGCATCGAGATGCTGTCACGGGAGCTCGATGCGGCGTTCCGCAACCGAGCTGACCTCTATCGGCTTTTTCTCGATGAATTGGAGGCAGCGGTCGGCCTCGCGGAGGCCGAAGCCCTCATGACCCGTGCGATAGCGAAGCGTGGACGGGAGGTCGCCTCATCCGCCTTCGCCGGCTTCGGGGCGAACGACGCTCGCGCGATCGGCGAGGCTTTCCTGGCGGCCAGCCCCGATGGCGGTCGCATGTATCCGACGGAAGTGGAGCGCGGCGACACGCACATTGCTTTCCGCGTCAAGCGGTGCCCTTTGAAGGACGCCTGGGTGGAAGCCGGCGTCGGCGAGGAAAGGCTGACGGTTCTGTGCCGCATTGCCGGTGCGTTCGACCGGGGCCTGTTCGAGGCGACGGGCGTCCGTTTCGAGAATATCACCTGGCGGCCGGGACACGGATCCGGCTGCTGCCACATTCGACTGGCCGACCGGGACGTAGCGGAGGATTGATCTTGGTTAAGGCTTGTTGAGATTAGAATTGAACGAAGCCGCTGACGCGGCAGATGGTATGGAGGTTTGCGGGTGACGCTTCTGTTTTGAAGGATTGCTGCTGTTGAAGCGCAATCTTGAGAACAGGACCAATGAGATGGGCAAGTTGAGCCAGCTTCGCCGGCGGCACTTCGATCTGCGACCGGAGCACTCGGCGCACTCTCACCGCTTCGTCTCCTCCGTGAGAAAATGTTCATCAAGCCGGTCGGTGGAGTCACAGCCTATCGTTGCCATGATCAGATCGATCTCATGGGCAATGATGTCCAGCACCTTCTTCGCACCGGCCTGTCCCCCGATAGCGACCCCGTATAATGTCGGCCGCCCTGCGAAGACGAAGTCCGCCCCAAGACACAGGGCGATCACCACATCCGATCCTCGTCGTACTCCGCTGTCGAGCATCAGCGTCATACGGCCGCCTACCGCCTTTTTGATCGCTGGTAACGCGTCGAGCGAGGCGGGCGCGCGATCCAGCGCCTTGCCGCCATGGTTGGAAACGATCAAGCCGTCGCATCCGATGTCTGCCGCGCGCACTGCGTCGTCAGGGTGGAGAAAACCCTTCACGACGAGCGTGCCTTTCCAGAGGTTGCGATAGGTCTCCAGATCTCGCCAGCTCGGCGTACCGACATCACCGGGAACAAACGCCTGATTGAAGAAGAATGTGGCGCTTTCAGCTGCCGAAGCACCAGCAGACATATAGGCCGTCCAATTGGCCATGGCCGGCATGCCGCCACTGGCGAAGAAGCGTGCGAACCATGTCGGATGCATCAGCAACTCCCTCGTCATGCGTAGGACGATGCCGGGTGTAATTTCAAAGGGGACACTGATGCGGTTACGTAGGTGTCGTTCGCGCTTCGGCGTGACCGGCGTGTCGACGGTGACGACCAAAACGTCCATCCCGACGTCGGCGGCACGCCGAATCTGGTCATGGGAGATTTGCCGTTCGCGCGCTGTGTAGAGCTGAAACCAGTTGCGACCGGGAGCGACGGCGTGGATATCCTCCAGCGCTGCGCCAGCGGCGCCTGACAGAATGAAAGGCACGTTGGCGTCCGCCGCAGCGCGGGCAAGCAGCAGGTCGGCATCGGGGCGGAACAGCGCCGCCGGTCCGGTCGGCGAAATGCCGAAGGGCATGGCGTAACTGCGGCCGAACAACTTCGTTGCCGTGTTGCGTCGGGAAACGTCAATCAAATAGCGCGGCATCAGAGAATGTTGCGAAAAGGCCGATTCGTTTCGAGCGAGCCCTTCCTCGCCATCGACGCCGCCTTCTATGAAGTCGTAGAGGAACCCCGGCAGATAGCGCCGCGCCGCCAGCCTTACCTCGTCGACATTGACAACGTTCTTCAAGCGTCGCATCGCGTGCTCGTCTCAGCGCTCGGCGACCGTGATCATCAGTCCGAGCCCGCGCGCTACGGTTTCGTGCAGTTCGGGCGGAAGGCAGGCGGAGAGTTCACGCTCGACCGCAGCATGGTCGGCCATGCTGGCGTCGGCGGCGGCGATTCCCTTTTCGGTCAGTTCGACGATCACACCGCGACCGTCGCGTTTGTCAGCCATGCGCCGGATGAGGCCGTCCTCTTCCATACGGCGCAGCAGGTTCGATAGGCCGCCTGAGGACAGAAGCAGGGTGGAAAGCAGGTCGCTCGGTGACATGCGGTAGGGCGCGCCATAAGCGCGGATGGTCGCGAGCACGGCGTAGGTCGGATATTTCAGCCCGTGCGGCGCAAGTGCCCGATCAACCGCGCGCAGGATGATATCGTGCAAATGCAGAATGCGCCCGACCACCGCCTTGCCACTGCAATCGATGTCCGGCCTCTCCCGTTGCCAGAGCGCCATGCCGCGTCCGACGCGGTCCAGTTCCCAATACCGAATTTCGGCCTTGCTCAAAGATCGGCCTCCCTAACGGGCGTTTCCGTGTCCGGCAGCAGACGCGCCTTTCGCCGCTGCGTCAAAACTCTCATACGCAAGTTAGATTATCTTTAATATATCTTTCTTGAAAGATAAGATCCCTGATGCTAGCCTTTTTGGAATGATGCGTGACCGAAAGGGCGACCCGCATTCTTAATGGGAGCTTGTCTATGAGATCGTATTCCTACCTCGCAGCCGCAACGGCAGTCGCTGCCCTTGTCGCCGTATCGAGCGTCGCATCGGCGGCCGAACTCGTCGTGGGTTCGTTCGGCGGTTCCTTCGCGGACAATGTGAAAGCCTGCTATGTCGAGCCGTTCAAGAAGGCCACCGGGGCCGACGTCGTCATGAAGCTTGGCAGTTCGTCGCAGCATGCGGCTTCCGTGCGCGCGACCGCCGGCCAATCGGACATGGATGTCGTCTTCGCGGATGACGCCTTCGCCGTGCAGATGGCAAACGAAGACCTGCTGGTGCCGCTTGACCGTTCCAAGCTGAGCAATGCGCCGGAGATCATCGAGGGCGCATGGGGCGCGAATGACGCCTATGTCGCCGCCATGCTGGGCGCGACCACCATCATCTACAACAAGGACAAGATCACCACGCCGCCAACGTCGTGGAAAGACCTGTTCGACCCGAAATATGAAGGCCGCGTCACCATTGGCGACGTTTCCGGCACCAGCGGTTGGCAGTTCCTCGCCGCTGTCAACGAGATGGAAGGCGGCACGATCGACGACATCACGCCGGGTATCGAAAAGATCAAGCCGCTGGCCAAATCCTCCGTGCTGCTCTACGCGCAGGCCGATCAGGTGGTTGCACTGTTCGAGCGCGACGAGATCGATATCGCCGTATGGTATCCGGATCGCGCCGGCATCGCCGCCGCCAAAGGCCTGCCGCTCGCGGCCGCCTACCCTGTCGAGGGCGCGGTCGCCATCCGCCCGACCGTCTCGATTCCCAAGGGTACCGAGCAGGAAGAGCTGGCGCTCAAGTTCATCGACACCATCCTCGACGCCGACAACCAGAAGTGCTTCTCGGAGCACCAGTTCATCGGTCCGGTCAACAAAAACGTCAAGCTTTCGGACGAAATCTCGGCCATCGTTCCGACCGGCGAAGCGCTGGATAAGATGCTGTTCCTGAAACCTGATGAGATGGCCAAACGCCTCCCCGAGTGGACCCGCCGCTGGCAGCGCGAAGTTCTGCGCTAAGACCGGTTCGCCAGAGTTCGGGATCGCCCTGATACGCGGTGGTAGCCCCGTTCCAGCCAACGTTTGCCGGAGGCAGACACTCCCCTCCGGCTTGATGCCCCGATGCGGTTCAGGGCAATCCTCTGAGGTCGAATGAGCAACGTTTCCCTAGAGCATCTCGTGAAGCGCTACGGCAAGGTGTCCGTAGTGAAGGACGTGTCGCTGGAGATCGCCGAAGGTGAGTTCGTGTCGCTGCTGGGGCCATCGGGCTGCGGCAAGACGACAATCCTGCGCATGGTGGCCGGGCTGATAGAGCCGAGCGCCGGGACCATTACTGTCGGCGGCCGCGATATCACCCGACTGCCACCCAACAAGCGCAATGTCGGGCTGGTGTTCCAATCCTATGCGCTGTTTCCGCACATGACCGTGTTCGAGAACGTCGCCTTCGGCTTGCGCCGCAAGGGCGAAAGCGGGCCCGCGCTGACTACGCGGGTCGAGGAAGCGCTCGCCCTGGTACGGCTTGCCGGCTACGGCGAGCGCTATCCGCGCCAGCTTTCCGGTGGCCAGCAGCAGCGCGTCGCTATGGCGCGTGCTATCGCACCGCGTCCGAGCGTGCTTCTGTTCGACGAACCGCTGTCCAATCTGGACGCCAAGCTGCGCGACGAGATGCAGATCGAGCTCAAGCGGCTGCAGAGCGACCTCAAAATCACGACACTGTTCGTTACCCACGATCAGGCCGAAGCGCTGTCGCTGTCGGACCGAGTCTGCGTCATGAATGATGGCGTCATCCAGCAATTCGCTTCACCGGAAGAGATTTACCATCGTCCGGCCACCGCCTTCGTCGCCGGCTTCATCGGCAAGCCGAACCGGCTCGCCGCGACGGTCAAGGGCGGAACGGTGGAGCTTCCGGGCGGACTGGTGCTGCGCCCGACGAACCTCACCGCAAAGAATGGCGAGGCCGTCGAGGTGTTCATCCGTCAGGAAGCCGTGACCCTGTCCCGCGAGGTAGGCAAGGACGGGGAGGCCGTTCCCGGAACCATCGCGCTACGTTCCTTTTCCGGCGCGCAGGTGCAGTATGTCGTCCGGCTAGGCACGTCGTCTGAAATCGTCGTCGAGGTCCCTTCCTCCGGCAATGCGGCGACCCTTGCCCATGGTGAGGCCGTTTTCGCCCACATCAGACCACAGGACATCATTATCCTGCCTGGCGGGAAAAGCGCATGAAGTCGATGCGCACCGGAATTCTGCTGCTCTCGCCGCTGCTGTTCGTGCTGGTGGCCGCCTTTGTCGTTCCGCTGCTTCTACTGCTGCCGACGAGCTTTCAGGAATACCAGCCGGGCAGCGGCATAGCTCGGGATTCGTGGACGCTCGCCAATTATGCCCGCATCGTCACCGACGAGTTCTATCTCGAAGTGGTGCTGCGCACGATCGGCCTCGGCGCCGCAGTCACGGCGAGTTGCCTGCTGCTCGGATATCCGGTCGCCTATCTGATTGTACGCGGCAACCCGCGCTGGCGGCTGGCGCTGACGCTGCTGGTCATCTTTCCGCTGATGCTCAATCTCGTTGTGCGCTCGTTCGGCTGGATCGTGCTTCTGACTAATCGCGGCGTCGTCAACAACCTGTTGATCGACATCGGCTTGATCGAGAAGCCGCTGAAGCTGATGTTCAACATGACCGGCCTGATGATCGGCCTCACCCACATCTACCTGCCCTTCATGGTGCTGATGCTGGTAGCAGCGTTGCAGAACGTGCCGAGGGACGTTGAGGCGGCAGCTTCGACTCTCGGCTCCAGCCGCCTGCACGTCTTCCGTTCGGTAACGCTGCCGCTGACCGCGCCCGGCATCATCGCCGGCTCGATCCTCGTCTTCGTGCTCACCATCAGCGCGCTGGTGACTCCGCGTATGCTCGGCGGGCCGACCTATCAAGTCATGGCGACGCTTATCTATGACGAGTACATGCAGCTTCTCGACTGGCCGAGCGGCTCGGCGCTGTCATTCGCGCTGGCAATCTCCACCATCCTTATCATCTGGATTTCCAGCCGGATGACCAAACGCTGGGCGGGTTTGGCATGAACGAACAACAACCCGGTTTTGCCGTTTCCTCGCTCGCGCTGCTCGTGATCCTGTTCCTGCAGGTTCCAGTGATCGTGGTGATGCTCGCCTCGTTCAGCGAGACCTCGTACCTGACGATTCCGCCGCAAGGCTGGACGCTGGACTGGTTCAAGGAAGTGCTGACCGATCGTACCTACATCGACGCGATCTGGAACAGCCTTGTCCTTGCCGTCGGGTCGACCGTCATCTCTCTGGTGCTGGGCGTCGCCGCCTCCTATGCCATTTTCCGCAAGATGATACCTGTTTCCGAGGCTCTGACTTCCCTGTTGATGGCGCCTCTCATCATCCCGTCGGTGGTGATAGGCGTGGCGCTACTGCAATATTTTACGCTGGTCGGCATGCGCGGCAGCTTCTGGGTGCTGCTGATCGCCCATGTCGTCATCACCGTTCCCTACATCGTGCGCTCGGCGCTCGCGAGCCTCTCAGGCCTCGATCTTTCTGTCGAAGAGGCGGCGCGCGTGCTGGGAGCAGGCGGCATCACTACCTTTCGGCTGGTGACATTGCCGCTCATCAAACCGGGCCTCGTTGCCGGCGCGCTGTTCTCCTTCGTCACTTCGATGGAGAACGTGCCGGTAACGATCTTCCTGGCGGGGCCGAGGGACACCACCCTGCCCATCCTCATCTTCACCTCGGTGGAGATGGGCGTGAACCCGAGCGTGGCCGCAGTGTCGACGCTCCTTATCATCGGGACGGCTATCGTGCTGCTCGTCGCAGAGCGCTGGACCGGATTCCACCGCTTCGTTTGACGGATACCAGTATGCATCTGACCAGCAAGGGCTTTCCCCTTTTCCTCACCTTCGACCTCGATGCCGAGACGATGTGGACCGCGCGCGACCCCGACTACGCCAAACGTCCCATCCTGATGTCGCAGGGAGCCTATGGCTGGAAGGTCGGAACCGATCGCGTGCTCAACCTTCTGGCGCGGTACGGTCTCAAGACCACCTTCTTCATTCCCGGCATCATCATCGACCAACGCCCAGAGCTGATCGAACGTATTCTTGAAGGCGGGCACGAGCTCGCTCACCACAGCTATACCCACAACTGGATTCTCAACCTGACGCATGAGCAGGAACGAGAGGAGATGCAAAAGGGGTTCGAGACGATCAAACGGGTCTCCGGTCTCGCGCCGCGCGGCTGGCGCTCGCCCGCCGCCGAACTCAGCGACATCTCTATGCAGCTGATGTTGGAATACGGCTTCAATTATTCCTCCAACTTCTTCGACGACGACTCCCCCTACATCCATACCGTCGACGGCAAGCAGACCAAGATCGTCGAGTTGCCGTTCCGCTGGGTGCTCGATGACGCGCCGTTCTTCCAATATTCGATCGTGCTGCCCGGTCGCACCATGCAGGCCCCGTCGGCGCTGCTCGAAGCGTGGAAGGCAGAGTTCGACGTGCTCTACGCCGAAAAGCGCATGATGATGGTCGGCATGCATCCCGAAATGATCGGTCAGCCGTCGCGCATCGGCGTGCTGGAAAACCTCATCAAATACGCGCTGGAGCATGGCGATGTATGGATGGGACGCTGCGACGAGATGGTCGAGGACATGCGTCCGGGCCTGACCGGAGCAACTGCGTGACACCCCCCTTCGCAGGCCGCCGCATCCTCGTCACCGGCGGCGCGAAAGGCATCGGCAAGGCGGCTGTTCTGCGTTTCCTTGCCGGCGGCGCGCAGGTCGCCTGCCTGGACATGGATAAGACAGCGTTGGCCGAGATGGCGCAGCACGGCCTCGTTACGCTCGTGGCCGATGTGACCAACACCGCGTCGGTTGAGACTGCGGTAGCCGAGGCCGCAGCAAAGATGGGTGGGCTTGATGGCCTCGTCAATTCGGCCGGCGTCGATCTCGAATCCAGGCTCGAAGACATGACCGATGCGGCATGGGATCGGCTGATGGCTGTCAACCTGACCGGGCCGATGAAGGTCTGCCGCGCCGCCGCGCCTTTTCTCAAGGCAACCGGCGGCGGCACCATCGTGAACGTCTCGTCCGGCGCTGGATTGCAGCCTTTGAAGTTCCGCAGTGCCTATTCCGCGTCGAAAGCCGGCTTGCAGATGTTCTCCAAGGCGCTGGCGATGGAACTCGCCGAAGCCGGCATCCGCGTCAACGTCGTCTGCCCCGGCGCAGTCGAGACGCCGCTGTTCCGTTCCTCCATCGCCGAGGGCGAAAAGGGCGAAGCGCAACTTGAAGCTGTGCGCGCACGCTATGCGCTCGCCCGCATTGCCGATCCGGACGAAATTGCCGCCGGTATTGCCTTTCTATCGAGCGCCGAGGCCTCCTACGTCACCGGCGTGGCTCTACCGGTCGACGGCGGCCGCACTTTCCACTGAGGATACGACCATGCTGCAGACCGGTCGCTTCAAAGACAAGGTTGCCATCGTGACCGGTGGCGGCGGCGGCATTGGCGCGGGTATCGCCGAACGGCTGCTTGCGGAAGGCGCGCAGGTCGCCGTACTCGACCTCGACGCTAACCCGTTGAAGGCCCAGCTTGCCACCGGCAACGCCACTCGCCTGCTCGCTGTGGAGGGCGACTGCACCGACCTTGCGACCCTGGAAACCTTCCACGCCCGCGTCGTCGGCGAGTTCGGCCCGGTCGACGTGGTCGTCAACAATGTCGGCCAGAGCGGGCGCAGCCGCAGCGCCCAGTTCCATGAATCCAGCGAAGATGTCTGGCGCTTCGTGCTCGAAATCTCGCTGTTCAGTACGATGCGCATGTCGCGCCTGGTGGTACCCGATATGCGCGAGCGTGGTGGCCGCATCGTCAATATGTCGAGCGACGCCGCCTTCGTCGGCGACGCCGGGCTGGTCGACTACGCCTCGGCCAAGATGGGTCTTATCGGTTTCACCCGTTCGCTGGCACGCGAGCTTGCCCCATTCGGCGTCACGGTCAACGCGGTCGCGCCCGGCGCGATCCGTACCCGCGCGCACGACACGATGCCCAAGGAAGTCATCGATCGCATCAAGGCCAACACACCGGCCGGCATGGTCGGCGAGCCGGAGGACGTTGCCGCCGCAGTCGCCTTCCTCGCCAGCGACGAGGCGCGGTTCATCACCGGCCAGAGCTTGCTGATCGATGGCGGGCGTTGGATGATATAGGAGAACAAGCTTGTCCGAACTTGCCGACTTGACTGCCGCCGAGATGGCTGCGGCCATCCGCCGGAAGACGATTTCGCCGGTCGAGCTGACCGAGGCGGTGCTGAGGCGCATCGACGACCGCAAGGATCTCAACGCCTTCATCACCGTTACGGGCGACCAGGCGCTCGAGGAGGCGCGCGCCGCCGAGGACAAGGTCATGCAGGGTGGTGACCTGCCGCCCCTGCATGGCGTGCCCTATTCGGTCAAGGACCTGCTCAACACTGCCGGCGTGCGCACCACCATGGGCTCGCGCCTGTTCGAAGACAACGTGGCAACCACCGATGCTGTATCCGTAGCGCGATCGAAGGCTGCCGGCGCGATCCTCGTCGGCAAGACGACGACGCCGGAATTCGGCCACCTGCAGGCGGCGACCTCGCCGCTGTTCGGCCGCACGCTCAACCCTATCGATCCCAAGGTGACACCCGGCGCGTCCAGCTCCGGCTCCGCCGTTGCAGTCGCCACCGGCATGGGGCCGATCTCGCTCGGTACTGATGGGGGCGGGTCGAGCCGAATCCCGGCGGCCTGCTGTGGCGTCGTTGGCTTCAAGCCGTCGCTCGGCACCATCCCGCATCTGCAGCTTCCGGATTTGTTCGGCGCGAACTCCTATGTCGGGCCGATGGCGCGCACCGTCGAGGACGTAACGCTTGTGTTCGACGCTATCAGCGGGGCGGATTTCCACGATACCTACGGACAGGCGGCAACGCTGCTGCATGAGGGCGGCACGTCGCTTTCCGGCTTGCGGGTCGGCTACATCGCCGAAGGCGGCGCACGCGTCGAGCGCGAGACCGCCGAAATCACCGCCGCGGCGTTGAAGAAGCTGGAAGACGCGGGCGCGATCGTCGAGGAGGCCTTCATCGACTTCAAGTCCTACGAGCCGGTGTTCCTGACCATCCTGCGCGTCGGCCTTGCCGCGCGCACCGGCCCGTTGCTCAAGGGCCGCGAGGACCTCGTTAGCCAGACGCTGACCGACATCATCGCGCTCGGGAACGGCTACTCGGCCGTCGATCTGTCCAATGCTGTTTCGGAGCGGACGCGGCTTTTCCGCGAGTTTCAGGCGCTGTTCGAGCGGTTTGACATTCTGGTTTCACCGACATTGACCGCGCCGCCATTGCCCATCGGTGTCGATCCCAGCGGTGACATCGAGATCGACGGGGTCAATTGCGGTACGGTTCGTGGCGCGTGGTATCCGTTCACCTTCCCGCATAATCTGTCGGGACACCCCGCCATCACCATTCCATGCGGCAACACCGCCGCCGGCCTGCCCCTCGGTCTCCATCTGTGTGCTCCCTGGTATCGCGACCTTGCCCTCCTGCAGGTGGCGAAAGAGGCGCAAGCACTCCTCACATAAACCGGCAGGACCGTCGCCGAACGGCTTTCAACGACACCACGGAGGATCAGCATGTCGTTCAACAGCACCCTCAAGACGGCGCTCGTCGCCCACGCCCTCTTGCTGGGAAGCATCGGGCTGGCTCAGGCGCAGGCCTCCATCCCGGTAATGGACCTGCATACCGGCCCCAACAACGCGATCACAGACGTGCCGGGGATTCTCGTCGGTCACAGCACCCGCAAGGACGCGCAAACCGGCACCACGGCACTGATCTTCCCCGAAGGTGCGCTGATGAGTATGTCGCCGAGCGGCGGTGCACCCGGTACACGTCTGGGTGCCTTGTTGACCGCGCAGCACCAGGATTCACAGCGCGTCGTCATGCATGGTCTGACGCTCAGTGGCGGCAGCATCTACGGCCTCGACACCGCATGCGGCGTGGTGAAGTTTCTCGACGAAAAGGGATGGACCTATGGCGGCCGCGCCCACGTTCCGGGGGCGATCATTTTCGATCTCGGGCGCGGCGACGTCGATGCCCCTCCCGGACGCGGCGACAAGCCGTGTGAAGACGGCTACAACGCCGCCAGCAACGCCAAGGCGGGCCCAGTCGAGCAGGGCAGCGTCGGTGCCGGCACCGGCGCACGCGCGGCCGGCATGAAGAGCGGGCTCGGCACCGCCAGCGCCGTGATGGCGGACGGCACCGTCGTCGGCGCGCTGGTTGTCGTGAACCCGGCCGGCCGTGTCTACAACGTCAACGCCAATTGCGAGCTCTACACGCTGTGGCTCGAACTCGACGATGAGTTCGGCGACGTCAAGGTGCCGCCGAAGGGTTGCTCGACCTCACCGAAAGATGTCGAGTTGATCCGCCCCGGCGAGAACACCACCATCGGCGTGATCGCCACCAGCGCGCCGCTGACGGCCGGCCAGACCGAGCGTCTCGCCATCATTGCCAATGATGGCATGGCCCGCACCATCCGCCCGGCGCATTCCACCGGCGACGGCGACACTGTGTTTGGCGTGACGCTCGGTGACGATCCAGCTACGGTCGAGCAGAAGAGCTTCGTCGAGGCGGATCAGTTCCGCGACATCCTCTCGGTCGCCTCCGACGTATATGCGCGGGCGATTACCCATGCCGTGCTGAACGCCGATCCCGAACTGGGCGAAACATACTGCGTCCGCTTCCCCGGCGCTTGCGGCAGCAAATAGACGCAGCCCGCCTGTCCTGAACCTGACTCTCGCGAGGCGCTACGCCTCGCGGGAATTTTTGAGCTTCCGTGGCAAACTCCAGCGCGTTGCTCGCACTCTCTTCTGGCCGTGAATCGCGGAAGTGTTCTATGTCTTTCCCTACGCAATTCCTGACGGAAAACCGGTTGCTCTAGACCTCTATACCGGCCCGACGCAGTCCCTCGGTGAGCCGGTCGACCTGACCGGGGTCCTTGTAGGGGAGTATCCGCCTCAGCCGTTCGACCGAAAAATCGGGGCTGACTTCAAGCGTTTCCTGCCAGTAGCGGCGCGCTTCGTCCAGGCGGCCCGACAGGCCGTAGAGGCAGGCGAGATAGAAGCGCGTCATGTCGGAATGCGGCGCCAGCGACAACCGGCGCTTGAAGGCGATCTCCGCCTCGTCGAAGCGGCCCAGTGCCAAGAGGGCCCTGCCCAGGAAATGCAGGGAAAGATCGAATTGGGGATCCAGCCGATGAGCTCGCGTATAGAGCGCGACCGCATCCTCGTGCCGCCCCTGGAAATCCCTGACATTGCCGAGCGACGTGTAAGCGTCGGCCAGATTGGGCGCGAGCGCCATGGCGCGTTCCGCGGCTTTTTCCGCCTCATCCCAACGGCGTGTCCATGTGAGCACGATCGCAAGGGCGATGTGCCCCTGCGGCTCGGTATCGTCCGTTTCGATCGCCTTGCGCGCCAGCTCCGCCGCCTTGGTCAGGTTCTCCTCGGACGCGTTGTTCCACTGATTGACGTATTCGGCGAAATACATGACCGACAGCCGGCCGTAGGCCAACGCTACCCCCGGATCCAGCGCGATCGCTTGCTTCAGCATCGAACGTGCCTCGGCGGCGGCTTCGGGACGAAGCTGCAAGGCTACCTGGCGAGCGCGAACGAGAAGATCGTAGACCTCAGGATCGATCTTGCTGTGGGTCTCGCGCCGTGCCTCCTCACTGGCCGTGAGTTTCACCTCGAGCGCGGTAACGATCGTACGGGTGACTTCGTCCTGGACAGCAAAAATATCCTCGAGATCGCGATCGTATCGCTCGGCCCACAAATGCCCGCCGGTCTGTCCGTCGATCATCTGGGCGTTGATGCGAATGCGGTTGGCCGCCCTGCGCACGCTTCCCTCCAGCACATAGCGCACGCCAAGCTCCTGACTCACTTTGCGAACGTCATGCGCCTGGCCTTTGTAAGCAAAGGAGGAATTGCGCGCGATGACGAACAGTCCGGAAACTTTGGAGAGGTCGGTGATGATGTCTTCAGTGATGCCGTCGGCGAAATACCCCTGGTCGGGATCACCCGACATGTTGTCAAAGGGAAGAACCGCGATGGACGGCCTGTTGCGCGGGGCGGCATCCAGCGTCGGCGACAGGATTTCCGCCTGGACTGCCTCGGCGCCTTGCGGCGACCACATCCAGACGCGCAGCGCCCGCTCGATGTTCTTGACCTCGCGGTTGCCTCCATCGACAAAAGTCACGCCGATGCGCCCGCGTAAATGTTCGTGCACGCCGTCCGTGATCACAACACCGCCCGGTTCGGCGAGCCCCTCGATCCGGGAGGCGATGTTGACGCCGTCTCCGAAAAGATCGCCGCCTTCGACCATGACGTCGCCGAGATGCACTCCGATGCGCAGCAGCATTTGGCGGTCGGGCGGAGCATTTTCATTGGCGGCGGCCATGGCCTTCTGAATGTCGAACGCGCATTCGACCGCCCCCACGGCGCTCCCGAATTCGGCAAGGATCGCGTCCCCGATCTCCTTGAAGACCCGGCCCTCATGCCGCAGGACCAGCGGCTCGACTACGTCTCGCCACCGGCTCTTGAGTTCGGCCAGGGTGCCGGCTTCGTCCCTCTCCATAAGTCGGCTGTAGCCGACCACATCGGCGGCCAGGATGGCGACCAGCCGGCGTTGGACGCGTTCGTTGCTGTTCATCTGCGCACTATGTTCCGGGCCCCGCTCCATCACATTTAGTGACGCACCGTGTCGAAGTCCAACAGACAAATGCCGTGGAATGCCTATTTGCTGCCAGGAACCGCGTTCACGGTCCTGATTTTCGTAGCCAAAAAAGGAGATATCTGACAAATTTTTGCCGCAACCAATTGCCTTTGAACCGGTTTTAGCCAATGGCTGCGCCGAGCCCGTCACGGTGGTCGCTGTTCAACGGATAATGCTACATGAATGTTCAGTCTGACCCCGCTCGCCTGCAGCTTGCCCACGAACCGCTGCCGGCCGCGGCCGACGATCCCATACGCGCGACGTATCTTCATGAGGATAGCCTTCGCAAGCTCGGCGAAGCGCTGGCGCGCGGCGAGGCCAAGAACATCGCCGGGCCCGGGGCTTTCGATTTCCAGGCGCGGGTTCGCGACAACGCCAGCAAGATCCTCGCCGCCTATCGCGAGATGAATGACGCGCAAGCGCGGGGCGAAACCGTTACGCCTGCCGCGCAATGGCTGCTCGATAATTTCTATGTGGTCGAGGAGACGGTCTTCCAGATCAAGCGGGACATACCGCGCCGTTTCTACAAGCAATTGCCGACGATCACGCTGCCCAACGGAGTGACGGTTCCACGTGCCCTTGCCATCGCGTGGCTCTACGTCGCCCATTGCGACAGCGCAGTGTCGGAGCGGACCTTCGAGGCGATCGTCCAAGGATATCAGTCGGTCGAGCCCCTACGCATCGGCGAACTCTGGGCGCTGCCCTCGCTGCTGCGCTTCGTGCTCATCGAGAATCTGCGTCGGCTTGCAATGCGCGTCGTGCGCGCTCGCGAGATGCGCCGGATCGCGAACGACCTGGCCGACCGCCTGCTGGCCGCGGCCCCGGACGACGATCCGATCCGCATGCTGGGAGGCTTCACCCAGCACGCCCGCGACACCACCTTCGCCACCCAACTGCTCTATCGCCTGCGCGACGGTTCCCAGCAGGCCGGTCGTGCGCTGATCTGGCTCGAGGACGAACTCGAGAAATCGGGCTCGGACGCCGAGGAGGTCATTCTTGGCGAGCACCGCACGCTGTCCAGCGGCAATGTGACCACGGGCAACATCATCCGTGGCCTGCGCCTGATCAACGACATCGAATGGACGGAATGGTTCGAAGGGATCAGCCGCGTCGACACGCTGCTGCGCGAACAGACGGATTTTGCGACGCTCGATTTCCCGTCGCGCGACCAGTACCGGACCGCCATCGAGCAACTGGCGCGCCGATCCAACCTCGGCGAGCACGACGTCGCCACCCGAGCCATCGAGATGGCCCACTCCGCCGCGGATGGAGCCGGCGTGGATGTCGGTTTCTTCCTCGTCGGACCGCGCCGCCAAGAGCTGGAGGCCGAGCTGGGCTACCATCCGCCCTTCGGCAAGAAGCTGCTGCGCAGCTTCCGGCGAACTGGCTGGACAGGCGTCGTCGGGCCGGTACTGGTCATGACCTTGCTATTGCTGACCATGGCAGGTTCCGCCCTGCTGACGGCCGGCATTCCGCTGTGGGCCGTGACGACGCTGCTCGTCCTCTTCGCCGTCCCGGCGAGCGAAGGCGCGCTGGCCTTCTTCAACACCATCGTCCTTCAATTCCTGAAACCGAGCAGCCTGGTCGGTTACGAATACAAGGAAGGTGTCCCCTCCGACGCGCGCACGCTGGTCGTCGTGCCGTCGCTCATCTCCTCGCGTGACGACGTCGAGGAAAGCATGCGCAATCTGGAGGTTCACTACCTCGCCAACATGAAGGGCGACCTGCATTTCGCCCTGCTCTCGGACTGGCCGGACAGCCAGGAGGAGCAGACCCAGGCCGACCTGGAACTGCTGGCCTACGCGCGCGACTGCGTCGCGCAGCTCAACATGCGCTATCCGGAGCGAGGGCCGCGGTTCCACCTGCTTCACCGCCGGCGTCTCTACAATGAATCCGAGAAATGCTGGATGGGCTGGGAGCGCAAGCGCGGGAAGCTCCACGAGCTCGACCTGTTGCTGCGTGGCGACAGCGACACGACTTTCCTTCCCTCCGACACCCCCCTGCCGGAAAACATCGTTTACGTCATGACCATGGATGCCGATACGCGCATGACCCGCGATGCCGTGGCGCGTCTCGTCGGCAAGCTCCGCCATCCGCTGAACCGCCCCGTCATCGATGCCACGGGCAAGCGCGTGGTGTCGGGTTATTCGATCCTCCAGCCCCGCGTGACGCCTTCTCTCACGACCGGCGACGAGGCCTCGTTCTTCCAGCGCATCTTCTCAGCCAATCGCGGCATGGATCCCTATGTCTTCGCCGTCTCGGACCTCTATCAGGACGTGTTCGGCGATGGCACCTTCACAGGCAAGGGCCTCTATCACGTAGACGCGATAGAGGCCGCCCTGCAGGGCAAGATCCCGGAAAACGCCGTGCTCTCCCACGACCTCCTCGAGGGCGCCTATGCGCGCGCCGGACTCGTCACCGACGTCGAACTGGTAGAGGACTATCCGACGCGCTACGCGGTCGATGCGTCGCGCCAGCACCGATGGGCTCGTGGCGACTGGCAATTGCTGCCCTTCATCTTCGATCCCACTTCGGGTGTGCCAGCCCTGTCGCGCTGGAAGATGATCGATAATCTGCGCCGCTCGCTGACGCCGATCTTCTGGATCCTGGCATCGGTCGCTGGCTGGACCTTCCTGCCCTTTACGCTGGCTGCCCAGTGGCAGGCCCTGCTGATCCTCAGCCTGTTCATGGCGCCCACCTTCGAGATCGTCAATTCGCTGATCCCCGACGGGCGCGAGACCACGGTGCGCGCGCATTTCAGCTCGTTCTTCTACGAGTTCGCCCACGGCTCGGCGCAAGTGGCCCTGCGCGTCGTGCTCATGGCGCATTCAGCCTGGATGATGGGAGACGCCATCATCCGTACGCTGTACCGCCTCTTCGTCAGCCGCCAGAGCCTTCTGGAATGGCGCACAGCCTCGCAGGTACAGAAGAAGGGAGCCAACACGCTCTCTTCCTATTACGGCTTCATGGGCGGAAGCGTCCTGATCGGGGTGCTCGGTCTCGCCGTGCCGGTGATTGCCGACTCCACGGGCGCCTTCGTCGCCTTCATCTTCTTCCTGTTCTGGGCGGGGGCGCCGGCCTTTGCCTGGTTCATCAGCCGCTCGGCCGAGACCGAAGACCGGCTGCACGTGTCGCGCAGCGATCGCGATGTATTGAGGGGCATCGCGCGGCGCACCTGGCTCTTTTTCGAGACCTTCGTCACGAAGGAGGACAATTGGCTGCCGCCGGACAACTATCAGGAGATCCCCTACCCCGTTGTCGCACATAGGACCTCGCCGACCAATATCGGCGTCTATCTCCTGTCGATCATCTCCGCGCGCGACTTCGGTTGGATCAGCCTCGCCAACACGATCGAGAGGCTCGACCAGACGCTATCTACCCTGGAAAGAATGGAGCGCGAGCGCGGCCATCTCTACAACTGGTACGAGACCAAGACGCTCCGGCCGCTCTATCCCCGTTACATATCGAGCGTCGACAGCGGCAACCTCGCCGGGCACCTGATCGCTGTCGCGGCTGCATGCAACGAGTGGGCCATGGCCCCCGCCGCCTATCTGCAGGGCGATTTCGACGGCATGCTCGATACGGTCGCCATTCTCCAGGAAACGCTGGACGAACTGCCGGACGACCGCCGCCAGATCCGGCCGCTGCGCCAGCGCCTGCGCGACCGCATCGCCGGCATGCATCGGGCGGTGCGCATCATCCGCAACGAACCCGAGACGGCGGCGATCCGCACCATCAATCTTGCCGTGCTTTCCGGCGACATCCGCAAGCTGGCCTCGGCGATCCACGCCGAGACGAAATCGAAGGGATCGGAGCAGCTCCTGCTCTGGGCGACCAAGCTCGAGATGACCTGCGAGTTCCATGTCAGCGATGCCCATACCGACGAAAAGGGCGTAGAGGCGCTGCGCGCCCGCCTGCGCGACATCCACGACCGTGCCCGTCTCTTCGCCTTCCAGATGGACTTCTCCTTCCTGCTGCGGAAGGACCGCAAGCTGCTGTCCATCGGCTATCGCGTCGACGAGCATCAGCTCGACGAGGCCTGCTACGACCTTCTCGCATCCGAGGCTCGCCTCACCAGCCTGTTCGCCATCGCCAAGGGCGACGTGTCGACGGAACACTGGCTGCGGCTCGGCCGGCCTGTCACCGAGATCGGCTTCCGGGGGGCGTTGCTCTCGTGGTCGGGCTCGATGTTCGAATATCTGATGCCGCCGCTGGTCATGAAGGAGCCGCATGGCGGCATCCTCAACCAGACCAACAATCTCATCATCAGGAAGCAGATCAGCTACGGCCGCTCGAAGAGCGTTCCGTGGGGCATATCGGAAGCCGCCTTCAACGCGCGCGACCGCGAGATGACTTATCAATACACCAATTTCGGCGTACCGGGTCTCGGCCTGAAACGCGGCCTGGCGCAGAATACCGTCATCGCGCCCTATGCCACGGTGCTTGCCTCGCAATACATGCCCGCGCAGGCCGTCGACAATCTGCAGCGCCTGCGCGCCATCGGCGCCCTCGGCGTCTATGGCTTTCACGACGCCGTCGACTTCACGCCCACCCGCGTACCGGAGGGCCAGACTCACGCCGTCGTCTACAACTACATGGCGCATCATCAGGGAATGTCGGTGGTGGCGGTGGCGAATGTCGTCTTCGAAGGCCGCATGCGCGACCGTTTCCACAGCGACCCCGTCATCGAATCGGCGGAGCTTCTGCTGCAGGAGAAGGCGCCGCGCGACATCCCGGTCACCTTCATCGGCACAGAGACCGCCGAAGAGCAGGCTGCCGAGGTCAAGGAAGAGTATCCGGACACCCGGGTCATCCTCAATCCGGCGCATGCGCTGCGCGCCACAAACGTACTGTCGAACGGCCACTATTCGCTGATGACCACGGCCACCGGTTCCGGCTACAGCCGTTTCAACGAGCTTGCCGTGACCCGCTGGCAGGCCGATCCGGTGGAAGACAGGTCGGGCACCTATCTGTTCCTCACCGACACCGAGACCGGCGATTGGTGGTCGGCGACCGCCGAGCCGAAGCGGACTGCGGGCGAAGCGACGCAGGCGCTGTTTACCGACGACAAGTCAACCTTCATCAAGGCGGTCGGCACGCTGCGCACGGAAGTGGAATGCATCGTCATTTCCGAAGGCAATGGCGAAGGCCGCCGGATCAACATCATCAATGACGGCACGGCGGACCGCCATATCGACGTGACCTCCTTCGCGGAGATCGCGCTGGCTCCTGAGAGTTCGGACAGCGGCCACCCGGCCTTTTCGAAAATGTTCGTGGAGACCGAGATCGGCCGGCAGAATACCACGATCTACGCCTCTCGACGCAGATATTCGCCGAACGATCCCGACATCGCGCTGGCCCATTTCGTGTCCGGCGCCGCCATCCTGTCGCGAGAGACCGAGGCCGAGACCGACCGCAGAGCCTTCCTCGGCCGTGGCCGGACCATCTCCAACCCGGCCGCCTTCGATCGCGACGCCAAGCTTGGCGGCCATGAAGGCTTCGTCCTGGACCCGGTCATGGCGCTGCGCTGCCGCGTGCGCGTGCCGGCCGGCAAGAAGATCTCGCTGACCTTCTGGACGATCGTCGCCGCGCATCGCGCCGAGCTGGACGAGATGATCGGGCGGCTCGATCATGCCGAAAGTTTCCAGCGCCAGGCCATGCTCGCCTGGACCCGCTCGCAGGTGCAGACCCGACATATCGGCCTCAGCCTTGCCGATGCCGCCAATGTCCAGAAGCTCGCGCGCTACTTGATCTATCCAAGTCCCGCCATGCGCCTGCCCGGCGAGGCGATAGCCTCGGGGCTTGGCCGCCAGTCGGCCTTGTGGCCGATGGCGATTTCCGGCGACTATCCGATCTTCGTGCTGCGCATCGCCGACGTCGCCGATCTCGAGATCATCGCGGCCACCTTGCGCATGCAGGAATATATGCGCGCACGGGGCCTGCTCGTGGACCTCGCGATCGTCAACGAACAGGCAGCTTCCTACGTGCAGGACCTGCAGCAGGCGATCGACTCGCTCACCGAAAACAGCCGGCTCCGCGGCAAGGAACTCGGGCCGCGCCAGCATATCTTCGCCGTGCGTCGCGATCTGATGGACGAGAACTCCTACCGGACGCTGCTCGGCGTCGCGCGCGTCGTCCTGCATACCCGCAATGGCACGATCTTCGATCAGATCGAGCGCGCCGAGACCGCGGAGATCCAAGCCCGCCAGGCGGTTCCGCAACCCGTCGCGTCACCGGCGCCTGTGGACGACCAGACGCCGGCTCCCGCCGATATAGAGCCGGTCTTCGAGCACCCGACGCCCGATGGGACCGGGCTCGTCCGCTGGAACGGCTACGGCGGTTTCGATAAAAACGGGCGGGAATACGTGGTCCGGCTCTCCGGCGACCGCGCCACGCCCCATCCCTGGATCAACGTCATCGCCAACGGCAATTTCGGTTTCCACACCTCGGCCGAAGGCGCTTCCTTCACCTGGAGCCGCAACAGCCGCGACTTCCAGGTCACACCATGGACGAACGACCCGGTCACCAACCGGCCCGGCGAGGCGATCTACATCTTCGACCACGCCGATAAGAGCGTGTTCTCGCCCTTTGCCGCGGTGGCTCGCGATCCGGCTCTGGTCTACGAGGCTCGCCACGGCCAGGGCTTCAGCAGCTTCGCGACGAAGCGCGGCCCGCTCGCCGTCGAGCTGACTCAGGTCGTCGACCCGAAGGATCCGGTGAAAATATCGCGCCTCGCCATCCGCAACGCGGGCTCGGATCCGGTGCGCCTGAGGGTTTACGCCTACGCGGAATGGGTGCTCGGCATCAATCGCGCCAAGTCTGCCCCGACCATCATTCCAATGCGCGACGAGGCCACCGGGGCGCTGCTTGCCCGAAACGCCTACAGTCTCGACTATGGCGAACGCACGGCTTTCCTCGCAAGCGACGGCGACGTCCAATCCTTCACCGCCGACAGGCAGGAGTTCATCGGTCATGGCGGCGCCGTGGAACGGCCCGAAGCCGTGATGTCGGGAAGCGACCTTTCCGGCACGGTCGAACCTGGCCGCGACCCATGCGCCGCGCTTGCACGCGATTTGGAGATCGCCCCCGGCGAGGAGGCCACGATGTTGTGGCTGCTCGGCGACGCAGATTCATCCGAAGAGGCGGCGGAGCTGATCCTGCGGCATCGCGCCGTGGACTACGACAAGCGCCTCGCCGACAATCAGGCGGCCTGGGGCGGTTTCCTGGAAACGCTGCAGGTGGAGACGCCGGACGACGCGCTCAACGCGATGGTCAACTACTGGCTGCCCTATCAGGCCGTCGCCTGCCGCATTCGCGCCCGCACCGCCTTCTACCAGGCGAGCGGCGCCTTCGGCTTCCGCGACCAGCTTCAGGACACGCTGGCGCTGCTTCTCCACGAGCCGGGCCTGGCGCGGGCACAGATCCTGAACGCCGCCGGCCGACAATTCCCGGAAGGCGATGTGCAGCACTGGTGGCTGCCGCGGACCGGCGCCGGCGTACGCACGACCATCTCCGACGATGTGGTGTGGCTCGCCTACGGTGTTCACCGCTACATCAGCGTGACCGGCGACGAAGCCATTCTCGGCGAGGAGCTTCCCTTCATCGAAGGGCCGGCCCTGGCGGAGGGCGAGCACGATGCCTTCTTCACGCCCGAGGTGTCGGAAACCACGGCCAGCCTCTATGAACATTGTGCCCGCGGCCTCGATCTCGCCGTCGAACGCACCGGGCCGAGCGGCTTGCCGCTGATCCTGGGCGGGGACTGGAATGACGGCATGAACCGGGTCGGCGAGGCCGGCCGCGGAGAGAGCGTGTGGCTCGGATGGTTCCTGCTCAAGGCGCTTGCCGACTTCATTCCGATCGCGCGCGCGCAAAGGGACCTTGCCCGCGCAGTGCGCTGGCAAAAGCACGAAAAGACGCTCAAGAAGGCGTTGGAGACGGCCGGCTGGGATGGTCAGTGGTACCGTCGCGGCTTCTACGACGACGGCAGCCCCCTCGGCTCGAAATCGTCCGACGAATGCAGGATAGATTCGATCGCCCAGTCGTGGAGCGTACTTTCAGGCCATGGCGACGAAGCCCGTTCACGCACGGCACTCGCCGCCGCGCAGGACATGCTCGTCGACCCCGAGCTCGCCATCGCCAAGCTGTTCACGCCGCCCTTCTCGAAGACCGACAAGGAACCGGGCTACATCAAGAGCTATCCGCCCGGCGTGCGCGAGAACGGCGGCCAATACACACATGCGGCGGCATGGCTGGTCATCGCGCTGGCCAATAGCGGTAAGGTCGAGGACGCCTACCGGCTGCTCACCATGCTCAATCCCGTCAACCATGCCCTCGATGAAGCGGCGGCCGACAGGTACCGCGTGGAGCCCTATGTGGTGGCGGCCGACGTGTATGCCGGCGAAGGGAAACAAGGGCGCGGCGGCTGGACCTGGTACACCGGTTCGGCGGGGTGGCTCTACCGTGCCGCCGTCGAGGGCATTCTCGGCATCCGCCGCGAAGGCGACCAACTCATCGTCGAGCCCGCCCTTCCCTCGGCCTGGGACGGCTTTGCGGCCACGCTGAGGCTCGATGCTTCGATCTGTCGCATCCAGGTATCGCGAAAGGCCGGAAGCAAGGAGCTTACCGTCACCATCGACGGCAAAAAAGCTTCCAAGATCGTCCTGGACGGCAAAGGCGGCGAAAAACATATACTTGTGACGGTACCCGCATAGGTAGCGCAACCTGTGAATGCCAAAATCGAGGGCGCCGAACATTCTTTTGCCGCGCCCTCGTCATTTTTCTTTAAATTCAAACTCTTACCGATCACGCCAGATTAATGCGCGAATCGAACTTTTGTCCTGCAATCGGGAACTGAAACGAACGGCGGGCATTGTGCTGCCGATCCGCAGTACGTATGTGTAGAAATGGTGCAGTGCACAAGTTCGTGACGGGGTAATTGGGGTGTCTTTGCTTGAGATTTACTGGAGAGCGCTAGGTTACCTTGCCGCCGAAAAGCGCAAGGTGACGTTGATCTGTGGCGCCAACATTGCACTGGCGATCATCGCGATCGCCGAGCCCCTGCTGTTCGGCCGCATCATCGATGCGATCTCGCAGAAGGGCGAGGTCATGGAGACAATGGTCCTGTGGGCCGGCCTCGGCATCTTCAACATCATCGCCTTCGTGCTCGTCGCCCGTGGGGCCGACCGGCTGGCGCACTCCACTCGCGCGCGGGTGTTGTCACAGTCATTCGAGAAGGTCATCACCATGCCGCTTGCCTGGCACCACCAGCGCGGCACCTCCAATTCCCTCCACACGCTGCTGAGGGCCGTCGACGCCTTGTTCAGCCTGTGGCTGGAATTCATGCGCCAGCATCTTTCCACCGCTGTCGCGCTCCTCCTGCTCGTCCCTACGGCCATTTCGCTCGATCTGCGCATGTCGATGGTCCTGCTCGTCCTCGGCGGCATCTATGTCACGGTCGGCAGGCTCGTGATGAAGAAGACGAAGCAGGGCCAGACTTCCGTCGAGAGGCATTACCACCGCGTCTTCGCCCATGTCAGCGATTCCGTCAGCAACGTCTCGGTGCTGCAGAGCTACAACCGCATCGCGGAAGAAACGCGCGCCCTGGAGAGATACACCCATGAGCTTCTGAAGGCCCAGTTCCCTGTCCTCGACTGGTGGGCGCTGGCCAGTGCGCTGCATCGTCTCGCCGCGACCGTCTCGATGATGATCGTCTTGTTGATCGGCGCGCTGCTTGTCATGCGCGGAGAATTGCGCGTCGGCGACGTGGTGGCCTTCACTGGCTTCGCTACCTTGCTGATCGGCCGCCTCGATCAGATTAGCAATTTCGTCAACCAGATTTTCGAAGCAGGCGCCAAGTTGGAAGAGTTCTACCGGCTCGAGGATGCGGTTGCCGACCGTCGTGAGCCCGACGGCCAATGCGACATCGAGCGGGTCAAGGGTCATGTCCGCTTCGAGGACGTCAATTTCGCCTTCCCGAACTCGAATGTCGGCGTCGAAAACATCTCTTTCGATGTGCCGGCTGGTAAGACCGTTGCGATCGTCGGCCCGACGGGCGCAGGCAAGACCACGCTCATCAATCTGTTGCAGCGCGTCTATGACCCCGCCTCAGGCCGCATTCTCGTGGACGGTGTGGATACCCGTACCGTAACCCGCAAATCGCTGCGCCACTGCGTCGCGACGGTGTTCCAGGATGCCGGCCTGTTCAACCGCTCTATCGAGGAAAATATCCGGATCGGGCGCGCCGAGGCGTCTTATGACGACGTTCATGCCGCCGCCATCGCCGCGGCCGCGCAGGACTTCATCCTTGCCAAGAGCGAAGGATATGACACGCAGGTCGGAGAACGTGGCGGGCAGCTCTCCGGTGGCGAACGCCAGCGCATCGCCATCGCGCGTGCTATCCTGAAGGACGCACCGATCCTCGTGCTCGACGAGGCGACAAGTGCCCTCGACGTGGAGACCGAAACCCGCGTCAAGGAAGCCATCGACCGGCTGCGCGCGAACCGAACGACCTTTATCATCGCCCACCGGCTTTCGACCGTGCGTGACGCCGATCTGATCATATTCATGGACAAGGGTCGGATCGTCGAGAAGGGCAGCTTCGGGGATCTATCCGCCAGCAACGGCCGTTTCGCCGGCCTGCTGCGGGCCGGTGGCCTGCTCACCGACGACGAGGTCCGTCGCGTCGCCCACATCGCGATCAAGGAAGTCGCCTGAATCAGGCAAGGCGGCTCCCGCCCAGGGGGCTGCGATCCCACGGTAAAGCCAGAGCCTGCGATACAGGCCCTGGGGGCGGCTTGTGGCGGGTCAAACTCCTAACCGTTTCAGAGAGTTACCGCCTGTTATGGGAATTGACCGGTTTATCGGTGCAAATCATCAAAAAAGCCTTCTTTTCCGCCTCCTTTTTCTGATGTCGCGCGTTAAGTGTGACGCCCGCATGACGGCTGTATGAAAGTCGCATGACATTTTTGTCGCGTACCGAGGATATTGATTTGGCCAGGATCATTGCGAAAGCGCGGGAGAAAGATGCCGCACTCTGGCAAGACACCGCGCAGGGCTGGCACGAGGCTTGGCCTGTCCGTCTCGCCATATCCGCGACCATCGCGCTGGTTGTGTCGACTTTGCTCGCGTTTTCCATCGAATTCGTCGCCCGCGGTTCGTTCGCTTCGGCACTTTCTTTCTTTGCCGAGGCGCATCGCCCGAGTTGGACGACCATCGGCCTGTTCCTGCTGTTGACGCTCGGGCTCGACGGGCTCCTTGGACGTCGCTTCCAGTCGATGCTGATCGTTGCCCCTGCTCTGCTTATGCTTGCCTGGATCGGCCAGCAGAAGGTCCATTATCTCGGCGATCCGCTCTATCCGACGGACTTTCTTTATTACCGCCAGATCATCGAGTTGATGCCGCTGCTCGTTCGCGAGCGCCCGCTGACGGGATTGGCCATGGCGACGGGAGCCATCCTGGGTATGGCGCTCTTCGTTTTCGCCTGGCGCTTCTGGCGCGCGCGGTTCGCACCGATTTCGATGAACGGACGCGTGATGCGCATGGTCTTGGCGGTTCCGGCGCTGGCTTTCTTCGTCTCGATCATGGACTACGGCGCATTCTCCTGGACGCGCGACCGGCTCCACATTATCCCGATGATGTGGGACCAGCGGGAAAACTATGCCTTCAACGGCTTCACCCTGGCCTTCGCGCTGAACGTTCCCATGGCGCATGTTCCCGCTCCCGCAGGCTACACGCCGGAGGCCATCGATCGCATCGGCGCAGCGCCACGCGAAGCGGTGATATTGCCGGACGAAAAGCCCGACGTCGTGATCGTGATGAGCGAATCCTTCTGGGATCCGACACGCCTGCCCGGGATCAAGATCTGGCCGGATCCCATCCCGACCACCCGTTCCATGCAATCTGGCCATGTCTTCTCGCCCGAATTCGGTGGCATGACCTCCAATGTCGAGTTCGAGGCTCTCACCGGCTTCTCGAATGCGTTCCTGCCCTATGGCAGCATCCCCTACCAGCAATATGTGCGCGAGCCGCTTCCGTCGCTTGCCACTTTCTTCAGGAATCGAGGGTATCAGACGACGGCCATCCATCCCTTCACGTCCTGGTTCTGGAATCGTGGCGCCGTCTATCAGGCGTTCGGATTCGACAGGTTCCTGTCGGAAGAGAACATGATGCCACTCGCCAAGCGCGGCCCACTGGCATCGGATGCCGCCCTCACCGAGGAGATCATCCGCCGCGCGGATTCGTCCAATCGTCCGGCCTTCATCTTCGCCGTCAGTCTCCAGGGACATGGCCCCTACGAGCCGCATCGTTACAAGGATGTCAGCCACAGCGTGGTGGCGCCGGGCAAAAGCGTGAAGACGAGCGAATCGATCCTCACCTACGCCGAAGGTGCTTCCGACGCCGACAAGAGCCTTGCGAGGCTGATTTCATGGGCAAAGCACCGCGAGCGCCCGACCGTGATCGCGCTGTTCGGGGATCACCTGCCGCCGCTCGGGCCGGTTTATGTCGAAACCGGCTTCATGAAGGAACAGGTGGCGCCGCGTCGCGGCCCGGCCGACGAGATGAAGCGCAATCGCGAGACACCGCTGGTCGTCTGGTCGAACCGCGTCGGCAAGGTCAGGAAGATCGGCACGATCAGCCCCGCCTTCCTGCCGCTGCACGTGCTGAAAGCCGCCGGCATCCGCCATCCCTACTACACCGACTTCCTCGGCGACGTGCACAAGAGCTACCG
The DNA here is from genome assembly GCF_050958605.1 of Mesorhizobium sp. 1B3. Classification (NCBI taxonomy): domain Bacteria; kingdom Pseudomonadati; phylum Pseudomonadota; class Alphaproteobacteria; order Hyphomicrobiales; family Phyllobacteriaceae; genus Mesorhizobium; species Mesorhizobium sp. 1B3. Next base: position 718,125 of record NZ_JBJHDO010000002.1, on the reverse strand, counting down.
TGTCGTCGACCGCAACCTGCTGCTGACGCGGGGCGGTGACGCCGTCGCCGACTGGGCTCGCGCCAAGGAGGTCGATCCGTTGATCGGGAATTATCGGTTGCTGCAGTACGACATGATGTTCGGCGACAAGCGCAGCATCCGGCAGTTCTTCCCGGAGATGCACAAGAATCTGCTGGCGTCGTCGTTCTTCTAGTCTTGTCGGGCGGGCAGGATGGTGATGTTTATCGCATAGGTGCGCCGCTTGGCAGAAAGTGTCGCCGTGTCGCCGGGTCCGAGCAGCACGGCGTCGCCCCTTTCGAGCTTCACCGTCCTGTCGCCGTCTTCGATGGAAAGCCCCTCTCCGTCGGCGATGAGAATGGACACCTCGCCGGCTTTCGCCAGGGGCAGCCTTCCCGAGACCTCGACAAGCTGGACCTCACTCTCGTAAAGCCCGCGCCGCGTCATGACGTTGAGGTCGGTGATGGGGCCGGACATCAACATCGCTTCGCTCGGAACATCGGCAGCAAATACGAATGGCTCGCAGCGGCGCGTCATGCCGAACGGCATCCGCCCCTGCACCTTCAGCGTGACGCCGAAGCCGTCGAGCAGGCATAGCGAACGGTCTACCCCGGGAAATATGGAGAATGGACCGTTTTGTTCGACGCGCGCCGTGCTGACGCGCCAGTGAAAGTCGTCCAATCCGGCATCGGGCGGGAAAACGGCGATCTCCGTGGTGATACCACCGCCGTTCTTCCACGGCATTTTCTTGTGATCGGTCGAGCGCAGAATCCGCATCACAATATGTTTAGACATAATCTCCCAAAAGGCAAGAAGCCATGACGGCCACCGCAGACAAAAGAGCCCCGGGCCAGAGAACCCAAGGCTCTTTCGCCGGCTTGCTTCTCGCTACTCCGCGGCCTCGGCAGTGCGCAGGATGCGGGCGCGCGAGGCAAGCGCCTTTGTGGCGTCGACCGACTCCTGAGCTGTGTACCAATACCGCTCCTTCAACTCGATGTTGAACAGGACACCTTCCGGGAAGGTGCATTCGGCCATCAGGCTTTCCCAGGGAATATCGCCCCAGCCGACGGGAAGGTGGAGGTCGCCATGGCCGTAGGCGAGCCTTTCGCCATCGGTGAACATCCAGATGTCGTCCTGGCGGCCGAAGCTGTCATGGACGTGAAGATGCCGCGCATTGGGAGCGAGCGCCTTGATTTCCTCGACGAAATCGGTTCGGCGGCCGTCGAAGTCGAGCTTGAGATAGGCATGGCTGAAATCGAGCGTCGCCATCACGTTGGGATGGCCGATCGCCTGCAACTCGGCGGCAAGCCGTGCCGGCGAGGAGGCCAAAGCCTTTCCCTCGAAACCGGCGAACAGCGTCTCCACGCAAAGGATCAACCCGTGCTGGCGCGCTATCTCCCCGCCCCTCGCCAGCCATTCGCGCTGGCGCTCATAGGCGGCCTCGACACCGTCGCCTTGCTGGCTCCGCACCAGGCCGGAGTGAACCACATAGTTCTCGGCGCCGACTTCGGCGGCAACCTCCAGCGACGCCTCGAGCACTTCGAAGTGCCGAGGCAGCCGCCAGGCCTCGTCCATGAAATTGATCGCAAGCGGCCCGTGCACCGAGTAGGCCACGCCACGGCCGGCGCAGGCGCGCTTCAATGCCTCCAGTTGCGGGCGGCGAATGCGGCCGCCGATGACGATATCCATATCATAGGTCGGCAGCTCGATCGCCTCGACGCCAAGTCCTTCGATCATGTCGAGCTCAGCGCCGAAATCGGAGAGATCGTTCGCGCGTTTGTGGGCGGAAATGCCGGTGCCAGTGGTGCCGTTGGCAAGCATGCAATTGGTCCTTTCGGTGATGAGAGGGACGGTCCTGGAATCGGACCAGCCAGAAGGGACCGTGGCGCCACCCCATGTCAGCCATCTTACGAATCGATGACGTTTCCTTGAAACCGGTCAGGCGCACCGGCACCAAGAGAAGCTCGACATCAGCCGGCAAATGTCATTGAATCTTCACGAAGCTGTCGTCGGACGAGGAGATGCGCTTCATGATCAATGCTTTGCCCATTGGTTTCGTCGCAGTTTGCGCCGCCTTGTGGACGGCGCCGGTTTTTGGGGGCGAATTGACCTCGGCCCAAATCCGTGCCGAGCTCGTCGGGCGCTCCATGGGTTGGTGGGAGCAAAGCGGGTGGTTCCAGGGCCATATCCTGTTTTCCGCAGACGGCTCGGCCGAGATCACCGTCGATCACCCTAACGTCACGGGAGATCGTGGCCGCTGGTTCATCAAGGGCGACGAACTCTGCACCGAATGGGGCGAGATTCGTGCCGCCGAAAAATGCTATACGATCGAACGCGGCTCGGACGGCCGCTTCATCACAAGCGGCGGCAACATCTTCGAAATCCGTGAAACGGGCGTCTGACACTTTTTTGTCCGCGCCGTCATCCGGCGTTGGATTGTCGTCATACTGTCACGGGATCACAACGCGACTGTCATCCGATCTCACTAGGGAGGCCACGTAGCGGGCGTGGTGCTCGTGCCATCTTCCTGGGGAGACGACGAATGAAAAGACTGATCCTGGCCGCGACGGCGGCCACTGCGATGGCCTCCGGCGTTCAAGCCGCCGAGCGCACGAAGTTCGATTTCTGGTACGGGCTAACCGGCGATCTCGGCGAAGTCATCGCCAAGCAGTGTCAGCTCTTCAATGAAAGCCAGGACAAATACGAGGCGGTCTGCACGGGCCAGGGCGGCTACGACAAGGCCGAGCAGAACACGATCGCAGCCTACCGCGCCAAGCAGCAGCCGACGATCGTGCAAATCTACGATGCCGGCACGGTCAATTTCATGCTGTCCGGCGCGATCTACCCAGCCAACAAATTCGCCGAGGACAACGGCCTCGACATCGATTGGAAAGGCTATTTCCCGGGTATCGCCAATTACTACGCGACCTCGTCCGGCGAGATGTGGTCGTTCCCCTACAACTCTTCGACGGCAGTGTTTTATTGGAACAAGGACGCCTGGGCGAAGATCAGCAAGAGCGACGCTCCCAAGACCTGGGCCGAGCTCGGCGAGGATCTTAAGGCCTTGAAGGCAGCAGGCGTCGAATGCGGTTTCGCCGTGGACTTCGACCCATGGATGAATCTCGAGCAGTTCTCCGCCATCAACAACATTCCGGTCGCCTCCATGGACAATGGTTATGGCGGGCTGGGCGCGGAACTGGTCTTCAACGAGACCCCATTTGTCGACCACATGAAGGACTACAAGGCCTGGCTCGACGCAGGCTACGCCAGGATCCAGACCCGGCAGACCGGCAAGCCCCTCATCCAGGCCTTCGCGGATGGCACCTGCGCTTCCACCACCTCTTCGATCGCCAATCACGGCACAGTCAAGAACACCCAGGTCGAAGGCCTCAACTGGGATGTCGCGCCGCTCCCGGTGATCGACGCTTCCAAGCGAACCAATTCGATCGTCGGCGGCGCTTCCCTATGGATCATGGAGGGCAAGTCCAAGGAGGAGTACGAGGCGGCCGCAGCCTTCATGAAATACATCACCGCGCCGGATACTGGCGAAAAATACATCTCGGAGAACACCGGCTACATTCCCGTGACCACCAAGGGCTTCGAACTGCTCAAATCCGAAGGTTTCTACAACGACCCCAAGCACGCCGGCCGCGAGGTTGCGATTGAATCGCTTACCGCTTCGGAAGTCGGTCCGCTGTCGCGCGGTATCCGGCTGGGCAACTTCACCTCGATCCGCGCCGAAGTCGTCGCCGAGATCGAGGCTGCCTTCACCGGACAAAAGGACGTGCAGGCCGCCGTCGACGCTGCTGTCGAGCGCGGCAACCAGATCCTGCGCCGCTACGAGCAGACCTTCAAGGGCGCTGCCCTGCCCTGACCCCCGATCGGCAGCCGCGGGCACTGCTTCGGCAGTGCCCGTTTTTACAGGCGAAAGGCAAGGAGCTCCCGCTTGGAAAAGCGCGTCACCTTCTCCAATCTGTGGTTGGCCGCGGCTTTCATCGCGCCGCAGATCATCCTCATCTTCGTCTTCTTCTACTGGCCTACCGGAGAGGCTCTCTACTGGGCCGTCACCCTAGAGCCGCCCTTCGGCGGCGCCAACGAATGGGTCGGTTTTCAGAATTTCAGGAACGTCTTCGAGGATCCGAAGTATTGGGGTTCCGTTCGCGTGTCCCTGGCCTTCGCCTTCTTCGCCACCGCCCTTTCCCTGGCCATCGCCGCGATGCTCGCACTCTTCGTCGACCGCCGCTTGCCCGGCCACCAGCTTTATAAATTCACCTATTTCCTGCCTTATGCGCTCGCTGCTCCGGCCGTCGGCCTGGCGTTCCGCTTCATCTTCTCGCCGGAGGCCGGTCTCGTCTCGGCAATCAATCGGGTCTTCCCCGATCTCTGGAACCCGGCGCTCGACGGTAACGATGCCTTCATTCTGATCGTCCTGGCACAAGCCTGGATGATGGTCGGCTACAACTTCATCTTCTTCCTGGCGGCGCTCCAGTCGATCCCGCGCACCGTGACGGAAGCCGGCGCGATGGACGGCGCAGGGGTCCTACGCCGCATGTGGGACATCCAGTTGCCGCTGATCACGCCGACGCTGTTCTTCCTGATCGTCATCAACATCACCGACAGTTTCGTGAATTCCTTCGGCATCGTCGACATCACCACCGCCGGCGGTCCGGCACGCGCGACCGATCTCATGGTCTACAAGATCTATGCCGACGGCTTTCAGGGCAAGGACTACTCGCTCGCGGCCGCGCAATCGATCGTGCTGATGCTTCTGATCATCGCGCTGACCTTCGTCCAGTTCCGCTATGTCGAGCGGCGGGTGCACTACAGCTAGGGCGGGATGACAGCCATGATCGAACGCACGCCAATTCTCGATTTCCTGACCCATGCGCTGCTGATCTTCAGCCTCGCCGCCCTGCTTGTTCCGCTCTGGATCGTGTTCGTCGCCGCAACGCACGACTTCCAGACGGTCAACCAAGTGCCGATGCCGCTCCTGCCCGGCGGCCACTTCTTCGAGAATATCTCCGCTGCTTGGGACCGGGGCAATTTCGACCGGGTGATGCTCAATTCGCTCATCGTCGCGGGTGGCGTCACCGTCGGCAAGATCGTGATTGCGGCACTGTCGGCCTTCTCGATCGTCTATTTCAGCTATCGGCTGCGGATGGTCATGTTCTGGCTGATCTTCATCACCCTGATGCTGCCCTTGGAAGTGCGCATCGTTCCGACCTATGCCGTCGCCGCCGACGCATTGCGGCCGTTCCAGTCGATGCTGAACTTCATCGGCCTCGATATCGACCTGCCGCAGTGGAACCTGCTGAATTCCTATTCCGGCTTGATCCTGCCGCTGATCGCAACCGCGACGGGCACCTTCCTCTACCGGCAGTTCTTCCTGACCGTACCCGACGAATTGACCGAGGCCGCCAAGATGGATGGTGCGGGTCCGCTGCGCTTCTTCCTTGAAGTGCTGGTCCCGCTTTCCAAGACCAATATGGCCGCGTTGGCCACCATCATGTTCGTGTGGTCGTGGAACCAGTATCTCTGGCCGCTGCTCATCGTGACCGATCAGCAGAATTTCGCGACCGCGACCATGCAGCTTCAGAAGGTCGTGCCCGGCCCGTCTTTCGGCGAACCGCCGGTGTGGAATGTCGCGATGGCGGCCAATCTGATCGTGCTCACTCCTCCCGTGCTCGTGACCCTGCTTCTGCAGCGCTGGTTCGTGCGCGGTTTGATCCAGACCGACAAGTAAAGGAGGCCGTCATGGCTGATATCGCTCTTCGCGGCATTCGCAAGACCTATGGCAAGACCGAAGTCGTGCACGGTGTCGATCTCGACATTCCGCACGGCGAACTGGTCGTCATCCTGGGCCCATCGGGTTGTGGAAAGTCGACGCTGCTGAGGATGGTGGCGGGCCTCGAAGGCATAACCGCCGGCGACATCTCCATAGGCGGCCAAGTGGTCAATCGGCTGGAGCCACGCGAGCGTGGCTGCGCCATGGTGTTCCAGAATTATGCGCTCTATCCGCACATGACGGTCGCCCAGAACATCGGCTACTCGCTGAAGATCACGGGCGTGCCGAAGACTCAGCGCAACGAGAAGGTCGCCAAGGTCGCGGCCTCGCTCGGTCTTTCGGAATTCCTCGACCGCAAGCCCGGCCAGCTCTCCGGCGGCCAGCGCCAACGCGTCGCCATGGGCCGTGCCATGATCCGCGAGCCGAAGGTCTTCCTCTATGACGAGCCTTTGTCGAATCTCGATGCGCGGCTGCGCGTCGCCATGCGAGTCGAGATCCGCAAGCTTCACCAGCGTCTCGGCACCACCACGCTCTTCGTCACGCACGACCAGGTCGAGGCGATGACGCTCGCCGACCGGATCGTGGTGATGAACAAGGGCGTGGTCGAACAGGTCGGCACGCCCGCCGACGTCTATCAGCGCCCGGAGACGACCTATGTAGCGAGCTTCATCGGCACGCCGGGCCTCAATCTCCTGCCCGGTATCGTCGATATCGACACGGGCGTCATCACGCTCCGAGATGGCCAGCGTCTTGCCTACGACCGGCATCGCTGGCCTGATGTCGGCCATGGCCCGGCGATCGCCGGCTTCCGCGCCGAGGCCGTCAGCCTCGCGCCCAACGGCCTTTCCGGGCGCTTCGACTTCGCGGAGGAGCTCGGCTCCGCACAGCTCATCCACGGCACATTTGCCGGGGAAACCGTGATTGCTCACCTCGCGGATGCAGGCCATCTCTCGCCCGGGGACCCGTTGTCCTTCCATGTCGATCCCGGCAACATCCAGCTCTTCGACGCAGACAGCGGCTGGCGGCTGGCGGGCGAAGCGAGAGTGAAGGGCGAGGCCAGGAAGATTGCGCCCAGGCTGGTCACGGCCTGATTCACCGCATCAAGCGCCTGAATCAAGTCAACAGGAAACCCGGCGAACCATCCGGGATGATTCAGCATTCCTGGACGATGTCGCCTTATACCAACGGCCAATAAGATTGACCGTTCAGGCAGGCCCCTCATCTGCCTGCCGGCATCTTCTCCCCGTCCTTGGAAGGACGGGGAGAAGACCGCTTGTCGCCTCCGCTTTTGCCAATCGCCCGCCGTTGGCGACTGGCGAAACCCAAGCGGCCGTCGTCTCTCTCCCCGCGAATTCGCGGGGAGAGATGTCCGGCAGGACAGTGAGGGGCAACTCGCGACCGGTCAAAGATTAGCGCCCATGGTATTATCCGTGTTGCCGAGCAGCGTGCCGACGCAGTCCGCGACGTCATCCTGCCATGGCCGCGGTTCAACGCCGAACACGGTCTGGAAGCGCGAGACGTCGAGCCGGGAATTAGAGGGGCGAACGGCAGCGGTCTTGTATTCCGCCGTGGTGATTGGTGTCACCGCGGCGGTTGGCCCGCCGCGCTTCGCCGATTGACGGAAAATCTCTTCCGCGAACCCGGCCCAATCCGTGGCGCCTCCCGCGACGACATGGAAGATGCCACGCCAGTCGGTGCTTGTCGGATCAGCAAGGATATGCCGCGCGATCCCGGCAACCGCCGTCGCGAGAAACGCCGCGCTGGTCGGCGTGCCGTGCTGGTCCGAAACGACATTGATCGCGTCGCGCTCACCTGCCAGACGCAGCATCGTCTTGACGAAATTGCGTCCGAATGGGCTGTAGACCCAGGCAGTCCGGAGGATCGCATGCGCCGGGTTCGCGGCAGCGACCGCCTCTTCCCCCGCCAGTTTCGATCGGCCATAGGCGCCGAGCGGCCCGGCCTGGTCGTCTTCCCGGTAGGGGGTCGGCTTTGCGCCGGAGAAGACGTAATCCGTCGAAAAGTGGATGATCGGACACCCCATAGACGCCGCGGCCGAGGCAACATTGGCGGCGCCATCGCGATTGACCGCGAAGGCTTGCTTCAACTCGCTTTCAGCCTTGTCGACATCGGTAAAGGCGGCCGTATTGACCGCGATGTCGGGCCGCACGGAGGAAAAGGTGCGCTCGACCGATTCCCTGTCGGTGATGTCGAGATCCGGTCGTCCGAGAGCGACGATCTCCAAATCGGGCAAGTCGAGCGCGGCAAGTGCAAGTGCAACCTGCCCCTTGTTGCCTGTGACCAGGACACGCGAACGTACCTTCGCTGGGATCATTACCGGTCGATCCTCGCACCGGAAATCTCGGCGCCGGGAAGCCCGTTATAGCCGAAGCCCGTTTCGACATCGGCAAGAGTCGGCGCATCACGGTCCTTGTCGGAAAGGACGAAGGACGAAGCGACGGCCGGCCACTTCACTCCGATCGCCGGATCATCGAAGCGTATCGAACGCTCGTGTTCGGCCGAATAGAAATCCGTGACCTTGTAGATAACCTCCGTATCGGGCTCGAGCGTCAGGAAGCCATGGGCGAAGCCCTTCGGCACCAAGATCTGGTTCCACTTCTCGGCCGAGACGTGAAGCCCCACCCATCTCCCGAAGCTTGGCGAACCCTTGCGGATATCCACCACCACGTCGAAGATGGAACCGCGCACGACACGCACGAGCTTGGCTTGGGCACGCGGCGGCAGTTGGAAATGAAGCCCGCGCAAGGTGCCGGTGACGGCGGACAGCGAGTGATTGTCCTGCACGAAGGCTTCGCTGCCTCCCGGCACCTTCCGCAAGGCTTCGGCATTGTAGGTCTCGGAGAAGAAGCCGCGACGGTCTCCAAAACGCCTGGGAACGATCTCGAAGACGCCGTCGAGCGCCAGTGGGCGTATCTCCATAGGGAGCCTCCATCCGCGAAAAGCTTGCACAGCCAGACAGGCCGGCCTGCGCAAGACTATCGGATCGGCCCGCGAACCGAGAGGCAGCCATGTGGATGAGCTTAGGTCATCCTTCGTCCTTATCCTGGCAGCGCACCTGGACAACGCGGAGGTTGCGGGTCGGCGCGTCAGAGATCATTCGCCTGAGGCAGAATGACCAGATCGCGGATCGTGACGTTGCGCGGACGGGTGAGCATGAACATCACGGCTTCGGCCACTTCGACGGGCTCGATCAGGCCTCCAGCCGCGAGTTCGGCTTCGAGCTTGTCCTTCGGCCAGTCGCTGATCAACGCGGTGACGACCGGGCCGGGAAGCACGGCGCCCACGCGGATGGAGTGTTTGACCACCTGCCGGCGCACAGTGTGGACGAAGGCCTGCACGGCATGCTTCGACGCCGTATAGATCGGCTCCCAGACCACCGGAACGACGCCGGCGATCGAACTGGTGACGATAATGTCGCCGGTCTTGCGCTCCACCATGTGCGGCAGCACAGCGTGGACGCTGCGGAACACCGCATTGATGTTGAGGTTCAGCATGCGGTCCCAGGCATCGGGATCGCCGTCGATGATCTCGCCTCCGACATAGGAGCCCGCATTGGCGTGGAAGATGTCGAGCTGACCCGTCTTTTCCAAAATCGCCGGCATCATGTTTGCGACGCTCGACGGGACCGTCAGGTCGACCACGAGCGGGATGGCGTTCGGACCGAGTTCCGAACAGGCGGCTTTCAGCGCATCTTCCGCCCGGTCGATCAGGACCACGCGCGCGCCGGATGTGATCAAAGCTTTCGCGCATTCGAGACCGATCCCCGAAGCCGCCCCCGTGATCGCCGCTACCTTGCCGGCAATGCCCTGAGCCATTTTCACCTCTCCTCGCAAATCTTCTTTTCGTCTCGTCATGCCGCAAACAGATGCACGACTTTCGGGTCGAACTGGAATTCGACCGCGCTACCCGCCTCGAAGACTTCGTCCTGAGGGATCGCCGCCAGGGCCCGCTCGTTCGACACCGTCTCGAAGCTGACAATGGTTTCCGTGCCCAGCCGTTCGACCAGAGAGACAGTGCCCTTGACCTTGCCGGAGGGCCCGGCGGACGTTTCCCGTTTGAGATATTGCGGCCGCACGCCGAGCACTGCCCGGTCGCCGGGCGCGAAACCGTTTGCCTCGATCGCGACAGCGGGCACGATCGGCGATTCCACCGTAACTGCCTTGCCCGAGACACCAGTCACCTTCACATCGAGGAAGTTCATCCTGGGCGAGCCGATGAATCCTGCCACGAACTTGTTGGCGGGATTCTTGTAGAGGTCGATCGGCGCGCCGATCTGTTGCACGACTCCGCCTTCGAGCACGACGATCTTGTCGGCCAGCGTCATGGCCTCGACTTGATCGTGCGTGACATAGATCATCGTCGCGCCGAGATCCTTGTGCAGTTTGGCGATTTCCATGCGCATATCCATGCGCAATGCTGCGTCGAGGTTCGAAAGTGGTTCATCGAACAGGAAGACGGTCGGCTTGCGGATGATCGCGCGGCCGATGGCGACGCGTTGGCGCTGTCCGCCGGAAAGCTGGCTCGGCTTGCGATCGAGAAGCTGCTCCAGCTTCAGGATGCGAGCGGCCTCTCGAACGCGCGCCTCGATCTCGTTCTTCGGCGTTTTATTCAGCGTGAGGCCGAAGCTCATATTGTCGTAGACGGTGAGGTGCGGGTAGAGCGCATAGGACTGGAATACCATCGCTATGCCCCGCTCCCTGGGCTCCATGTCATTGCAGCGTTTTCCGTCGATGAAGAGATCGCCGGCCGAGATGTCCTCCAACCCCGCGATCATGCGCAGCAAGGTCGACTTGCCGCAGCCCGAGGGGCCCACGAAGACGACGAATTCGCCATCGGCGATGTCGAGGTCGACGCCCCTGATCACATCGACAGGGCCGAATTTCTTCTCGAGTTTCGCTAGCTTTAGGCCGGCCATATCATTGCTCCCGGTGCGTGATGTCGCGAACTGATCGCGCGGTGGCCTGCAAGGCCTCGAACGCGGCGAACCGCCGGTCGTGTGTCTTGGCGATCGCGCCCGTTGCCGGCTGGAATATTTCGCCGATGGAGGACATCGCGCTCATCGCGGCCTCAAGGTCCCGGAACGCGCCGCCCGCGACCGCGCCGAGCATGGCGGAGCCCAGCAGCACCGGCTCCGGCTGGCGCGATGTCGCAACCGGAACGCTCGTGCAATCCGCGAGGAGCTGACGGATCAGCGGATGGCGTCCCGCGCCGCCACTGAGCGCCAGCGTGTCGATCTTCGCACCCTTGGCCCTGCTTGCGACGATGATTTGACGCAGCCCGTAACCTATGCCGAGAACTCCCGCCACGTAGAGTGCGACCAGACTGCGCAAGTCGCGCTCCATGCCCAGGCCGGCAATGATCGCACGCGCACCGGGGTCCGCATGCGGCGAGCGATTCCCGAGAAAATCCGGCACGACGATGAGATCGCCTGCAAGGTGAACGGCATCGGACGGTGAAGGGAGCCCCTCGCGCGCCAGATCGGCCAGCAGTTCCGGCAGCGAAATGCCTCGAGCGGCAGCCTTCTCCCGCGCTTCAGAGGTTGCTGGATGAAGCGACACGATCTGGTCGATCGCGGCTCCCGCGCTCGACTGGCCACCTTCGCTCAACCACAGCCCGGGCACCATCGCGGAAAAATAGGGTCCCCAGACGCCGGGGATAAAGACAGGTTCGGTGCTGCTTGCCATCGTGCAGGCGGACGTCCCGAACACATAAGCCATGCGGGCGAGCGCGGAGCCCTCGTCTCCCTTCGCACCGACCGAACCGACGCCGCCGGCATGGGCGTCGATCAGTGCCGCACCAACCGGCGTTCCAGGCTTCAGGCCAAGATCCCGCGCGGCATCCGCCGTGAGGCCGTCGCCGAGCGGCCGGCCGGCGGGAACGATCTCGGTTCCGATGCGGACGAATTTCTGATCGGCCAGATCGCCCAGCCCGATCTGTCGGAAATAGCTTTCGTCCCATCGCTTCTCGTGGGCGAGATAGGTCCATTTGCAGGTGACGGTGCAGATCGAGCGGGCGAGACTGCCCGTGGCACGCCAGGTGAGGAAGTCGGGCAGGTCGAAGAACTGCCATGCCGATGCATAGGCGTCCGGCAGATTTTCCCTTAGCCAGAGAAGCTTCGGAGTTTCCATCTCGGGCGATATGACGCCTCCGACATAGTCGAGGACGCGATGGCCCGTCTTGTTGATGCGTCGCGCCTGTTCGGCGGCGCGATGGTCCATCCATACGATGATGTTGCGGCTGGCGTCTCCATGCGGGCCGACGGCCACCGGCGCGCCGTTCTTGCCGAGCACCACCAGCGAGCATGTGGCGTCGAAACCTATGCCGGCAATGTCGTCACCATCCGCCTTCGCCGACGCGACCGCTTCCCGGACGCTGTCGCAGACCGCGCGCCAGATGTTCTCACTCGACTGCTCGGCGATGTCCGGGCCGTCCTGATAGAGCGCGATGTCACGCTTGGCTGTCGAAACCATCGCGCCGTCGCGACCGAAGACGCCTGCGCGAGCGCTCCCGGTACCGACATCGATGCCGATGAAATAGTTTCGCCTCATGCGCCGTGTCCGCCTCCTGGGGCGGCCTCCTGAATGATTCGGAAATCTCTCGAAGATCCCGGCCGACAGCTCGGCCGGGATCTTCGATCTCAGGCGGCCGTTTCCAGATCGCCCGGCATTGCCCTGCTTCCATCCGGATTGCGCAGATAGACGCCGCGTTCCAGCTGTTGCCGGCGCAGTTCCTGGACGTCGATGTCGGCCGGGGCACGATTGCCACGAACCGAAATCTTGGCCGCGCGGCCCGCCGCCTCCCCCATCGCCATGCAGGTCGCCATTACCCGGATCGCGCCCATCGCCTCGTGTGTGGCCGAGATGCTCCTGCCCGCGACCAGCAGGTTCGAGATCCTGTTCGGGACGAGCGAGCGATAGGGAATGTCGTAGCAGTCGCCGCACCAGATGAGCGTGCACCCGTCATCCGCCGGTCGGTGGATGTCGATCGGATAGCTCGCAACGGCGATGGCATCGTCGAAATGGCGGCAGGACAGCACGTCCTCCTGCGTCATGACATATTGGCCGACAATGCGACGCGTCTCGCGGATGCCCAGGAAAGGCGCGGTCTTGGTGAAGTAGGCGTTCTCGAAACCAGGCACATAGTTGACGAGGTAGGTGATGATGTCGTCGATCTGGGCCCGGCCCTCGATCTCGCCTTTGGTGAGGCTGCGTGCATCCGTGCCGTCGGTATCCTTGACGCGCGTCATGTTGATCCAGACCTCGCCCTTCTTCAGGCCGGTGATGATGATCGTGCGCTCATTGGGAATCTGGAGGCCGCGTTCTTCCTTGGCCTTGGCCATCAACTCGCGAAGCCCGACGACGATGAACTGATGATTTTGGCCGAAATATTCGGCAGGGATGAAGTCGGTCAGATAGGTGCGCGCCGCCGGGGGCGCATTCGCGATGCTCAGGCGCAGCTTATCGGTGTCGACTCCGCCGAGGCAGAACATCAACGTCGGCGGCTGCATGCCGCCGTTGGCGTTGCCCTTCTCCGTAGGCACGCCGGCGCGGTAGGCGACGTCCGCGTCGCCCGTGCAGTCGATGACGACCTTGGCGAGGACGGCGCTACGTCCGCTCTTGCTCTCGATAATGATGCCTCTGACCGTATCGTTCTCTACGATGGCGCCGGCGAAGAAGGTGTAGAACAGGACGTCGACGCCGGCCTCGGTCAGCATCTCGAGGGCCACCGTCTTCACCGCCTCCGGCTCGACCAAGGTGATGCCCATGTGCAGAGGACAGGGACGATGCTCGCTCGCGCCATCTCGTTCGCTGCGCAGCCGCGAGATGAATTTCTGCGGCAAGCCGTCGATGATCTGGTTGCCCTTCTGGCCGAGGAAGCCGAGCACGGGCAAGCCGATCGTCATGTTGCCGCCCAAGAAGCTGCGGCTTTCGATCAGCCCGACGCGCAGGCCGTCCTCGGCGGCGGCAAGCGCGGCCGTCAGGCCGGAGGGACCGCCGCCGACGACCAGCACGTCGTAGTCGGCGGAAACGGGAATGGTACGTGCAGGCTCCTCGATCGAGCGGACTGCGGAAGGGGACATGGATCGGATCCTCTGATTGTCGTTCTGAGCGGCTGCCGGGCGTCTCGTCCGGCAGCCGTTGCATTTCAGGCTGGCATCAGCGGCGTGACGCGCTCGATGATGGCGGCGACCGCCTCGTTGACCGGCTTGCGGCCGAGAACGGCAAGCTGCACCTCTTCGAGCATGATGCCCTGGGCGCGCGCGGCCTCCGGGAAGGGCGGAAAGGCGCCCCGCGCGCCGGCCAGAACCTTGGCCTCGATCTCGGCCAACGGATTCTTGGCGATGAGGTCGGGATTGGAATAAGTCGAGACACGCACGGGGCCGTTGCCGTTGAGCGCCATGCCGAGCGTCACGCGCTTGCTGGCCACCTCCTTGATGAAGCTCCAGGCGAGCTCCTTGTCGCTGGCATTCTTGGGGATCACCATTGCCCAGGCCTCCACGACGGACGACATCGGCGTCGTGCCCTTCAAATTCGCCGAGACAGGAAATTCGATCGCCTTGATCTTGCCCGGATAGCGGCTCTGTTCGGGATTGTTGAGTTGGGCGTGGCGGGCGAAGGGAAGAACGGTGAAAGCGGCGCGGCCTTGCTGGATCCACGTGACCTGGTCGTCGTTCTTGGTGGTGGCATAGCTGCGCGGCAGCGCGCCGGCCTCGAACATGTCCCTGAGAACGGAAAGCCCCGTCTCCATCGCCTCGGGTTTCGGAACGAGCTTGAAGTCTCCGTCGATGAAATCGCCGCCGAAGGCGCGAGCGAACATCACCGGGAAGACCGCCAGATCGCTGGCGAGCACCATACCGACGACGGGCGTTCCCGCCGACGAAGTGAAGGTGAGCTTCTTTGCTTGCTCTACCAGTTCTTCCAGCGTTGTCGGGGGAGCACCGATGCCGGCTTCTTCAAGCAGCGCTTCGTTATAAAACAGTCCCTGCGTCGCGTGGCGAACCGGGATGCCGATGAGATTGCCGTCGACGGTCATGCCTTTGACCAGGCCGGGCGCGATGTCGTCGAACTCCTCGATCGGATCCTTCGCGAGATAGTCGCCGAGCGGCTCGAACAGGGCCGCGATCTGAGAGGTCGGCCTGTTATCGATCATGTAGCCGACGCTGTAATCGGTCGAGCCTAGGCTCGCCTCCCGGAAAAGGCGATCCTGCAGCGGGTTGGAATCGAAAGTCGTCCAGGAGACGTCGGCGTCCTTGGACGATTTCCAATCCGCGAGAAGATCGTTTCCGCCATCGCCGAGCACGGTCTGGTGGACCTTGTGGCTCAAGACGTTCACCGTCTTCGAAGCGGCGAAGGACGGTCCCGCGGCAAGCGCCGCGGCGCCGCCCAACGCGGTGCCGAGAAATCCTCGGCGGGTCAATGCGAATGTGTTGGCTTTGTACTGCATGTTTACCTCCCTGTCTGCGGTCGAACTAACCCTTGGTCGCGCCGGACGTCAGGCCGGCGACGAGATAACGGTTCATGAAGATGACGAAGAGCAGCACCGGCGCGAGTTGCACGGTTGATGCGGCGAAGAGAATGCCCCAGTCGATACCGTCGATCGAGCCGATCATCTCGGAGATGACAAGCGGCGCCGTCTTGGCACGCGTCGAGGTGAAGATGAAGGCGAAGAGGAATTCGTTCCAGGCGAACACCACGACGAAGACGGCGACGGCGAGGATGCCGGGCGCGGCCAGCGGCACGATCACGCGTCTGAGGACGGTGAGGCGGCCGGCGCCGTCGATCTGTGCCGCCTCGTCCAGTTCACGGGGAATCTGGTCGATGAAGGTGCGCATCAAGACCGTACCCAGCGAGACGAAGAACGTCGCGTAGAGCACTATCAGCACGATGTGCGTATCGTTGAGCTGCATCGCATTGACGATCGGAAACAGCGGAAGCGTCACGACGATCGGCGGGATCAAACGTACCACGATCAGGAAGATCACGCTGCCGTTGAGCAGGCGGCTGTTGTTGCGCGAGTAGACATAGCCGGCGCAGGTGCAGGCGATGACGGCGAGCGCGGTCGCGCCGGCCGTGATGAAGGTGCTGTTGAGGAGCCCGTCGAAGAACATCCCCCAGCGCTCCCAGAGGGAAACGTAGTGCTGGAAAGTCGGCGTGAAGACGTATCGCGGCGGCACGGCGAAGATGTCCTGACCGGGCTTCAGCGACGACATCACGATGAATGCGATCGGGAATAGCGACCACAGGAGGATGGCGGCGACAGCGACGGTCTTGCCCGCCTTTGTAATGAAGCTACGCTTTCGCATCGGCGGCCACCTGTCTGCGGAGGATGAACACATAGCCGGCGCCGAGCAGCAGCGAGGCGAGCACCATGATCCAGGCGGTCGCGGCGGCAGTGCCGAAAGCGTTGTAGCTGAAGGCCTCCTGATAGAGATAGACCGCGACGACCTCGGTCGACCGGGCGGGACCGCCCTGCGTCAGCAGCCATACCTCGGAAAAGATGCGGAAAGCGAAGATGTAGCGGAAGAGAAGTGCAACGATGATGGCCGGCCCGAGCAGCGGGAGCGTGACGCGCCTGAAGGCCTGCCACGGCGTTGCGCCGTCGATGCGCGCCGCTTCGTAGAGATCGGCGGGGATCGCCAGACGTGCCGCATAAAGGATAATGAAGGTGAAGGGCAGATGGAGCCAGATCGTCAGCAGCGCGATCAGGATCATCGCGTGGGTGGGCTCGAACGACCAATCGAGGATCGGCAGGCCCAGGGACTGCAATGCCAGCGTCACCGGCCCCACGTCGGGATCGAAGAGGAACCGCCACATGACGACCGCGATCACCTCGCTGACCGCATAGGGCGCAAGAACGGCGACAAGGAGAAAGCGACGGAACGGCAGGCCGCTCGCAAAGAGAAGAGCCACACCGAGCCCGACTGCCAGCTCGAGATGCACCGCCACGACCACGAGTACGACCGTGTTCCAGAGCGCATTCCTGAATGCGGGATCGGTGACGGTGTCGATGTAGTTCTGCAAGCCGACGAAGGACGGCGCCTGCCCGAAACTGGATGTGTTGAGACTGAGCCAGATCACATAGATCGACGGCACCACGATCACGCTCAGGATCAGGATGTGAACCGGCGCGAGCAAGGGTACGATGCTGGCGATATTTCTTGTACGCAAATGGTTCCTCCCGGCCGTGGCTGGTCTCGCGTCTGGTCGCCGCTCAGGTCGCAGCTTTCGCGACGGTTGTCTTTTCGGTTTCTTGCGCCAGCGGCCCGTCGGCGGGCTGGACGGAGTCCCGCACCTGCAGGCTTACCTTCAGCGCCGCCTGCTGCGGTGCCGAACCGTCTCCCGACATGCGCAGGCGCAGGCGCTCCCACACGAGTTGGGCCATTTCCTCGATGGGTTGGCGGATCGCGGTCAGAGCGGTCTTGCGCGCGCTCATCCAGGGATAGTCGTCGAAGGCGATTACCGAGACGGAGTCCGGAATGTCCATCCGGTGCCTCGCAAGCGCCGACAACACGCTCAGCGTCGTGACGTTGGTGAGACCGATGACCGCGAAGGGATGGCGGTTGTCTTCAAGCCATCGGGCGAAGATCTCCGCGCCACGCTCGCCATTGGAACCGAGTTCGACGACGGTCGGCTCCTGGCCGATGCTCGACCGGACCGCCTCGGCAATTCCCCTGACACGCTCGCGGATCGGCGAGATTGCCAGGTTGGAAGCGGCGACCACAATCCGACGATGGCCGAACTCGACGAGATGCCGCGCGGCGATACAGCCGGCTTCGTGATTGTCGATGGCGACGGTGTCCACGAAGGAGCCCCCTGGCCCGACACGGTCGGCAAAGACCATCGGAAGACGACCCGCTTGTTCAAGCAGCACATCGGGCGCGGTATCGGAGCAAGGCACGGCGATGAGACCCGACGGGCGCCAGCCAAGCAGCGCGCGCAACCGCGACTGTTCGAGCTCAGTGTCATCGCGGGAGCTGGCGACGATCACGTCGTAGCGATCCTGCATCGCCAGCACTTCTATGCGCGAGACCAGAGAGGTGAAGAACACGTCGTCGAGGTCGGGCACGAGGACGCCGACCACGCGCGCCTGGCCGGAGCGCAATTGCGAGGCGGCGCGATCCATTTGGTAAGACAGGTCGCGCGCCGCCTTCTCGACCCGCTCGCGCAGGTTCGCATTCACCGGCTTGGTGCCGCTGAACACATTCGACACCGTCGCGATCGAAACGCCCGCCTTGGCGGCGACGTCCTTGATTGTGACTCTCTTGCGATCCATCTCGCCTGCGAGCAAGCTGTTAAACGTTTTACTGTAAAACGTTTAACAGCCGTAGCGAGACGAAGCAAGCACCGATCTTCGTGCGGTGGATAAAATAGCCAAGATCATGAAATCTGGCGTCTTCAAAGCCGGCTTTCACCGCTCAACTGCTCCGTCGACTCCGGTGCTCTGTGGCGGTCCTGCCTGCCGCGACGTTACCCCCGAAGGGGTGCGTCCGCATTTCGTGCCATCATACCAACGGCCACTAAGATTGACCGTTCGGGCAGCGTATTCTCCCCGTTAAGGACGGAGAAAAGACCGCTTGTCGTCTCAACTCCAATCGTCCGCGGTGGGCGATTGGCGAAACCCCAGCGGCCGTCGTCTCTCTCCTCGGTCGCGGCTATAGGATTCACGCATCTCGGGCGGTACGGTAGAATCGGATGATGGCTGCTGTCACTGCCGTTCGGCCACTTCGTTCTGCACCGTTGGGTGGGTCGCCCACACGGAACGGAATGGATCCTCGGGTCTCGTCACCCTCGCTTCGCTCGGCGCCGGCCCGAGGATGACGAAGCTTCTAGGTCGATGCCAATCGCCAACGTTGGCGATTTGCGGCAGGCCTTCAACGCAATCGTCATCCTCGGACGGGAGCCCGCGCCAGCGGGCGAGCTGATCCGAGGATCCATTCCGTTACGGTTGAGCAACCCACCCAACGGTGCAGAACGAAATGGCCGAGTCGGTACCAGCACCATCCCGCTCTTTGAGCCTTCCATGGGTTGCATGATGTATTTCACCATCCAAGGTGTCCTCCCAGGATGTGTGAATGCGATAGGGTCCTTCGCGGGGAGAGATGTCCGGCAGGACAGTGAGGGGCAACTCGCGACCGGTCAAAGACTAACGCCGCCCATGGGATCATTCCTCGGGCTCGAGCTCTTTTTTCCTACGCGACAGCAGCCGTTTTCCGAGCGCCGCGACTCCGCTGCCCAACACCCGCAAGACCTTGCCGCAAGCCCGCAGAAATCTCGGGAACCGCTTCGACGACCTCGGATGATCGAGATAATAGCTCGAATATTTGTCGAGGAAGCGTTCCGAGCTGCCGAAGGAGCCATATCTGGAGAGCCTCTTGTAGTCGGCCTTGTTGAGCACGACGCCGAGCACCTTGGCGGCGATCTGCGGCTCCGATTGAAGCGTTGAACGAACCAGCGCTCTGGGGGTCGCACCCCATTCCGCGACGAGGATGAACCCGTCGGCCAGAGGTTCGAAGGCCTTGGCGTCCACCACTGGCCCGAGAGGCGGCAGATCGACCACGATGTAATCGAAGATCTTGTGCGCCGCGTCGATGAAGCTCTTCATGCCTCTCGATGCAAGGAGTTCGCTGGTATGGGCGAAATGGCTGTGCACGACCGCGGGCATCATCGCCAGGCGCGTTTCGCGGTCGATCTTGAGCAGCGACTGCCATGGCTGTTTCCCGACGATGGCGTCGATCAGCCCGTGCTGGGCCGGCACCGGCATGCTGCGGCTGAGGGTCGGATTGCGTAGATCGCCGTCGATGAGCAAAGTGCGGGCACCATTGGCGGCAAGCAGGCCGGCGAAGTTGGCCGCCACCGTCGACTTGCCTTCGCCCGGCAGCACCGACACCACGCCGATGACCTTGCAGCCGACACCCTGGAGCACCACGTCGCTCGCGATTTTCGCATTGCGCAGCGTCTCGGCGAAGGACGACGCCGGCGCGTCGATGGCCGTTCGCCTGTGGCCGGTGAGCATGAAGTCACCGGCTTCCCCGCCATACTTGCGGCGACGGCTGCTGCCGAAAATCGGCAGATAGCCCAGGAACTTCATGCCGAGTTCGGAACGCACGTCCTCGCCCAGGCGGAAGAAACGCTCTCTGAATTCGTTGAGCGCGCCGAATCCCGCGCCCATGAAGAGGCCAAGCACCAGCGACAGCGCGAGCACGACCGGCGCCCGCGGACTGTATGGCGTTTTCGGCAAGCTCGCCTCCGAGATCACGCGCACCTTGGTGATCGGGAACGAGCGCTGCTGCGCCGCCTCCTGGTAGCGGGCAAGGAAGCTCTGATAAAGCGTGCTGAGTGCCGTCGCCTTCTGTTCGAGTTCCCGCAACTGCACCATGGACTGGCTGGCCGACGAGGTCTTCCCGCTCAAAACCTCGACATTGTCCCGCAGCGACGTCTCGCGTGAACGTGCCACCTCGTATTCGTTGCGGTAGTTGGAAGTGAGTTGCTGCAATTCCTGGAACATCTGGCGCTTGATATCGGCCTGCTCCCTGCGCAGCGCCACAGCCTGCTGATGGTCGGCGCCGAAGGCTCCCGTGATCTCCCGCTCGCGTTTCGTGACCCCGAGATAACGGGCCTTGAGCTTGCCTATGACCGAGTCCCCAGGTTGATCGGCGGTAATCGCCGCGCTCTCGACGGCCTTTTCCGGTCCGCTGTCGAGGATCTCCTGGAATTGCTGATATTTGGCCCGCGCCCGGGCGGCATCGGCCTGGGCGATGATGAGCTGGCTGTTGAGATCCGAGAGCTGCTGCTCGGAGATCAGTTCACCGCGTGCCGCCGTGAGCCCTTTCTCGGCCCTGAACTGCTCGGCCGCGAGGGCGGCCGCCTTGGATTTGGATTCGAGTTCCTGCAGCCGCCCCTGGAGCCACAACGTCGTGCGTTCGGTCGCGTCGAAATTGGCGTCGAGTTGGTCGGACAGATATGCGCTCGCATAGGCCTGGGTGATGCGCTGCGCCAACACCGGATCAGGTGCCTGATAGGCGAGATTGATGACATAGCTGCGGCCGACACGCTCGACCCAGAGATCGCGCTGCAGCAGATAGGCCGCATAATTGCGCAAGGAATCCGGATCAGGACCGCCCTCCGAAGTGCCTCCCGTGCTCGTCGACCGAAACACCCCGAGTACCGAACGGATCGTTCCCACGATCCGGCGCAGCATGGATGGCTGCGGCTGCATGAACTGTTCGTTCTCCGTCAGCCGTTCCTTGTCGACGACCGCCAGAGCGAGGCGGGTCGATTTCAGGATTTCGATCTGGCTGAGGATCGCCGCATCGGTCTGCATGTTGATCGGCGTCGCCGACACTTCGTCGACGATCTTGTTCAAGCCTTCGTCAAGCAGGATCCGGGTGCTCGCCGAATACATGGGCGGCGTCGTGCGGAGATAGATTATGCCCAGGAGCACGCCGATGGCGGCGCAGATCGTGACGACCTTCGCCTGCCGAACGGCGATGGCCAGCAGTCGCTCGAGATCGATGAACTTGTCATCATCCCGCCCGGGCGCCACGGCCAAACTCTCGTTCAGCATAAATCCGACTTTATTCATGCGCTCGCCAGGCCCCCCGGCCCGCTTTGGACACCGATTGCCCGGCTACCAACCACGCCTGCCGAAGTTGGGCATTTTGTGTTCGCAGCCGCAAAAGAATGTCTTCGCAACCGCAAAAAGCAAGGGTCCGGCAGGCACAACATGTGCTGCATCAGTCGGAATGCCAGGATTTTCCCGAAGACCGTTTCCGATCTTCGGGGCAGTACGGCGCGCCTCGCATCAGGCCGCATCGCTTTTCGCATCGTGATAGGACAGAAGTTCTCGAATGGGGTCAAGCACCGAGTTCCTGATGTCGTTGCGCGCCAGCGCGAAGGCCACATTGGCTTGGATGAAGCCTTCCTTCGAGCCGCAGTCGAACATCCGCCCTTCGAACAATTGGCCATGGAAGGGCTGGGACTGCGATAACCGGACCATCGCATCGGTCAATTGGATCTCGTTGCCTGCGCCGCGCTCCTGATTGCCCAGGATATCGAAAATCTCCGGCTGAAGGATGTAACGGCCGTTGATGTAGTAATTGGAAGGCGCGACCGACGGCGCGGGCTTCTCGACCATCTCCGTGATCTGAAAGCCTGATCCTGCGGCGCGGCCACGGCCGACGATGCCATAACGATTGGTCTCCAGCGGATCGCATTGCTCAACCGTGACCACATTGCCGCCGACACTGTCGTAGAGGTCCATGGCCCCCGCCAGGCAGCCGCGCTTCCCATACGAAACCATATCCGGAAGCAGAAGCGCGAAGGGTTCGTCGCCGACGATGTCGCGTGCGCACCACACGGCGTGCCCGAGCCCGAGCGGCGCCTGCTGGCGCGTGAAGCTGGTCGCGCCGGGCTGCGGCAGCAGGCGGTCGAGAGCCATGCGCTGCTCGTGCTTGCCGGATTGGGCGAGCGTATCGAGGAGCTCGGGCTGAGCGTCGAAGTAATCCTCGATGATCGCCTTGTTTCGCCCGGTCACGAAAACGATGTGCTCGATGCCCGCTTCATACGCCTCGTCGACGGCATACTGGACGACCGGCCGATCGACGATCGTCAGCATCTCTTTCGGCATGGCTTTCGTCGCCGGGAGGAACCGCGTTCCCAGTCCCGCTACCGGAATGACTGCTTTTCTGACTTTCCGCATAGAGAACTCCTTATGCTGGTCTTGTATTCGAAACAGGAAAGATCGAAGCGAACGCCGCTTTCAGGCGGTCCACCCCAAGACGTTTCGCGATGGGCATGCGTAGGTGGCCGATCGCCGCGGGATTGCGCAGCGCCGCTGCCAGCGCCTTGAGCGGCGCCCGGTCCTTGATGTGACGGACGAGTTCAAGGAAAGCCGCCGCATCCTCAAGGCTGCGGGCCCGGCGGTCGAACGCGGCTTGCGCTGCCGGGTCCAACCGGTAGGTGCGCAGGAAGGCAGCATCGGCGGCAATCATGTCCTCGACATGACGATATTCGAGAACCCTCGATATCGACCCTTCGGTTATGTGATAGGTGTAGCCCGTCTCAGGCTCGACGGCGCAGAAGCCCCCCTTGGCCAGAGCCGACGCAAGCAGCAGATAGTCCTCGCCGATCCTGAGCGTCTCGTCATAGACGAGGCTGTTCGCTTCCAGGAAACGTCTGTTGAACACCGGTTTCATGTAGCCGAAATTGAACTTCGACTTGAAAAGCAGATTGCCGTCGATGAAGTCGGCAAGGGAAAGTTCAGGCATGCGCCCGAGCGCGGAGGGCGAAAACATGAGCCTGCAGTCCCGTTCCGCGTCGCGCGCGACCTCGACATTGTCGACCACGATGGAAGCACCCGAGCGCTCAGCCCTGGCGATCAACCTCCACATGCGCTCCGGATGGACCGCATCGTCGGCATCCAGGATAGCGATCCAGCGCCCTTTCGAAGCGCGCAGTCCCGCATTTCTGGCCCCGCCAGGGCCGCGATTCTCCGGCAGGGCGACCAGCCGGATGCGATCGTCGCCGAGGCTTCTCACCACATCCACCGTGAAATCTTGCGAGCGGTCGTCGACGACGACCACCTCGACGCCCACTCCCTGCTGGGCGAGCGCACTACGCACCGCGCGTTCGATCGTGAGGTCGGCATTGTAGGCTGCGATCACGAAGCTGACGTCAGGATCCAATGCCGGCCTCCTGCTTCGGCGCGACATCGCCATATTGTTGAAGCTCGCGCAGGCCGGCGAGACCGCTCACCACGCCGGCATGCATGATGCCACGCAGGGCGTAGCGATTGCGCAGCCGCGGCGAGAACACGAGGGCGCCGGCTGCTACGAAACAATAGAGCGCCTTGGCGCTGGCAAGCGCGACATTCTTGCCTAGAATGATCGGCGACGCCTTGGCATCGAGAAGATGGCCATGCGTCTGGCCGGACCTGAAACGCCGCCGCGCCAGCCAGGAAAGTTGCGCCCTGGCGGCGGGAACGGGCTCGTGGACCCATGCATTCGGAGCAAACGCTATTGTTCCGCCGGCCTCATGAAGACGCGTGAAATATTCGGTATCCTCACCGCCGGAGCGGCCCCGCGCCAGGCTGAAGCGCCGACCGGCGATCGGGCGAGACGCTCGGCGCAAGAGAACATTGCAGGTGTAGCCCGTGAGGATGTCGCCACGTACCCACACCGGCAGGGTCGAATGAAAGTCGCCATCGCGCATCCAGCGGGGCGCGTCGTCTTGGTAATGCGCTCGAACCGGGCCAAGCACGGCATCGGCTCCGGTCGCATCGGCCGTCGCCACCAGTTCCCAGAGCCAATCCGGGGACGCCGTCTCGTCATCGTCCAGGAAGGCGAGAAAATCACCGTCCGCCGCTTCGAGGCAGGCGTTGCGTGCGATCGAGATATTTGCGGCGGGACAGTGGATATAGACGATCGGAAACGGCAGCTCGGAGCGTATCCCGGTAACGAGTTCACAGGCGCTCGGCACATCGTCATTGTCGGCCACGACGACGCGCAAGCGCCATCCCTCCCGGACACGAAGCGAGGCCAGAGAACGCAATGCGTCCGCCAATTCCGGCCGACGGAAGGTGCAGATGCAGAGATCGATCCGCAGGTTGCCAGGCGGTGTTTCGGACGAGGTCATCGTTCCGCCCGCTCCGAATTGCCGAGGCCGAGAAGTTGCAACCAGAACCCGGCGGACCAAGCTAGATGCATCACCATGGCGGGGAAGGCCGCGAGCATTCCGTAAGGATTGCGTTGTCCGATCGCCATCAGCGCACCATAACCAAGACATGCCAGTGCCCACACGAAGGCCGGCACGATCGCGAACCAATGCAGGAACGCCAACGAGGTTCCCGCCACAAGCGGAAATACCGCCAGGGGCAGCATTTGCCGGAATTTCGGAACCATATGATGCTTGAGCAGGTTGCGTGCCCTGCCCCGTCCGTAGCCAAGATACTGCCTGAACAAGCTCGATACCGACGACCTCGGATAGTATGTCATAAAGGTCTTACCCGTCAGCCAGATGCGGAAGCCCGCCACCCCTAGCCGATGGTCGAGTTCGGCGTCCTCATTATGGGTGAAGCTCTCGTCATAACCGCCGACTGCGCGGAACGCCTGTATTCGCATCAGCGCATGGTGGCCATGGTCGGTCCATTCACCACACGATCCGCCATGACGATGCTTGGCGCCGCCATTGCCGAGCCGTGAATTCTGGGCGAGCGCCGTCGCCTTCTGGAAAACGCCGAAACCTCTCGTTTCCATCGCAACGACGACCGAATCCGCGCCCGTCGCCACCGCTTCCTCGATCAGCCGGTCACAATAATCATCTGGATATTCGCCATGCGCATCGACCCGGATCAGATAATCGTAATCGTCTCCATAGCGTTCGACGGTCAGGTTGATCGCCGCACTTTGGATGCGCTTGGGATTGTCCAGCATGACGACCTGCTGATCTCGCGAGGCGACGTCGGCGACGATTCGGCGCGTGCCATCGGTGCTGCCGCCATCGGCGACAACGACCCTGGCGCCGAGCCGGGCTGCCGCGGCTCCGAATTGGGTAAGCAATCCAGCGATATGTGCCGCTTCGTTCAGGCACGGCACCACGATCAGGCAGGTAGGCGCTTTTTCGTCCGGTATGCCCATGTCCTTCCGTCTTTCTCGTCTAGGCCGTAGCCTCGATCGTCGCGGGACCCGACCGGACGGCCGTCAGCGCGCGCAGCTTTCCTACTAAAGCGCGGCAGTCATCGATACCGCAGATCCAGGTTGTGGGATCAATTGATGTGACACGCTGTTTCTCGGCACCGTAGCGACCGGGATCAAGGGTCGAGAACATTGCCGAAAGTGCCGCGACGGACCGCTCGGGCAGCAACAGACCGCACCCTAGCCGCTCGACGAAATTGCCGGTTTCGGTGCCCCTCATGGCGATTGGAACAACCCCGTAGCGGCACCCTTCATAGATTCGGTTCGGCAGCAGCCATTGCGAATTCTGGCCTTCCTCGAAGAAGTCGATCGCCCAGGAGAAATGCACGTCGCCATAGATCGCAGCCAGCTCGTCCGGGTTCCGGTAGACGCCGTGGAACTCAACATATGGTTCGTCGGCGACGACATTGTCGAAGTCGGCAAGCTCGCCACGCGCTGGGCGTCCGCGCAGGACAACTTTTACCTTACCTCCGGCAGCTCGGGAAAAAGCGGAGAGAAGCTCGAGCGAACGGCGGCAACGCAGCGCGCCGAACCAGCCGATACGCCAGGGAGGACCGGCGGGCGCCTGCAGGGCGGCCGGGGTGTCGTCGGCGAGTTCCAGAACCTTGTTTTCGACGAGTTCGATCGGCAGCGCGCTACCGAGCACAGGTCTGAAATGGTGCTTCACGAAAGCAGGCGAACTCGTCACCAGCAAGCCGATGTCGCGGCTGAAGAACTGCTCCGCCTTGCGCATGGCCGCGCCGATCGGATCGGATCGCAGGAGCAGCCGATGGATGTCGAGGCACTCATAGACGATCGGTATGTCCCCCCCCAGGGCTGCGTTGACACGCCTCGCCAAAGCCAGCATTTCGAGATTTCTGGCGACGATGACATCCGGCCTGGCGATGTCCTTCAGCAGCCGGGAGGCACTCAAAGCCGCTTGCGCCACGGCGGCGATACGCTGGGCGAATTTCCCGTCACGGGTTACGCCCAACTCGATGGGCGCAAGACCGTCCACGCGGGCAACCGGCTCCGCTCCGCGCCGGAAGCCGGCCAGGATGACCTCGGCCCCGCCCGCCCGCAGCATCCGAACCCGCCGCCCGACCGCCGGGTCCGAAACGTCATGGACTAGATAGAGCACCCGCAACATCGAACGCACCGTCTCTACTGCAGCTTGCAGGCTACCGACTCCGGAAACTGACAAGGCTCGCCCAAAGGCGTGAAGGCCACCCGATCAACTTCCATGACCAGTTGCTTGCCGGGATCGCTGAAGGGGCCGAGCCACTCCTTGAACGTGTCGCTGCCCCAAAGGCTGAAGAAGATCTTGCTGGGATTGGTGGGCACTTTTGTTGGGTCATCGAGCGTGTGCACCAGCTCGCCGTTCACGTACCACCGTATGCGCCCCTCCTCCCAGACGAAGGCGTAGTCGTTGAACCCCTGATCGGCTCCGCCGGGAACCGCGACTAGCTTCTCGTTCTTGCCGACCCCGTTGACGTAGGAATTGAGCTGAACCTTCCCGGGATCCTTGGTCAGTATCTCGAAGTCGATTTCGTCGTGGGGCTTTTTCTGGGCCGGGCCGATATAGGTGAAGAAGGCCGAATTCACGCCCGAAGCCGCGGGACTGCGCAGCCGGGCTTCGTAGACGCCGTAACCGTAACGCGCCTTCGTCTGCAGTTCGCCGCAGCTATAGTCGCGATCCTTCAGCGTGCGCTTGTTGAAGGTGATCGTCAGGACACCGTCGGCCGCCCTCACGTCGTCCTTGGACCAGGTGCAATTCTGGAATTTGCCGTTGTTCCAACCGTCCGAGACGTACCACCGGCCGAGGTCCAGCTTGTCGAAGTCCTCGACGAAGGCCTTGGGCGCCGTATCCTGCGCCAGCGCCGGTGCTGCGGTAAAAAGAAAAACCGCGACGGCGGCCAGCAGACGCCGAGCCGGGAATGAAGCCGGCGTTGGGACACGGGGACGATCGAGAAGCAAATGCATCGACTGTAGCTCCGTTTGGCTGCGCCCTCCAACGCAGCGGGTTGATGCCGAACAAGGATCCGGCGGCCTCAACTCCTCCCGAATACGCCGTCATTCCGCCTTGGCGGAAACGGGCGTGATGTCGTTGTCCTGCGCGAACCGGCCGACGGTTCGGCGGCAGTCCTCCATGAAAAGCATCTGCTTCTTCAGAGCCGCGATCCGCCTCTCGCAGGACTGCAAGGTGCTGGTGAGTTGCGCCATCCGGCCTGAATCCTGATCCGCCTCGTTCTCCAACGCTTCGAACAGGAAAGCCGCGTCTGCCGCCACGGCGCCGTATCTTTTCTCGAGCCCCGCCTTCTCGCGGTCCATTTCCTCCGATATCGCGCCAAGCATTTCCTGTATGCGTTGGAAGCGCGTGGCATCGGTCTGCCTGTCCCGGTCCGGGTTCCTGATCTTGAAGCCGAAGACGGATTTGATCATGCAGGTCCAAGCTCCCCACGCAGCAGATATCGAACGGTACGCGCCGACGGCTGACGACGAGGCTTAGTCCCCAGTTTGTCGCGAGCGATCCCCGTGACGATAGCAGGAAGTTCGTGCGGATGCCGCAGCCCATGCAACGCCGCATCGAGCATGCCCCCGCGCGCCTTGATGTCCAGGAAGTTGCGCAGCCGGTATTTGTCCCGGACATGACGCTGGTGCCGGCGTAGCTCCGTTCGGGCGCTGGCGGGCAAGTCAGGCAACGCAAGGATCGACCGGTCGGCTTCCGCGAGCCGCTTCAGATCGTCCGTATGATGGCGGCCGCTGAGCGAGTCGGGTCTCACCAAGGCGCCGTAACCGCATGTATCGACCAGCTTGAATCGCGCCCCTGCGGCCAGCGCCCGCGTGTAAAGATCATAGTCTTCGCCCAAGCGCAGCAGCGGGTCGTAGCGTAAGCCGAAGCGCTCCAGGAACGCGCGCCGCATCACCGGCTTGAGGAAACCCAGCTCGCCGCGCTGCAGGCCCGGCCTGGAGATGTTGCCGGCGACGAACTCGGTCAGGCCGAGAAATCTCGGATTGGGCCGGAACGGCGGCACCTGCAGGTCGATAAGGTCGCGGTTGTCGTCGCTGACGAAGACGATGTTGTCCGCGATGAGATCCCAGTCGTGTTTGCCGAGCAAACTGGTGAAGCGTCCCCGCACGAAAACGTCGTCCGCATCGAGGATACTCACGAACGGTAGCGGCGAGCTCTCTATGGCCACATTGCGGGCTTGCGCAGGACCCCTGTTCTCGTCGAAGCGGATCAGTCGCAACCGGCCGCTTCCGTCATCGGCCGACATCGCCGAACGCTGCGTTCCATCGGTGGAAGCGTCGTCGACGACAATGACCTCGCCTACCTCAGGCTCGCGCAGCGCCGACGATATCGCCGTGCCGATCGTGTTCGCGCCGTTCCGGACGGCAATGATCACGCAGACCGGACGTTCGTTCATGCGCCCACTCCCGGCAGCGCTTGTCCCGTCGTCGGCAAGCGAGGCTTGGCAGGCGACCCGCGTTCGAACCAGCGGCGGCAAAGATCGGCGGTCGCGGCCCAGCCAGCTTCCACGGTATAACGGGCGACATCGCGGCCGCAAAGCTCGCGCAGAACGTCCCGCCGGCAGGGCCAACGGATCGCACTGGCCCAGGGGGTAAGCACCATCGCCGCCAGATCGTCGTCCGACGTGGCGCGCAGCACCTTCGGCCCCGTGGGTTCGCCCGCCGCGAAACGCTCGCCGAAAAGGAGCGAAGCGGCCCGGAAGCCGAGCAGCACCGTGTTGCCCAGCCCCTGCCGCTCGGCCTCCATCATGAGCGCAAGGCGTTCCTCGTCCGCCATGTCCCTCACCGATGCGTAAAAATCGAGCACATAGCCGCCGCAGGCCTCTCTGTTGAAGAGAGCCTTGGCGATGCTGATGGCCGACAGGAGCGGCCGGTGCATGCGCGAAATCACAGGCACCCGTGCGCCGGCCATTTCCATTGTTTCGTGCTGCCGGATGAAGGCTGAGGGTTCGCGCGGACTGGGCGAGCCCGGCTGCTGCAGCCTGTAGTGCAGATCCACAGTGACAGGCGGATTGCCTGCTTTCACCATATGTTGCTCGCCGAGGAAAAATCGCCACCAAAGGGAGCGGCAACGGTCCGCCACGGCGAAGCCAGCCGTCTCCAGCACGGCCCGCGCGCGACCGTAGTCGCGGCTGCCAACCAGAATATCGACATCGCCCACCGGCTTGGCGAAATATTCGCCATAGAGGAGCCTTTGCTGGCAGACCCCCTTCATGACCACAAAGGCGATCCCAGCGCTCGTTAGGGCGGCGCTGACAGACAGCGTATCGGCAATGGCGCGGGCATTCATGGCGACAGTCCTGGCCTTGTAACGCTCCACCATCGCACCGAGCGGGTCACGCTCGCCCTTGGGAACCGCGTTCAGGACAGGGGCGCTCAACAGGAGCACCAGCTTGTTGAGGCGTGCCGCGCTGTAAAACGTGGCCGCGTCAAACTGACTCGACGCAATTGGGTCCAAACCGTACGACAATACTCCGAATTTCGCGCGAAGCGCGTATTTCAGGAGCCCGATTTCCTCGCCGCCTTCGGCCGCATGGGCGACCGTGACCGCCGGCTCGTTCGAACCTGTGCCGATCCCCTGCACAGCGCCTCCGTGCAATGCTGCATGTGCGAAGAGATTGTGCATGACAATATGGCTGCTCGTAAACCCCAAAAGAAACACTTTTCTCAAGCAGTTGATATGGGTGCTTGGGACCACGAGACCAGCCCACATACAAGTGTAGGATTATGCACATATAATTAATATATTGAAATATTCTGTGATTTAATAGATCAAACGATCTCTATTTGACCCGACGTCAACCAACGCAAACTTTGCAAAAGCAACAACCAAAGGCTGCAATTGCATCGGCAACGAAGGAGAATATCCTTATTTTTCAAAGCAATATACAGACTTTGGCATAATCGAGGCGAGATGCGATAAAGAAATCAATTATCGTGGCATCACGTCACAAATCGAAAACTCTACTTGATCAAGTTTAGTAGATTGCAATTTATGCTTGACGCACGCTTTGCTGCATGCGCCTATCGCAGCGCAGCACGCAGAATGCTGCCGTTCCGTTAGGAACGCTTCGTCGTCAAAAATGGAGATATGCCATGGAAGACGCAGACAAGAAAAAAGAAGCATATGAAACACCTAGCCTGACCGTTCACGGTTCGATCGAGACGATTACCCAAGCGGGCTTGGGTATCACCGCGATCGACGCGAGCTTTCCCGCTCACACCCCAATCGACGAGCTGACTTTCTCGTGATCGGGGATCGGCCCTTTTCGTAAGGGAGGCAGGAAACAAGCTGAAGCGGAGTTTCAGCCATGAGCTCCGCTTCCTTTCCTGATCCGCTTCGCGGATCGACTATTGGCCCGGTTGAGCTCCGCTGCTGGAAGCCCGGCCTGCTTCTATCGAAAACGAGGTATAGCCTCATGGGCGCCGATTTCGCGGAAGATTTATTGATCCGCGCCAACAGCGATGTCGTCTTCTGCGAATTGGGCGGAGAGCTGGCATTGCTCGATTTGCATTCGAATACCTATTACGGACTGAACAAGGTCGGCGCCCGGATCTGGGAGTTGATTCAGGAGCCCCGGTCGGTCTCGCAGCTATGCGAGGCGATCGTCGAAATGTACGACGTGGACCCGGCGCGCTGCCGTGTCGATGTTGAAGCGCTCGTAACGCATCTCGCCCGTGTCCGGCTGATAGGCTTAAGCAATGAAGGCGCTGCGTAGGTTCCTGGCCCTAAGCGGTTCCGACATGCTGTTTCTCGCCGGTTGCCTGGCGACTGTCGCAACCGTCAGGTTAGGCCTCACCGTCCTGTCCTACAGGAGGATGCGCGCCTGGTTTCAGGCGCCTCCCGTTCAAGGTGTTGCGGCCGCCGGCGAACTCAGACGCGTGGCCTGGGCGGTGCGCAATGCCGCCCGACTTGTCCCGCGCGCATCCTGCCTGACACAGGCCTTGGCCGGGCAATTGATCCTGGCACGTCGAGGCAAGTCCTCGCAGGTGAGAATCGGCGTGGCGCGGGACGACAAAGGCCGCTTCGTCGCACACGCCTGGCTGGTCAGTGAGGATCGAATCGTGCTCGGCGGCGGCGAAGAAGACATCGGCGGCTTCACGCCGCTTGCCGATCTGGACTGGAAAAAACCGTGAGCGGTATCGCGGCGATCCTTGAACGGGCCGGTGAGCGACCGGTCAGCGCCGCAGCCATGCAAGCCCTGCTCCAGATCATGCGCCATCGCGCGCGGGATGGCGCGGCGCAATGGAGCGCCCGCGAGGTCGCGCTCGGCCTCGCCCAACTTCATACGACCCTTTTCGAGCCGGAAGAGCCTTGTCTGGAAGACGACATGGCGATTTCCGCCGATGTACGCCTGGACAACCGCGACGACCTCGTCGAGGCCCTTGGCCTTTCGAACCGTACGCTCTCCGATTCCCGTTTGGTCCTGGCAGCCTATCGACGCTGGGGGGAGGACTGTCCGAACCACCTTCTCGGCGATTTCGCCTTCGTGATCTGGGACGGCAAGCGTAAGCTCGCGTTCTGCGCTCGCGACCATTTCGGCGTGAAGCCGATCTACTACCTTCTCAATGAAGAAAGATTGGTGGTCGCCTCGGAGGCGAAGGCGATTTTGGGATCGACCAACCTCTCCCCCCGCCTGGATGAGCGTCACATCGCGGCAATCCTCGCGGGCTTCGTCGACGAGACCGACGCCACCCACTACCTCGGCATCAATCGTCTTCCACCAGCCCACGCGCTTGCCGTGACGGCCGACAAGATCCGTCTGTGGCGTTATTGGGACCTAGAGCCAGTTTCCCCTCCTTCCGGGCAGGACCATGCCGATCGTTTCCTCGAGCTGTTCGACGCAGCGGTCGCAGCCAGGATGCGGGGCACCAAAGCCATCGGCGCCATGCTCAGCGGCGGACTCGACTCCTCGTCGATCGCCATGATCGCCGGTCGACGGCATCTCGCATCCTGCGGCCGCAAGCTGACGACCTTCTCGCTCGCGTTCGACCAGGCAAGCGGAATGGACGAGCGTCCTTTCATCGATGCCGTGCTCGCGAAAGGCCACTTCGGGCCGGCCTTCGTGCCGGTCAGGGATCATGCGCCCTTTGCCGGGTTCGAAACCATGCTTCGGGAGCAGGAAGGCATCTTCCTCGCCACGGGCCTCAGCGTCAGCCGGCAGCTTTACGCCTTGGCGGCGGACAAAGGCTTGCGTGTGTTGCTCGACGGCCATGGCGGCGACGAAGTCGTGTCTCATGGCTACGGTTTCCTGCAGGAACTCGCGAAGTCCGGGCGTTGGATCGCTCTACGGCGCGAGTTGCGCGCCTACGCGGATACGTATGGCGACGACCGCGATCGGCTTTTCCTCACCTTCTTCAATAACTACGGACCCGGACGACATCTACAGCCGCTGCTCCGGATGGCTCATCGGGCACGCTCCCGTCTCATCCCGAGCCAGTCCGTTACGCCGCATTCTCCTGCATGGCGGCGCTTCGTCAATCCGGACTTCGCCTCGCGGACGGATCTGTCCGAGCGAATCGGAAAGCACACCAGGCAATCACGGGAGGCCTCCCTCAGCGAGGCAACCCACCATCGGTGGCTGATATCGTCGCCTGGGATAGCCCATAGTTTCGAGGTCCTCGACAAGGCGGCCGCGGCGACGGGAATCGAGCCGCGATATCCTTTCTGGGACAAACGTCTCGTCGAGTTCTGCGTGGGGTTGCCGGCCAGCGAGAAACTGAGCGACGGCTGGTCACGCCATGTATTACGGCGCGCGATGGACGAGATCCTGCCTGCCGAGGTCCAGTGGCGCCGCGACAAGGTCGATTTCAAGGCGAATCTGGTGCGCGGGCTGTTGCATCATCACCGCTCCCTCCTCGACAGCGTGCTCGTCCGCGACGTCGATGGGATCGCCGGCTACGTGAATCTGCGCGAGCTTCGCGAAGCGTGCGAACGCATGATGTCGTCTCCCGCCGCGGCGCGCGGCGACGAGGTCCAGTTCATCTGGCGCACCATTTCACTCGCGCTTTGGCTGCGGGCCGGCCGCCAATCGGATATGGCGGCATGAACCAGGCAGATCCGACGCTCGATACTCGCTCCCCGGCGACGCGCGAGGCGCCGGAATATTTTTACCGGGCTTATGGATTGGCGATCCGTTCCGAGCTTGCGCTGCCGGAACTCGAGGCAACGCTGCCTGGACCTGCGGATGTGGTGGTGAGGTTCGCGCAAACCGGGCGCCCCGCGCCGGCTACAGGCTCTGTCTTCGAGTTCGGTGCCGACACGCAGTTTCTGGCCTGGAGCGGAGCCGGCGCATTCCGCATCCGCGGCACCAGGGAGATCGAGATCGAGCGCGCGGCCGGCACCGGTGACAGGCTGTTGGCATTGCCCCTGCTCGGCCCCGTCATGGCCCTGCTTCTGCATCTGCGCGGCAAGCTCGTGCTGCATGCCAGCGCCGTTGCCGCGGGGGATCGCGGCGCGATCTTCCTCGGAGACAAGCGCGCGGGAAAGTCAACGACCGCGGCAGCTCTCGTTGCCGCCGGAAACCGGCTGTTGACCGACGATGTGCTGGCTTTCGACACCATGCCGACTGGCGAGCTCGGTATCCTGCCGGCATATCCCCAGATCAAGCTGGCACCCGATTCGGCTCAGGCGGTGAAGATCGACGCCACGGTCGAACCTCGCATCCATCACGCCATCGACAAGCGCCAGCATCGGCTCCCACAGGGCTTCTCTCATGCCAGCGTAGGCGTGCGGCGAATCTATGTGCTGGAACGTGGCGCCAAGGCGAAAGTCACGCCGATGCCACTGCAGACCGCGCTGCTGGCGTTGCTCCGCTTCTCCTATGTGACGCGGTTCGAGGGGGCCGCGCTCCATGGGGCAAGTGCCGCCGGACATCTACGCCTCTGCGCGGAGCTGGCAGGGTCCGTCGGCGTGCGACGTCTCATCGCCCCTGCCGGTCTCGAGCGCCTCGACGAGCTCGTGACGCTCGTCGAGCGGGACCTAGCAGAGGGTGAACCCTGATGCGCCGTTTCATACCATCGAAGATCCTCGAGATTGCCGCTTTCGGCCGCTTCATCGGCGAACGTGCCGGCAACAGGATCCTGCTCGCCCTTTGCTTCCTGATCCTGGGCAGCCTGACCGAGGGCATATCGATCCTCCTGCTCGTTCCGCTCCTGCACTTGGTCGGGCAAGGCGCCGCGGACGGCTCCTATTCCCTCGCGCTGCCGGCCAACGCCGTTACGCAATGGCTCGTACCGAGCCTCAGGGTCGGTCTTCTGCCGGTACTCGGCATGCTCGTGCTTCTCGTCACCGCCCAGGCGCTGTTCGTGCGCTTCAAGTCCATCTTTATGGCGGAGATGCAATACGACTTCATCAACCGGCTGCGGGTCGATCTCTTCGAGAGCATTGGCAAGGCGAGATGGCGAGTGTTCGGCCGCTTCCGCGGCTCCGATCTCAACCACGCCATGACCGGCGACATCGACCGGGTCCAGGGCGCCGCCTTGCACATGCTGATGCTGGTGCAGTGCTGTGTCATCCTGCTCGTCTATCTCGTGGTGTCATTGCTCATATCCCCGGCAATGACGGCTTTTGCGGGCCTTATCGGCGGCATTACCCTCGCGGTGCTGCAGCCGATCCGCTTGAAGGCCGCGAGTTACGGCGGAGCGATCACGGCAAACCGGCGGGAGCAGTATCGGACAGTTTCCGAATTCCTGACCGGCATCAAGGTCGCAAAGAGCCTCAATGTCGAACAGCAATATTTCAGCCAGTTGCGCTCGACACTCGAACGGATGAAGCATGACTACACGCGCTTCGTCCGCGTCAGCACGGTCGGGACGGCCCTGTTCCAGATCGCCAGTGCCGTCGGACTCGCGGCCTTCGTCTACGTCGCGCTGGCCCGGTTCGATCTCTCCCTGCCCCAGATCGTGGTGCTCATCCTGGTCTTTATGCGTGTGGCCCCCCGCTTCATGGAGCTGCAGACGCATCTCCAGGACATTCTCGTCAATCTTCCAGCCTTTGGCGCGATGCGCCGCATCCAGATGAGTTTCGACGAGGAACGGGAGGACGCCGGAGATCCAAGCTTGGCCGCGCCGCTCCTCACATCGGAGCTGCGGGCCGAGGGGCTCTCCTTCTCCTACCCCGGCCAGGACTGCAAAGGCGCCGTGAGAAACGTTTCCTTCAGTGTCCCCGCAGGTGAGATCACCGCCCTCATCGGCCCCTCCGGCGCTGGAAAGAGCACCATTGCCGACATGCTGCTCGGCCTGCTCGAACCGGAGACGGGATCGCTATGCGTCGATGGCGTCGCCGTCGATGGGAGCAACCGCCGGCACTGGCGCGACTGCGTCGCCTATGTGCCGCAGGAAGTGTTTCTGCTGCACGACACTATTGCCGCCAATCTCCGCCTCGCGGCGCCTAATGCGGGAGACGACCAGCTGTGGGCTGCGTTGGGCGCCGCCCGTGCCGACACCTTCGTGAGGAGCCTGCCAGAGGGCTTGCAGACGATCGTCGGCGATCGCGGAAGCCGGCTTTCGGGCGGAGAGCGCCAGCGCATAGCTTTGGCGCGAGCGCTGCTGCGCAAGCCGCAACTGCTGATCTTGGACGAAGCCACAAGCGCGCTCGATTGGGAGAACCAGTCTCTGATCGCCGAATCGATCGGCGCGCTGCGGGGAGAGACGACAGTCCTGACCATTGCGCACCGCCCTTCCATGATCGCCTTCGCCGACTGGATCGTGGCTGTCGAGGACGGCCGGATCGTGGAGACCGGCAGCTTCGCCCAGCTCACGCAGCGCGCAGACAGCCGGCTGGCCCAGATGCTTGCGGGCGAGCAGCCTTCGGCACCGGCGGGTCCGCTCTCATTTCCCGATCGTCGAAGCGGCACTGATGGCTGAGCCGCTCAGTGCGTCATGCCTCGAGTTCCATGACGGTGATCCAGGCTTGCCACTTCAGACCGGGAAGACCCAGCAACACATTGTCGACCTTCTCTCCGACGGTCCTGATGACGCGGCCCGCCGCCTTGCGGCGAAACGGTATCGAGGCAAGTGTGGAAAGCCCGAAGAAGCGGGGCTCGCATTTCGAAAAATGCCGTGCGATAAGATCGAAGTCGGACTTCACAAGGGGATGCTCATCGACCGTTCGCGACTGCGGTGTCCGATTTCGGTAGAGATTGATTGCCGGATTGTGGCCAAGAGGCTCGAAGAAGATCGCCTTGCCTCCGCCGCGGAGGACTCGCCTCACCTCCTTGAGGGCGACATCGAGGATCAAATGGTGCAGGATCCCGCTGCCGAAGACGAGGTCGAAGGAAGCGTCGGCAAGCTCCATCTTCTCGGCATTGTCGACCTTGAAGCTGACGTTCCGGATGGATCGGCGCTCGGCCTCGCTTTTGGCCTGGGCGATCGCGACATCGGATATATCGATGCCTGTGACGTGCTTCGCCGAGTGAGCCAGATCGATGCTTCGACCGCCGTTCGAGCAGCCATACTCCAGAACATCCCTGCCGACAGCCGCCTGCCGGACGAGCCTCCAATAGGCCGCCGCTGCCGCCTCCACGGCGAAATAGTAGGAATCTTCCGGGCGCTCTTCCGTCGCTCCGAACCGTTCGTTGTGAAAGTCGCGCTCACGCCCAATGCGGTCTTCGAATCGCTCCTGCGTCATGCGTTCCTCCTCCCTGGAACCTTTGCCCCTCCCCTTGACGTACGCTCATCATATCCGAACTGCGCATGGCGGTTGATCTTGCGCCGCAGCATGTCGCGCGCTAGGATTCTGCTGCAATGCAGCAATGGACACCGGAAAAATGCCCCGTGCAGCAAAGCAGAACCGACCCGTTCTTGTCATGGCGTTTCAATACGTGACTCCACCGGGTCATCTTTCCCGTATAGTGACGTCGCGTGGAAATTAAGGCCGTAGGCTTGGTGCATCGCGCCACGACGTCGACCAACTGAAGGGATTCCCTCGCCAATGAACATCACGATCTTCGGCATCGGTTATGTCGGTCTCGTCCAGGCGGCGGCGCTGGCGGATGTGGGACACGACGTCGTCTGCGTGGATGTCGATGCCGAGAAGGTGGAACGCCTGAAGCAAGGGATCATCCCGATCTACGAGCCGGGGCTGGAAGATCTCGTCAGCCAGAACTATGCCGCCGGGCGGCTGACCTTCACCAACGATCCCGCGCAAGCCGTGGCTCATGGCGACATCCAGATGATCGCGGTCGGCACGCCCCCGAACGAAGACGGATCGGCCGACCTCAAATACGTGCTGGCCGTGGCCGAGACTATCGCCGGCCACATGGACAAGCCCCTGGTGGTGGTCAGCAAGTCGACCGTGCCGGTCGGCACCTGCGACAAGATCAAAGCCCGGATCGGCAAGGTTCTCGCCGAACGCGGCCGCAAGGAACTGCAGTTCCACGTCGTCTCCAACCCCGAGTTCCTGAAGGAAGGCTCGGCGGTCGCCGACTGCATGAGGCCGGACCGCATCATCATCGGCACCGAAAGTGAACACGCCGAACAGGTCATGCGGGAGCTCTATGCGCCATTCAATCGCAACCATGAGAAGATCATCGTCATGGATGTGCGCAGCGCCGAACTCACCAAATACGCGGCCAACTGCATCCTCGCCACCAAGATCAGTTTCATGAACGAGATGGCGAACCTTGCCGAGCAGCTCGGCGCCGACATCGAGGAGGTTCGCCGGGGCATCGGCAGCGATCCGCGCATCGGCTATCATTTCATCTATCCCGGCCTGGGATATGGCGGCTCCTGCTTTCCCAAGGATGTCCGTGCCCTGATCCGGACGGCCGAGGAGATCGGCTTCGACCCGAAGGTGCTGAAGGCCGTCGAGCATCGCAACGAGGAGCAGAAGTCGGCGCTGTTCGAGAAGGTGACGAAGTTCTTCGGCCCCGATCTCACCGGCAAGACCTTCGCTCTTTGGGGCCTGGCCTTCAAGCCCAACACCGACGACATGCGCGAGGCCCCGTCGCGGACGCTCATGGAGGCCCTGTGGAAGGCAGGGGCCAGGATCCAGGCCTACGACCCGGAAGCGATGCAGGAATGCCAGCGCATCTATGGCCAGCGCGACGACCTGATGCTGTGCGGCACCAAGGAAAGTGCGCTCAGGGGCGCCGACGCGCTTCTGATCGCCACCGAATGGAAGAGCTTCCGGGCACCTCCCTTCGACTTGCTGAGAAGTTCCCTGGCCTCGGCCGTAATCTTCGACGGCCGAAACCTGTACGATCCCGCTGTCGTGACGCGTCATGGACTTCGTTACGAGAGCATCGGGCGCTCGATCGCCGAACCGGCCAAGGCAGCGCCCCGTCTGAAGAGCGTTGGCTAAGCGGGTTTGCGTGGCTTCGCCCACGCCTTCATCTGCTTGGCTTCCTCTTTTGCCGCAGGTTATGTCGGAAAACCGCTGGGCGCTTTTCCGAAACCTGCTTAGTTAGGAGATCTGCGTGAAGGTACTGTTCGCAGGCGGAAACGGCTATTATCCCGAATTCCATGGCGGCGTGCAGTCGAGCACGCACCACTTGGTGACTCAGCTACGCAACGATGGCCATGAGGCGACGGTGCTGGCGGCCCTCTTCGGCGACGGCGTCTTCGGAATGAAGGCACGCGTCAAGATGAAGCTCCTGGGCGACCCCGCAGTGATCGACACTTTTCCCGGCTATCCGGTCGTTCGCGCCTGGTTTCCCTGGGAGGCCGTACCGTTCGCCGTTTCCAAGCTTAGGCCCGACGTTGCGGTCGTGCAGTGCCACAAGTCCGTTCCGCTCGGCAAGGCACTGCAGAAGGCCGGTGTCCCGATCGTCATCTATCTCAGAAACGTCGAGTTCCACGAACTGGGCGGCGATCTCGGCGAATTGGGGCCGGCGCACTACATCGCCAATTCCGAATTCACTGCCAGGACCTACAAGAACCGCTTCGGCATCGACTCCACCATCATCCCCCCGACCATCGATCCCGCGCTCTACACGACGTCGAGCAGCCGCGAATGCGTCACCTTCATCAATCCCTACGAGGAAAAAGGATTCGAACTGGCACTCCAGATCGCGCAGCGCTGCCCCGAGATCCCCTTCCTCTTCCAGGAAAGCTGGAAGTTGTCGAAGGAGCATCGCGCCGAGATCGAAGCGGAGATAGCTGCATTCGGCAACATCACGCTCGAGAGCCGGACAACCGACATGAAGACGGTTTACGGCCGCACGCGGATCCTGCTTGCGCCCAGCAAATGGGAGGAAGCATGGGGACGGGTCGCATCGGAGGCCCATTGCAGCGGCATTCCCGTCCTGGGCTCGACGCGCGGCGGCCTGCCCGAGGCGATCGGCAAGGGAGGACTGACGCTCGACTACGATGCGCCGGCGGACGACTGGGCGCGCGAGTT
This sequence comes from Mesorhizobium sp. 1B3, assembly GCF_050958605.1. NCBI lineage: Bacteria > Pseudomonadati > Pseudomonadota > Alphaproteobacteria > Hyphomicrobiales > Phyllobacteriaceae > Mesorhizobium > Mesorhizobium sp. 1B3. The sequence continues at coordinate 678,282 of NZ_JBJHDO010000002.1, read as the reverse complement.
GAAACGGATGTGGAGTGACGAGCCCTACTATGCGCGCCTCTCCGCCGACGCGCTACGCTTTTCGCAGCGGCCAGAAATGCTACCCGAAGGGCAGTTCTCGACTTTTCTCAAAGTGCTGAACAAGGCGTCCGAGCGCCCTCGGGCGCTGTTGGCCTCCTAGAGACCGTCTCGTCCAGGCACTAGAAACCCCAACGTCTTTGAGCAATGATGCGCATGTCAGCCTTTCCATTGGAAACTGACCGGCCCGGCACGTGCCGGCGACAGCAGCAACAGTTCGGCCCTCTGGATGCAATCGAGATGGACGTTAGACTGCTTCTTGCCAAAGCTCTTCGTAAAGCGGCGCAAAGACTGGACCCTCGGGACTTGCCGCCGCCGCGGGCCGCCAGCCTCAAGTCGAGGCATTGTCCGATCTGCGGGTATCAGGGTCCCTTCGCGCCGTGGGGAAAGCTCCCTCGACCGGACGCCATGTGCCCCGGTTGCTCCTCGCTGGAGCGGCACAGGCTGTTCAAGCTGGCCTTCGACCAGACCAGGCCGTTTTCGCCTGGAGGCTCGTTGCTGCATTTTGCACCGGAGACGGCGGTGGCCCGGTTCGTGCGGCCGCTCTGCTCCAACTATGTCACCACCGATTTCCTGCGCGACGATGTCGATCTCAAGCTGAACATCGAGGCTCTTGAACTACCTGATGGCAGCTTCGATGCGCTGATTTGCTCCCATGTCCTCGAGCATGTAGACGACAGGGCCGCTCTGGCGGAACTGTTCCGTATCCTCAAGCCCGGGGGCGTCGCGCTCCTCGCCGTGCCCATGGTCGAGGGATGGGATACCAGCTACGAGGATCCCCGCATAACAGATCAAGGCGACCGGCTCGTGCATTTCGGGCAGGAAGACCACGTCCGCCGCTACGGGCGGGACTTCCGGGACCGGGTCAGGCAGGCAGGCTTCCTGCTTACTGAATTCGTGCGCGATGGCGCCGATTCCGTCAGATATTCCATCATCCCCGGCGAGCGCGTCTTCATCGCCGCCAAGCCGCCGCAAGTCCACTGACCGGCGCGTGACATACACTCGAGTTCGAAAGGTTCCCGTTTTGGAAAGCAGGCGGCCACCCAAGACGTTTTGCCCGATCCATCGCCCGGTGCGATCGTCGTGAGGGTAGGCTTTGTCGTAGGCCGGTTTCCATCGCTTTCGGAAACCTTCATCATCAGCCAGATGTCCAGCCTGTTGAAACGCGGCTTCCAGGTCGATGTCGTCTGCAACGGCATAGCCGACGACGAGCATCTCGACCGGCAGCGCGAGCCGCTTGCGACGCTTCTGGCCAAGACGCGGGACTGGTGGGGACCGGCGGCCCGCCTGCGTCCCGTCATGTCGCATGTGCCAGCACCCTTCCGAGACAAGATATCGACCGCCTTCGATGCAGCCTTCGCTCGTCACCTCAACAACTGCGACGTGGTGGTCGCTCATTTCGGGCACAACGGTGCGCGCGCGGCCCGGTTGAAGAAGTGGAACGTGCTCAAGCCGCCCCTGGTCGCGATATTCCATGGCTACGACGTCGGCGTTCCCGCCCGCGAAGCCGATCTCTCACGTTACAAGGATCTCTTTGGTCGCGGCACCCTCTGCCTCACGGTCAACGACGTCTTCCGCCGCATGCTCATCGAAGCCGGCGCGCCGGAGGAAAATGTCGCCGTGCATCATATGGGCATCGATCCGGAGGCCATTCCCTATGGCTGGCGTTCTTGGCGCGACGGCCCGCTGGAACTGATCTCGGTCTGCCGTCTCACCGAGAAGAAGGGCGTCGAGTTCGCCTTGCGGGCGCTTGCCATCGTGGCGGCGTCCGACCCGCTTCTCGACTGGCGTTACACGGTCGTCGGGGATGGCCCGCTTAGGGCAAGCCTGGAGGCTCTTGCTAACAGCCTCGGCATCCAGGGACGGGTCGCGTTCCTCGGAGGCCGGCCACATGCCGAGGTCAAGGAGCGCTTGCGCCAGGCACATGCCTTCGTCCTCCCCAGCGTGTCCGCCGGCAATGGCGATGTCGAGGGAATTCCGGTGGCGCTGATGGAGGCCATGGCCGCGGGCCTGACGGTGGTCAGCACCTATCATTCCGGCATTCCGGAACTTATCCAGGACGGCAAGACCGGGTTCCTCGCACCCGAGCGGGATGCCCCGACCCTCGCGTCGAAACTGGGCTGGATCGCGCGCAATCCGGAAGGCTGCGAGCCTGTCGCACGAGCGGCGAGACGCAAGGTCGAAGCCGATTTCAACAACCACCGGCTGGACGAGGATTTCGCTGACGTCTTGGCGCGATTGGCCGACACAAGAGCCGCCGCATGAATGCCGCTCCTGGACAATTCGGACGCATCGCGCTCCGCGGCGGGCTTCTGACGGGCTTCTCCCAAGGCATCAAGATCGCGATCCAATTCCTGTCGGTCGTGATCCTGGCCCGGCTTTTGATGCCCGAGGATTTCGGTCTCGTCGCCTCGGTCGCACCTATTGTGGCCTTTGTCGGCCTCTTCCAGAATCTCGGCCTCCAACAGGCCGTCATCCAGCGCCGCGAGATCAGCCAGAGGCAGCTTAACCAGGTCTTCTGGGTCAGCGGGGCGGTGGGGCTCTGCTGCACGGCCATCGTTTCGGCCCTGGCTCCGGCTATCGCCCTCTTCTATGACGACGCGCGCATGACCGGCATCACGCTGGCCAGCGGCGCGCCGCTGTTCCTCTTCAGCTTCGCGGCACTGCCGCTTGCGCTGATGAATCGCCGTCTCCAATTCGGCCAACTCGCCCTGAACGATGTCATGGCGGCGCTTGCGGGCCTGATTGCCACCATCGCGGCGGCCTATGCGGGCATGGGCTATTGGTCGCTGGTGATCGGGCCGGCCGTCTCCGCGGTCGTCACGCTCGCAGCAGCCTGGCGCACGGCACGATGGACACCCGGCAAGCCGGAGCTGCGCATCGATCGGGAGATCCTTTCCTTCGGGGCAAATCTGACGGGGTTCAATCTCGTCAATTTCTTCGCGCGCAACCTCGACAACTTGCTGATCGCGAAATTCTCGGGCGCCACGCAACTGGGCTACTATGACCGCGCCTACAAGCTGATGTTGTTCCCCCTACAGAACATTACGCAGCCATTGAGCCGGCTGATGATTCCGATCCTCAGCCGCATCCAGGACGACAAGAAGCGGTTCCGCGACATCTACATGGAGACAAACTGGCTGCTCGCAGCCGTCACCGCCCCCGGCATCGCCGCTCTGACGATGACGGCTGGAGAAGTGATCGGAATCCTTTTCGGAGAACGCTGGCTGCCGGTGGCGGCCATCTTTGCCTGGCTTGGAATTGCGAGCCTCACCCAGCCGATATCGGCCACGACCGGCTGGATCTTTATTTGCCAGGGCCGGACCGGGACGATGTTTCGCTGGGGCGTCTATTCCTCGGTCACGACTGTCGCAGCCTTCGCGATCGGCATAGGCTGGGGTGCAGTGGGCGTCGCGGCTGCCTATGCGATCAGCGGCTACGTCCTGCGCATACCGGTGCTCGCGGCGCTGTTGCATCGCGTGGGTCCGGTCAGCGCCTGGGACTTTCTTGCGCCGCAGCTTCTCTTCGTCGCGTCGGCGCTGGCGGCCTGGGCCTGCTATCTTGCGCTGCCGCAATCATGGCTCGCCTGGAACATCGTTGCGATCGCGATTGCGCTGGTCCTCAACTATGGGATCGCACTCGTTCTCATGCTTTTGCTGCCGAACTCACGCCAGGCGCTTCTCGCGGCCTTAAACCGGATCAGCGCCGCGATCCACTGAGAAGCGCAACGCGCTGCACACTTTCGGGAGACATGCTTGGAGCATTTCGCAGCCGACCGGATTCGGTCGGCGTCGCGAGAATGCGGCAAAAAGAAAGACCTAAGGCGTGTTACCCGAATCCGATTGCCAGCGACACGCTTTAGGAATGTCGAGAGCGGAGCAGGTTAGTAATATGCCGCACCTTGGCGGCAAAGCTGTCCGCCTTGGCCGCCTTTCGACGATAAGCGTCCCTCGGCCTCGAGACCGTTTCGCGCTCGCCTCGCGCAACGAGTATCAATACGACCAGGAAATATCCGAGTTGAATAAGAACGGCGCAGATCAGGGTTTGCAAGAGCGTCGAGCCCAACGACCCGGTCATGGCGTATGTCGAAACGGCGAAGACCAAAAGGACGGAGACCATTCCGACCAGGAAACGCGGAAAAGACATTCAGGCCTGCCCTTTCGGACGCGGCTCGCGAGAAGCGGCGTAGATCGACACCCTTACCCTCCAATCTGCCTGTCAGGCCTCGTCCGGGGTGCGTTCACGATCAGTGCATCGGTCTCGCAACTTCTCACAAACGTAACAGGCAGCTAGATCAAAAGATATATTATGTGATCGACCAAAGCAAGCTTGGCCCGATTGGTCGCCTATCGGAAGCGCATGCCACCCGTTTGATCGACCGCCGATCACCCGAGTGGGCTAGACCCGGCGACGCTCGACTCTGGGTTTTCCCGGCAAGAACAACAGGTTGCGGAAGAAGCGCCCCCAGTGGATCAAACTTCGACAGCTGAACGAAAGATAATTTGATTCCTCGCCTGCTTAAAAAGGGAGCAGGGTAAAGTTTCGCGTAGACTGCAGCAAATCCACACTTCTTCCTGCTCAAAAATGCAACAATTCAGATAATGATTGTGCAGAGACTGATTATTTGCTGGACGGCTGTGATTGTAGCCTCTTCTGCAACGCAGAAGACCATATATTGCAACGCACAACTTTTCTGGTACCGTGCCGTCGATTTTCGATGGCCGTTGGGAGTAGCGTCATGAAGAATGCCGCGAAGTGGGCGGGGTCGGGCACACTGGAGTCTAGCGTCGAAGCAGCCCCGATCGGTGGTTTGGTAAAACGCGGATTCGACATTGTGGGGGCCTCGGCGGCTCTCATATTGCTCAGCCCCCTCCTTTTGTTGTTAAGCCTCCTCGTCAAGTTTTCGGATGGCGGGTCAGTCTTCTATGGGCACCGCCGCATTGGCCGCGGTGGACGGGTTTTCCACTGCCTGAAGTTCCGCACGATGGTCGAAAACGGCGACGAGGTGCTTGCCGCGCATCTTGCCGCCCATCCCGAATGCCGCGAGGAGTGGCGGGCCACGCGCAAGCTCAGGAGGGACCCACGAGTAACACGGGTGGGCCGCGTCCTGCGCAAGCTCAGCCTCGACGAACTGCCGCAGATCATCAATATCCTGCAAGGCGACATGAGCATCGTGGGACCACGTCCGGTCGTCAAGGACGAGCTCGACATCTACGGCTCGTGCGCGATCTTCTATCTCAAGTCCCGCCCCGGTCTGACCGGGCTCTGGCAAGTCAGCGGCCGCAATGACACCTCCTACGCAAATCGCGTCGCGCTCGATCGTCACTACGTGGAGAATTGGTCTTTCTCGACCGACCTCGTCATCATCATGAAGACGATCCCGGCCGTCTGCACATCGAGAGGCAGCTATTGACCCAGGCAGGCCCCGCAGATGCGCTTCGTCTTGCCCCGGTCTGGGGATCATCCCTCTCTCAGCACATGAAAGCAGCCAGCAGATGAACTCCCCACTTCTCGATACGGCCGGGAAGCGGCGCGCTCTGGCCGCCGCCACCCAGCTCCTGCTCGCCCTTGCCTCTCTCTTCTGGATGGCGGCAGCGGAAGCATCGGAGTACCGGCTGGGTCCCATGGACCGTTTGAGGATAAGGGTGGTCGAATGGCAGACCGCCGAAGGAACCTTCCGTGACTGGTCGGGCGTGAGCGGCGATTATACCGTCGGGCCGACAGGCGATCTGTCGTTGCCCTTCATCGGCGAAGCGCCGGCTGCAGGCAAAACCACGGCCGAGATCGCCACGATGATAGGAGAGCGCCTGCAGCAGAAATTCGGTCTGCTCGACCGTCCTGAAGCCTCTGTGGAAATCGCCGAGTTCCGCCCCTTCTTCGTTTCAGGCGACGTGCAGACACCCGGAAAGTATCCCTATGATCCGGGCCTCACAGTGCTGAAGGCGCTCAGCATCGCCGGCGGCGTCAAGCGTGCCGAAGGCGGGCAGCGTGCCGAGCGCGATTTCATCAATGCCCAGTCGAACCAGAAGGTCGTGATCGACGAAAGGAACCGTCTGCTAGCCAAGCGTGCTCGCCTTCAGGCGGAAGCAGCCGACAAGGATACGATCGAGACACCCGAAGAGTTGAAGGACCCGTCTCTGGCCAGCCTGGTCCAAGGCGAAGCGTCCTTGATGGCGGTCAGGAACCAGAGCCTGAAGCTGCAGCTCATGGCGCTGGCCGATCTGAAGAAGCTGCTGAGTAGCGAGATCGAGGCGCTGGAGAAGAAATCGGTCACCCAATCGCGGCAATTGGAGTTGTCGCGGAAGGAACTCGCAGATGTCGGCAATCTCCGCGAACAAGGCCTGGTGGTGAACACACGGGTATCTTCGCTCGAGCGCACCATTGCCGATCTGGAAAGCCGCATTCTCGACATCGGAACGAATTCGCTTCGGGCCAAGCAGGACATCACCAAGGCGACACAGGACGAGATCACTCTGCGCAACGACCGCGCAGCCGGGCTGGCACAGGAACTGCAGCAGGTCGAAGGCGATCTGGAAGCGGTCAATCTGAAGATCGCGCAGTACGGCAACCTGATGTCCGAAGCCATGTCGCTCTCACCCGCGGCCGCACTCAGTGCGAGCGACGTGCAACCGAGTTTCACGATCGTGCGAACCACCGGCGATAAGGCCGAAGAGATTGCTGCGGAAGAAACCACGCCGGTGCTTCCGGGCGACGTCGTCAAAGTGAAGGTGCTTCTGCCGGAAAGCCAATGATCACGACAAAGGCGACCGCACCCCGGCGATTGGCATCTCTACAGCAGCGGGCTCCATTTCGGAGCCGGTCCGCTGCTGTAGGGTCTTTGTTTTCGCAGCGTCCTTGCCGAAAACCGGCCTCCAGTTTTCGGCACGCTGCTCTAGCCGGCGGCACGGGCGAGTGGAGACATTCGCCGTGAAGCTTTCGAAGGCCATATTCATCGAGCCGGGAACGAACCACTGGTACGGCAGCGTCGCCGTATCGCTGTCGGTGTTCGTGTTCGCCTACTCCTTCATTTACGGCCAACCAAGCGTGCTGCTTTACTACGCCTTGTGGTTGCCATTGATCCTGATCGACTATCGGGCCGTGCTGGGAAATTACACACGGTATCTTTGGATCGTCGCCTTCGCCGTGTTCGCATGTCTTAGCGTATTCTGGTCCGACGCGCCGCGTGTCACTGCGCGCGCCGGAGTGCAATACGCCTCGCATATTGTGTGCGCGCTGATCGCCGCGCGTACGATAGACCTGAAGACGTTGCTTACGGGTCTGCTCGGAGGAACGTTCCTCGTCCTGCTCTTCTCCTTCGCATTCGGGGACTTCATCTATGACCCGCTCGACGGCAGCTACAGCTTTTCGGGAATGTTCAGCTCCAAGAACCAGCTCGGTTTCTTTGCTTCGCTCGCCGTCTATGCAGCTTTCGCCTATCTCTTCCTGCCGTCGACCCGGCGCGTGACGAAAGCGCTCGCCGTACTGGTTGGAATCTTCGGCCTCTATGGCCTTGTCATGTCCCAGTCGGCGACGGCAATAATCGCGCTGGCGGCAACGCTGCTCGCCGTCATAGCGTTGGGCTGCACGTTGTTCTTCCAGCCGGGGACCAGGAAGTCATTCGTCGCTTTTGGCCTCACGCTGGCGATCATCGTCGCGGTCGGGGCATATTCACTGGGCGTGGTCGACCTGATCCTCGCCTTCTTCGGTAAGGATTCGACCCTCACCGGACGCACCTATCTGTGGTCGGAGGGATGGTTGGCCGCCGAGGAATCACCGATCGTCGGGTTGGGTTACCAAGCCTATTGGGTGCAGGGCTTCTCGGAGGCCGAGCGCCTCTGGCACGAATTTTATATCACCGCCCGCAGCGGCTTCCATTTCCACAACACCTATATCGAGGCACTCGTGGAGCTCGGCTATATCGGCTGCGCGCTCATAATCCTTGTCCTGTTCGTGACCTCTCTCGGCGTGTTGAGGAGGGTCATCGCCAGCCCGGCGGGGCTCGGACCGCTTATCCTTACAGGGATCACGATGATGCTGGTGATACGGTCCTTCTTCGAGATCGACGTCATGCACCCCTACGCCATCGGCTCCTTCCTTCTTTATTACACCGCCGGGCGGGTAGCCGGCTGGCGGGCGATGGGCACACGCGCGGCACGTGCGGCACCCGACTGGAGGGCATATGCCGCCGACGGCAGAATCCACCCATGACGACAGGGCGGCCGACAGTCGATCCTGAGCGCCTGCCACAGGCCGGCCGTGCCACGCGCCGAGGAAGTCCGTTGCTTCCGCGGGGAGGCGCCGCCTCTCGATGATCCGATATCGTGCCGATATCGACGGGTTGCGGGCTCTCGCGGTCATCCCCGTCGTGCTTTTTCACGCCGGGATGTCGACCTTCAGCGGCGGCTTCATCGGCGTCGACGTATTCTTCGTCATCTCGGGTTATGTGATTGCCCTCAGCCTGTTGTCCGATATCCGCAACAACAAGTTTTCAATTCTGACTTTCTACGAACGGCGTGTCCGTCGCATCTTTCCTGCTCTGTTCGCGACATTGCTGGCCACGTATCTTTATGCCTGCCTGGTCTTTCTCCCGTCCCATCTGAAGGACCTTTCGGAGAGCTTGGTCGCGGCCACGCTGTTTGTCTCGAATATCTACTTCTGGAAGGACTCCGGGTACTTCGCAGCCGGTGCGATTTACCGACCCCTCCTCCATACCTGGTCTTTGTCGGTGGAGGAGCAGTTCTACATCTTCATGCCGATCGCGATTTATCTGATCGCAAGGTGGTTCAAGTCGCGGTGGCTGCTTGTCCTCCTGCCGGTGTTGTTGCTCAGCTTTGCACTGAGCGTCCTGGCGACCGAGACGGCACCGACTGCCAACTTCTACCTGCTGCCGACCCGGGCCTGGGAGCTGCTCATCGGCGCCATTCTTGCCCTCAGCCCTCCGCGTACGATCCGCAGCCGGGCTGCACGCGAAGTTGTGGCCGTGGCTGGCCTCGCCCTCATCCTCGCGCCGGTTTTCATCTTCGACGAAACGACACCGTTCCCGGGGCTGAGTGCGCTCTACCCCTGCCTCGGGACCGCGATCGTCATCTATTGCGGCATCCACGCGCGCACCTTCGTCGGGGACATGCTCTCCGTGAAGCCGCTGGTGGGAATAGGGCTGATCTCCTATTCGCTCTACCTCGTTCATTGGCCCCTGGTGGTTTTCGTCAGCTACCAGAACCTTGCGCGACCAACGGGGTGGCAGGTCGCGGGCATCGTGGCCGCCAGCCTCCTTCTCGCCGTCCTGTCCTGGCGCTATATCGAACAGCCTTTCCGGCAGCGGAGACCTTGGATCACGCGGCGCCGTCTCCTGACGGGAGGGATCGCCGCAATGGCTGCATTCGCCGCGTTCGGCACAGTCGGCGTGCGCGCCAAGGGCTTTCCCGCGCGGTTTCCGGATTTCACGCAGAAAGACATTGCCGGCCATAAGCAATGGCGCCCCGGCAAATGCTTCCTGCTTGGCGACCCGGACCACCGGCGCTGGAAACCCGAGGCCTGCACGCTGACGGCGGGTGGACCCCACAGGATGCTCCTGTGGGGCGACTCCTTCGCCGCGCAATACGTGCCCGGAATCATCGCAAACGCCGACAGGATCGATGCCACGGTGCTGCAATATACCGGCGCCGGGTGTCCGCCGATCCTGTCCTACAAATCATATGCCCGGCCGCGCTGCACCGACTTCAATGCCAACGCGCTGAACATCATCCGGCAGCAGCGCATCGATACCGTGGTGCTGGCTGCCCGCTGGACGGATCAGCAATCGAGGGGTTTGGCCGAACTCGAGAGCACCCTGCAGGCGCTGGCCGATCTCGACGTCGACGTCTATGTCATCGGGCAGTCACCGGAATTTTCCATGGACGTTCAGGTCATCGCCTATTGGAACGGTGGCAGGCTCGCCGACTCGACCGACAGCTGGGACGTATTCTTCGACCCGACCATCAATGCGCAACTCCATGATTATTCCGCCGGTTCGCGCTTCATCGATCCGCTCGCGAAAATCTGCGACGGCAAATCCTGCATTTATCGAGAGAAAGGCGTGTTTCTTTTTGAAGACTACGGACATTATTCCGTCGACGGCAGCGCCCGTGCCGTCAAAGCCTATTTCCCGCTGGTTCGCGAGGAGGAACTGGTCTCTGGTTCGACACCCAGCCCGCGCTAATTTCAAATTGGCGGGACAGACATGACCAAACTCTTCGGCATTCAATATCTTCGAGCTGTGGCCGCACTGGCGGTGGTCGTTTTTCATGCCGCCGAACGAAGCGGTCAGCACTTCGCCGTCGGTATGGCCGGCGTCGACATTTTTTTCGTCATCAGCGGCTTCGTCATGTGGGTCCTGGCCTCCACACGGCCGGTCTCCATGGGCGCCTTCTATCGCGACCGGCTCCTGCGCGTCGCCCCCCTCTACTGGATCGTCACCCTGATCATGGCCGTCGGCGCGCTAGCGGGCCTGTTTCCGAGAATCCAGTTGACCGCCGACCATGTCGCCGCCTCGCTCGCCTTCATCCCGCATCGCTCTCCGAGCAACGGTGAGATATGGCCGCTATTGGTCCAAGGCTGGACTCTCAATCTGGAGATGTTCTTCTATCTGATCTTCGGCCTCGTTCTGCTCCTGCCCCGCCAACGCAGGCTGCCTGCGCTGTCAACGGTTTTCGTCGGGCTCGTTCTCGCTGGCTGGTATTTTCGACCAGTGGATCCCATACCCGCGACCTTTACGCGCCCGATCATCCTCGAATTCCTTTGTGGCGCGATATTAGGCAAATTGTGGCTGGATGGCCGGTTGCTGGGCCGCGCCATGGGTACAGTCGCGATTGCTGTCGCTTGCGCGGGCTTCACGGCACTTGCGTTTTTCCCGAGACCCCTCGACGAACTCTTTTTCGGCCTGCTCGCGATTGCTCTCGTCGCGGGCGCGGTTTCAGTCGAAAAGAGCGGGCCGATCCGTCGCTGGCCCTGGCTCAGCTATCTCGGCGACGCTTCCTATTCGATATATCTCTGGCACACGCTGGCGATCTCAGTCGCCGCCAAGACCTCCGAAATCCTGTCGCTCGGGGCACTGCCAACTCTCGTGCTGGGCGTGACGGGGGGCACCGCGCTCGGAATCCTCTCCTACGAGCTTCTCGAGAAGCCGTTGCTCACATTAGTGAAATCGCGGCGGCGGGCCGGCGCGAAAGCCAGTATCAAGCCGCGATCCTCCGAAGCGGGATGAGAGGTTGTCGGCTCAGGTAGAGATCACATGTCCCTTCTTGCGCCAGATGCGAACGGCGCTGAGGCAGCCGCTGTAGAAGGCGCCCGTATCGATGTTGAGCCTGCGCCCCTCAGGCACGATCGTGGGCACAGGCGTATGGCCATGCACGATCCACTGCCTCAGGCCGTGCGGATGATGAAGGAAGTCCGACCTTATCCGCGTGAGGTCGTCGTCGGATTGCTCATCGAGGCTTAGCCCGGGCCGGATGCCGGCATGGACGAAGACGAAATGCGGTGTCTCCACCAGCACCGGCAAGTCATGCAGGAAATGCATATGCCCATCCGGGATGGATTTGCGGATGTGCTCATCCGCCTTTCGCGCCGAACCGAATGCCCTACCGAGATAGGCCGGATCCAGGCCGTAGGAGATCAATGTCGCGTCTCCACCGAGCGATGTCCATTCGCCCAGAGTGATGCGACCCTCGCAATAGTCCAGCATGGCGATCTCGTGATTGCCGGCGAGGCAGATTCGCTCGAAGCCCGGCGGAGGTGGCCTCAGGAGGTGATCGAGAACGCTGGACGACGCGGGCCCGCGGTCGACGTAATCGCCAAGCATGATGATCAGCTTGCGCCCGGAAAAGAACGCGGCGTCGGCCTCGATCTTGGCTTCGAGCGCCAGCAATTCCTCGTGGCAGCCATGAACGTCGCCAACCGCGTAGGCGAGCGTGTCCTCAAGATCCAGTGCGAGACGCGTTCGCCTGGTCTTGGTCGGCTCCGCCCACGGCCATCGGAAATTCATGCCGCCCAGCCTTCCCAATCCTGCATGCCGTCAAACTGCTGCAAGGCAGCCGGTCTGGCAAGAGCGTGGCGCCGTGGCAACGGGACGGGGCCCGGAACTTTTCGCGACAACCATCATTTCCCGTGCCTTCCCTCAATGCGGAGGCGAAAAGATGGCCAGCAAGGAAAAATGGTCGGCCGAAGTCACGAAGCACAGCGATGCGCTGGCGCTTGAACCCCACATCTTCGAATCCGACGACCCGAGGAAGATCGCCCGATCATTGAAGCGATCGGCCGAGGAAAGTCATAAAAGAAAGGCCGAGCCCTTCCGGTCGGCCATGTCGATGCTGACGTTCTATATCAACCGGGCCGGCAAGAACCTGCCTGCCGGACGCAAGAAGGTGCTGGAGCAGGCAAAGGACGAGTTGCGGGAGCTTTTCGGGCGCGACGCGGCCTGATGCTCCCTCAGGCGCGCCGTAGCACGATCTCGATCACGTCGTCCAAGACAGGATGCAGCCCGTTCGCATAAAACGAGATCCGATTGCCTGAGCCGACATTGCTCGTCATTGCGATCGACAGGCCGGTTTCGCGGTCATGCTCCATGACGGTGACATAGCCAGGTATACTTCCCTGGTGGCCGAACATCAGTCGGCCGGAATATTCGGAAAGCAACAGTCCCGCCCCGGTCTCCCTGAGCCGGGTGCCGGGGTAGCTTACCGATGCGCGGCTCTCCGTCATCTCCCGCACCATCCCGGGAGACAACAGGCGACCCGAGAACAAGCCGGAGAGGAAAGCTACCATGTCAGCCGGCGTCGACACCATGTCGCCGCAGCCATAGGCCGCGGGGTAAGGAAAGAGGTCGGTCGAATCCTGGAGATCTTCCGAATAGGGCAGGATTCCCTCCATGCGCCACATTTCGGCCCCCGAGGCGAGATCGGCCGCACCGTCGCCGCCGCGAGGCGGCGGACGGTGATAATAGCCGCGCACCAACCTTTCCCCAGGAAAAGTCTCGGTCGCTGGCGACCAGGTGTCTGCGAGGCCGAGCGGGTCGAGTATCTGCCGGCGCACATATTCGCCGAGCGACAGGCCGGAGGCCGCCTCGATGAGCATTCCGGCAAGCACATAACCCGTATTGTTGTAGACGGCCGTTCCGCCCGACGGAGACTGCTTGTCGACCTTGAATGCCAGATCCACGAGTTCCCGCGGCTTCCATAAGCGGCCAGGCGTCATCGGAATATCGTATTCGAATTCGGGAAGCCCGCCGCGGTGGTTGACGAGCTGACGCACGGCGATCCCTTGACCTCCAGGAACATCCGGAAACCACTTGGCGACCGGATCATCGAGATCAGCCTTGCCTTCCTCCGCGAGCCGCATCAGGGCCGCCGCGACGAAGGTCTTGGTGCAGCTCCCGATCTTGAAGAGCCGGTCGCGGGTAAGAGGAATGCCGAGCTTCCTGTCGGCCTCACCTGCCGTGACAGTCACAGGAGCGTCGCTTCCGAAAGCGAAGGCCAGGGAAGCACCTACCGCGCCGTCCGCGCGGTAGACTTCGAGACGCCGAGAGAGTTCGTCGAACATTGTTGCTCCCTCGGCTATTCCGCGAGGTCGACGGCTGCGAAATTCTGCCGGCCGAAAGCATCGAGCACGTAATTGAGCACGTTCTTGCGCACCGGGATCGCAACGAGGGAATGGGCGATCGGCAAAAGCGGAACCTGCGTTTTCAGGATCGCTTGCGCCTCTCTATAGATTTCGGCCCGCTTTGCGGGATCGCTCGTCACACGCCCTTCCCCGAGAAGTTTCTCGAACGTCTCATCGCACCAGCGTGACCGGTTCGATCCTCCCTCCACGCCGTCGCAGCTCAGCATGTAACTCAACATGTTATCGGGATCGCCATTGTCGCTGCTGCCGCCGAGCAGATAGGCGTCGTGTTCGCCCTTGGCCGTCCTGCTCAGATACTCGCCCCATTCGAAGGTGACGATCTGCGATTGGACACCGACAGCTGCCCAATCCGCCTGGATCAGCTCCGCCATGCGTCGGGCGTTCGGATTGTACGGGCGCGACACCGGCATGGCCCAAAGATTGATCGAAAGCCCTGTCTCGAGACCGGCTTCCTTCAGCAGGGCTTTGGCGGCTTCCGGATCGTAGGAGATGCCGGCGTCCTTCTCCGCTCCCAACTGGGCCGGTGGGATGACGCTGCCGGCGACTGTCCCGGCTCCCTGATAGACGGAAGCGAGGATCGCCTCGCGATTGACCGCCTTGGCGAGAGCCATGCGCACCCGCGCATCCTTCAACTGATCGTGCTGGACGTTGAAGCCGAGCACGCCGATATTCTGGCCTTCGAGGGTCAGCACGCTCACATTGGGATCGGCTTTAAGCTCGGCGATGGCGCTCGGCGGCGGCGGAGCCGCTACGTGGCATTCACCCGCAAGGAGCCTCGTGACGCGCACGGTCGGCTCGGGCGTGATCGCGAAGACGAGCGTGTCGATCTTCGGAGCTCCGGCCCAATAATCCTTGTTGGCGACGTAACGTATCTGGCTGTCCAGCGCATAAGCCTGAAGCATGAAGGGCCCCGTCCCTACAGGCGCCTGATCGATGAGTTCCGGGGTACCGGCCTCGACCATCTTCTCGGTCTGCTCGAGCGACAGGATCGACAGATAGTCGAGCGCGATCCCGGAGAGGAAGGTGACGTTCGCCGCCTTCAAACTGAAGCGCACGGTGTAGTCGTCGACCTTCTCGATGCGATCGATCAGCGAGTTCAGCCCCAGAGCGTTGAAGTACTCGTAAGCACCGCCCGACAGCTTATGGTACGGACTCTCGGCATTGCGCTGTCGATCGAAGGTGTAGAGCACGTCATCGGCGTTGAAGTCACGCGTCGGTGTGAAATGCTGGTTGGAATGGAATTTCACGCCCCGGCGCAGGTGGAAGGTATAGACCTTGCCGTCCTCGGAAACGTCCCAGCTTTCGGCCAGCGCCGGCCCGACCTCGGTGGTACCGGGCTTGAACTCGACCAGGCGATTGAAAATGGTTTTGGCAGCCGCATCCATCGTCGAATCCGACGTGCCGATCATCGGATTGAATGTCTCGGGGCTGGCTTCCGAGCAATAGACCAGCGTCTTCGCGTAGGCCGATCCTGCCCAGAATATCGACGAGGCGACAAGCGCCGTTCGGAGAATGCTGCCTGTTTTCATCACAAGTCCTCCCTCATGCTGCGTGGTCTCGCATCCTCGAGACAATGGTTTGTAAAAACGAAAATTCGGACGACTCGAAGAAATCGAGCCCTTTGTTCACGGCTGATACTTGGAAGGCGCGAGGAAACGGTCGGGCGAAAGCATGCCCGCGGTAACGCCTAGATCGACCATGTCCTGGGGGATAGAGACCCCGCTCAGCAGCGCCGCCGAGAAGCGCGAGAGCGCGAGCGAAACCTGGAAGCCGTAACCACCCTGCCCGGCGAGCCAGAAGAAGCCCGGCAGACGCGGATCGAATCCGGCCACGGGAGAACGGTCCGGAGAAAAGGTGCGCAAACCGGCCCAAGGTGTAGAGGGTCGGCCGATCCGCAACGCCGTTGACTGTTCTATGCGGTCGACAGCGATGGCGACGTCCAGATCCTCCGGATAGGCGTCGCAGGGTGGCGAATCCGTCTCGTCGGCAAGCGACCCGATCAGCCGCCCGGCGTCCGGCTTGAAATAGAAGCTTTCACGCAGATCGACGACGAGTGGCCACGACCGTATGTCCATTCCCGCCGGCGCGTCGAAAAGGAATGCCGTGCGGCGCTTGGGCGACAAGCCTAGCGGCGACAGGCCTGCTCGCGCGGCGACCACATCCGCCCAGGCGCCGGACGCATTGACGACAATATCGGTTTCAAAGGTTCCGGCATTGGTTTCGACACGCAGCCCCCCTGCATGGCGCGAGATCTCGAGCACCTCCGCGCCCGTGACGATGCGGCCGCCGGCGGCCTTGGTGGCGGCGGCCGCTGCCTGAAGCATCTTGCCGGTGTCGATGTCCATCGCGTCCGGTTCGAAGACGCCGCCGCACGTAGTGACACGCGCGATCACCGGAACCAACTCCTCCACCTGCTCGGCTGTCAGGCGGCGAACGCTCGGGACAAGCTGCTGTTGCGCCGAAGCGAGCGCATCGATTCCGGTGTCATCCCCTGGCGCACCGAAGTGCAGAGCCCCGCGCTTGTGCTCGAAGAAACCGCCTTCGACAAAGGCCGGACGGCTCGCCACCGAAAGCGCACGCACCAACTCGTTGCCGTAGGTTTCCGAAAAGAGCGCCGCCGAGCGCCCGCTCGTATGGTAGCCGAGGTGCCCCTCTCGTTCCAGCAAGGTGACGGAGGCCGTCTCGCCAAGCGCCGCCGCGATCGAAAGCCCCGCGATGCCGCCACCCACGACGATGACCTTGAGGCCCCCGTTTCGCGCGGAACCAGATTGCTCGAAAACGCCGGCCATTCGCCCCTCCGTCACTATTGTCGGAATCCTACCAAGTGTTTTCCGATAAGAAAACTCCTTTTTCCGATACGAAAACATGGACGACGCAAAGTGCCGCGCGTAGATTTGCTCCATGGATATACGTGCACCCACAGCCGCCTCTTCCGCCGACCGCCGGACACGCATGGGGGAGAGACTGCGCCAGCTTCGGCTCGATCGCGGCATGACGCTCCAGCATGTCGCGGATCGGTCGGGCCTCGCCGTATCGACCGTATCGAAGGTCGAGCGCGGTTTGATGGCGCTGACCTATGACCGGTTCAGCGAACTGGCGACAGGTCTGGGCGTGGACATTGCCGAACTCTTTTCCGAAGACGGGGAGCGTTTCAAAGCTGGCGAGGTTGCCGTTGCCAAATCGGGCGAGCATCGTCTGCATGAGACCGACACCTACCTTTACGAGATGCTGTTCCCCGACGTCTGGGGAAAGTCGATGACGCCGATGGTCGGCAATCTGAAGCCGTTCGAGACGATGAATTTCGACCGCTTCATCAGCCATGCCGGGGAAGAGTTCGTTTTCGTGCTTTCCGGCCGCGTCACGGTCTATCTCCAGGACAAGGTGCCCTTCGTCATGGAATCCGGAGACAGCATGTATCTCGACTCGACGAGAGGTCATCTCTATGCGTCGTCCGGTGCTGAACCGGCGCGCATTCTCGTCGTGTGCACCAATGGCGCAGGGGCCGAAAACCGATTGCTTGGGGAGACCTGAACGACGCGCGATCATTCCGTTTCGCCGGCGGCTGGCGGCCCCCGCGAGGCGAAATAGGCGGCAAGCGCTTCGATGTCCCGATCGTCGAGACCTTTGGCCACGACTTCCATGAGGTGAGCGTATCGCGTGCCGCCGCGCCGCCCTTCCCGGAACAGCCGAAGCTGTGTTCCGATATAGGCGGAATCCAGCCCATCAAGACGCGGATAGGCCGGGTTGCGAGCGCTTTCGTGGCAGCTCAAACATGCTGGTATCCTGTCTGCCGCGCGCCCCTTCCGCGCAATGGCCTCCCCCCTCGCCGCCAGATCGGGTTGCGCCGTCTTCGCCGGCGCGGCGGGGGCTGGGAGATTGGCGAAATAGCGGGCCAACTCAGGCAAGTCTTCCGGCTCCACGCCCGTGACCGCAAGGGTCATGAACCCGCTGGCACGCTGGTGCTGCTGGTACGCGCCCAGACTCCCCAACAGGTAGGCTTCGTTCTGGCCAGCCAGGATCGGCGTCACCGGGCTGCGGCCTAGGCCGTCCCGGCCATGGCACCGGATGCAACTGTCGAGCGCCCGCTCGAACCGGGACGAAAGCGCGTCGTCCACGAGGCGCCCGCTTCCGTAAGCGAGTTCGCGATAGGCGACCGCATCCAACGACGGCAGTTCCCGAAGAAAAGCCACCATGGCCCAGACCTCATCGTCGCGGTCCAGCGTCGGCCATGCCGGCATGCCGGTGAAACGTATGCCATGTTTGACGATCCGGAAAAGCTGCGCGTCTGTCCATTCGCCGACACTGAAAGAGAGGTCCGGCGGCTGAGGCAGCATGCGCATCACGGCGGGCGAGCGCGGCTCGCCCGGTGCCCCATGGCAAATGGCGCAGCCGCGCGCGAAATGGCCGGCCGCCGGCTGGATCGCATGCCGCGGTAGTTCGGCAGGCACGTCAACGGCGAGTGCATAGGTGCGAACGGCCGAGCGCATGGCGAAATGCAGGAACCAATTGGTGATCTTCCAATGCCCGCTCGATGCCCCGACATTGAAGAAGCCGATCCAGGCAACGAGGATCGCCACGAAGGGCAGGACAGCGAGCACGAGCGCCACGTGTTTCCAGTTCACGCGTATCACCGCGATGCTCCTTTCGCGCCGGGAGCAACCGCCAGCAAGCGCCCTGCCAGCGCAAGGCCGCCAACAAGATAGGCCGCGGCGCCGACCATCAGCATGATGACGCCTCCCAATTGCTGATCGCCCTGTGCCGGCAACGTCGTGCCGAAGCAGGTGACCTCGGTCACGCCATAGAGAGGACGCGGCGCCAGGGCGAGCAGCACGCCAAGCAACGTCATATGCATCGAGGTAAACAGCAACGCGATCACGCCGGCTGCACCTCGCGACGAGGTGTCCGTTTCACCACGGCCGAGACAGGAAAGCCACAGCAGCAGTCCAGCCGACAGGAACATCGCCTGCTCCAGAACCGTAGCGGCGATCGAATTCTCTGCCATCGCCCGCATCGCGGGAGCATGCCAGGTCCAGACGACGACCAGTTCGAGAAGTGATACCGGGATAGGCGAAATCCACTGCCGCCGCGTTGTCGGATCCCAACGCGTCCCGGAAATTCCGATCGCCAGAAGTGGCGCGGCCAAGGCGACCACCCCCATATGGACGGACATGTGGGCGGCAAACGATTCCCGCCAGTCGTCTAGGAAGGGACCACCCCAGAAAACCGACAGCAGGACAACGCCGAATGTCGCGGCTATCGCTTTCATCGCGCGCACTCCGAAACGAACACGGCCGCCAGCCCCACATAGACCACGGCGATGAAACTGAGCCCGCAGAGAAGCAACGTCGCGAACCCCTGAAAGCGCCTGCGGTCGTGCCGGTTTGGCTCGTCGTGCGGAGGGTCGTGCATTCCAAAACCCCATTGCCGCCAGGCGAGCCATGCCGAAAAAAGGATAAGCGCCAGCGCGACAAAAGTGGCAGCGCCGACGCCCAATCGAACCGCCGGGAAGTCGACAGCCACGAGATCGCGCTTTGCGCAGTAGACGGCGACGCCGATATAGCAGACGAGAAAATGGACCGCCCACACGGCTGGGGCGGTGAAGAGCGTCCAGAGCGACTCGACTTCCCTTGGGACAATCCGCATCGTCACCTCACTGCGCCAAGGGGAAAAAGCCGATAACGGCGAAAGTCGTAACGGCTGTGATCAGCAGGAAATGCCAGTAAAGGACGACATTGTGCAGATCCGTGTCATGCTCCTTGGTCAGCCTGCCCGCCAAGCTTCTTGCCATGCAGTAGAGCTGCATGACAGCGCCCAGGGCGGCGTGAGCGAGAACCCAGATCACCAGAATCCAGACGATAGCGGGGTAGATATGCGCAGTTGGATCCATGTCGTGCGACCAGGGCCCCCAAAAGCCGGCAAGCGATCCCGCACAGGTCAGGACGAATGAGGCGAGCAGGCAAATCCGCATGACGTTCGTCGCGCCGCGACTGTTGCAGAACCGAGCCGCAATCATGAGGCTCCAGGAAACCGCGAACAGCAAAAGCGCGCCAAGTGGCCAGAACACGCCCGGCCCATCGAGACCTCTGGTGAAATCCGAGTGGATCGTCCAGTAGAAGAAATAACCGAACACCAGGCTGGCAAAGGCCGTTCCGTCGCCTACCATCGTGATGAACATCGCCCACCAGCCCACGGATGCGGGCCCAGACGAATAGAGCGGCAATGTCAGCCCAAGTCCGACATGCTTTTCCGGCTTTTCGGGAATCTCGGCCGTTCCGGTCCAGAGCCAGTAAAGGATGGCGCCGAACGCTAAGACGCCGCAGGCCAGCGCCGGCATCCACCAGTGGAAGGTGAGCGCGACGAAGACGGCGCCGAGGGAAAACGCGCTGACGATCGTGACATAGGAGGTGCCTCCCACCCGCTGCACCTGGATCGGCCGCGCGTCTAGGACGGAAGTGACCAGCCCTTCCCTTCTCCCCTCCTCTGCGTCCGGCAGAAAAAAGCGGCCCTCATTGACGTCCCGGGCCAGTGTCTCCTGGTCCCAAAGCGGATACCGGCTCTCGATCACGGGAATGGATCGCACGCCCCAATTCTCTTCCGGCTCCGTGATCCATTCCAGCGTGCCGGCATTCCACGGGTTCACTTCGCCCCGTTGCTGTCGATGTTTCGGTCGCAGCACGTCGGCAACGACGACCAGCACGCCAGCGGCGAAGATGAAGGCGCCGATTGTCGACATGAGATTGAGCCAATCCCAGCCGAGATCCTCCGGATAAGTGAAGACGCGGCGCGGCATGCCGCGCAGGCCCGTGAGGTGCATCGGAAGAAAGGCGATGTTGAAGCCGACGAACATCAGCCAGAAGGCGATACGACCGAGCCGGTCCGACAGGTTTCGGGCATCGATCAGCGGATAATAATAGTAGATGCCGGCGATCACCGGAAACAGCATCCCGCCGATAAGCACGTAATGGAGATGGGCGACGACGAAATAGGTATCGTGCGCCTGCCAGTCGAACGGCACCAGAGCGACCATCACGCCGGTGAGCCCACCGATAACGAAGATGGCGATGCCGCCCGCCCCGAACAGCATCGGCACGGAGAAGATCACCCTGCCGGCCAGCATGGTGGCGATGAACACGAAGATCTGGACGCCCGTCGGAATGGCGACGGCTTCCGACGCGGCTGAGAAGAAGGCGAGCGAGATCTGCGGCAGGCCTGTGGTGAACATGTGGTGCACCCACAGGCCGAAGGAAAGGAAACCCGTACCCACCGCAGCGAGCACGATCCACGAGTAGCCGACGATCGGACGTTGCGCGAAGGTAGGCACGATCATCGCCATGAGAGCGATGGACGGCAGGAAAATGATGTAGACCTCGGGATGACCGAATATCCAGAAAAGGTGCTGCCATAGAAGCGGGTCGCCGCCGCGCGTGGCGTCGAAGAACGGCCAGTCGAACATGCGTTCCATTTCGAACAGGATGTCGCCGGCGATCAAAGGCGGGAACGCAAAGAGGATCATTCCTGCCACGATCAAGAGGTACCAGGCAAAAAGTGGCATGAGATTGATGCGCATGCCGGGAGCCCGGCATTTCATGATGCCCACGATCAGTTCGACGGCGGCCGCAATGGATGCGATTTCGATGAATGAAAGCCCGAGCAGCCAGATATCGGCACCCACTCCCTCTTCGCCGGTCGCCAGGGGCGGATACATGAACCAGCCGGACGACGGTGCCGCGTCGAAGAAGATCGAACCGCACACGAAGATGCCGCCCAGGAGGAAACTCCAGAAGCCGAAAGCTCCCAGTCGCGGAAACGGCAGCTCCCGCGCACCGAGCATCGGCGGCAAGAGAAAGATCGCCACCGCCTCGAAGATCGGCACCGCGAACAGGAACATCATCACCGTGCCATGCAGGGTGAAGACCTGGTTGTAGGCGTTCGCCGACAGGAAGCCGTTGTCCGGGACCGCGAGCTGCAGGCGCATCAGCAGGCCCAACACGCCGGCGAAAAGCATGAAACCGAATGCCGCCGAGGCGTACCAAAGTCCGACCTGATAATTGTTGACCGACGTCCAGTAGCGCCAGCCTGCCGGATTTTCCCAAACCGCCCGCAGCCGTTCTTCCTGGGCCCGCCGTTCGGCCAATGAAAGGGGATCCGCAGCCGCCGTCATCGCAGGCCCTTCAAATAGGCAGCGATTGCCTCGATATCTTCGGGCGGCAACATGTTGAAGGCAGGCATCTTCGCACCGGGCTTGATTGCGCCGGGGTCGGCGATGAAACGCGCGATCGTTTCCTCGGTGTTCGGCAAGATGCCCGCGCCGAGAGTTGTGCGAGAGCCGAGATGAGAGAGGTCCGGCCCGATGGTCCCCTGGGCTGCGGAACCGGCCACGCGATGGCAGGCACCGCAGCCGTTCCGAATGAACAGGCGTTCACCGTCTCTCCCTATCCCTGCCGAGGGGCGCGCTTTAGCGTCCAGCCACTGCCGAAAAGCGGCGGGCTCCATGGCGATCGCAGAGAAAGCCATGAACGTATGGGACTCCCCGCAATATTCGGCGCACGGTCCTCGGAAGTCGCCCTGCTTGGTGGCTAGAAGAGATAGCCGGTTCGTCCGGCCGGGAATCATGTCGACCTTTCCCGCAAGCGCGGGGATCCAGAACGAGTGGATGACGTCGTCGCTCTTCAGGAGCAGTTCCACGCGCTCGCCGACGGGAAGGCGGATCTCATTGGCCGAGACGATCGGTGAACCATCGGGTGTGCGGTAGACGACGTTCCACCAGAACTGCCTGCCGGTCACCTCGATGCGAAGACCGTCGGCGGTCGCCGCCTGTGCCGCAGGGCGCAGTGAGGGCATTTGCCATAGGCCGAAGGCGAGCAGCAGAAAAAGTGTCGCGGCGGGAAATATCCCGCCGGCCCACAGGATCAGCCTGCTCGATGCTGCTTCGCCGAAACGTCTG
Organism: Mesorhizobium sp. 1B3; assembly: GCF_050958605.1. NCBI lineage: Bacteria > Pseudomonadati > Pseudomonadota > Alphaproteobacteria > Hyphomicrobiales > Phyllobacteriaceae > Mesorhizobium > Mesorhizobium sp. 1B3. The sequence continues at coordinate 655,628 of NZ_JBJHDO010000002.1, read as the reverse complement.
CGGTTCTGTCGGATCGCATAGAGAAGAAGGACGATGACGCACAGCCATATCGCCATTCCGCCAACAAGCATCGCTTGGAAAATGCCCAGTATCTGCCGGGCCTCTTCGCCCGCCGGGTCAAGTGCCGATTGCACGCCGGAGCAGCCGGTTGGCGCCAGACAGGAAAGCATGACGCACTGTCGTGCGAACCGTGCCTTTGCCCTTAAGCTTGGAGATGATGGTCGTGGCGGCACTGCGATGCCGGTTCCCTCCTTCGACTTCGTCCGCAAGCAAACGCGGAGGCTTCGATCATGAACCGGAAAAGCGCTCCAAAAGTTCCCCCACTGCCTCTCGTTACGTCCCGGTCTCGGAATGGGATGCCTCGACCCGCTTCGATTCCGGTGAGCCGCGGAAACGGAGGAAGATGGAGAGGACGACGAGCACGGCTGTCGACAGGAACTCCGATTGCCAATTCTGAAACGACTCGAACCAGAAGCCAGTGTCCCACAGATACGAAGCCAATCCCTGGGTTTCCCCGCCGTGCAGAGAGGCCTGCTCGTTGGCGGCTCTCAGGCTGGCAAGGAGATGCAGGGCAAAGGAGGCGACGAACAGCAGTGCAAGCACGATGCCAAGCGAATAGGCGTAGATGAAGCGGGCGATCGCCCTGCCCGGCGACCGCTTCAAGGACGGAAGAGGCAAAACCTCGTTTTCCTCATCGGGATCACGCGATTCCGCGGAGCCGCGCTGGAAGAGAAAGGCCGTGAGCATGACGTAGGCGGCCATCTGCAGGAACTCGCTCTCCCAATTCTCGAAGACGGCCGACAGGAACTCGCCGCGTCCGAGATAGGCCAGCAGGCCGATCTCGGAGCTGCCATGTCGCGACAGTTCCTGGTTGTGGGCGTCCCAGCCCGTCAGGGCCATCGCCCCGATGCTGAAGGCGAAGGCGGCAGTCAGGACAATGGTCAGGCCGTTGTCCCGCAGCCATCGCATGAGACGTGACGCAGGCTTCGACCTCGTATTGGCTTGCGGGGTACCGACCGTCATTACTCACGCCACGGTCTGCCGTCCGCAGAAACCGCCTCGATCCCGGCCAGCTTGTCGTCGAACGCGCCATAACCAGCGATCTCCTTCGCGGGTGGGTCGGGTGTCTCGTAGGCCCACATGAAATCCTCCGCGGCCTCTCCGACCGCACTCACGCGCCAATAACTCGCGGTGCCCTTCAGGGGGCAGTGGCTCGACGTGTTCGTCTTCTGCAAAAACTCGAAATAGATGTCCTCGAATGGAATGTAGAAGACAGGTTTGTATCCATCCTCGCGCAACAGCTTGGCCTTCTTGGTCGAGGCGACGATGGCGTCCGAAAAAGTGACTGTCACCGTTCCTTCGAATGGCTCGATCGACATCTCCCGGCGGGAATCCCTCAGAGGCTCGTGCATGTCGAAATCTCCCATTTGAAGCGGATCCAACTTTGAACGTGCACACGCTCGTTCGGTTCCTCACAGACCATGAGAGGCGATCCTTCCCACTGGCCTGGCTCGCTGGAACCAGAACGTTCCTCGCGCGTTCTGTACGTTGCTTTTTTGCGTTCTCCAGGGATGGGGACTGTCACATGGAGGGGGTGGCGTCCATGGCTTCCGAGCAAACCGCCGAGGTTGCACCACCTGCTGCGAGGGTGGTGCCATGAACATCGAGCCCGTGCGCGACCAGCTAGCCCGGCGCCAGATCCTGAACGCACTGCGGGCCTTCAGGCGCGGCGACTTCTCTGTTCGCATCACCAACGGCTATGAGGGCATCGACTCGGAGATCGCCGACACCTTCAACGAAATCGTCGAGATCAACGACCAGCTCGCGCGAGAGTTCGAGCGGCTGAGCCGCGTCGTCGGCAAGGACGGGAGGATCGGCGAGCGTGGCCGCGTGCGCAATGCCACTGGCCGCTGGGAATCCTCTGTTCGCTCCGTCAATGATCTCATCGAGGACATGGTTCAGCCTACGGCGGAGGTCGCGCGCGTCATCGGCGCCGTGGCGAAAGGCGACCTTTCCCAGACGATGATGGTCGAGATCGACGGCCGGCCGCTGCGCGGTGAGTTCCTGCGCATCGGCAAGGTGGTCAACACAATGGTCGGCCAGCTCGCCTCTTTCGCCTCCGAAGTGACACGCGTCGCGCGCGAGGTCGGAACCGAGGGAAAACTTGGCGGGCAGGCGCGCGTCAGGGGTGTCGCCGGCACCTGGAAAGACCTGACAGACAACGTCAACCTCATGGCCGAGAACCTAACCGGCCAGGTGCGAAACATCGCCGAAGTCACGACTGCAGTGGCGTCCGGTGATCTGTCGAAGAAGATCACCGTCGACGTCAAAGGCGAGATCCTGGAACTGAAGAACACCATCAATACGATGGTCGATCAGCTCAATTCATTCGCCTCCGAAGTGACACGTGTCGCGCGCGAGGTTGGGACCGAAGGAAAGCTCGGCGGTCAGGCGCGGGTCAAAGGTGTCGCTGGAACCTGGAAGGACCTGACCGACAACGTCAACCTCATGGCCGAGAACCTCACCGGCCAGGTGCGAAACATCGCCGAAGTCACGACCGCAGTGGCTTCCGGTGATCTGTCGAAGAAGATCACCGTCGACGTCAAAGGCGAGATCCTGGAACTGAAGAACACCATCAATACGATGGTCGATCAGCTCAATTCCTTCGCGTCCGAGGTGACACGCGTCGCGCGCGAGGTCGGAACCGAAGGAAAACTCGGCGGCCAGGCGAGAGTCGAGGGCGCCGGAGGCACCTGGAAGAACCTGACCGACAACGTCAATCTCATGGCCGAGAACCTTACGGCCCAGGTACGCAACATCGCGGAGGTCACGACTGCGGTCGCTTCAGGCAATCTATCGAAGAAGATCACCGTCGCGGTCCAGGGTGAAATCCTGGAACTGAAGGACACCATCAACACGATGGTCGATCGACTGAACTCCTTCGCGTCCGAGGTGACGCGCGTGGCGCGCGAAGTCGGAACCGAGGGCAAGCTCGGCGGTCAGGCGCAGGTGCGAGGTGTCGCCGGCACCTGGAAGGACTTGACGGACAATGTGAACCTGATGGCTGCGAATCTGACGGGCCAGGTTCGCAACATCGCCGAAGTCACCACCGCCGTTGCCCGTGGCGACCTTTCGAAAAAGATCACCGTCGATGTCAAAGGGGAGATCCTGGAGCTGAAGGACACCGTCAACACGATGGTCGATCAGCTCAACTCTTTTGCATCGGAAGTCACCCGCGTTGCCCGCGAGGTCGGATCCGAGGGCAAGCTCGGCGGACAGGCGCATGTGGAAGGCGTGGCCGGCACTTGGAAGGATCTTACCGACAATGTCAACTTCATGGCGACCAACCTCACCAATCAGGTCCGGGGCATCGCCGAGGTCACCACGGCCGTCGCTTCCGGCGATCTGTCGAAGAAGATCACGGTAGACGTCCGTGGCGAAATCCTGGAGCTGAAGGACACCATCAATACGATGGTCGACCGGTTGAATTCCTTCGCCTCCGAGGTGACGCGCGTCGCACGCGAGGTCGGAACCGAGGGAAAGCTCGGGGGGCAGGCCCAGGTTCGGGGCGTTGCCGGCACCTGGAAGGACCTGACGGACAATGTCAATCTCATGGCCGATAACCTGACCGGCCAAGTGCGGAATATTGCTGAAGTCACGACGGCGGTGGCGCGGGGCGACCTGTCCAAGAAGATTACCGTCGACGTGAAGGGTGAGATCCTGGAACTGAAATCGACCATCAACACCATGGTCGACCAGTTGAATTCCTTTGCAGGCGAAGTCACTCGCGTGGCGCGTGAGGTAGGCACCGAAGGCAAGCTCGGCGGACAGGCACGTGTGGGGGGCGTTGCGGGAACATGGAAGGACCTGACCGACAATGTCAATCTCATGGCCACCAATCTCACCAACCAGGTGCGGGGTATCGCCGAGGTGGTCACGGCGGTTGCCCAAGGCAATCTCAGGCGCAAACTGACGGTCGATGCGAAGGGTGAAATCGCCTCGCTCGCCGATACCATCAACGGCATGATCGACACGCTCGCCATTTTCGCGGATCAGGTGACGAACGTAGCGCGCGAAGTGGGTATCGAGGGCAAGCTCGGCGGGCAGGCGCGCGTACCCGGCGCCGCCGGCCTGTGGCGTGACCTCACCGATAACGTGAACCAGCTCGCTGCCAACCTGACGACGCAAGTGCGCGCAATCGCCGAGGTGTCCACCGCCGTGACGAAGGGCGATCTGACGCGCTCGATCAGCGTGGAGGCTTCGGGCGAGGTTGCGGCTCTCAAGGACAACATCAACGAGATGATCCGCAACCTCAAGGATCAGACCCTCAAGAATGCCGAGCAGGACTGGTTGAAGACGAACCTTGCTCGTTTTTCCCGCATGTTGCAGGGCGAGCGCGACTTGACCACGGTATCGCGCCTCATCATGTCGGAGCTGGCTCCGCTCGTTAACGCGCAATACGGCGTCTTCTACGTTGCCAACCGCTTTGAGAGCGAGACCTATCTCGAACTGGCCGCGTCCTACGGGGCGGAAAGCAAGAAATCGATCCGGCAAAGGCTCGATCTGCATGAAGGCCTGGTCGGCCAATGCGCCGCCGACAAGCGGATGATCTTGCTCGACAACGTGCCGTCCGACTTCCTGCGCATCACGTCCGGACTAGGCGACGCGACACCAGCCAATATCATCATCCTGCCTGCGCTCTTCGAGGACGAGGTAAAGGCCGTCATAGAGTTGGCATCCTTCCGCGAATTCAACGACACTCATCAGTCCTTCCTGATCCAACTCATGGAATCGGTCGGCATCGTGCTCAATACCATCGCCGCAACGATGCGGACCGAGGGGCTGCTGACCCAGTCGCAATTGCTTACGGCCGAACTCCAGGCGCGACAAAGCGAACTGACGAAGAAGCAGGAGGAATTGCACGCCACCAACGACGAACTGCAGGAGAAGGCGCAGCTCCTCGAAAACGAGAAAAAGCAGGTCGAGAACAAGAACCTGGAGATCGAAATGGCGCGGCGCGCACTCGAGGAAAAGGCTGAGCAACTTGCCCTGACCTCGAAATACAAATCGGAATTCCTCGCCAATATGAGCCATGAATTGCGCACGCCGCTCAATTCCTTGCTTATCCTGTCAAATCTGCTCGCCAACAATCAGCAGGGCAATCTCAATGAAAAACAGGTGGAATTCGCCAGGACCATCAATTCGGCCGGCACCGACTTGCTCGGGCTGATCAATGACATACTGGATTTGTCGAAAATCGAATCCGGCACCGTTTCGGTCGACATCAATGACGTGCCCCTGGCCCACCTGCGGCAGCATATGGAGCGAACCTTTCGCCAACTCGCCACTGACAAGGGGCTCGGCTTCACCGTCGAGGTCGATCCCGCGCTCCCCGAGACGATACGTACCGACGAGAAGCGGCTGCAGCAGATCGTCCTGAACCTCCTCGCCAATGCGTTCAAATTCACTTCTGAAGGAGATGTCGTTCTGAGTTTCAGCGTACGGAAAAGCGGCCGTTCCGGTAATGGCTCCGCAGCCCCGAAGAGGGCGCTGGCAATCGCCGTCACCGATACCGGAATCGGTATTCCGGAAGATAAGCAGAAGCTGATCTTCGAAGCGTTCCAGCAAGCGGACGGAACGACCAGCCGCAAATACGGAGGTACGGGCCTGGGGCTCTCGATCAGCCGGGAGATCGCCCGTCTGCTTGGCGGCGAGCTGCAGGTGGAAAGCGCTCCAGGAAAAGGGTCGACTTTCACCCTGATCATTCCATTCGACGGACCAGCCAAGACGGCTGCTTCGCAGATTTCACCGGCAGCGACGGTCGACGTACGCGTTCCAGCCGAGGTTGCCCCACAGCCCGAGTTCGTCGATGACCGCGATGCGATCGATTCGGGCGATCGCGTGGTGCTGATCGTGGAAGACGATGCGACATTCGGCGGTCTGCTGCTCGGACTGGCGCGCGCCGCAGGGCTGAAAGGGGTGTTGTCCACCGCCGGCGCCGGCACGCTCGCCTTGGCGCGCAAACTCATGCCGGACGCGATCACCCTCGATCTCGGGCTGGCGGACATCGATGGGCGGGTGCTTTTCGATCTCCTCCGCCACGATACCAAGACCAGGGACATTCCTATCCATGTCATTTCAGGCGCGGAAGACAGCGCCTTGCTCGCCGGAAAAGGTGCTTCGAGCGTAGCCACCAAACCGGTCTCGCCGGAGGATCTCGGCCGTATTTTCGAAGAAATTCACCAGAGCAAGCTTCGCGTTCAGCGCAACGTACTCGTGGCGGATCCGGATCCAGACCGACGCCTCGCCCTCGTCGATGCGATCCGCGATGGGATCACGGCCGTAACAGCGCTTGCGCATGTCGCCGCTAATTCCGATGATACGGAATTCCCTGCCTACGACGCTGTCATATTGGGCTTTGGTCGCTCCGCCAGGGAAAATGCCCAAACACTGGACGATATACTGGCACATCTCGCGAGCAACACCGAAGGGCTCGTATTCTTCGCTCCGTACCCCGATGCACTGGAGCAGGCACTTGCCTTGAACCCCTCCCTGCTCGGGGTCCCTAGAGCGGAGAATTTCTCCCAGCTCTCGGTTCTGATTTCGGCTGTGCTGCCAGGCAATGGTGGTGAAGCCAGAAAGGAGCGCGGAAGCGACAACGCCGAGCTCGCGGGCGCCAAGGTGCTGATCATCGATGACGACATTCGCAACATCTATTCGCTGACGAGCGTGCTCGAGACCTACGGCATAACCGTGTTGCATGCCGAGCGCGGGGCAGAAGGTATTTCGCTTCTGGAGCAGACGCCCGACATCGATGTGGCCTTGATCGACATCATGATGCCCGAAATGGACGGGTACGAGACGATGCAGGAAATCCGCTCCAGACCAACCATGGCGGAGATACCTCTTATCTCGGTGACGGCCAAGGCCATGAAGGGCGACCGGCAGAAATGTCTGGAGGCTGGAGCCTCCGACTACATCGCCAAGCCTGTCGACATCGATCTGCTGCTCGCTTTGCTCCGCGTCTGGGTCGGGCGATCTCGGTCTCGTGACACCTACTCGTCTGAAACCATCCCCGCCTGATCCGCACCGATGCAGAGACAATCGAGAGCCAGACCAGAAAAGCCCGGGTTGTCCAGCCTACCCGATCTCGTTCTCTCGGCAGGCCGAAGCCGAGTTCTTGCCGTGGACGACGACCAGCGGAATCTGACGGCGATCGGCGAAGTGCTCTCTCCCATAGCGGAAGTCGTCTGCGCGCAGTCGGGAGAAGAAGCACTTCGGTTTCTCTTGAAGGAGGAATTCGCCGTCATACTGCTGGACGTGTTGATGCCAGGCCTCGACGGCTACGAAACGGCCGCGCTCATTCGTCAACGCGAACAATCGAAGCGTACGCCCATCATATTTCTGACGGCGATCAACAAGGAGCAGGCGCATATGCTGCGCGGCTACGACGCGGGCGCCGTCGATTTCGTTTTCAAGCCCTTCGATCCGGCGATGTTGCGCTCCAAGGTCGCGGTCTTCATCGAACTTTTCGAAAAGACGCGGGAGATCCAGCGGAAGGCCGCGCGGGAGCAGCATCTTCTGGAAGAAACGTTGCAGGCGCAGGTCGAAAAGCTGGAAGCGGAGCGAGCCCTTCGCAAATCCGAGCAGCGACAGGCGCTGATCCTCGGAATGCTGCCACTGGCACTGTTCGTCGAGGGCATCGGGGAAGCATCCCGTGCGCCACGTTTCATCGGGGGCGACATCGAGAAGCTGACCGGCTTTCCAAATGAAACCTTCACCGAAGACCTGGGTTTTTGGGCCTCCCGCTTGCATCCCGACGATCCCCACGCACTCGCGCCGCCAAACCATCGGATAGTTGGTACGAGGGAATATCGGTGGCGGCATGCCGACGGTGCTTATCGCCATTTCCTGGAACAGGTTATTCCACTCGAGGGTGAAGGCTTGGCCGGAACCTTGCTCGACGTGACGGACCGACGGCAACTCGAGGATCGCCTGATGCAGGCACAACGGCTTGATGCCATTGGCAAACTCACCGGCGGCCTCGCGCATGACTTCAACAATCTGCTGGCCGCGGTCTTAAGCGGCCTCGACCTGCTTGAGCGCCGCGCCTCTCTCGACCAGAACGCAACCCGCGTGATCGAGCTGATGCGACATTCCGCACAGCAGGGAACTGATCTCGTCAACAGGATGCTTGCTTTTTCGCGGCGCCAGCAGTTGCAGCCGAAAGCAGTGGCGCTCTCCGCCTTGGCCGACACGATGAACGGCCTCGTTGCGCAACTGCTCGGCGGACTTGTGCGCTTCGAGTGGGAAATCGACGAGACCGCTTGGCCGGTCCATGTCGACATTGGGCAGCTTGAACTGGCGTTCATGAACCTGATCTTCAATGCCCGCGATGCCATGCCGTCGGGAGGCACGATTTCCGTGCGGACCCGGAATCACTCCATACAGGTGGACTGCGAAGACCTTTCGGCCGGTGACTATGTGGTCGTGACGGTGAACGATACCGGATCAGGCATTGCTCCCGAAATATTGCCCAAAGTCATAGAGCCATTCTTCACGACGAAGGCGGTCGGCAAGGGAACCGGCCTTGGGCTGAGCACCACCTACGGTTTCGCTCGCCAATCCGGCGGCACGCTGCGGATCGACAGCGTGCTCGGCCAAGGGACCTCGATGGAGCTATGGCTGCCGCGGTCACCTGAGCAGGTCGAGGATCAGCCTCTCGAATCGCGGGAGCCTAGTCGGGTCGAACATGGGCAAGCCCTGCCTTCGGTCCTGCTTGTCGATGACAGCACGAGCCTGAGGAAACTCACGGCACAATCGTTGCGGGATCGCGGCTTCGAAGTGACGACCGCGGCCGGAGGTGCAGAGGCGCTGGCCTTCATAGAGAAGGAGCCGCGCCGCTTCGATGTCATCGTAACGGATTTCGCCATGCCCTTGATTTCGGGCCTCGACGTCATACGCATCGCCCGCAACCTGCGAAGGGACTGGCCGGCGATCATGATAAGCGGTTACATCGATGCCGATGCCATCGAGGGGCGGCCGGCTGATGTCACGTTGCTGTCGAAGCCATTCAGCGATGGGGCGCTGGTGGACAGCATCCTCGACGCGGTGCGTTGCAAAAGCTGAGCCGGCGGGAGCTTTCATGCCGCCCTGGAACCGGTTTTTGCACCGGGCGTGTTGTTGCCCGGCGAGAGTCGCGCGATGACGAAGCTGTTCCTTGACGTCGTGCCCGAAGAGATTGAATCGGTGCGCGAGCCGCCACACTCAAGCGGCGAAAAAGATTCAGGGAATTCGGATCACTCCGCCGCAAGGCCGCCGGCGAAGCGGTTGCGCCATCGGACCAGCGGGAATGACCTTCCGGATGGCTAGCCCTTCACGATGACCGCACAGGCATAACGATCTCCCGCCTTACCCGATGGCTGGCTCTGGTAGTCGTCGGCGCCGCCGTGGATCATCAGGGCGCGGCCGATAACGTCGCTGTCCCCTTCGCCGAGCCTTATGGCGCTGTTGAAGACTTGTGCGCGGACGGTCCCGTCGGCTCCCACATAAAGGTTAGGCATGTCGCCGGCATGCGGCCCGTTGGCCGCCTGATACCCATGTTCCTTTCCTCCGGGGTTGAAATGAGCCCCGGCGGATTCGTGCTTGTCGGCGGCATCGCACTTTCCCGTCTCGTGGACATGGAAGCCGACCCATTGACCGGCCGGCAGGCCGGTGACCTCGAGTTCGATCAACACGCCGTCCTTCGTGCCGGTGAGCGTAGCCGACCCGTTGCGCTCTCCGGCCATGTTGACGAATTCGGCTTTAGCGGTGGCGGCTTCCTGGGCTGCTGTGGGCCCACCTGCCAGCACCAAGCCTGCCATGGTGTTCACAATCCATTTCATCATCGGCCACTCCTTCACGTCCAAGGGTTGAACTAGGCTGAAGGCACATTGTTCCGGTATCATTGCCGGCCGGCCGAGCATTGCGCGAGTTCATCCGTAATGCAATCCTCGGTGGCTTGAGGCAAACCTAAGAAAATCACAGGCCCGACATGAAGCTGCAATTGCTGCGCAACGCGACGCTGAAACTATCCTATGGGGGAAGGACGATCCTGGTCGATCCGTATTTCGCGCCAAGGCACAGCCTGCCCTCCTTCGCCGGACGTTCACCCAATCCGCTGGTCGATCTGCCCCTTCCTGTCGAGGAGATCTTGGCCGGTGTGGAGCTTGTCATTGTCTCGCATCTGCACTCCGATCATTTCGACGGAAGCGCGCAGAAGGCGGTGTCCAAGCACCTGCCCGTCATCTGTCAGCCCGGCGACGAGGCGACGATAGCCGGAGCCGGCTTCACCGACGTGACTCCACTTACGACGAGCACCGACTGGAATGGCCTGAGGCTCACGCGCTGCGAGGGCAGCCACGGCCTCGGTCCAGTCGTCGAGAAGATGGGCAATGTGATGGGTTTCATGCTGGAGACGCCGGGCGAGCCCAAGCTCTATTGGGCGGGCGATACGGTCTTGTACCCGCCCGTCATCGAGACTGTCCGCCGGGCCGAGCCGGACATTATCGTCAGCCATTCCTGCGGCGCGCGCTGGGATGGCGACCTCATCGTCATGGATGCCGACCAGACGACCAGCCTATGCGAAACGGCTCCGCGATCGATCGTCGTCGCCACTCACATGGAAGCGCTCGATCATGCCACGGTGGATCGCAACGATCTTCGGCGCGCGGCGGACGCGAAGGGGATACCCGCTACACGCCTGATCATTCCGCGCGACGGCGAGACCATCGATCTGGTCGTGTAGTGCTCCCGCCGCTCCATTCCCCTCATTGAGCGCGGGACGTTTTCGTTGGATTATCTCTCCCGCGGGAACCTATCACCATCTGTCGGGGCGACGACATGGAGGCAGGAATGGCACTTCAACTGACTGGGATCCACCACCTGACCGCGATCACGGCGGATGCACCCGCCAACCTCAGATTCTATACGCAAACGCTGGGGCTTCGTCTGGTCAAGAAGACCGTGAACCAGGACGACACCAGCGCATATCATCTATTTTATGCCGACGCCCATGCGACTCCGGGAACGGATGTCACCTTCTTCGACTGGCCGGTTGGACGCGAGCGTCGCGGGACACACAGCATCGCTCGCACGGGGCTGCGCGTCGGCGGCGGAGCGAGCCTCGCCTGGTGGCGCAATCACCTGAAGTCTCGCTGTGCGTTCACCGGGCAGATTACCGAGATCGGCGGCTATTTCTCGCTGGATTTCGAGGATTTCGAAGGCCAGCGCCTGCGCCTGATCGACGACGGTGGAAAAGGCGAGGCCCACCCCTGGGACAGGAGCCCCATCCCGGCCGAGCATCAGATCCGCGGCCTTGGGCCGATCACGCTGAGCGTCCCCGAACTGAGGCCGACCGAGGCGGTGCTGACGACGGTGATGAACATGCGGCAAGTCAGGGATTATCCCTCTCCGGACGGCAAAGGCCATGTTCACGTCTTTGCCATGGGCGAAGGCGGCCCCTCGGCCGAACTCCACGTCGCCGTCCAGCCCGGGCTGCCTGTGGCATCGCAAGGCGCCGGTGCGGTCCACCACGTGGCCTTCCGCACACCGGACGTCGAAACCATGCACGAATGGACCGATCGGCTGGCGAGCTTCCGCCTGCCCTCGAGCGGGGAAGTCGAGCGCTATTATTTCCGCTCCCTCTATTTCCGCGAACCAAACGGAATATTGTTCGAGATCGCCACGGATGGGCCGGGCTTCACCGCCGACGAGCCGCTGGCGACACTCGGGGAGAAGCTGTCGCTTCCGCCATTTCTCGAGCCGAGGCGCGCTTCGATCGAGGCAGGCCTCAAGCCGCTCGCCTGAAGGCGCAGGCGACAGTCCGAACTATGGTGCCTTGGCGCTTTGCGGCGAGATCCAGCCCGGCACGTCCGCATGCGCCGCGGTGACCATCCGCTGCAAGGTTTCGATCGCGGACGATTGCGGAAGCCGGTCGCCCTGCAACTCCGGCGGGACCTTCCAGCCGGGATCGACACCTTCCATGTTCGGCAGTTCGTGGGCGATGCCCTTGTGACAGTCGATGCAGGTCGCCTGTCCTGACAGAAGATAACGCGTGTGGATCGTGGCGGCGCGCTCGGTCTGCTTGGACAGGTCCATCGCAACCTCGGAATGACAATTCCGGCATTCGAGACTGTCATTGGCCTTGAGCCGTGCCCATTCGTGCTGGGCAAGTTCAAGCCTGTGATCGAGAAACTTGCGACGCGTGTTGATGGTACCGAAGATTTTCCCCCAGACTTCCTTCGAGGCTTGCATCTTGCGGGCGATCTTGTCGGTCCAGTCATGCGGAACGTGGCAGTCGGGACAGGATGCCCGTACGCCCGAACGATTGGTGAAATGGATGGTCCGCGTCAGTTCCTGATAGACGTTTGTCTCCATCTCGTGACAGGAGATGCAGAACTGCTCCGTGTTGGTGAGCTCCAGCGCCGTGTTGAAGGCGCCCCAGAACATCACGCCCCCAACGAAGCCGCCGAGCGTGAGGAATGCAAGGCTCAGCGTCGCGGCAGGCGTGGTCAGGAAGCGCCAGACCCACCCGATCGCGCTCTTGATCCGCTCCATGATCATTCGTCCCCGGCGTGTTCGACACCCATCTCGCTCATGTCCTTGAAGGTATTTCCCACCAAGGGCTGATTGGTCGCCTGGGGCACGTGGCAGGCGGTGCAGAAATATCGCCGGGGAGATACGTCGGCCAGCATCTGGCCGTCGCGCGTGATGTAGTGCGTGACCGATATCATCGGCGCTCCGGAGCCCTCCGTGAACTCGCGCTTGTGGCAGGAGAGACAGCGGTTGGTATTGACCGAAAGCTGATAGCCTTCGATCGAGTGCGGAATGACGGGCGGCTGATCGGGATAGGCGCGCATCCGCCGAACGTCGTCGACGATCCATCTCGGCAATGGCGCCGCTTTCGGCGACTCGGTGAAGGGCACGTCTCCGAGCAACTGGTTTCCCATCTGGGCGAGCGCGACGGAGCCGGTCGATATTGCCGCGATACCGAGCGCCGCGATGAAAACGTGCCGCCGCGTCACGCGGCGGAGATAACCTTGACCGCGCATTTCTTGAAATCCGTCTGTTTGGAGATGGGATCGGTGGCATCCAGCGTAGTCTTGTTGATGAGTTCGCTGGCATCGAACCACGGCACGAAGACCACGCCTTTGGGCATACGGTTGCGGCCGCGGGTCTCGATGCGCGTGCGTATCTCTCCACGGCGGGAAACGATTTTCACCTCGACGCCCTGGTTCAATCCCCGCTTACGCGCATCGTCGGCATTCATGAAACAGACGGCAGCGGGGAAGGCCTTGTAGAGTTCCGGCACGCGCATCGTCATGGAGCCGGAATGCCAGTGCTCCAGGACCCGGCCCGTCACGAGCCAGAGGTCGTATTCCTCGTCCGGGGACTCGGCGGGAGGCTCGTAGGGAACGGCGATGATCTTGGCCTTCCCATCGGGATTGCCATAGAATTTTACGCCCTCTCCCGGATTGACATAGGGATCGAAGCCTTCGCGGTAGCGCCATTTGGTCTCTTGGCCGTCGACGACTGGCCAACGCAGTCCCCGGACCTCGTGATAGGTGTCGTAGGGAGCGAGATCGTGGCCGTGACCACGGCCGAAACTGGCATACTCCTCGAAAAGACCCTTCTGCAGGTAAAAGCCGAAATCCTTCGCCTCCTGGTTCTCGTATTCGGCATTGATCTCGGTAAGCGGGAACTTGTCGACGTTGCCGTTCTGGAAGAGCACCTCGAACAGCGTCTTGCCTCGATAATCGGCATTCGCCTCGAGGAACTCCGCGGGCCACACCTCGTCGGTGGTGAAGCGCTTGGAGAATTCGACGAGCTGCCACAGGTCGGACCGAGCGTCTCCGGGCGCCTGCACGAGCTGATGCCAGACATGCGTCCGGCGCTCGGCATTGCCGTAGGCCCCCTCCTTCTCGACCCACATCGCCGCCGGCAGGATAAGGTCGGCATTGACGGCGGTCACCGTGGGGTATGCATCTGAAACCACGATGAAATTGTCCGGATTACGATAACCCGGATAAGTTTCGTTGCTGTTGTTGGGCGCCGCCTGGAGGTTGTTGTTGACCTGTATCCAATACCAGTTGAGCTTGCCGTCCTTGAGCATGCGGTCCTGGAGGACCGCGTGATAGCCGGGCTTGTCGGGCAAAAGCCCATGCGGCACCTTCCAGATCTCCTCGGCATGGGCCCGATGCTCAGGATTGGTGACGGTCATGTCCGCGGGCAACCTGTGGGCGAAAGTACCGACTTCGCGCGCCGTACCGCAAGCCGAAGGCTGGCCGGTCAAGGAGAACGGGCTGTTACCGGGTTCCGAGATCTTCCCGGTCAGCAGGTGCAGATTGTAGATCATCTGGTTCGCCCAGACGCCGCGTACATGCTGGTTGAAGCCCATGGTCCAAAGCGACATGACCTTCTTGGCCGGATCAGCATAGAGCTCAGCAAGTTCCTGCAGGAAGTCGGGCTCGACCCCGGTCAGCTTCGATACCTTTTCAAGTGTGTATTCGGAGACGAACTGCTTGAAAGCCTCGAAGTCGATCGGCTCGGTCTTGCCCGGATCGGTTGTTCCGGTCGCTTTCTGCTCCAGCGGATCTTCCGGCCTGAGGCCGTAGCCGATATCGGTCGTCCCTTTGACGAAGACCGTATGGTTGCGGACGAAGTCTTCGTGCACGCGGCCGGTCGTGATGATGTGGTTGGCGATGTAGTTGAGGATCGCCAGGTCCGTTCCCGGCTTGAAGATGACGGGGATGTCGGCGAGATCCATCGAGCGATGGGTGAAGGTCGAAAGCACCGCGCAGCGGACATGCGGATGGCCAAGCCTTCTATCCGCCACCCGGGTCCACAGGATCGGGTGCATTTCGGCCATATTCGAGCCCCACACCACGAAGGCATCGGCATGCTCGAAATCGTCATAGCAGCCCATCGGTTCGTCCATGCCGAAGGTCCGCATGAACGCATATGCCGCCGACGCCATGCAATGACGCGCATTCGGGTCGAGATTGTTGGAACGGAATCCGGCTCGCATCAGCTTGGTGGCGGCATAACCTTCGAAGATCGTCCACTGGCCGGAGCCGAACATCCCGACCGCCTCCGGCCCCTTCGCTTTCAGGACCTGCTTGCATTTGTCGGCCATGACGTCGAAGGCTTCGTCCCAGGAGACTGCCTCGAACTCCCCGTCCTTGGCGTAGGCGCCATTTCTCTTGCGCAGCAGCGGCGTCGTCAGCCGGTCAGCGCCATACATGATCTTGGAAAGGAAGTAGCCTTTCACGCAATTGAGGCCGCGATTGACCTCAGCCTGCATGTCGCCATGCGTGGCAACGACTTGTCCCTCCTTGACGCCGACCATGACGCCGCAGCCCGTCCCGCAGAAACGGCAGGGCGCCTTGGACCATTTTATCTCCAGCGCGCCGACCCCGCCGGCGATGGGCTGTGCGACGGCGGGTGTCGCCATGCCGGCGGCGGCCGCGGCGATGCCGGCGGCCTGCGCCTTCAGCATTTCGCGTCGCGTCAGTTGCGTATTCATGTTTCCGCGACCTCCTGTTTGTCTATGTGCTCGTAGACCATGTTGGCCGAGATCACGCCGTCGAGCAGCGCCATGCGCGTCAGCCTGTCACCCAGCACGCCGGTATTCGGCCCTTCGATGACCACGACGATCTTGCTGTTCCCGGTGGCGTGCACCTCGACGCCGTCGAGCTTTGACAACTCCGTCAGCACGTCCTGCAGATTTCCCGGGCGGACCGAGATCACCGCGCTGGAGATGTGGTGAGCGGCCTCAGGCATGGACCGGCTCCGGATGGCGTCCGACCATGCGGATGGCACCTGCCGGACACGGCGCCACACAAGCGCCGCAGCCATTGCAGGCATCCGCCAAGACTTCAGGCGTGAACGGTCCGCCGACGCGCGGACGAAAGCGGATTGCGTCCTGCGGGCAGGCATCGCGGCAGGTCATGCAGGCTATGCCCCCTTTGGCGAGACAGGCTTCGGAAATTGCCCCGACGTGGAGAAAGGCAATCGGAGAGCCACACTCGAAGACGGGCTCGGGGCACGCTGCCGCGCAAGCACCGCACAAGGTGCATGCGCCAAGAGCGAAGCTTACGACCGGCAGCCCCTCGGAAAGTGCGACGATCCCCGTCGGGCAGGCCTCGACACAGGCGCTGCAACCCGAACAGCGATCGAGACCGGCCGTCGTTGCGCCGGGCGGCCGGAGCGGCGACGGCAATCGAGCACCTCCTGAGAGGAAGCTGCGACGAGTGTATCCGGGAGGACTTTCCATTGCGGCCGCCTCAGTGGATGCCGCCCACCGGCGGCCCGGGAGGGCCGAAGACGATCTGCCACATCCAGACGAGGAATCCGTAGCCGCCGACCACGCCGACGGCAATTATGGGCCAGATGCCGAACGCCAGCACCAGAAAGGCAATTATCTCCTTCCGGCGCAGGTGCCTCGGCCTTCCCGCCGCTTCATTGTCCTGGGTCATGAACCTCCTCATGGGCCTTGGACAAAATCCTGCGTTGTGGTCGCCATGACCTCGCGGATGCATGCAAGGCTATCCGGTAAGCGGTTTTTTTCAATACCCACAGCTACCATTTCCTGAGAAATCTTGGGCCTTTAGCAATGTCTTCCCGCAAGCCGCACACCCAATCGGGGTAATTTTTTCCCGTCGGGCCAAGCAGCAGTTGCTCGACTCTTCGTCGGCTAATTCGACTTTACAACCCGATGGGAACGATCGTCTCCGCCAGTGCGGCTGCTTGTTTCATGCTTTGCCTTGTCTGCGTTGCTCTACTGCCTGCCATCTTGATAGGCTGCGTGGGAAAGCCAAGCCTTGATCTAGCGCAAAGCGCCCTCCCCCCGACAACAGCTCGAGTTCTTGAACGCAGCGCCAGGTGGAATACCGTTGCGTGCATCAAGTGGGGCGTATCTCGCTATCGAACTTCAACAAAATTGGAGGCAAAAACCATGACAGCAAGAGCACTCCCGTTCCTGATGTTCGAAGGCCGAGCCGAAGAGGCACTTTCCTTCTACGCATCCACCATCCCCGACAGCCGTATCGTCGACATTGTCCGTTACGGCGAAGGGCAAGCTGGGAAAGCTGGAACAGTGATGCGGGCGAAAGCGATCATAGCCGGGCAGGAAGTGCTGGCCACCGACAGCCCGATGCAGCATGACTTCACCTTCACGCCGGCCCTCTCGTTTTTCGTCGATTGCTCCACCGAAGAAGAAGTTGAACGCCTGGCAAACACCCTTGGAGAGGGCGGACAGGTTTTCATGCCGCTGGACAATTACGGGTTCAGCAGGCGGTTCGCCTGGGTCGGCGATCGCTTCGGCGTCTCATGGCAGGTCAATCTGCCCTGAGGTCCGCCTCCAGTATAGGAGCGATGCCGAGCGTGCTCTCTCCCCGAGCATGGGCGATCGCCAGCCGGAAGCTGTGTGCGATCCTCACGGCACGATCCATGAAAAGCGATGCGACCTCGGGCGGACAGGTCCGCCGCACCGTGTCGCGAAAGAGCGTGAGCCACCGCCGGAAATGCGCCTCGCCAAGTCCGGGGATCATCAGATGAGGCCGTAATGGCCGGCCGTCGTAGCGGGACGTGCGCAGCAGCGTCGACGACCAGAAGTCGCACATTTTGGAGAGATGGTGCGGCCACCGGTCGGCAGGGATCGCGCCGTTGAAGATCGGTCCGAGGAGAGCGTCCCTGCGTATCTCGTCATAGAAGCCGTGAACCACGTCGTGGATCATGCGCTCATCCAGCATGTCCGGCAGGGGCCGGCCCTCGACCAGGATCGTCCTCTCGGCCTTGGACGGCCCGTCCGGCGCGGTCACTTCCTAAATCCCGTCAGGCGGATGGTAGCTACGATCATCATTTATGTATGCGGCCTGTCTGATCCTCCTGGGGAAGGTCGCAACGATGAAGGCCGATTTCAATGCTTCCTATTGGCGCATGGGAGCCGTTGCGGGAGACGTTCCAGAATGACCAAGTGTCGCGCCGGCCGGCGCTTCAGGAAAGAGATGAACCGTATCAGGCTCCCGATCCGATAGTTGCGCCGGACCTTCACCGGCGCCGATTGCGGCTCGATGCGCTGGAAATCCCATCGCGAGTAGCTGTCCGCCCAGCCATCGGCGGTGATCATCCAGACCGGTCCCGGCTCTGACGCCAGCAATCCGTCGATGAGGCGCGAAGCGATCCCGTAGCCTCGGACGTCCTTGCTGACGACCAGAGAACCGAGCTCGCGTGATCCATCGGCGTGTTTGCACATCTGGACAGCACCGACGACCCGGTCTCCGACCGCCGCAACCAGGAAGTTCGGCCAGTTGAGCTTGGTGGGGTTGAGATGCTCGCCGCGCACGAGGCTTCGAATGGCGGGCTGGTCTCGTGCTGTCGCGTTGCGAATTCCGACATCTGCCGCGTTCATGTTCGTTACTCCGGCAGCAGGCCTGCCGCCGTCGGCCAAGCCTGCCATGCCGGAAATATACGCTCTTCATGTTTCAGGGGTTTTTCGGGAACGCCGCTGATGCGTTTCGTTTGTTTCAGCGGTTCCCGGAAAGGCTCTCAGGCATTTGCCGGAATTCGCCGAAGGATGACGTTTTCGCCATCCTCGAAACGAAAATCCGGTCGGGCCTGCAAGAATTCGTCCGTCGCGGTCCTGGCCCCGCCATAGTCGTGATAGTCGTCGATCAGGATCACGCCGTTGGGGCTGAGCCTGTCGGCCACGCGCGCCAGGCAATACTGGACGGGATCATACCAATCGCAATCGATATGCGCGAAGCAGATCCTATCCATCTCGACCTCAGGCAGGGTTGCCTCGAACAGACCCTTGTGCAGGCTGATGTTGATCCCGTCCACACCGACGCCGTGCCTTTCGAACGAACGCTTCACGTCGTCATAGAGATTGTCGCGGTAACCGTAATAGACATCGCCGCCAAGTCCCGCCGACTCGCCCGCGGCGATCTTCTGATAGCGGGATTTGGATTTCTCGTCGTCCTTCTCCGAAGTCGGCGGCGGGATCATTCCGAAGACGTCGAAGCCATGGAAGGATCGACCATGGCGCGTGGCCTGCTCGGCCAGGATGATACCACTGCCGCCAAGGGCGATGCCGAATTCAGCGATGTCGCCCGGCACGTTCCGGCGCAGCACCTGTCCGAGCGCTGTTTCGAGGCGGTGGAGTTTCCGGGCCGATAGATAAGTCAAGCGCTCGTGACGCACGGACCGCGCCGTCGCGCTCAGGCGGGACGTTTCGATCATGCGGCGGGTTCGGGCGAGCAGGGCATTCACGCTGTGCATTCTGTTCTCCAGACTGCCCCACCCCACGCAAATTATTATCAGATGTCGCCGATTGGCAACCGCGATCCAACGACGCCGTTGGTGCAATGGCGTCGACACTCAGAGCTTCGCGGACAATGAGGCCCGGATGATACCGGCAACATGCTGCACGCCGACATCGCCGTCGCGACGCGCGTGCCAGGCAAGATGGAGCGGGAACCCCTCGACCGGGATAGGCGGTTCGAACACCGCAAACCGTGTTGCGCTGTCCTTGGGGACGCAGCGGCTGGGCAGCATGACGATCAGCTCAGATCCTTCGAGGAGCGACGGAACAATCAGGAAACTCGGGACGACGATCGCTACTCTGCGCGACCGGCCGTGCGCAGCCAGCGCTTCGTCAAGTGCACCCCGCGTCTGTCCGCGACCCGAGACGAGCACGTGCGGATAGGCCAGCCAATTGTCGAGATCGAAATTTTTCGCCGCCGGATGATCCCGGCGCATCATCACCACATAGGTCTCGTGCAACAAAGTCTCGCGCCGGAACATCTCGTCCGGTTCCGGGAAAACCGACAACGCAAGGTCGGCCGAGCCCGTTTCCAGTGCCTCCAGGGCGGCGCTAGCCCCAGTCCACGGTTCGATCACCACCTCGAGACCCGGCGCCGTCTCGGCAAGCACACGATGCAGGGGGGCAGCAATGATGGCCGCCGGAAGGTCGGACGTGACGATCCGCACCCTCTGCCGCAGGTCGGCCAAGGCGATCTTCGGTGGGTCGACCACAGCAACCACATCGGCGAGAAGTCGCTTCACGGGCGCGCGCAACGCCTGAGCCTTCGGCGTCAAGCTCATAGAGCCCCTGCCCCGTTTGAGCAGCGGATCGCGAAACAGGTGCCGGCAACGCTCCAGCGCGCTCGACGCGGCCGGCTGTGACAAGCCCAGCCTTTCCGCCGCACGCGAGACATGCGCCTCGTCGAGCAATGCATCGAGCACCACGAGGAGATTCAGATCAATCGATCTCAAATTCATGAAATGGATAATAACAGATATAAAATATCGATTAGATTAATTTCATAACCATCGTCATGCTCTCGGCAACCCACCAAGGAGGTTGCCATGAAGACCCTGATCCTGCTGTTCCATCCGGATTTCAAGAACTCGACGACCAACGCGGCACTTGCCGAGGCGGCCCGCTCGGTTCCCGGCGTCGAGGTCGTCGACATGCAGGCCCTTTATCCGGAAGGCCGTCTGGACGTGTTCCAGGACGGTGCGGTCGAAGCCGAACGGCTCCTTTCAGCCGGCCGTATCGTGCTTCAATTTCCCGTGCAGTGGTACTCGACGCCGCCGCTCCTGAAAGCGTGGGCCGATGCCGTTCTGACGCGCATGTTCTATGTTTCCTACGATACGGAAGGACAGCGGCTGGAGGGCACGCCGATCATGGTGGCGGCCACCGCCGGAAATGTTCCCGAAGCCTATTCACCGACGGGGCAGAACCTCATCCCGCTGCCCGACCTTCTCAACCCGCTGCGCGCCACCGCCTATCGTTGCCGGCTGCCCTGGGCGGAACCTTTCCTGCTCTATCGGGCGGGCAAGCTCTCCGACACCGAGCTTGCCGATGCCGCCGAGAGATACGCCCAAAGGCTCCGGGGCTGGTCGACCGAGGCCGACGCCATCGCCGCCTGACGGCCATTTGGGAGCCAGACATGTCTGTTCAGGATGCCGCCCGATCAAGCGAGCGATCGGTAAAGATCGCTCCTCGTTGGTTCGTGCTTTCAGCCGCAACCGTACCGCTCGGCATTCTCGGCCAATTCATGCTGGCCGGGCTGTCACTGTCCGTAGATCTCCGATTTCAAGGAATGCATGACACTCTCGGCTTCCTGCTCGCGGTGCCGATCGGCGTCGTTGCGACCGCTCCGTTCCTGCGCAACGAGGTGAAAGCGTTGCGCCATTGGACCGGCTTGCTCGGCATTCTCTATCTCCTGCAGATCGTGCTCGCCGCCGCGGGCTCGGGCCTGGCGCAAGCCGTGCATGTCCTCAACGCCGGGCTGCTGCTCGTCGTCGCGCCTGTCGTCGTTGCCAAGATAGCTCGCAGCCACAACGGTGGGTAAGCGGGTTCACGCAGTTCCTGCCCATCTAGCCACGGCAAGTTGGCTTAGCCTGAATGTCAGACTGAAGCTCTCGTCGAAATCACGGTCGGCGAATGCCGCGTGCTCAGCCCTGACGATGGCTACTATTTCGACAGCCGGTCGCCCCATCGCTTCCGCAGTGCCAGCGACGAGCCGAGCCAGATCGTCAGCGCGGTGACGCCGCCGACCTATTGAGGCTCATCGACATTTGGTCGATATATTCACCAGGATCTGCCCCAACGGCATCAGGCCTGTTGCTCCAACCGGAGTTATGCTTTGTTATCCTCACCGAGGTGGAACAAGGACAAGAACATGATCTCCAAAAGGGCAATAGCAACGATCGGCGCGGCAGGCGTGGCCGTCTCCTTGATGGCGAGCGGCGCATCCGCCCGCGACCTGACAATCGTTTCCTGGGGCGGAAACTACCAGGATGCGCAGAAGAAGATCTATTTCGAGCCGTTCGCGCAAAAGCTCGGCAAGCCGGTACTTGACGAAAGCTGGGACGGCGGCATCGGCGTCATCGCCGCCAAGGTAAAGGCGGGCGAGCCCAACTGGGACGTCGTGCAGGTCGAGACCGAGGAGTTGGAACTCGGCTGTACCGATGGTTTCTACGAGAAGATCGATTGGGACAAGATCGGCGGCAAGGACAAATTCCTGCCGGCCGCCGTTCATGATTGCGGCGTCGGTGCCATCGTCTGGTCGACGGCGCTGAGCTATGACGCCGACAAGCTGAAGGACGCCGTGCCCGCCTCCTGGGCCGATTTCTGGGACACAAAGAAATTCCCGGGCAAACGCGGTCTGCGCCGCGGTCCTAAATATTCACTCGAGTTCGCGCTGATGGCCGATGGCGTGAAGCCGGCGGAGGTCTACGACGTGCTGGGCACGCCGGAAGGCGTGGATCGCGCCTTCAAGAAGCTCGGCGAGATCAAGAAGGACGTGATCTGGTGGGAGGCCGGCGCCCAGCCGCTGCAACTGCTCGCTTCGGGCGAAGTGGTGATGACAACTGCCTACAACGGCCGCATCTCGGGCATCAACAAGACCGAGGGAAAGAACTTCAAGGTGGTCTGGCCGGGCAGCATCTACGCCATCGACAGCTGGGTCGTGCTGAACAACAGCCCCAACAAGGAGGACGCGATGGATTTCATCGCCTTTGCCAGCCAGCCGGAAAACCAGTCCAAGCTGCCCGAATACGTCGCCTACGGCCTACCGCAAAAGGAGGCCGCGGCGAAGGTTCCCGCCGATCTTGCGGCAGACTTGCCGACCGCCGAAGCCAATCTCGTGGACTCCGTGCCGCTCGACGGAGAGTTCTGGGTGGACAACATCGAGGAGCTCACCAGCCGGTTCAACGCCTGGCTTGCACAGTAAAGAATGTCTCCCGAAAGTGTGTAGCGGTTTCGGGAAAGAACCTACAGCTCATCGCGTGAATCCTTTTTGACGCGATGAGCTGTAGAGCATCGACATGACGGGCAACCAGCGCGCGCCGGTTTGCCCCAATAGGGGCGGTGGCACCGAGATCCATCGGCACGTCCGCCGCTCCGGCACCTCCCGGCCCCGCCGATGGAAGGGTAGAGCGAGGATCACTTGCCGGCTTTCATAAGTCTCGAACGCATCTCGAAATCCTTTGGACTGGTCCAGGTCGTCGACGAACTCGACCTCGCAATCGAAAAGGGCGAATTTCTCAGCCTGCTGGGCCCCTCCGGCTCGGGCAAGACGACGATCTTGATGATGATCGCCGGTTTCTTCGAGCCTACCAGCGGCCAGATCAAACTCGAAGGGAGGCGGATCGACCACCTCCCCGCCTACCGCCGCAACATGGGCGTGGTGTTCCAGAACTATGCGCTGTTCCCGCATATGACGGTGGCGGAAAATGTCGCCTTTCCCTTGGCGATGCGCGGCGTGGCCAAGGCGGAGGTGGCGGAGCGCGTCGGCCGCGCGCTCGACATGGTCAAGCTCGGTCACATCAAGGACCGCAAGCCGGCCCAGCTCTCCGGCGGACAGCAGCAGCGTGTCGCGTTGACGCGCGCGCTGGTGTTCGAGCCGAGCCTCGTGCTGATGGACGAGCCCTTGGGCGCTCTCGACAAGCAATTGCGCGAACACATGCAGCTCGAATTGCGAGAGCTGCATCGCCGGCTGGGCCTCACCATCGTCTTCGTCACTCACGACCAGGGCGAGGCCTTGACGATGTCGAACCGCATCGCCGTCTTCAATGCCGGACGGATCGAGCAGCTGGCTTCGCCCGAGGCAATCTACGATCGGCCGAGCACGCGCTTCGTCGCGGAGTTCATCGGCGAGACCAATCTGTTTCCCGGCAAGCTGGGCTCGCGAAACGGGGTCGGAGCGAAGATCAGGCTCGACAGCGGACCGGTCATCGTGGCGAACGCGCCAGAAGCTTTTGCCGAGGGCGATGCCGCGCTGGTAAGCGTTCGGCCCGAACGGGTCCATCTTTCCGAGACGGCGAGCACCTCCAATGCCATCCCCGTGAAGGTGCTCGACACTGTCTATCAAGGCGACCATCTGCGCCTGCGCCTTGAGGGAAACGGCCTCGAGATTATCGCCAAGCTGGAGCGCAAGGCCCGGAATTGGCCCGTCGGCGCCGAAGCATTCGCCACCTTCGAGCCTGGCGAATGCATGGTGATCGCGCCATGATCTCCTCCGCCATGCGCGCGAGGCTGGCGGCGCTGGGGCTCATCGCTCCGCTGGTGGTGTTCCTCGCCGTGTTCTTCATCTGGCCGCTGGTCACGATGATGATGGCCTCGGTGACGGACGGTACGGTGCGTGGTCTATTGCCCGACACCGCAACCGCCCTGACGGAGTGGGACGGGACTTCCCCGCCAACTCCGCAGATGCAGGTCGCGCTCTCCTCCGACCTACGCCGGCCGGCGGATTCGCTCGCCTTCGGCGATGCGGTGCGGCGGCTGAACAGTGAGCTTTCGGGCTTCCGCTCCCTGATGTCGCGCACGGCCAGGGAAGTCAGGGACCTGCCGGAAGGCGAGACGCCGGATCTCGCTGCCATCGACCCTCGTTGGGGCGAGGTACGGTATTGGCAGGCCATGAAGCGGACAATGCCGCTTTACACCGATCGAAACTTGCTTGCCGCTGTCGATCTCGAACGCGACACCAGCGGCAGCATCGTGCCCCTCGACGCGGGTGCCTCCGCCAATCGACAGATCATGGTGCGCACCTTCGTTATTGCGGCGACGGTGACGCTTCTGTGCGCCGCCATCGGATTACCCTATGCGCTGATTGCCGCCTCTGCCAGCGGATGGGTCCGCGCCATGCTGCTGATCGCGGTGCTGCTGCCCCTCTGGACATCCTTGCTGGTGCGTACCGCGGCATGGTTCATCCTGCTGCAGAACGAAGGGCTGATCAACGGGGCGCTCCAGGCCATGGGCCTGACGAGCGGGCCGCTGCCGCTGATCTTCAACCGCACCGGCGTCGTCATCGCCATGACGCATGTGCTCCTGCCCTTCATGGTGCTTCCGATCTATAGCGGGCTGCTCGGCATCCCGGCGAACCTGGTGCCCGCGGCGGCCTCGCTGGGTGCCTCTCCCTGGAGGGCGTTTCGGCATGTGTTATTGCCGCTTGCTTTTCCCGGCCTGTTGTCGGGTTCGCTGCTCGTCTTCATGGTAGCGCTCGGCTACTACATCACGCCGGCGCTCGTCGGCGGCCCTAACGACCAGATGATCAGCTCAATCATCGCCTTCTTCGCCACCGGCACGGCGAACTGGGGCATGGCCGGCGCGCTGGGGCTGATCCTGCTCGTCGTCACGACCGTGCTTTATCTCGTCTATGGACGGCTGTCGCGGTCGCCCACCATGGTGGGAACCTGACATGGGCGGCAAGACCCACCCTGCCCTGCGCGCGCTCCAGATCGCCTTCGGGCTCGGGGTGGTGTTTTTCCTGCTGGCGCCCATCGTCGCGATCCTGCCGCTGGCCTTCAATTCGAGCGTTTTCCTCAACTACCCGATCGAAACCTTCTCTTCCCGATGGTTCGCGGAGCTGCAGGACAACGACGTGTGGCGGCGCTCGATCATCAACAGCCTTGTCATAGGCTCGGGCGCCACCGTTGTCGCAACGGTGCTGGGCACGCTTGCCGCACTCGGCCTGCGCAGCAGCCGATTGCCCTTCGCCAATGCCATCCGCACCACCTTCCTCATGCCGATGGTGGTGCCGGCCGTCGTTCTCGGCGTCGGCATGCAGATGCTTTATGCCCGGCTAGGGCTCGCCAGCTCATATCTCGGCGTCATCGTCGCGCATTCCGTGCTCTGCATTCCCTTCGTCATCGTCAGCGTGTCGGGGTCGCTCAACGCCATGGACCCGTGGCTGGAGCGGGCGGCGAGCAGCCTCGGCGCCCCGCCCTTCCGCGTCTTCCAGCGCGTGACGCTTCCCATCATCATGCCCGGAATGTTGACCGGCGCGGTGTTCGCCTTCGCGACCTCGCTCGACGAGGTGGTGCTGACGCTCTTCGTGGCCGGCCCTAACCAGCGCACTTTGGCGCGGCAGATGTTCGCCAGCATCCGCGAGAACATCAGCCCGGCCGTGGCAGCGGCCGCATTCCTTATGATCGTCGGCACGCTTTGCGTCGCGGGACTTGTCGGTTTCCTGCGGTGGCGCCGCCAAAGGGCCCTGCGGCCGGTTTGAGCGGCCTTTGAGCATTTCCCAGCCGACCGGATTCAGTCGGCGTCGCGAGAATGCAGCAAAAACAGAGACCTAAAGCGTGTCACCCGAATCCGATTGCCAGCGACACGCTTTAGGAAGAGCGAATCGGCTTTATGATACGGCTTTCGACAGGGCCTTGACGTGCTTGTTGCGGCCAGCCAGCAGGCCGAAGACCAGTGCCAGCAGGGTGATAATCACGAGCAGCATGCTCGCGGCGGTCCAGCCGCCGGTCCAATCGTGCAGCAAGCCCACCGCCAGGGGGCCGATCGAGGCAAGCATATAGCCGACGCTCTGCGCCATGCTGGAAAGCTTGGCTGCGACATGGCTGTCGGCGGCACGCAGAACGATCAGCGCCAACGCCACCGCGAAATTGCCACCCTGGCCGAGCCCCAATAGGACGGCCCAGACCCAGACGGTGCCGAGCGGAGCGTGCACCGCTCCCAGCAGGCCGGCAATGGTCAGGCCCAGCATGATCGCGGCGGCCACGCCTTGGTTGTGGAACCGGGTGGCGAGCATCGGCCCCACCAATGCTGTCAGCACTTGAACCATGATCGAAACGGAAACAACGAGACCTGCGGCCGTCGGGTCAAGCCCACGGTCGCGCAGGATGGGGGCAAGCCAGCCGAAAACGATATAGGCGAGCGAAGACTGGAGCCCCATGAAAAGCGTGACCTGCCAAGCGAGCGGATCGCGCCAGAGGCCGGTGACGATATAGTGGCTCTGCACCGCCCCGTCTTGCCGCTTCGGCACGAAGGGCAACCAGGCGAAAACGGCAATGATCGCCGGAACCGCCCAGAAAGCGAGCGCCACCGTCCACTGCCCGCCGGCAGCCTCTCGCAACGGAACCGTGAGCCCCGCGGCGGCGGCGGCGCCGCCACACAATGCCATCGTATAGACGCCGGTCATCAGGTCGGCCCTTTTCGCAAAGTCGCGCTTGACCAGCCCCGGCAGAAGCACCCCGACGATACCGATCCCCGCCCCCGCCATGATCGTGCTGATGAAGAGCGCGATAAGGTTCGGCACCAGCCGCAGCAGGACGCCGGCGGCAAGCAGCGCAAGCGTGACAAGGACCGCGCGTTCGATCCCGAGACGCCGCGCCATCCCGGGCGCCGTGAGGCCGAAAATGCCGAGACACAGAACCGGCACCATCGTCAGCAGGCTTGCCGTGGTCGAGGACAGACCGAGATCGCGAACGATATCCGGCAGGACGGACCCGATGCTCGACAGCGCGGGGCGCAGATTGAGCGCGACCAGCACCAGACCGAGTGCGAGCGCGAACGGATGCACCCCGTGCGGCGGCAGCCCCTCATCGGCTTCCGCATCGATCAGCAATTCATCCGCGAGAGTCCGAGCCTGCGAGGCGTGTTTTTCGTAGCCTGTTTGGTCAGGCCCGGAGGCTGTCGTCATGTTGGGTTCTTTCATATCCTCGCCGCCTGGGCGCGGAGTAATTCGGTGAGTTTTGCGGACATGGGTTCGACGATGCGCCGCGCGGCGGCCGCTGCCGCTTCCGCGTCACCCCGGGCGATTGCATCGAGCACCGCGCGATGCTCCGCCTCACCGGGTTCCGGCAAACGGCGGTCGGCAAGCGTCTCGCTCATGTGCAGGCGGATCGCCTCGGAGAAATAGCGATAGAATTCGGCGAGAGACCGATTGTGGGAGGCATCGGCCACTGCGACGTGGAAAGCGACATCGCGAGAGATGAAGGCGTCGACCTGACCATCGGCCGAACTGCCTCTTTCGGCCAGGAGGCGTGTCAGCCGGACGACATCCTCCTCGGTCCGACGCGAGGCCGCAAGGCGGGCAGCCTCAACCTCCAGCATGCAGCGCAACTCGAGATGGTCGCGCAAACCCGCCTGGCTGATCCGGCGAACGGTCTCCGCGGGATCGGTATTCCTCCGGACATAGGTGCCGTCGCCTTGCCGCACTTCGAGCACTTCGGAATGGGCGAACACGCGGACCGCTTCCCGTATCGTGTTGCGGCTGACGCCAAGCATCGCGGCGAGACTGGCCTCCGGCGGAATACGCTCACCGATCTGCCAGGTGCCCTTCGCCAGTTCGGCGCGCAACGCTTCGATCGCGTGAGCGACCAGGGAATTTCGTGGGGCGGGCTTCAGCATGAACGAGCCTCTCGGGCAAACACCGGATTATCCAATCATCCTATGTTTGTCAGCACAAGTGCGCAGCGTTCAAACCAGCTATGCTCCAAGTGCAGGATGAGGGTGGGAACGACCCAACTACAATGAACAGCATCCGCGAAGGAGAAGCCGCCGTAGCGGCTTCGGATGCCATCGAGGTCAAAGACATCGCGTCATACACGATTGTGGCCGTAATCCCGCTACGCCGCCAACGGTTCCCCGCTGTACGGTGACAAAACTCCTTGAGTTTTGTCACCTATGAATGGGTCAGCCGGGGGAAGCGCGAGAGCCCCGACGGCGGCTTCTAGATCATGGCCGTGGCGATGATCTCCACACGGAAATCGTCGTCGGCCATGCGCACCTCCCCACAGGCGCGCGTCGGCGGGTTCTCGGGATCGATCCAACTGTCCCAGATCTCGTTCATCCCCTCATAGTCATCCATCGTCTTCAGCCAGATCGTGGCGCTGACGAGCTTGTCCCGGGAACTGCCCGCTTCGGTCAGGAGCTCGTCGATCTTGTGCAGCGTCTCACGCGTCTGCACCCTGATATCGGCCGCCTTGTCGGTCGCCACCTGTCCGCCCAGGTAAACCATGTTGCCGACCACGACGGCCCGGCTGCGGCGGCTGTTCTTGTCAATTCTCTTCATGCGATCTTTCCGGATGCTTCTGTCATTTCGTCGGGCGCCCGGCGAAGGCCGGCGCCTCGAAGGCTGTCACCTGCGGAAGCGGCCCTTCGAAGGGTTCGACTTCAACCAGGCAAGACTGGGCACTGGGGCCCTGGGCAAGCCGGGAGGTGCCCCGGTCACGCGTCAGCACGTTAGGATTGCCGTGCTTGTCGAGTGGTGCCTCGTCAGACGGGTCGGCCGGGTCGTACCACGCCCCGGTCGACAGCTGCACGACGCTCGGCCGCACGGAATCCGACAACACGGCGGCCGCAAGGCAGGCGCCACGGTCATTGTAGACGCGCACGATGTCGTGCTCGCGAATTCTGCGTGCGGCAGCGTCGGCCGGATTCAGGCGAATGACCTCGCGCCCCTTGATCTTCTGACCACGCGAATGGCTGGCGCTGTCGTATTGGCTGTGTAGCCGGGCCGCCGGCTGGTTCGAGATCAGATGCAGGCCGAAGGTCGCGGCACGCTCGGCGCCGAGCCACTCGTCCGGTTCGATCCAGGAAGGATGTCCTGGGCAGTCGTCATAGCCGAAGCTGTCGATGGTGCCCGAAAAGATCTCGATCCGCCCCGAAGGTGTCTTGAGGCTCGCCGCCACCGGATCCGCGCGGAAGTCGGCCAGAAGCGCCGGATGGGTTTCCAACTCCGGCAGCAGGCAGAAACCGTCCTTCCAGAAGGTTTCGAAGTCGGGCAGCGTATGCCCCGCTTCGGCAACGCGCTGGCGGGCCAGCGAATAGAGATGGCGCAGCCACCCCTCCTCGTCGCGGTCGTCGGTAAAGTCCTGCGCGACACCCAGCCTTTCGGCGATGCCGGTAAAGACGGCAAAGTCGTCACGCGCCTCCCCGGCCGGTTGAGCAATCCGGTGCGAAGCCGCGATGAAGCGGTCGCGGGACGATGCGCCGATGTCGTTGCGCTCGAGCGTGGTGGTAACCGGCAGGACGATGTCGGCGTGCCGCGCCAGCGGGTTCCACCAGGATTCGTGCACGATGACCGTTTCAGGCCGCTGCCAAGCAGCGCGCAGCCGGTTCAAGTCCTGATGGTGGTGAAAGGGATTGCCGCCGGCCCAGTAAACCAGTCGGATGTCGGGATAGGTGCGACGTTCGCCATTGAAATCGTAGGTGCCGCCCGGATCGAGCAGCATGTCGGCGATGCGGGCGACCGGAATGTAGTCGGCGACCGCATTCGTTCCCTGCGGCAGGGACGGCCAGGAAATCTCCGGCACCGCATGGCCGATGCCGTTGACAGAGGCATAACCGAAACCGAAGCCACCGCCCGGCAGGCCGATCTGGCCGAGCATGGCCGCGAGCGTGACCGCCATCCAGTAGGGCTGCTCGCCATGTTCGGCGCGCTGCAGCGACCACGACATCATGATCATGGTGCGGTTGGCTGCCATGCGGCGCGCCAAGGTGCGGATTTCATCGGCGGCGATGTCGGTGACGTGAGCCGCCCACGCGGCATCCTTCACGATCCCATCGGTCAGCCCGAGGACATAGGCTTCGAAGCGCTCGAACCCGGCCGTGTAGCGATCGAGGAATGCCCGGTCGGCGAGGCGCTCGGCAATCAGCGTGTGGGCGAGGCCGAGCATCAGGGCAACGTCCGTGTTCGGCCGGATCGCCAGCCAGTGCGGCGCGGTCTCGGCCTCGGTGTCGTCGCGGATAGGGCTGATCGTCACAAGCTCGGCGCCGGCCCGACTGGCTGCCGAAAGGGACTCCACCAGTATGTGGCGCGAGATGCCCCCCGACGAAACCTGGGCGTTCTTGCGCGGCACGCCACCGAACATGACGATCAGTTTCGCGTGCGCGGCAACCTGCTTCCAGGAACTGTGCTGGGAGACCAATCCGCGCTTGTCGCCGATGACATGCGGCAAGATCGTGTCGGCTGCGGCATAGCTGTAGTTCTGGACCGAGCGGACATAGCCGCCGATACAGTTGAGGAAACGGTGGATCTGGCTCTGGGCATGATGGAAGCGCCCGGCGCTCGCCCAGCCGTAGGAGCCGCCGTAGATCGCGCCATTGCCGTGGCTGGCGCGCACGCGCTCGAGTTCGGAGGCAGCCAGCGACAGTGCCTCGTCCCAGCTGATCTCCACGAACGGCTCCGCGCCACGCGCGGCACCGCCGGCAGCATGCCCCTTCTCCAGGAAGGACCGGCGCACCGCCGGGTGAAGGATGCGGCTCGGATTGGCGAGGGCATCGATCATCGAGTTACCGAAGGGAGACGGATCGGGATCCTCGCCGATCGGCAACAGCGCCGCGGCCCTGCCTTCCTCGAAGCGCGCGCGATACGTCCCCCAATGGGTGACCACGGTGTGTCTTTCTGGATCTGGCAACATGTCGTTCTGGCTCGGGA
The DNA here is from genome assembly GCF_050958605.1 of Mesorhizobium sp. 1B3. Lineage (NCBI taxonomy): Bacteria > Pseudomonadati > Pseudomonadota > Alphaproteobacteria > Hyphomicrobiales > Phyllobacteriaceae > Mesorhizobium > Mesorhizobium sp. 1B3. The sequence goes on along the minus strand of NZ_JBJHDO010000002.1, from coordinate 624,402 downwards.
TGAACAGGATTGACGGTGCAGGCGCTGGGGCCGCCGCACTCCGACGGCCTGCAGCTGTCAGGGCAGCAGCACGATCTGGCCTGTCGTGCGCCGCGCCTCCAGCTCCTGGTGGGCGGCGGCGGCCTGGGCCAGCGGAAAGGTGTGGTTGATGTCGGCGCGAACGATGCCCTTGCGCATCGCCGCGAACAGGTTGTTCGCCGCCTCCAGGAGGTCCGCCCGTTCGGCGATGTAGGGGAAGACCTGCGGACGCGACAGCGCGATACACTTAGGCGCAAGCACGGCGATGTTGACCGGCGGCACGGCGCCCGAGGCGTTGCCGAAGCTGACGAGATGGCCGTATTTGGCCACCGCGGCGAGCGAGGTCTCGAAGGTGTCCTTGCCGACACCGTCATAGACGTAGCGGCAACCGCGGCCCGACGTGATCTCGGCGACCCGCGCGACAACATCTTCGTCGGCGGTGACGATGACGTGGTCGGCGCCGGCCCTGCGAACCTCGTCGACCTTGGGCTTCGAACCGACCGTGCCGATGACCGTGCAGCCGATCGCCTTGGCCCAGGCGGTCAGGAGCAGGCCGACGCCGCCGGCCGCGGCATGGACCAGCACGGTGTCGCCGGCAGCCGCCTGTGTCGTCTTATGCAGCAGACGCTCGGCCGTCATGCCCTTCAGCATCAGTGCCGCGGCCGAGCTGTCGTCGATGTCGTCCGGAAGCGGCACCATGCGTTCAGCCGGAACAACGCGCCGTTCGCTATAGGCGCCCGGCACAGTCATGACATAGGCGACGCGTTGGCCGACCGCGAGATCCGTAACACCAGGTCCGATCGCTTCGACAATGCCTGCGGCCTCCATGCCGGGCGAGCCCGGCAGAGTCATCATCTGGTAGGCGCCCTTACGGACATAGACGTCGATGAAATTCAGGCCGATCGCCGTGTGGCGAAGTAGCACCTCGCCTGCGGCCGGAGCGGCCAGCTCGACATCGCGCCATTCCAGCACTTCGGGGCCGCCGGCTACGGTTTGTACGATTGCTTTTGACAATTTCTTTCCTCGCTGTTCGTTTCTCGTCGCCGCGCCGCGTCAGGATCAGACGACCGGATTCGGCTGGTGCCGGGCGAGCGCGGCTGTCGCCGTCGGGGGCGGCCAGGTGCCGATCAGGCGCCAGGCGAAGCCCAGATGTTCCTTCAGCAGGAAGGCCAGCCGGTCGCCATCGCGTCGTTTCAGTGCCGCGACAAGCTCGCCATGCTCGCCGGCTGCCGCCCGCCAATCCTGCGCCCGCATCACCGCCAGATAGCGGATGCGGTAGAGCCGGATGTTCAGGTGCCCGTGCATCTCGATGAGAATTGGGTTTCGCGACCCCGCGATGATCGAGAGGTGGAAGGCCTGGTTGGCTGCGAAATAGCCGGCACGATCCTCGACGGCGAATGCTTGGCCGAGCACCTCGTGGTAGTGCTGCACGCGCATGATGTCGGCCTCGGTCGCCATGCGGCAGGCGAGCCGCCCGCCGAGCGATTCGAGCTCGGTGTAGACCGTCAGCATGTCGGCTATTTCAGCGTCGGTCGAGCGGACGACGACCGCACCCTTGTTGGGCGTCAGGTCGACCAGCCGCTCCATAGCCAGGATCTTCAGGGCATCACGCATCGGCGTGCGCGAGACATTGAGGTTTTCGGCGATCTGGCGCTCGCGGATGCGCTCTCCCGGTTTCAGGCGGTCATGGATGATCAAGTCGCGGATGTAGTCGGCCACCTGCTGCGGCAGGGGCTTAATCGACGGGACGACTTCATTCATTCGAGACTCCCACATTGCGGCAGGCCGATATCACGCTGCTTCCCTCAGGCACGCCGCAGCGAAATTTCACATTGATTTGGCATACCATGTTGACGGATGGCATGCAATACGACACGATACCACTCCGCATCTTAGCGGTGCCGGAAATCGAGGGAGGAAAGAGATGCAAAGCGGTAGCCGGCATCAGGAAACACTCTTGAGCCACCTCGGGCGCGATCCCGCTCGCCACCAGGGCGCAGTCAACATACCGCTTCACCGCACGTCCACCATCATCTTCGACAGCGTCTCCGAAATCGACGCGGCCAAGAAGGCCCGCTTTGACAAGGGGCAGGTTTTCTACGGGCGCTTCGGAACGCCGGACGTCTTCGCCTTCGAAGCGGCGATCTCGGAACTCGAAGGCGGATATGGCACGGTGGCCGTGCCGTCCGGACTGGCGGCCTGCGTGCTGCCTATGGTCGCTTTTCTCAAGCCGGGCGACCACTTGCTGGTCACCGATGCGGTCTATGAGCCGGCGCGCACCAGCATTTCCGCCTTCATCGCCCGCAGCGGCGTCGAGGTCACGTTCTACGATCCGCGCATCGGTGACGGCATCGAGGCGCTGTTCAGGCCGAACACCAAGATGGTCTACCTGGAGACGCCAGGCTCGCTGACCTTCGAACTGCAGGACCTGCCGGCAATCTGCGCTGTCGCGAGGGCGCATGGCGCGCTGACGGTCTGCGACAACACCTGGGCGACGGCGATCTTCCATCGGCCTCTCGCGCTCGGCGCCGACATCGTCGTGCAGGCGGCGACGAAGTACATCGTCGGGCATTCCGATGCGATGCTCGGCCTGGTTACCTGCGAGGAGGCGCATTATCGTGCGCTCCGGGAAGCCGCCAACTGGCTCGGCTATCGCGTCTCGCCCGACGACGTGTTCCTTGCCGCGCGCGGCCTTCGCACGCTGGCCGTACGGCTGCGCCAGCATTTCGAAACCGGCCTGGTGCTCGCTACCTGGCTGGAGACACTTCCCCAGGTGCGGCGCGTCATCCATCCGGCGCTGCCTTCCCATCCCGACCATGCGATCTGGAAGCGCGACTTCACCGGCGCCTCCGGCCTGTTCGCCGTCATTCTCGACACGGACTCAATGGAAAAAGCGACCGCCTTCATCGAGGACCTTGAGCTCTTCGGGCTCGGATTTTCCTGGGGCGGCTTCGAAAGCCTGGTTCTGCATGGCGACCCGGCTCATGCCCGGACTGCTACCGAATGGACAGAAGAAGGAATTCTGGTTCGCTTGCACGCCGGATTGGAGAATGTCGGCGACTTGAGAGCGGACCTCGCCCGGGCGATTTTGAGGGTGGCCTGAAGCAGGATGGTGTCGAGTCCCGAACTCGGCGGATGGCCACCCTGCCCTCCCTCCAACGAAGCGACCAACAACAGGGGTACATCATGAATAAGACTGCGCAATCAATGGGACGGAGGCTCGCTGCAGCGCTGCTCGGTGTGGGACTGCTGTTCGGCACGTCGGCCCATGCCGACGAAAACCTGGAATGGGCCTCGGGCTCGCCGGGCGGCAGCTGGTTCACCATCGTCACCGGCCTTTCCAACATCGTCCAGGAGAAGAACCCGGACATTAAGATCCGCGTCGTGCCGGGCGGCGGCCGTGACAATCCGACCTTCATCGACAAGGGCATCAGCCAGCTCGGCATGGGCATCGACTTCCTCGCGGCAGCGGCGAGCAAGGGCGAGGATCCGTATGCCGGCAAGAAGCACGAGACGCTGCGCTCTCTCGGCGGCACGTGGGCCCCGGCCGAATTCCACGTCATCGTTCCGGCCGACGACAAGCGTACGCTCGACCAGATCCTGGCCGACCCCAAGATCCGCATCGGAACCTCGCCGAAGGCCACTTCGGAAGAGTTGACGCTGATGCGCGCGCTGGAGTTTTACCAGAACACGCCGGACAAGATTTCCGCCGCCGGCGGCACGGTGATCAACGGCACCTACAATCAGCTCATCTCCGCTTTCCAGGACGATCAGATCGATGTCCTCTGGGGTGCCGGCAGCGTGCCGACCGGCATTGCACTCGAGGTCGAGACCGGCCGCCGCGACGCGCGCCTCGTCAATTTCCCCGAACCGCTGATGGCACATTTCGCCGAGAAGTTCGGATACGGCAAGGGAACCATCCCGGCCGGCTCCTATGCCAAGCTCCAGCCGACCGGCGAACCGACCACCGTCACCACGATGGAAGCGCTGATCCTGGTCTCGTCGACGGTGTCCGAGGACACCGCCTACCGCATCACCAAGACGCTGATCGAGAACCGGGACCGTTTCCCGAACATCTACAAAGTGCTGGCCAAGTATGACCCGGCAACGGCCTGGCAGAACCAGCCCGTTGCCCTGCATCCGGGTGCCGAGAAAGCCTACAAGGAACTCGGCTTCATGAAATGACGCGAGCGGGTGCCGGCCTTCATCGGCACCCTCCACCTTGGACCGGGGAACAACAACAATGAGATCCATCAAGGGGCCAATAGGGGTAGGAATCGCCATCTGGCTCGCCTGCACCGGCGCCATTCATTTCTACTTCACCGGCTTCGGCTTTCCGGAGCCCCTGAAACTGGCGAGCCTCCATCTCATGCTCGCCGTTCCTCCGGTATTCCTGCTGTACCCGGCGCGAACGACGTCCCCGCAGGGGCGGCCGACGGCCCTCGACTGGGTGCTCGCACTCGCCGCCTTCCTGCCCAGCCTGTACATCTACCTGAATACAGACAGGGTCTACGGCCGCAGCCCCTTCATCGACGAGCTCTCCACGCTTGAGCTCGTGCTCGGTACGCTGATGGTCGTCCTGGTTCTGGAAGCTGTGCGGCGCGCCCTTTCGGTGGTCCTGTCGATCCTCGCGGGACTGGTCATCGGCTATATGTTCGTCTGCGAGATGCTGCCCGGCGTCTGGTACTACCGCGACCTGCCGTATGCCCAGGTAGTCGACGTCCTCTACCTGATGAACGGCAGCGGCCTGTACGGCCAGCTCACGGGCATCTCAGCAACCATCGTCGCCGCATTCCTCGTCTTCGGCGCCTTCCTGCAGGGCAGCGGCATGGGCCGGCTGTTCATGAATCTCGGAACGTTCCTCGCCGGCCGCTACACCGGCGGCCCGGCAAAGGTGGTCGTGGTCGAATCCGGCCTGTTCGGCATGACCAGCGGATCGTCGGTCGCCAACGTCGTGGTCACTGGTTCGGTCACCATCCCCGAGATGAAGCGCATGGGTTTCCCTGCCGCGATGGCGGGTGGCATCGAGGCCGCCGCCAGCGTCGGCGGGCTGATCATGCCGCCGATCATGGGCGCTGCCGCCTTCGTCATGGCCGAGATGATCTCGGTCCCCTATCTGAACATCGTGTCAGCCGCGGCAATCGGTGCCGTCCTCTACTACCTCGGCGTTTTCGTTGCCGTACACTTCCAGGCCAAGCGTCTCGGCATCGCCTCCTTGCCCAAGGAAGAGATCGCAACCTTCCGGCAGGTCGTCCGCGACATTCATTTCGCGATACCGCTCATCGTGCTGATCACGCTTATGACGATGCGCTACTCGCCCTATTTCTCGGCTTTCTGGGCGACCATCGCCGTCTTCATCACTGCCTGGCTGCGCAAACACTCCCGCATGGGGCTGCGGGCCGTCTTCGACGCGCTTGTCGACGCCGGGCAGACGATCTGCGTCATCGCGGTGGCGGTTACCGCCGCGGGCATCATCACCGCGGGCCTCACCAACACCGGCCTGCTGCTCGCCTTCACCGGCATCATCAAGGGACTTGCCGGCGACTCGTTGCTGCTCCTGGTCCTGCTGGTGGCCGTAAGCTGCCTGTTCCTCGGCATGGGCGTTCCCACCACGCCCGCCTACATCATCACGGCGGCCATCGGCGCACCGTTGATCGCCGAGCATGGCGTGGCATCGCTGCTCAGCATCCACCTGTTCATCCTCTATTTCGCGGTGCTTGCGGACGCCACGCCACCGGTAGCGGCAGCCTCCTACGCGGCGGCGGCGATTGCCAGGGCCAATCCGCTCTCTACCGGGTTCCAGGCCTTCCGCATGGCCGTGGGCGGGTTCATCGTCGGCATCGCCTTCATCTACGAGCCCGCGCTCACGCTCGACGGCACGCTATCGGAAATCGTCTCGACCACGCTCGCCATCGCCTCGGGCATCGTGCTGATCACGATCGGATATATCGGCTACACCGACGGCAAGCTGGCGTTCTGGATCCGCTTCCTGCTCGTCATCGCAGGTGCCGGCTGCGCCCTGCTCCACATCGTGCCGGAGTGGTATCGGGCGATCGTCGGGATCGCGCTCATCGCCGCCATCATCTTCGCGAGCCGCTGGTACTTCGGTGTCAGCGGCAGCCGCATGGGCGCGATCGCGCCCAACGCAAACAGTTGAGCCTGGAGAACATCATGCAGCGCAAGAAGACCTATTACGGCGTGTCCGTCGGCATCCTGATGGTGAAGAGCCATTTCCGCCGCTATCTGGGCGATGTCGGCAATGCCGAGACCTGGTCGTTCCCCGTCCAGTACCGCATCGTCGAGGATGCCGTGCCGGCGCGGATGACGGACCTGCACAACTCCTCCTTGCTCGAGCCGTTCAAGCGGGCGGCCGACGAACTGATCGCGGCCGGCGTGGACGGCATCACCACGACCTGCGGCTTCCTGTCGATCTATCAGCGCGAGCTGGCCGATCACTGCAGCGTGCCGGTGGCGACGTCGAGCCTGTTGCAGGTGCCGATGGTCGAGCGGATGCTGCCCACCGGCAAGCGTGTCGGCATCCTCACCTACAATGGCGAGGTGCTGAACGGGCCCTATCTCGATGCCGTCGGCATTGCCCAGGACACCCCCGTCGGCGGCATGCCGCAGGACTCCAACTTCGTGCGCTGGATCAAGGAAGGCGATAACAGCGTGACCTATGACACGCTGCGCAGCGAGGTCGTCGCGACGGCCGAGCGGCTGATCCGGGCCAATCCGGACATCGGCGCGATCGTCTCCGAATGCACCAACCTCGCCCCGTTCACCTATGACATCCAGCAGCGGCTGGGCGTCCCGGTCTACGACACGGTGTCGATGGTCAACCTGTTCCATGCAGGCCTGCGCCCGCGCCGCTACGACAACGACTGAAAAGCGGTATGATCGTGACGGCGGCACCTTCGGCTGAATTCGCGGTGATTGGCGGCGGCATTGTCGGTGCCGCCATCGCCTATGGCCTTGCCAAAGCCGGCGAAAACGTCGCGCTTTTCGACGAGGGGGACGTCGCGTTTCGCGCCGCGCGCGGCAATTTCGGCAACGTCTGGGTCCAGGGCAAGGGCGGCTCGTCGCCGGCCTATGCCGACCTGACCCGGCAGGCGGCGAACGACTGGGCGGCCTTTGCGGGTGAACTCGAGGCGGAGACGGGCGTTGCGCTCCACTTCCGGAGACCCGGTGCCTTCTACATCTGTTTCACCCCGGAGGAGCTGCAAAAGCGGGCCGCCATGATGGCCAGCATCGATAGCCGCGCCAAGGTGGCAGGCAGCTTCGAGGTCCTGGATCGGGACGAAGTCGCGCGACGGCTGCCGGCGATCGGTCCGGATGTCGCCGGCGCAACCTACTGCCCGGCCGACGGCACAGCCAATCCGCTCCATCTGCTGCGAGCACTTATCGCCGCGGCCTGCCGGCTCGGCTGTACATATGTCCCGAAGGGCCGGGTTCGGAAGGTCGAAGCCGACGGATCGGGATTCACGCTCCAGACCGACAAGGGTATCGCAGGCTGCGGCAGCGTGGTGCTGGCTGCCGGGCTCGGCAATGTCGATCTCGCTCCGCAGCTTGGGCTGAGCGCACCGGTACGTCCGGTGCGCGGCCAGATCCTGGTCACCGAGAAGGTCGAGCCGTTCCTTCACTACGGCACCAACTTCATTCGCCAGACCATCGAGGGTGGCTGCCTTTTCGGCGAGTCCTCGGAGGAGGTCGGACTGGACGATGGCACGACTCTGCCTGTGCTGCGCGAGACCGCCCGGCGCGCGGTGACGGCGTTCCCGTTGCTGCGCAACGTTCGCGTCGTGCGCAGCTGGGGTGCCCTGCGCATCATGACGCCGGATGGGGTTCCGGTCTACCAGCAGTCGCCCACGCATTCGCGCGCCTTCGTCGTTTCGGTCCACAGCGGCGTTACGCTGGCGCCGTTCCATGCCGGCGAATTGGCAAGCCTGTTGCGTTCCGGCGCATTCGACACCGGGCGTTTTTCCTCCTTCTCCCCGGAGCGTTTCAATGTTCAGGCCGCTTGAAACCCCAAGGGATGCGCTCACGCGCATCACCGTCGACGGTCACGCGGTAGAAGCGATCGCGGGCGCCAATCTCGCCGCTGTGCTGCTTGAGGCCGGTTTCGCCCCGTTCCGCACGACACCCGTCAGCGGCGCACCGCGTCTGCCCTACTGCATGATGGGCGTCTGCTTCGATTGCTTGGCCGTGGTCGACGGTGTGCCCAACCGCCAGACCTGCCTGGAGCAAGTGCGCCCGGGAATGGTGGTTGAACGTCAATCAGGGCCTGCAAAGACGAGCTGCCCTCGATGAGCAATGCACCGGTCGACGTCGCCATCGTCGGGGCCGGCCCGGCGGGCATGGCCGCGGCGGCCGCCGCGCGGGAACTCGGCCTTTCGGTCGCGCTGTTCGACGAGCAGCCGACGCCAGGTGGCCAGATCTATCGCAACGTCATGGCGATAGGGGACGGCTTGCGTGCGGAAATCTTGGGCAAGGAATACCTTGCCGGCCGCCCCCTGGCGCAGCGCTTCCTCTCGAGCGGCGCTGCCTATTTCCCCTCCAGCACCGTCTGGCGCCTGGCCGAGGACGGCATATCCTGGACCTCGCCGGCCGGCGGTGGCGAGTGCGCCGCGCGCCGCGTTCTCATCGCCACGGGCGCGATGGAGCGGCCCTTTCCCGTTCGAGGCTGGACCCTGCCCGGCGTCATGACTGCCGGCGCGGCCCAGATCCTGTTGAAGTCGACCGGCACGGTGGCCGACGACGCAGTCTTCGTGGGTGCCGGCCCCCTGCTCTACCTGATCGTCTGCCAGTACCTGCAGGCGGGCGTGCGCGTGCGCGCCGTGCTCGACACAGCCGATCCGTCCAATCGCTGGCAGGCGCTACGCCATCTGCCTGTGGCATTGACCGCGCCCGGATATTTGGCCAAGGGCCTGAAGCTGCTGGCGCAGATAAGGCGCTCCGGCGTTCCCCATCATCGCGGCGTGCGCAATGTCGCCTTCGCGGGCGATGGCAAGCTCTCGGCGGTTACATGGGCGGATCGCGACGGCACCCACCAGCTCGAATGCGCCCACGCCTTTGTCCATCAGGGCATCATTCCCAACGTCAACATGACGATGGCCGCAGGCGGCAAGCACCGATGGGACACCGGGCAGTTGTGCTGGCGGCCGGAGCTCGACGACCACGGCCGCACCAGCAAGGACTGGCTCATAGTCGCCGGCGACGGCGGCGGCATTGCCGGCGCACGCTCGGCTGCCTTGTCGGGCGAGATCGCAGCCCTGGCGGCAGCTGTCGACCTCGGCAGGATCGACGGCGCCGAACATGCCCGCAGAAGCCTGCCGCTGCTCGCAACTCGCCGGCGCGATCAAGCTGTCCGGCCATTCCTGGAAAGGCTCTATCGGCCCACGGATGCGCTCAGGATTCCCCAGTGCGACGAGGTGGTGGTCTGCCGCTGCGAGGAAGTGCGCAAGCGGGACGTCTGGGCTGCCGTCGCGGAAGACTGCGCCGGACCAAACCAGTTGAAAAGCTTTACGCGCGCCGGAATGGGTCCCTGCCAGGGGCGGATGTGCGGTCATACGGTCGTCGAGACGATGGCCGCGCAACGCGCCGTGAGCCCCACCGAGATCGGCTACTACCGAATCCGGATGCCGGTGAAACCTGTTACCGTCGGCGAAATCGCCGGCCTTGGCCGAAACGAAGGAGGAATTACCCAATGAGCAAGCCGAAAGCGGTCGAATATGCCGACGCCGCACCGGAGGTAAAGGCGGTGTTCGACGACATCATGACGTCACGCGGCCTGACCGACGTGAACAATTTCTGGAAATATCTCGCCAATGATCCGAAGTCGCTGAAGCGCACTTGGGAAAGCGTCAAGGAGGTCATGGCCCCCGGCGCCCTCGACGCCAAGACCAAGGAGATGGTGTACCTCGCCGTCTCCGTGACCAACAATTGCGGCTATTGCATTGCCAGCCACAGCGCCGCGGCGGCGAAGGCCGGCATGACGGCCGAGGAGTTCGGCGAACTGATGGCCGTGGTCGGCATGGCCAACGAAACCAACCGCCTTGTCAACGGTTACCGCGTGCCGATCGACCCGGCATTCGAAAAATAGGTCGCAATCCCGTCCGAGCCGAATCAAGGACATCGCTGACGTCGACTTCTCGACCGGCTCGGTCGGCCTAAAGGGGGCGCGATCACGGCATTCGCCCGATCATGCAGACTATCTCGCGGTCAAGTCTCGAGCCGAGGCCGGCAACGAGATCGGGTCGGTTCCTTTCGGTGCCTGCGGCTTGTTGCTACCAAGGCCCCGGAAGCTAGCACAAGCCTCAGGCTGCACAGCGACGCATCGTCAAACGAGCTATTTTCCAAGTGTCGCCGCAAAATAGCAGCGATTCTTTTAAGTGCTTGATATTTCTATATCTGCCAACAAAATGTGATTCGGCGCTCCAAGCACAGGCGATTCTGTAGAACTCAACAGAGACGCCAGTGCTGCTCGCCTCCATATATACGTACCGTGCTTTCCTGAGCCTTCCAGAGAAAGCCCCCAAAGACTTAACCTTTTGTGCAGTTGAAGAGGCCGCAATTCAAGCGACGCCTTACCACCCATCATCCAACGGGCCTCAGCAGGAAGCACGTAATTCTCCGTGAAGGCCTGTACGTCGGCTCGGCGAGGTGCAATAGGCAAGAATCCCATCTTGATTAACTCCGAGACCACAAAGTCGGTACTTCCAATCAGAACGGCGGCCTCCTGTTGGGTGAGATGTGCTTCGGCATCAGCGCCAACAGACCAGGCCGCAAAGGCGGGAGCTAAGTCCGCGATTGCTCCAATATGCTCTATGCCCAAACTGGACATCAGGGACTTACCTGACCGCATTCTCCAAATCGACAACCGCCCCTCAAGAATCGCCGATAGGATCGCAGGCCAAGGATTGCCAAGGTGATATCCAATTTGATTCACCGCATTAGTAATTCGTACCAAATGGATAGGTGCAGAAGCCTGCTCGACTTTTTCGCCAACGCGTTCACGCAACGCTTCAAACGAACCGGGACAAAAGTGAATGCCACGCCCTGCGATCGATTTAGCTAGACCTGTTTCCATTTCTAAAAGGCCAATGTCTAACAATCCCTGCAATGCAATAATAGGAATTCCAGACGCTCTTTCGATTGTCGCTGATGAGCAAAGTTGGCGACGTAATGCGACAATCGAAGCGATCTCGTGTCGTTTCAGTAGCGCGGGTGATTTTTGTGTACCATGGGCGCGCAAAACAGTTAAACGCGGATCGCGCGACAATCTCTGGACAACATGGCGGGACATTCCGAATTCCTTGGCTGCCTGATCGCACGTCAAGAAATCTGCGTCAAATCGAGTTTCAACTCGACGAACCAAGTTTGCGCGTTCGGCAGACCTCTGCATATTATCGTATAGGACCGCGCGAAATTCGGTCTTAATGTTACTCGTGAGGCTCGGACCATACGGAACATTCAGTAATGAGCCGAGCTCCTTCTTGATCCCGAAAAATCCTGCTCGAGCGTCTGAGGTCGACCGCGCACTGTCTGCAAGGCGATGCAAGCCTTCCGGCCAATCCAGCACTGCACGTCCAGCCTGTGCAAGCAGATTGGGTGTGATGACTGCGTAATCCAGTTTGGCCCGATTTGGTTTTGCATCAGGTGACCGTCCATTTGCCGCCACGGCTGCTGCTAACACGATGCAAAACTCAAAAACATCACCCCGAGAACATTCCGAGAAAGGCAACACCAGCTTCGGCGTCGACGTTTGAGCCGAGGCGATTAGACTCGTAACAAAATCCAGCGCTTCTTCATCTTCCACCTCCACAAGAGGCTGCGGGAAGTCCCTGAGGTCGACAATCGGACGAATGAAGTTGTTTCGGTCTCTTTGCACGCACCTTCCACAAAACTGAATCCCATAGGAGCGAAAGTAGTCCAACGGCCGCCTGCATTCAGGACAGGAAGATAGCAGGGCCTCTTTGGTATGAGGGTCAAATGACAGCGGGCGAATAGCCCAGATAGCGCGTCCGTACACTGCTGTTCTGAGCGCTCTCGGCGATACCCTGCGATGCTTTGACATATAGTGCGTGCGTCGCAGTGGTATCCCAAAAAAGTCGATCCAGCCCTTCCTTCCTTCGATAGGCTTATAAAGCCTAATTGAAACGTCGTGGGCTCCAGCCGGGAGGCCAAGAAGAGTAGCAAGCTCAAGCTCTCGACCAACCGAATTGAATGCAGTATCCGCAGCCCACAGTAGGCCAATTATATCCATCACTTCGGCAGGTGAGGCGTGAAAGTTCTGCCCTAGTGCTCGAAATACCAGATCCCTTAGGCTCTCCCCCTCGAACGGAACCGTTGGTATTGGTAGAGACGGTGTCCCTGGCAGATCACGTCCGGAATTTCTAACACGAGTCCAACTGGGGCGGTTGGCCAACATGGCCATTTTGAGCTCCTATCTCTGACGCCTGAAGGGATTGCGGGAAGTAATCCCCATAGGAATTGCCCAGTCTTCTGTGGCTTCATCCAGGTGGTTCCACGTGACGCAAGGCGCTCCTTCTTCCACTGCCACCTTGCACGCGGCTAGCACCAAATTTGACGCCATCCCTAAGCGTCCACCCGCAACCTCATTTATGTTTCCGGGGATCGCACCCGAAACAAGATCGCTAGCTTTAGAGAATAAACCGTGCTGCTGAAGCTTGATTCCTAGCCGCCCGCAATACTCAATGAATATGTTTCTGGATTTTGGGTTGTCGAAAGTCAACCTGCCGAAATCCAGCTCACTGATACAACGCGCTGCTAGTTGCGGATCATTGAACAAGTGATGCCTAGCTTCGCGAACTCCAACAAACATCATGGGAACAAGCCCATTTAGGAGCATCGTTTTTAGTGTATCGGTCGTAGCTGTGCTTTCAAGGAGATTGCTTCTCTCGGCCTTGCCATCGACCCTGGCGGTCTTGTGTGCTAGATGTTGAATTTCATCAATGAATACTATCTCAGTTCCAAAATGCTGCATGTAACCGTAGGCGCGCTGAAGAAGGCTTTGCGCAGTACCGTATGAGGCCCGAGGGTCACCAAAGGCTGTAAGGATGTCGGTTGCTAATGATTTTGGTGTTGCGTTAGTCGAGAGGGTTACATGGAGCGCTAAGCGTTGTTGCTTGGCAACGATCCTTCTGTCCATGCTGCCAGGAAAAAGGCCACGTTCAATTGCGTCGTCAACCACTCGGCTTTCGATGTACATCTTGACGCATGTGGACTTACCCGATTGGGGATCTGCAAATAATGCTCCGAACCGCTGTGGTTCGTGGGGACACGACCTCTTTACATGGCGCAGGTCGTCATACAAAGCATACGCATCGTCGAGGCGCGGATGCTTGATACGCATATTAAGGAATTCCTCTAGAATTCTTCCATACGTGATTGTTTGGCTCATAGTGCACCTTCAGTCGAGATCCGCTTCCAGCGCGGCGAGGAGTGCAACAGGGTCGGGTACCATGTACGCGTCGCGGTCTCTGATGGTAGCTTGGCGTGCAGTTTCGGTAGGTTTCGGTTGCCGGGAATCCAGCGCCCGCGCAGAACGCCTAAGAGCGTTGCTTTCCTTGCTCTTTCTGGTCGCCTTTCGGCCGCCGCGCCGTGGTCCTTTCGGAGGAAGCCTTTCGTCGGAGCGAGCGCTCGCGGGAATCGCCACGGGGATTTCGGGCGAATTCATGCCGGCAGACGAAGGCTCCGCCACCGTCTCCACCACTGTGTCTCCTGGCACCAGTTGGTGCCGACCACCCGTGAGATGCCTCGCCAGCTGTTTGGCCTCGCGATAGGGCTTGGTGGGTATGGAAGCAGCAATAGAGGACCGGAAACTTTCGCGGGCAGCCCACTTCTCCGAGTCGGAATGGAATGCAAGGTTTTCCTTGGCTGCGAATTCCCTCAGAGTCTCAGCTTCCTCCCAAGAAACATCCGTATAGAATTCGTCAATATTGGGCAGTTTAACGTTCTGTCTGGTACGCGGATTCCAAACATGTACAAAACCGCAACTCGGCAGATCGATGGTCACAAGAACGCGGACACCACGTCGAGGATGTCTAAAGTTCTGCTTGACCCCGCCTTCACTAAAACGGATCAAGTCATCCAATAGTCTCGATGTAACAGCTTGATCATGGAATCTGTGCCCCCGAACCTCAATCCCAGAGGCTGACAGTGTGCAAACTCGCGCAGCTCCGATAAGCTTGTCCAGCCCAGTGATGTCATCAACCGTCGGCCGATCGAAACGTGCCAATGAAAGCTTCCAAGCCCTTGCTGGGGCCATCCCGATGCCTTCATGAACCTCGACGTGATAAATTGTTACGATCATACGCCAGAGACGGTCTTCGAGTTCCTCAATGGTAAAGGACGCTTCTTGCCGGGGATTGAGTTCAAGTTTAGCTCGTTCAGTTGGGGTAAATTGAATTCCCCCAGGCATCCGGTGCCAGACCTCTTCGTTCAACGTATCGAAGAATCTCTCAATGTATGCCTTGAACTCCGGCGTCTTGACTGGAGACCAGATCACATGGATCCCGGCTCCTTCGCAGGCGACTTGAAAGGAAACTCCTGAAAATTCCCAAGCGTTGTCTACGATTATGTAAGACGGTTTGCCCCAGCAGTCTGTGGCCCCCTTATGGTTCCCGAACTCGTCGACAAGGAACTTCTTTGGGCGAACCACCCACCTCAAGCACTGCATCACAGTGTGCAGGCAAGGTGGATATGCAGTAAGAACCGCGGCCAATATCGCCCGTGAGTAGACATCGATTGCGAGTGTTAGCCAAGGCCGCAACACCAACACCTCGCTGCCATTTTTGTCTAATAGTCTAGCCCAGGTGTCGACCATGGTATGGTCGAACATGACGTACTCCAGGGCCCTACTCGCAGAGATACACTTACCAACACCCTGGAATCTTCTTTTCGCGGATTTGTCGCCGAAGCGACGGCACCAATTTTCCCGATCACCTGCGCCATTTATCCAAAGGCGCAGTGTCTCCTTAGTCGGCCTCTGAAACGGGGCTTCGCCTAGCTCACACCGCCGACGAAGTTCAACGTCGAATCTCGCATTGAATGATGAAATCGCGTCCTTAATTCTCGGCCTTTCTGGAGACCAAAAGCAGGCGATCATTTCCTCCTTGAGCCGGAGGACTTCTATATGCCAGAAGGGTAGACCGTTATGCTTCCCGTAGGTAAGAAATGCTGTGAGAGGCCTATCTCCCACCTTTCCGTAACTCAGCAATGCTCTCTGCAGGGCAGAAAATGACGGCCGCCAGAGAAATCCATGCGCGCACGCCTCTTGATAATACTTGTCAATTATACGTTCCAGATAGACCTTTCCGTGCCCCGCGTCTGCTTTTTCTTCTTCATCGTGCCTAATCGCGTAGAAGCGAAGCGTGCGAGCTTTCATGAGCCGTTCGCCAGCAGCACGGCGACGCTCCTTTTCTCTCGCGGAAATGCCTTTGTCGTCAGGGCCGAGCATCGACAAAGGATCGATATCGCCCGGAATGATGTCGCCATCCCGGTCTATTTGGGCCCGGGAAACCCGTATAGCTCTCCCATCGCACCGCATCTCCTGAAACTCGTCTGGCGGGATGGTCTTTTTCTTCTCAGTCGTGTCATTCAAGAGCACAAACGAGCCATCACGCTTCCTTTTTTTGAACTCCCAAAGCTCATAGCGGTTTTCATTGGGGAATAGATACAGTTGACCTGTAGCGACATCGATATTGACGGCCGCACTCCTCCGCCTACAAAAGGAAGTTCCTTTCGATTTCGTATTATTGTGATGACCGCGCATCATCACAGTGTGCGCCTACCGGACCCGCCGAACAGCAGATGCATATTGCACAGGTCGACTCAGATCGATTGAGATCATTCGACGAATATGCAATGCGTGTGCCTTTGCTTCCCCCAATCGACCGCCGCCGAGGGAATCCACTAATTCGCCAAATGATGTCTCGCCGCGTTGTGCTTCTATTCTTTCCACAGCCCGGTCGATGTCGGCCACACAAACGGCAGTTAGATTATCGAGGGAAATGTCCTTGATCGGGCGGAGATTGATGCATTCAAGATCTCGCGAACGAAATATAGTAATAAATTCGGCATCAACTCTCCGATACACCGCCCGCGCCAGCTGAAGCTTCTGGTCATAAAGCTCGTCAAACACACGGCTGTCGTTGTCATCCTTAACTTCGACGAAAACGCGCCGAATTCCACGCTTCGAGGGTAGACGGGCATGCCAGTTGATCACGGCAAGGCCGAATGGGGTGGTTCGAAGCGCGTCGGCGAAGTCCTGTTCGACAGTCAACATAAGATCTGGAAAGTAGATCAATGGGCGCGTTTGGCCTCTCACTATCATTTCCAGGCGATGGGGCTGGGACACAAGAGAGATGATCGGCGTCCCGACTTCAGCTAACTGAAGTGTTGGAAGCTCGCATTTCATCGATTCCCAAGGCATTGCCCTGAAGCCACCTTTTACGGAAATAAATGTGCCGGTCGGCCGCCTGGATCGGCCATTGATTATGCGACGCAGCGGTCCACCATCTGACGAGGAGATAATTCGCGCAACAACACCTGAGTGATACTTAGACGAAGAAGCTGTCACGATTTTTCCCTTGCGTTCCTTAAGCCATAGCAAAGAACCAAGCAGACTCTGACAACGAGGAGCGAAAGCTCAGCGACCGATACGTAAGGTCCGATCGGCTTTTAAACGCGACATTTGGGAAAATGCTGCCAGCAAAAATGGCAACGCACTAAATGGCATTGTCTGGCTTCGAATCGGTATAGGTGATAGAATGTTTTGACCATTTGGCTTGCCCTTTTCAGATCGCAACGACGAAGGGTTCGGTCATCTGGCGGGGCCGCCTGCACCACCAGGCGGCCCCTCACTTGGAATCACTATGACATGATTCGTATTCCTTGTGAATAGAGGGTGTCATTTAGAACAAGGAACTAAATGATATGGAATCCGATATGAACGCGGATACGGTTCCCTTCACTGATGTGCTTCAGCATATTGAAACGCAAATTACTGCGAGAGAGAGTGCACTACGCCGTCTACAACAAGAACTGGAAGCACTTAGGGTTGCTCGGGACACTCTCAAGAGCAATATTCACCCGGCAAATTACCTCCCAAAGGACGTAGGCCCTCGCGGACGGGCGAAGCCAGTTCGTCAAAAGCGGTCCCGGGAGACAGTCGATGTCGTAAAGAGTTTCGTGCGCGAAGCGCTCCGGGCCGAAAATCGGCCCTTAACACGCAAGCAAATAGTAGCAATGATGGAAGGGGCTGGGATCGTGCTTAACTCCTCCAAGCCAGAAGCTCGGGTGGGGAGAATCATGTGGGATGCCAAGGACGAATTCCATAGCACACCAGATGGGTATTGGTTCGCCGACGTCCCTCTCCCCTGAGAAAACTTCACTAAGATTTTGGAACCGCTAAATTGCAGATAATCACTGCGATAAAACAATGCAAAAGGCGAATAGGGATAGAAGATTGTGCATTAAGCCTCGGTACCGCGCTTTTGCACCCTCGAGCAGCGGGACATTTATAAGTCGGTTCCGCGTGCCCAAAAGGTTCTTCCGATCAGCAAGAAGTTGCTGCCTAACCGCACTTTCGGCGGTTCCGCCCTGATAGTCCATGATGCCCCTACCCCAGAACCTGCTCTGACTTTAGCCGCAGCAGCTGGTCGTGCAACCGCGGCAAGTCAGTTCTTTGGTAGTGCAGACCCGTAGGGGCACCTCGGCAGGATGGAATCGTGGCCGCAGCAGGAGTGCTGTGCCTCCGCGCGAATGATCTTACCCTCCTCGCGTTCAGTCGATATTAGTCGTGTATATTCGGCATGGGGGAGACATGAGGAAAAGTAAGCGGTGTTTCCGGGCCACCTTTCGGGAGTGATCGCAATCTGTGAGGTTGCCGATCCTGTAGCGGGATCGGAGATAGGCTTATGTCTGGACTTGACCTTACGCTTGACCCGGAGCGGCAGCCCCGGCGTTTCGAGGTGATCAACGGTGCTGGCGGCCGGCGTCACTGGTCGATGGATGATATGGCGCGGATCGTCGCGGAGACGCTGGAACCGAACGCAATCATTTCGAAGTCGCCCGGCGTTATGGTCTCAGGCCGCAGCAGGTGTTCGCCTGGCGGCGCGAAGCGCGCAAACAGGCCGCTTCAGTGCAGCAGGAATCCCCGGGCTTCGTGCCGGCGGTGGTGACAGCGCCGCCTCCGGAACCCGCGCCGAAGCGTCCAGCTCAGCCGCGGAAGCGGAAGGCGGCCCGAGATGCTGGCGTGATCGAGCTTGAGATCGACGGCATCGCCATGCGGGTTGGCGCGGCGCCGACGCCAAGACGGTTGCGGCGGTCATCCGTGCGCTGAAGGCAACGTCGTGATCGGGCCGACAGGCGCCGTCAAGGTCATGGTGGCGACGAAGCCTGTGGACTTCCGCAAGGGTGCGGAGGGGCTGGCTGCGTTGGTGCGCGAGACGATGGGCGCCGATCCGTTCAGCGGCGCAGTCTATGTCTTCCGCGCGAAACGAACGGATCGGATCAAGCTGATCTTCTGGGACGGCAGCGGCGTCTGCCTCTATGCGAAGTGGCTGGAGGATGGCGAGTTCCGTTGGCCGAAAGTGCAGGATGGCGTAATGCGGCTGACGGCCGCCCAGTTGTCGGCGCTGCTTGAAGGGCTTGACTGGCGGCGGGTCCATGAAGCCCGCCGGACGCGAGCTCCGGCGCAGGCGGGTTGATCCGCGACCAAGTGAATCAGCCTCGATTCCGCTGTCGCCGGAACTGGCGAATATGGTCTGATCCGATCATGGCGATGACGGTGGACCAGCTTCCCGACGATCCGGATGTGCTGAAGGCGATGGTCCTGGCGCGCGATATCGAGAATGCTCGCCTGACCCAGATCATCAAGGAACTGCAGCGTCACCGCTTCGGCCGCCGGGCCGAAAGCCTGCCCGAAGATCAACTGCTGCTTGGCCTCGAGGAGGCCGAGCAGATCGAGGCGGCTGGCGAGGAAGAGGCTGAATGTGCCGATCCGGCCATGCGCAGGGGACACGCCGAAAAGCGGCGGGCGAACCGGGGCGCGCTGCCGCCGCACCTGCCGCGCATCGAGATGGTCGTCGACATCGGGGACCAGGCCTGCCCTTGTTGCCGCAACGGACTTCACCGGATTGGTGAAGATGTCAGCGAACGGCTCGACATTGTGCCGGCGCAGTTGCGTGTGATCGTCGTGCGCCGGCCCAAATATGCCTGTCGCGCCTGCGAGGACGTGGTGGTGCAGGCTCCGGCGCCTGCCCGGCTGATCGAAGGCGGTCTACCGACCGAGGCGACGGTCGCCCAGGTTCTGGTCTCCAAATATGCCGATCACCTGCCGCTCTATCGCCAGGCGCAGATCTACGCCCGACCGGGCATCCATCTCGATCGCTCCACGCTCGCTGACTGGGTCGGCCGTGCCGCTTGGCATCTGCGTCTGGTGCATGAGCGGATGCTGAGGAAGCTGACGGGCGTCGCCAAAACTGTTCGCTGACGAGACCACCGCTCCGGTGCTTGATCCCGGCCACGGCAAGACCAAGACCGGGCAGCTCTGGGCCTACGCCCGTGATGACCGACCATGGGGCGGGAGCGACCCGCCGGGCGTCGCCTATGTCTATGCGCCGGACCGGAAGGCTGAGCGGCCGATCGCCCGTCTGGCGGGCTTTGCCGGAATCCTGCAGGTCGACGGCTATGGCGGCTATCGGGTACTCGCCGAGAAGAACGGCGTCAGGCTCGCCTTCTGCTGGGCACACGTGCGCAGGCGCTTCTATGAACTCGCCGCGGCCGGTCCTGCGCCGATCGCCAGCGAGGCGCTCCGGCGCATCGCGGAACTCTACCGCATCGAGGACGACATCCGCGGCCAGATCGCGGAGGCGCGCCGTGCCGTGCGCGACGAGCACAGTCGGCCGGTCCTGGCAGAGCTTGAGCCGTGGCTGCGCGAGAAACTCGGCCTGATCAGCCAGAAGACCAAGCTTGCCGAGGCCATCCGCTACACGCTCTCCCGATGGGAAGGCCTCTTGCGCTTCCTCGACGACCGCATCGAGATCGACAGCAATACCGTTGAGCGCTCGATCCGCCCGATTGCTCTCAACCGCAAGAACGCACTCTTCGCAGGCTCTGACGGCGGTGCAGAACATTGGGCCGTCGTCGCTTCGCTGATCGAAACCTGCAAGCTCAACCAAGTCGAGCCGCTAGGCTACCTAACCGACGTGCTCGCCAGGATCGTCAACGGCCACCCAAACAGCCAGATCGACGAACTCCTCCCGTGGGCCTACAGCCAGGCTGCCGCACTCAAGGCCGTGGCCTGAGGACGACGCTTACGAAGTACCTGACTTCAGATTTTGCTCAATTTCCTACAGTATCTGGCGCTGTTAGTCGTATATCGAGCCGCAAGCTCCACGAGATCTGCCCTGGTATCCGGAGTCCGATCGCGGACAACGCGAGCCGGAGCTCCGACCACGAGTGAATTGTCCGGGATCTGGGTACACTCCGTGACCAACGCTCCTGCCCCGATAATGCAGTTGGACCCCACGACAGCGCGATTCAGCACAACTGCCCCCATCCCGATTAGAGTGCAGTCGCCGATTGTGCAGCCATGCAGTACCGCCCTATGTCCGACGGTCACGTGTCGACCGACACGTAGTTCCAATCCGGGATCGGTATGCAGAACCGCATGATCCTGGATATTGGAGCCTTCTCCGACCTCGATAAGATCATTGTCGCCTCGGAGCACTGCCCCGAACCAGACACTGGCGCCGGCACGGAGCACGATTTTGCCGATAAGTACGGCGTCCGGCGCCACGAACCCTGCATCGGCCGAGACCTCCGGGCGAACTCCGTCGAGAGCATACAACGTCACGATAACATTCCTTAAGTTTTTTCTTGCCGGATGGAAGCTACCCGCCAGTACTGCCGATTGGTTGGATGCATCGCAGGCCTGCCAAGCAACGCCCTTCTTAATATCGCCCGCGCCGGACAGCGGCGAACGCGACAGGGGAAAAAGGGCATTCTTTAGGTTGCAGCCTTGTCGAACTGAGCATCAAGCCCGGGTCAAGGCTACGTCTCGCCGGACTCGGATCAATCGGGCCTGCCCACGAGACGCGATGCAAACCAGTCCGAAACGTAGTCTGCTGCGATCGCCCTGTTGTCGATTTGGCAGTGTTCGGCTCCGCCTTCTTTCTTGGTGAAAATCTTGAGCGTCTTGTCTTCCATCTTCGCGCGGTCATAGGTCTCCTGCGCTTGGCTCACCGGGACCTGACGGTCGTTTTCGCCGTGAATCACCAGTAGCGGGCAATCAATGCGTTCAACCACCCCCGCAAGGGTCATCTTCTGAATAACTCCCAAAAGCTCTGCCTGGGTGCCAGTGCCGAAAGTCCACATTGCGTGTTTCAGCGGATTGGTCACGGAGGGATGCGAATCGTCGGGATTTGCCAGTCGTTTAGCCCACAACGTAGGCCAGTCGAACAGCGCCCCCCAACAGGCCACAGCCCTGATGCGAGGTTCGAAGGCGGCGGCTCGGGGTGCGAAGTAACCACCGAGGCTGATCCCTTGCAGGCCAATGCGATCGGTCGCCAGATCCGGGCGTTTCTTGATCCAGTCGACAATCTTGCTGACATAGGTTTCAGAGTCGTGCCGGGCCTTGAGGCCATGTAGCCTGATTGCTCCTCCTGCCCCTGGTTGGTCCATGATCAATATGGACAGACCCCGCCGCCGGTACTCCTGGAACATGGGAAACTGGGTCTCTTTGATGGAATCAAAGCCCTGAATGTGAATAACGATTGGCGCAGGTTTCCCCTGCACGTCTTCGGCTTTGACCAGAAGGCCCGGCATCATCCCATCTTCAAAGGGGATTTCGATGAATTCCACACCGTCCTTCGCATGCTCGCGCGCCTTTCGGTAATTTGCGATGGCACGGCGATAGGCTGCCATCTGGCGCGGATCGTCGTGCGACATGATGCGCTCGGCCCGAATGAAGAACATGGCAGCCCGGTGGAACTTACGCGATGCTGTAAGCCCGTGGCCATCGGCCAGATCGCGCTCTGCGTAGCGTTCGAGATTTTCTCCCATTGCCACCATCGCGTCGTGCCAGGCGACGCTCGCCTCTACAGGATCGCTATCCTGGAAGGGTGCCGCTGCTTCGAATGCTTCTGCGGGCTGGGTGATAGTGCCGACCTCCTCGATCAAGGTGACCGCGGTCAGATTCCAAGCATAGTTCTTATCAAAGTACTCATACATACTGCGTCCTCCTCGGATCTTCGATTATCCAGCCTGGTAATCGTGCGGATACCGGCGTATTAGTTTAAAGGATGGCAAGCGGATTGATTGGAGAGCCGACAGCACCCGTTACAGGCAACGCGGGGGCGACGAAGAGGAAGTCATATGCTCCAGTTTTCGCACACTCTTCTCCCAGCACGTCGAGCTTGAAGATCTCTCCCATTGTCAAACCCATGATTGGTATGCAGATCCAGTGCCATGGCTGGCTTATGCCTTCGACCGATTCATTGGGTCGGACCTCGCACCCCCACGTATCCATAGCCACAGCCGCGACCTGCTTGTCCTGGAGCCAATAGAGGGTCTCAAACGCCATGCCAGGTGCATCACCTCCGTTGTAGCCGTCCCAAGAGCCGGCGGCGAACTTCTCCTCCATTTGTCCAGTGCGGATGAGAAGGAAATCGCCGGTGCCGACTTTCACGCCCTGCGCCTCGCAACAGGAATCCAGCAGTTCCGTCGTGATCGCGAAACCTTCCGGCAACCAATCGAGACCGAGATATCGGGGCAGATCGAGAAGCACGCCCCGGCCTACGAATTTCTCTTTGGTTTGTTCGATACCGTTCCTTGCTGCCCCAAAGGACGAAACCTCGCGGCAGTCGTAGCCATTCCACATGTGGTTGTCGAAGAAGATATGGGCGAGACCGTCCCAATGCGTGGCGCATTGCGACGGGATGATCACGATGTCATCCGCCGACCGCATCCCGCGCTTATCCAGGACACCAGAATAGGCGTCGGTCCCCGTGCGAAGCATAGTATGGATGGGATTGAAGCGCCCGACAGGAGGGAACTTCGATCGCCCTGCCTGCGGACCATTATTGTCGAAATTCAACCCGAGGGAGATGACCTTTCCTTGCCGGACCAGCGTTGCGGCGCGGATGATATCCTCTGCGCTGGTATAGTTCAGCGTGCCGAGTTGGTCATCTTCGCCCCACTTGCCCCAGTTTTTCAGGTCCTCCGCAGCCTTATCGATATCTCTTCGATCAATGCGTGGCCGATCTGTTGAGTGCATTGGCTTGCTCCTTTGGAGTACGAATGAGTTTAGCTATCCAGGCCGACGACGTCAGGCTGGTTGGTGAATGATGCATATGCCCGGAACGGTTCTGCCGCCGTCGTTTCCCATCAAGTGGCGGGAATGACCGGCAAGAGCAGGTAGGCGGGATGGTCCCTGCCGAAATGCAGTGTGTTGGTCGTTTCGAAAACCTCAGGAGGCCGGTCCGCCGGAACGCTGTGATAGAACGGGCCGACGCCGCGCATGGGGTACGGCGCGTCGGGTATCGCAGCATCGTCGGGATGTTCGAAATCCCTTCCCCTGATCATGAGAGCGAGCGAATAGCCGACCGGGATCACAATTGAGGTTGGGATGATTTCCACCTCCAACTCGACCGGCTCCTGCGGCGTGAGAGGCCATGCTTCGTCATGGCTGTGCCAAGGCCGCCAAGGCGTTGACAACTCCGCATCGAGCTTGCGATGCGAAGCCCGCAGCCAGCCGAGCCCAATCGGAACGCGGGGATCGTTCGAGCCAACAAATGTCACTTCTCTCCCATCCGAATCGAAGAGCCTCAGCACGAGGAACAAATCGGCATCCGTGGTCGCGGAGGACACTGAGAACCGCGCCGCAATCGGGCCTGTGATCTCCATTTCTTTCTTCAAGGGACCCGTCGAGAAAAGGAGCCCCTCTCCGGTTGTATCGTAGTCGAGGGTGGCTTCTGTCTCGGTCGGTTCGACGCCAAGCGACATTGTATCGGGGTCAAGGTGAAACTTCGTCCACTCGGTCCGTGCTAGTGGCCATTCGGTTTCCGCCCGTTTGATAAATTTCTCGCCAGGGTAACGTACGTTCAGCTCAACCGGTGGCTGCTGGTCCCAACCGGTGTCCTCGCCCTTGAGGAAGTGGCCGAAGAACCGCTTCTGAAGCGCCTCTCCCTCCTGCTTATAGAACGGCGTAAAATGGCTGTCGCCGTGCACTTCAAGCCACTTTTGCTTACTTCCAGCCTGTTCCCAGCCGACGAGATTTCCGCGGGTGTGGAGCCCCATTCCGCCCCAGTTCGCAGCTGACAGCAGGGGGATGTTCACCTCAGGATAAGTAGCCGAGCGTTCAATGTAGAAGTCGTCGAGGAACTCGTGCTCGATTGCAGCACGGGCCATATCCTTGCGGTTCTTCGCAAGAATATCCTCTGGCAACGTTTCGTCTCCCGCGACGTTCAGCCCCGTCACTTTACTTTTGCCGCCGCGGTCACCGTAGCCGTGCTGGACGGTGACGACCTGCCGCTTCGCCCAACCAATCATGAAGTTGCACATAATGCCGCCGTGTCGGAACGCGTCCCGGTACTGGTCGCCGCAGCCCTCCCAGACGCAGAGGGCTGCGAGGTGCGGCGGTTGCAGCCCAGCGACCAACCACTGGCTCACCGCGAAATAGGAAATGCCGTTGAGGCCGACCTTCCCGTTTGACCAAGCCTGCACCCCTGCCCATTCGATGCAGTTGTAAAAGTCGCGAATCTCCCGCTTAGAATAAGGGTCAAGGTAACCCGGCGATCGTCCCGCACCACGCGAATCGACCCGGACAACGGCATAGCCTTCGGGCACCCACTTCTCCGGGTCCACCACCTCCCAGGATTGGTAAACGTTCGACGATCCTTCAAGCACGTTCGGCGCGCCCTTGATGATCCTCGTCCAGGCGCTCTTGTAGGCCTCCTGTACGGCCAAACCCTTGCCGTAGGGGCCGTGCGACATGATCACCGGGTACCGCCCCCCGGCGATCGGACGGTAGACGTCCGCACGCAGGACATTCCCGTCATCCATCTCGATCGGAACGTCCCAGTCGATGTGCATTCCGTCGCGCACCTCGCTTGCATACTGTCCGATTGGTTTTTCATCGGCGTCCAAGGTCATTTGGGGACCTCCTCTCAAGTTGATGTACACCCAGGCGGTCAGCCGAATGCCATGTTTGGCAGCCAGAGCACGATTTCCGGAAAGGCTGTCAGGATTGCGACAACAAGCAGAGACGCGATAAAGAACGGCGTCACGCCGAGGAATATCCGCCCGACCGAAACTTCCGGCGCATTGCGGGCCATGATGTAGACATTGAGCCCAACAGGTGGCGTGATCGCCGCAAGCTCGGACATCACGATAATGTAGATACCGAACCAGATCGGATTGATTCCGGTGGCGACTGCGGCTGGAACTACAAAAGGGATCGTCAAAAGCAGCATAGCCCATATATCGAGGAGCATCCCGAGGACGATGTACATAATGGTCAGCACAACAATCAGCTCATAGGGTGAGAGATCGAATGCGACGATCCACTGCACGAGGTCAGATGTCAGATCGGTCAATACGAGGAACCGACTGATCACATGACCGCCGAGCAGGACGAGGAAGATCATCAGGCTGGTTCCGACACTCGACTTCAAGCAATCTACAAAGACGCCGAAGTTAAGTCGTCCCATCAGGCCAGCGAAAATCAGGACGCCGACGATGCCGAAGGCACCGGCTTCAGTCGGATCAAAAACTCCGCCGTAGATGCCGCCAGTGATGATCATGAAGATGCCAAATACCGGCAGGACCTTGGTCAACGCCGTGAACTTTTCATGCCAAGTGAACTTCTCACCGACAGGACCAAGCTTGGGATTGATGAGGCACAGGATCAGGACTGCTGCGGAGTAAGCGCCTGTCATCATGAGTCCAGGCACGATACCCGCGATGAAGAGTGCGCCGATTGAGGTTTCGGTCCAGAGACCGTAGGCGATCAGGAAGATGCTCGGAGGGATCAAGATACCGAGTGTGCCGGCTGCAGCGATGCATCCAGCGGCAAGCCCTCCGTTGTAATTGAACTTGCGCATTTCCGGCATGCACATCGGTCCGAGGGTCGCAACCGCAGTGGCACTGCCGCCCGAAACAGAGCCGAAGCCTGCTGCTGCGATGACTGAGGCGATCGCTAGCCCGCCGGGAAGACGCCCGACCCATCTGTAGACACATCCATAAAGATCACTCGCCAAACCGGTCCGATAAACCAGCTGTCCCATGAGGACGTATAGCGGGATCGAGGTCAGAGCGAACTTCGTGCCCTGATCCATCACGTTAAGAAGCAACTGGGTCTCGGCGTAGTGCAATCCCTCGAGAACTATGAGCCCCACTGCCCCGACAAGTAAGAGCACGGCACCGATAGGAATGCCCAGAAAAATCAAGAAAAGTACGACACCGAACGCTATGAGACCGATCGTTTGCGGCTCCATAATCAATGCCCTCCCGCGAGATTGTCGTCGAGCGTGAGCCGACGCCCGCGTACGATCTCGACCGCCAGTGCGAGAACCTGTAGCGCCGTCATTGCCGCGGCAATCGCGACAAGCGAATACCAGAGCCAAACTGGCATTGAGAGGTCATTGGTTTTCATGCCGAGGCGACTAGCGAACTGCGCTTCCTCGATCGCCTTGTGCGCAATCATCGCGAACGGGACGATCAGTGCCACCGCATAGATCAAGCTCACAATGCGCCTGTATCGAGGGCCCATTCCATCCCAGAGAAGGGTCATTCTGATGTGGACCCCAGCCCTGATGGACCAAGCCAGGCCGCATATGAAGAACAAGAGAAGGAGGTATTCAGCGGCTTCGAGCGACCAGATGAACGGGCTGTTGAAGACGTAACGCATGACCACGTCAACGGTGATCAGCATGGCCAGCAACGGCAACACCACGAAGGCACTGAACAGGCTCGCGAAGCGCGGGATGTCACCCATGAATTTCAGTAGAGACATTCGAGACCCCGAAATTTTGAATAGTGCCCATGCCAGCGAGATGAACGCGCGCCATGGGCGGGTTCGCCGGCAGCTTAATTGCTCGCGACAGGAGAAACGCCAATTGCAGGACTCTCGATTGTCTCCTGCAGTAATTCGTTCAGCGTCAATTCAGAATACTTCCTGGACAGCTCACGCATTTTCGCGACCAGTTCTCGCATTGGCAGCCCGTCTTTCTCGCCCTGCTCGATATAGGCTTCAACGACCGGTTCGAACTTGGCCTGCCACCGCGTCCATTCCTCGGAATCGATCTCGTGATAGTTGACTCCTTCGTCAATGAACTGCTCGCGAGCCTCTTCAGATGCGCCAATGAACCGCAATTGCGTGAACACTTGTGCCATCTGCTGATTCCAGTCATAAACAACCTTCTGCAGATCCGGCGGCAGCGCTTCGTAGGTGCGCGGATTCATGCAGTACTCCAAGGGGGCAACATTTATCGGAGTGTAGGTGAAATCGGACGCCACTTCGTTGACCCGAAACGTGTGCGCCGCCGCAATCGAGGTCGTAACTACATCAATCAGACCACGCTGCAGTGCCGAGTATAAATCGCCCGATCCCATCGAAACAGGCGTTGCACCCAACGCTTCGTAGATTTCCTGCTGCAATCCGCTGCCTGTCCGCACCTTGAGGCCCGCCAGATCTTCAAGCTTCGTGATCGGCTTTTTCGAAAAGATGCTGAAAGGTGCCGACCCGGCGATGTAGCCGATATAGACCCCGTATCGCTCGAATTCCGGACGGAAGTACTCTTCGGCCAACTGGCTGGCGACGGCGGCCATGACGGCCTCATTGGGGAATATGCCCGGAAGTGCAAGTGCTTGTGTTAGCGGGAAGCTTGAGGCATTCAGGTTCGAAAAGCACGCGGCCATGTCCGTGATTCCGGATCGGTTTGCTTCGAGTCCCTCCTTCACTCCATGAACAGTTCCGCCCCAGCGATCTTGCACAATGATCTTGCCGCCGGACATCGCCTCAAGAACTCGGTAGGCCTGCTTGCCAAAAACGGCAGACTCGGACAAATCGGGAATGTGACTGGTCGCACGGATCGTGATAGGCTCGCCGTCGTAGGTAATCGTGTGATCGCCGTAGTTATCGAGTGTCCCGTCCAGCCAGGCTTTCGCGACAGACAGGCGCTCTTTTAGGTCGCCAGAGCCGGACGATTCCTGCGCATTGCCGATGCTCGCGGCGCCCATCAGCGCAATTACAGCTGTCGTTCCGAATATCTTAGCCAGCATTGTTTCCTCCCTTGCGGCTCGGACTGAATGTCTTGTCTCGACTTGCGGCAGCGCTTTCGTGCCTACCGTTTCACTGCTATCCCGTTACCCTCCGAGGCCGAGAATGGTCCGGGCCTCTTTTGGTGAAGCAAGTTCGCCACCGAGGTCGTTGACAATGCGTTTCGCCTTCTCGACTAAGGCAGCGTTGCTCGGGGCGAGTGTGTCCCGGTCCAGCTTGACCCCGTCCTCGAGCCCTATCCTGACGTGCCCCCCCAAGATGAAGGCCTGAGCGAGCATGGGGTACATCATCCTGCCAACGCCGAATGCCGCCCACTGGGCTCGGTCGGGCAGAAGCGATCTTGCGTAGGCCATCGTCTGAGTGGTGCAGCTGAAGCCGTATCGAATGCCGGTAACGATCTGGAACAATGGCGGGGCGTCGAGTACACCCTGCTCCAACAGAGCGTGCGCCAGATGGATGTCGCCGCTGTCGAACACCTCCAGCTCCGGCTTCGACCCGGCTTCACGCATCGCCTCGGCCATCACTTTTAGGCTTTCCGGCGGATTGATAACGGCTGAGTTTCCTGACCACATCGTGTTAAGGTCCAGCGTGCAGATGTCCGGCTTCAATGCCACGATATGTTCGACGCGGCGCATCGGGTGAGTCAGCGTCGAGCCCGGAGCGGCGACTTTGGGATCATCCTTGGAAGGCGTGAAACGGCCGCCGGGGCCTGTCGTCAGGTTGATGAGAATCTGACTCCCTGCATCCCTGATGCGATCGACTACTTCGCTGTAGTGCTCAAGCTCCATGCTCGGTGCACCATCCGGGTAACGAACATGGATATGTGCGATCGCTGCGCCAGCCTTTTCCGAGCTGATGCATGCTTCCGCAATTTCTTCTGGCGTACACGGCAGCCTGGGATGCTGCGCAAGTGTGGTCTGGTTACCCGTCACGGCGACGGTAAGGATTGTCTTGGTCATGCTTCCTCCATGTGTCGCAGGCGAGCTGCAGCCTGCGGAAGCTTCCACGGCAACGAGGCCACCAAAGCTGAAGCCAACCATATAAACAATCGTTTATTTACGTCAACCGAACAATGCACATATGTACAAATTATTAGATAAATCTCATCAATACCTTGTTTTTGTTACTATTTTTGTCTTACACCGCATCAGGTCGGGACAACTTGACCCTAGTGAACAAACGTTTACAATGAAGGTGGGTCGGACTGCAGCCTGAGGGAGGGTTTCGATGAACGGCGAATCGACCACCGCAACTGAAGTCGATACCTTGATGACCAGTCTTCAGGAGGGCTTGAAACAACTGACTCCGCGTGACCGCATCCTCACAGCATCCGAAATACTTTTTGCAAATCAAGGCTTTGATGCCGTCAGCATCCGCACAATCACATCGGTGGCGCAAGTCAATGTCGCTTCTTTGCATTATCACTTCGGCTCGAAAGAAGGTTTGCTGGAAGCCATCTTCACTGCGAAGGCCCGGCCAATTGCCGAAGCCAGGATGCAAATGCTGCGCGTTTGCAAAGAGGAGGAGGGGCGGCCTTCGCTACTAATTCAAATCCTGGAGGCATTCCTGCGTCCTGCGCTGAATTCTGGACAAGATGAGAAGTACGGTGGCATCGCGTTTGCACGGCTAAGAGCCCGGCTCGCTGTGGAGCCTCAAGATTTCTCCAGGCGCGTGCTCAGCGCGGCGTTCGACGACTCCAGCAGAGCTTTCGTCGATGCCCTCACGAGAGCTGTTCCACACATCCCTCGAAGGGAATTGGAATGGCGGTTTCACTTTCTCCTGGGCACGATGGTTTACAGTATGTTGGACAACGGCCGGATTCAGAGCATTACCGAAGGAGCCTGCGATCCTCGCGATGGCGAAGAGACCCTTCGACACCTGATTCCGTTTCTCGTCGCAGGATTCAATGCTCCATTGCCAGCTGAACCTCCTCTCGGCCGGAGGTCATTCCCGTCAACTTGAAGCCTGACGCGGAGCGACCGGCTCGTGTGGGAAACACATCCGGCGGAATTTCAAAACCGCTCACCAGAGGTACCAAGGAAATGGAGGAGAGCCTGCGTATGTTTTGTTCGACTGGACGGCGCCAGGCATGAGCTTGACCCGGGACGGAGAGCGAATGCTCGCCAAGGCTGAGTAGTCCGCCCTGAAAAACCTGCGGAGACCTTGCGTTTGAGGGATTCCCATTGGGTTTGAAGTATTGGAACATGCGGGAAAGATCTTCTGCTCCCGTCATTTTTCGGTGTTTTTGCAATGCGCCCACCCCGTGTTTCATCCAGCAAGAACGATTTGTTCCGTGAGCGCCTTACGGCGATCATCAACATGAAACATCCGCTGGTCCGGCTGTCGGAGCTGATGCCGTGGGATGATTCTGACGCGGCCTTCGGGCGCTTCTACCGGCCAGTGGGACGTCCGGCCAAGCCGACCCGACTGATGGTGGGATTGCACTACCTCAAGCATGTCTGCGACCTGTCGGACGAGGAGGTGGTCGGGCGCTGGGTAGAAACGCGTATTGGCAATTCTTCTGTGGCTTCGAATTCTTCCAGCACGAAGGCGCCGATTGATGCGAGCACGCTGACGCGCTGGCGCGAGCGGGTCGGGCCTGAGGGGCTGGAGGCGCTGCTGAAGGCGAGCGTCGAGGTGGCGCTCGAGACAGGAACGGCAAAGTCCGGTTCGCCGGAACGAGTCAACGTCGACACCACGGTGCGGCCGAAGGCGATCGCTCATCCGACCGACAGCCTGCTTTATCTGCAAGCGCTGCAGATCCTGGTCCGCCAGGCGAAGCGGCACGGCATAGTGCTCAGGCAAAGCCGCACGCGGCTTGCCAAGGCGGCGGCAGTGCGGGCCGGGCGCTATGCCCACGCCCGTCAGTTCCGCCGCATGCGCCGCGAACTCAAGCGCCTGCGCACCTACCTCCGTCGGGTGTTCCGCGACGTCGGCGCAAGATGGCCGGGGATGCCGAGCTGGAGGCCAGGTTCGCCCGGCTGCTCGGGCTAATCGAGCGGTTGCTGGCCCAAATGCCGAAGGACAGGAACAAACTCTACTCCCTGCACGCGCCCGAGGTGGTGTGTATCTCCGAAGGCAGAGGTCACATATTCGGCAGAGCCCTCTTCCGAAGGTGGAGGTCTCGCGTTCGAATCGCGAGCTGTTATGGAAACGAACCCGCCGGTGGTCCGGCTCTCGTAGAAGATAGAGCGCGCAACTTTCATCTTCCATCGCCGGCCCACGACTGTACAGCGTGGCAGCGTCGAGCTGCTTGCGGCCCCCCATACTAGCCGGATTTCGATCGAGATGGCGTTCTCGAAACTCTAGGCTCTCCTAGGAAAGGCGGCCGCGAGAGCCGCCCATGAACTCTGGTTCGTCGCCGCCGACTGTCTCACATTGTTCACCGCACAGGCATGGCGGCATTATTTCGAGATGGTGAATATGGCCTGGAAAAGGTTTAATTCGCTTTGGACAATGGTCGATCTGAAGACCGTTGCCTCGCCACGCATAATTCGATCAACAATTGATGATTAGGACAAAACTGGTTATTCTAAGTCGGTTTGAGAGAACTCGGTAAACTTATCATGCAGATAGTCACAGACATAGCGTTCGCGTTTTGACAGTGTCCTATTGTATTTATAGACGATGATGTATTCATACTGGATGTCGAAATCGACCGGGCGAAGATCCACTTCACTTCTTAACGTCTTCGCGACGAAGGGATCGAGGATCGCGATCCCTACGCCCAAAGACACGAGCCGGGCAGCTACAAACGTGGATCGGGCCTCGGCCACCAAACGAGGCTCCACATTCTGGTCGGCAAAGATCCTGTCAATCTTGGCCCTATGCAGTAGATGGCTCGGAAGTGCAACGTAGTTCTCGTTGTGGAAATCTGCTGCCGTCACGATCTGCTTCTTTGAGAGACGATGGCCCTTGGGCAAAAGAACCAATGGGCGGATAGGTGGTAGTCGCTCAACCGACAGTCCGTCGATGCTGACGGGCAGTTCGACGATTCCGAGGCCCGCCATATCCTGCTTTACTTCGCTGATAACCTCGGGAGTCGTCAGCGTGTTGATGGCAATCGGATGATTTCCGAACCGGCGCAAAATGCGTTGGACAAGTTCGGGAAGAACGTTGATTGAAATTGTGGAAATCGCTGCAATGGAGAGATCTGCCGTCTCTTTGTGCCGAATTTGAAGCGCAGCCTGCATTATGCTGTCGAGGCCTACAAAGGCGCGGTTCACCTCTTCGAAGAGTTGTCGCGCTTCCTGGGTAGGCTTCAATCCCGTGCCGTCTCTTTCAAAGAGCAGCAGGCCGGTCTCCTTGCCAAAATCCTTCAACAGGCGGCTGACCGCGGGCTGCGTCACATTCATAGCCTTCGCGGTTTTCGTGACGCTTCCCGTGATTAACACGGTTCGAAAAGCTTCCACTTGACGGAAGTTCATCACCGAGTTCGCTTTGCCCTTGCGGTCTCCCCGGTATCCCGGGACGTCGTTTGTCGACATCATGAAAACCTTGAGCATCTCAGGCAAGGGTCACGACGCTAAACGTAGCGTCGTGACCCTTGCCGTCGAGAACGCACTAGCCGCGCCCTTCAACCGCTGAATGAATTCGGAACGTGCCGACGACCGCCTTGCGACAAATCTTCGGGCGCTGGAACCGCCACCAAGGAAGCAAGGTGTCTCTCGGAGACAGCATCTAGGCGACCAGTCGATCGACTTCTGTACACAGGTTCCTAAGCTCGCTTTCATCGATCTCGATCCCCAAGCCAGGCCGATCCGAGACGCTGTAGTGATCGCCTTCGATCAACGGGCCATCCTTCACAAACTGACTTCGAGTGGGCGGGTTGTTATTTTCGTAGGATTCCAGGATGACGAAATTGGTCAGAACGGACGCAAGCGTGACCGAGGCTGCGATAGCCACAGGGCCGTGCGGGTTATGCGGCACCACTCCAAGGGAGTAGGTTTCCGCCGCGTGGCCGATCTTCACCGCTTCAGACAATCCACCTACACGGATGATTGACGGTTGGACCAGTCCTACGGCTTGCTTCTCGATTACCTCGGCAAACTGCCTTCTTGAATGAAACCTTTCGCCGAACGCAATCCGGGAGCGGGTAGAGGTCGACAAACGGGAGTATGCGCCGGCGCTCTGAAACTCTGTCGGTTCTTCCACGAACAAAAGATTGCAATCAGAAACGCCAGCGCAAAACTGTGCCGCGGAGGCCCAATCCAGCCGTCGCCAGAGATCGACCATCAGCCCAATCGATGGCCCTACTGCCTCGCGTACCGCCTTCACTTCCTGGATAGCCCGGGGCACATCATGCTGCATGATCTGATATTGGAATTGGTCGGGCGTACCGAAGGGATACCATTTCAAGGCCGTCGCGCCTCGATCGATAGCCGCTCTTGCCTTGCTGATGAGGTCGTCGGTGGACTTGTATCCCGCCCACCATTGATTGAGATAAACGTTGACTCGCTCCCGAACGGCGCCGCCAAGGAGCTTGTTCACTGGGAGATTGTAAGCCTTGCCGGCTATGTCCCAGAGCGCTTGATCAATAGCCGACAGCGCGGCACGGCTGCTGGCGCCATCGCTCCAATAGACTTTGTCCTTCAGACTGGACCAGTGTTTCTCGATCGTCGTGGGATCTTTCCCGCAAAGCGCGCGGAAACCCTCCTTTACCCCGGCAATCACTGATGGCCAGCGATGATCAAGTGTCGCTTCCCCGAAACCAGTGATGCCGCGATCCGTTCCAATCGCGATGAACACGTAATGCTTGTATGCATGAGGATGAACATAGGTCCTGAGTTCCGTGATTTTCACGACTTGCCTCTATGGCTGAAAGTTGCATCGGTTGCGGTTGGGCCGCTACTAATCTGTGATCGGGACGATCTGGGCGAACGGGACAAAGAGGCTTGTCGCCGTTCCGACCGGGATCGCCAGCTTTGGGTGGGTCGAGACGTGGACCGATGTTTCGGTCTCACCCAATCTCGCGGTGTAATCCCACGATTCCCCCTGATACGAGCGGTCCGTGACTTTGCATGGGATGACGAGCCCGTCGGTTCGTTTGTTCGCCTGGGCGGCGAGAAATTCGAAGTCCTGAGGTCGAATGGACACCGTTCCGATGCCATTGCTCAGTTTCAACTGCTTCGCTGAGTCCGCCGATTGCGCAATCCCAGCGACTATGAGGCGATCGCCGTCGACTTCCACTCCCAAAAAATTGGTGCGGCCGATAAAGCTGGCGACGAATCGCGTCTTGGGGGCCCGATAGAGACTCACGGGATCGTCGATCTGCTCGATCTTGCCCTTGCTCATGACGACAATGCGATCCGATGTCGTCATCGCTTCCGACTGATCGTGAGTGACGTAGATCGTCGTCATCTCGAACAGCCTGTGGAGCCGTTTGATCTCGGTCCTCATCTCCTCGCGCAGATTGGCGTCGAGATTGGAGAGCGGCTCATCTAGCAATAGGACGTCAGGCTTGACGACAATCGCGCGAGCGAGGGCGACTCGTTGCTGTTGCCCGCCGCTAAGTTCAGATGGATAGCGCTCGGCTAGGGCGTCTAGCTTGACAAGCTGTAGGACTTCTGCGACGCGCGTTCCAGCTTCCCCTCGTGAGACCCCCCTTAACTTTAGACCGAAAGCCACATTCTGGGCGACTGTCATGTTGGGCCACACGGCGTAGCTCTGGAAGATCATCGACATGTTGCGCCTTTCCGGCGGCAAACTCGTTTTGCTGGAAGAGACGATCTGGCTGTTGAGCCGGATGTGCCCGTCCGTTGGCTTGATGAAGCCAGCGATCATCCTCAGAGTGGTCGTTTTTCCACATCCCGATGGACCTAGAAGGGAAATAAACTCGCCCTTCTGGACATCGAGGTTCACGTCATCAACCGCAACATAGTTGCCGAATACGCAGGACAGATGTTGCAGCGAAAGTTTTGAGCCGGCTTGCGACATTGTATCACTCATGTTCTTCACTGTTTGCGGAGCATTACGTCTCGGCCGATCAGCAGCCGGGAGATGAGATAGATGCAGACACTGGCCACAAGAGTGATCAAGCCAATCGCGGAAAGAATTTCGAAGTTTGCTCCCTGCGAGTAATCAAGGATCAAGATCGAAACGACCTTGGTGTTCGGCGTGATGAGAAACAGCGCCGAGCTGAGCTCTCGTATCGCTGGAATGAACACCAGCATCCATGATCCTGCGATGCTGCCCTTCAGGAGGGGCATGACCACGCTTCTGAGTGCCCTGATCCGACTGCCGCCGAGAATACGAACCGCATCCTCCATTTCCGGATTGAGCGATTTCATTCCAGCTGTGCTGTTCACGTAAGCTATCGGCAGGAAGCGAGTAGTGAACGCGATGATGATGATGGCACCAGTGCCGTACAAGTAGAACGGAGCATTGGCATATGCAGAATAGAACCCTATAGCGATGACGATCCCCGGAATGACGAAGGGCGCCATGCAAAGCATGCCAAGAGTCCCAGCGAACGGAAGCAATCTGCGCGCGACGACATAGGCGACGGCGAGAGACAGAATGACTGCGAGAGTCGCGGCAGCGGACGAGTACAGAGCGGTATTCGCGATTGCGTTGACCGTGGCATCATTCTCAAACAGCGCGTAGCGAAAATTCTCCAGTGTAAGGTTATCAAAGCTGAGCTTTCGGCCCCAGGCCGTTGTGAACGCCGCCTGTGTGAGCGCCACCAGCGGCAAGCCGAGCGCTAACGCCGAGACTGCCAAGCTGTACCCGAGAAAGACCCACTTGTATTTTCCGAGCGCGATCAACCGCCGCTCGGTTGTCTTGCCAGATATGGTTACGTAGCCTTTCCGTCCAAAGTACAGTCGCTGCAGGAGGAACAGCAGGCACGTGATGCCGATGAGGGGTAGCGCGTACGCGGCGGCTCCGTATGGATTGACGGGATACTGGAAGTAACTCCACAGTTCGAGCGTCATCACGTTTATGCGCGCCGGGAGAGCCAGAATCGCCGGCGTCCCGAACAGCGTGAACGTCTCCAAGAAGGTGACGATCATGCCGCCGATGATCGCCGGCGCAACCAATGGCATGGTTATCCGGAGCGTCGTCCTTACGGGACCGGCCCCAAGAATGTTTGCTGCGTCTTCCATTTCCGACGAGAGACGGTCAAAGCCGTCTGACGCGAAGACGAAGACGAAAGCGTATGAATAGAGTGCCGTAACGAAGACAAGTCCGCTGAAGGAGTAAACGTTGATCAACGCTCCCTCGAAGCCTGTGAGGTATCGCCACGCTATATTCAGCCAGCCCGAATTGGGACCGGCTATGAGTATCCATGCGACGGCGCCGAGATAAGACGGAAGGATGAAGGAACCCAAAACGAGAACCCTGACGAAGCCTTTGAGCGGCATGTCAGTGCGTGAGACCGCCCAAGCGGTTGGCACTGCAAGGATCGCCGTGAGGATCGAGACTCCAGCCGCATAAAGTGCGGTTGTCCACACCGCCGAGAGTTTAACGGGACTGGTGAACGCGCTGACGTAGTTCTGAAGCGTGAACGTTCGGTCCGCGATCGACCTGAAGCTGTCGACCAGAAGGGACAGAACGGGATTCACTGTGAGGAAGGCCAGTGCCAGTGCGATCACGATCCAGACGAGGATCGTGAGGTCCAACTGGCGGTAAGCTACCACCAGC
Source organism: Mesorhizobium sp. 1B3 (assembly GCF_050958605.1). Taxonomy (NCBI): domain Bacteria; kingdom Pseudomonadati; phylum Pseudomonadota; class Alphaproteobacteria; order Hyphomicrobiales; family Phyllobacteriaceae; genus Mesorhizobium; species Mesorhizobium sp. 1B3. The sequence continues at coordinate 587,435 of NZ_JBJHDO010000002.1, read as the reverse complement.
TGACCTGGGAGAGATTCGAAGAAGGAAGTTCTCGTCATCTTATAATTCTTGGTGGGATGTCGGGCGATCTCGGGACTCACATGCCTCCCATTGTTTCCTTCCATTTCTGCCTGAGCGGGAGGAGTTTTTCCGCCAGTTGCTCTGCGGTCGGAATGATCAACTTGACGTCGCCTGTACCGGAAATCCCGTCCGGCTCCTTCAGGTCGCCCCGCACTGAGGTAGCGAACCTTGCCCAATTGATTTCAGCGACTTCCTCGCTCAGCAGGAAGTTCACGAACAGCTTTGAGACATTCGGGCTCTTTGAAGTCTTGAGTACTGCCGTGGGACTGATTGCTGCGACGAAACCATCCGCAGGATAGATGACCTTGAGGGGATTGCCCTTGGAGGCTTGAACGGTGACGACGTCGGGCGCCGCGGCGGCCGCGATTTTTCGCTCGCCTGCGTTCAAGGTCGTCAGTGGATCACTGATCGACTGGCCAACGAGGGGATTCAGCTTGCTGAGTTTCTCAAAGAAGTCCCATCCGTACTTTCCCTCCATCGCAACTGTCCATATTCCCATGGAGCCGCTGAAGTTGGGACTACCCACACCGATCTGGTCCTGCCATTTGCTGTCGAGGATGTCGGTCCAGTTCTTGGGCTCGTCGGCTGTTGACACGAGGTCCTTGTTGATCGCCATGCCGATGAGAACGACGTTCGTCGTCGTGTAGAAGTTGTCCGGGTCGACGTTCTTTAATGCTGGCTTCAGATATTCGGCATTCGCTGGCCGATAATTAAGAAGTGCATCTCGCTCTTTGAGGATTTCGAACTGTGTAATGTCTGTCGACGAATAGACATCAGATTGCGGGCTCTGCGCGTCGAGTTCCTGGAGTACCCGCTGGAAGACAACCTGGGCACCCACGCTAACCGAATTCACCTTGAGACCAGGGTATTTGGCAATGAAGCCGTTGACTATCTTGGTAGCCGTCTCCTCGTTAGTAGTTCCATTATACCATGTTATGGGCCCTTCGGTCTTCGCAGCTGCGTAAAGCTCCGTATCCGATGATTCAGCAGTCGCCTGACTCGCGCCAAAAAGACTGAGCGCAACAAGGCCCACCGATAGCAGCTGAAGCTGTTTCATTGTCTACTCCCATTGTTTTGCGTTCTCTCGGATTTCATCCGACGTGCCGGACCTTATGAGTCCAACTCGGCGAAGGCCAATGATCGGGGTGACTAACTTTATAAGTAAATGTTATGATTGGTGTCCGTACAGCACAATCCTGAAGGCGTGTCTGCTGCCTAGAGGTCTCGTCCATGGAATCGCCGGTACGCGATGCCATATATGTATTCGCCGAGTTTTCCGTCGAGACGGCGTCCACGGTACGAGTTAGAAGCCGGGTCCATCATCGATCATTTCCAAACGGCCCGACGCGAGCGTGAAACGCTGTTCGGCCGGGTGTGAAACCCGATCGGCCTCAAGGCATTCGTACTCGCCTTGCGCAAACGCTAGCGACTTGTGCGGTAGGCACCTTACGGCAATTCTGCCCGTCACGTGGACATGGGGAACTGCAGGATCCTTACGGTGCCCCGGTCGGCATTTCTTCTATAATGAGATAGTAGGGAGGAGGGTGAAGCCGACGTCTACTGCCTCGTCAAGCTCAAACAATCCGCCAGAACGTCGGGCTTGTTATGGAATACAAAGGGAGGATGGCCCTTCGTGTTAGCCCAGACTCTCAAGCTTAAATCTTGTCGACAAATCTGGACGGATCGCGCCAGTACCGTTCCTGGTGAAGATCAAATACTGTCAATCGGCCCCCGATCACTTGTACAGTACTACCAGAAAACCGCGGGCGCGTTTGTCGGATACGTTGGTGATGCGATGGGGAACGTCTGCAGGATACCGCGCCGTCTCGCCTTCCTTCAGCGGTATGACGTTCGCTCCGGAAGCGACCTCAAATCCTTCGGTCAGGGCGGTCAAATGTTCAAACGTGCCTGCTGAATGCGGCTCGCTGTCCAGGCTACCCAAAGGATCGATCTCTACGTCATACCATTCAGTGCGCCCAGCCAACCGCGGAGTGCTGAGGATCCTCAATCGGCATCTTCCGTCAGCACTGCGGATCTCAGGCGTATGCGGCCGCGACGTGACTTCAATTTGGCCTACACTGGCTGCGGCGCTCCCACTGCCCACCAACGCTCCGAAGTCGATCTGGAGAGCTTGCGTCAGACTCCAGACGACCGCGAAGGTGGGATTTGCTTCGCCACGTTCGATCTGGGAGAGCATGGATTTCGAGACGCCGGCTTGCGCCGCCAACTGCTCGAGCGTCAACCGGCGGAGCTTACGTTCCTTCTGGATTGCCGGTCCGATCTTCGGAGCTCGCTGTGCCATGTTCGCCTTCTTCCAGACGGTCACTTGGGGGAAGGTCCCTTCTTTTCCAGCTTACGGGAATTTTCCATCTTTTCAAACTTTCCCATTGCCTGCCCGCATTTTACGCATCATAGTCCGCGGTGCGGGAGAGAGGCGAATAACGCCTCGCCGAAGGAGCAACCGCCCCGGAAACTCTCAGGCAAACGGACCGCAAGCGCGTCAAGAAGCTCTGGAAAGCGAAGCCAACAGGCTTCCGCCGACGGTGTAAGTGGGATCTGCCAATAAGGGCGCTCCACGAAGCTCTCAGGCCAATGACAGAGGGGGCTGGGGGGCCCGCGTGAGCGGGTGATTTCTCATGCCTTCAATCGGAGATCGTGTTGCCGTCATCGGGGGCGGCGTCACGGGCGTCACCACTGCATATAAGCTCGCCAAGGCAGGTTATCGCGTCAGCCTGTTCGACAAGCATCCCTATCCGGCGATGGAGACGAGCTTCGCCAATGGAGGACAACTGTCGGCATCCAACGCAGAAGTATGGAATAGCTGGTCCACCATAGGCAAGGGGCTCCGATGGATGTTAACGCCAGGAGCGCCGCTCCTTGTCAACCCCTACCCCTCCTGGCACAAGCTCAGTTGGATGGCCGAGTTTATCGCGGCTATACCGACCTACGAGCGCAGCACCGAGGCTACGGCTCGTCTAGCCATCGCCGCACGCGGTGTTTTGCAGGCGATGGCCGCCGAGGAGAACATCGCCTTCGACTGCGAGACACGCGGCATCCTCCACGTTTACCAGACGCGGGCAGAGTTCGAGCACGCCGCGCGAGTGACCGAGATCCTGCGTCGAGCAGGACTAGGGCGGCGCGAGGTCTCACCCGCCGAGATTCGCGACATAGAGCCGGCCCTTAAAGGCGACTTCTACGGGGGCTTTTTCACCGAGAGTGACTTTACCGGCGACATTCATAAGTTCACCAATGGCCTGGCCGCCTCATGCTGGCGTCTTGGCGTGGAGAACAGACTGGGGTGCGAGATCGAGTGGATTTATGCGGATAAAGGCGACATCAGAATCCGCTTCCGACATCTTGCTGACACCGAGGAGTTCGAGCCGCTCGAGCAGGCGTCATTCGACAAGGTTGTCGTTTGCGCCGGTGTCTGCTCGCGACGCCTTGCACGGGAATTGGGAGACCGGATCAACGTCTATCCGGTTAAGGGCTATTCCATCACTGTTCAACTGACCGAGCGCATCGATCAGGAGGCCGCGCCTTGGGTCAGCCTGCTCGATGATGACGCAAAGATCGTCACCAGCCGTCTCGGCGTCGATCGCTTCCGGGTCGCCGGCACGGCCGAGTTCAACGGTTTCAATCGTGACATTCGCAGTGCTCGCATCGAACCGCTGGTCGCATGGTGCCGCAGTCATTTCCCAGACATGAGTACCCGTCAGTACATGTCCTGGTCGGGGCTTCGCCCCATGATGCCGGACATGATGCCTCGCGTGATCGCCGGCAGGCGTCCCGGTGTCTTTTACAACACCGGTCATGGTCACCTCGGATGGACTTTGTCAGCGGTGACTGCAGAAATGGTCACTTCCCTGATCTCCAGAACCGACGCCGCGCAGAACGCGTGAGAGGCCGCGACAAAGCTCGGGTCTAACTGCCGACTAAGGTTCTGCTTGACAAGAAATCCGTTATATCGGAAAATTTCAATATATTGGATAGTGGAGGTTTGGATGGGATCGGATCTAGAGGATCGCATTCGGCGGGTTCTCTCTGAGATTGAGGCGGAGGGCCTCCATAAGCGTGAGCGAGTCCTCAGCAGCCGGCAGTCGGGTAGGATTCGAATCACGCGCGACGGTACTGATCGCGAGATCATCAACCTTTGCGCCAACAACTATCTCGGGCTTGCCGATCATCCCGAGGTGATCGCGGCGGCGAAGCGAGGACTCGACGAGTTCGGCTTCGGGATGGCGTCAGTACGGTTCATCTGCGGCACTCAGACCCTGCACAAGGAGCTCGAACGAACCATTGCCCGCTACCTAGGCAAGGACGACGCCATCCTCTTCCCGGCCTGCTTCGACGCCAACGGTGGTGTGTTCGAGCCGCTTCTCGAGGCCGAGGACGCCATCATATCCGATTCCCTCAATCACGCCTCCATCATCGATGGCGTCCGACTCTGCAAGGCCAAGCGTTACCGCTTCGCCAACGGCGACATGAATGAATTGGAAGACCGGCTGAAGGAGGCCGATCGCGATGGCGTCCGCTCAAAGCTGATCGCAACCGACGGCGTGTTCTCGATGGATGGACACGTCGCCAACCTCCGCGCGATCTGCGATCTGGCGGAACGGCACGGCGCGCTGGTTCTGGTCGACGACTGTCACGCGACCGGTCATCTGGGAGCGGCCGGCCGGGGAACTCCCGCTCTGACTGGAGTGGGCGAGCGCGTTCACGTCGTGACGGGGACGCTGGGCAAGAGCCTCGGCGGTGCGATGGGCGGATTCATTGCCGCGTCTCAACCCATTGTCGATCTGCTCCGCCAGCGGGCACGTCCCTATCTCTTTTCCAACAGCCTTGCCCCGGCGGTGGCCTCGGGATCGATCAAGGCCATCGAGATCGCCGAGAAGGCCGACGACAGGCGGCAGCGGCTTTCTCTCCATGCCGCACGCTTCCGGGCCGGGTTGGAGAAGGCCGGATTCGAACTGCTCTTGGGCGAGACGCCCATAATTCCGGTGATGCTGCATGACGCGCGGCTGGCGCAGGATATGGCCGCCGCTCTCGATGAGCGCGGAATCTATGTCGCCGGCTTCTTCTACCCTGTCGTGCCGAAAGGAAAGGCGCGGATCAGGACACAAATGTCAGCCGCGCTGACCGAGCAGGACGTGGAATTCGCCATCGACGCCTTCGCCGATGCCGGCAAAGCGCTTGGCCTGGTTTGATGGTCCACAAAGGGGTTCTCATGAAAGCACTTGTCAAGGCAGCAGCCGAGCCGGGTCTCTGGCTCGACGAGCGGGTGATTCCGCAGATCGATCCAGATGACGTTCTCATCAGGATTAACAAGACTGGCATCTGTGGGACCGACATCCATATCTACGCCTGGGATGAATGGGCGCAGCGCACTATTCCGGTTCCGATGGTCGTCGGCCACGAATATGCCGGCGAGATCGTGGAAGTCGGCGCGAACGTCAGGAAGCTGGCGATCGGGCAGCGCGTCTCCGGCGAGGGCCATGTCGTAGGCACGAGCAGCCGCGCTGCACGCGGCGGGCGGTTCCACCTGGACTCCGAGACCAAAGGTATTGGCGTCAACATCCCCGGGGCTTTCGCCGAATACTTGCGCCTGCCAGCCTTCAATGTCGTGCCGCTTCCTGATGCGATTGATGATGAGATTGGGGCCATTCTGGATCCCCTCGGCAATGCCGTCCATACGGCCTTGTCTTTCGATCTCGTGGGCGAGGACGTGCTCATCACCGGAGCCGGTCCCATCGGCATCATGAGCGCGGCCGTCGCGCGTCATGTCGGGGCGCGGCACGTCGTGATCACTGACATGAATCCGCACCGCCTAGCCTTGGCGGCGGATGTCGCTGATGTCGTCCCCGTCAACGTGAGCAGGGAGGACCTGCGCTCGGTCCAGGAGCGCCTCGGCATGAAGGAAGGCTTCGACGTGGGACTTGAGATGAGCGGCGCGTCGGCGGCGTTTGACCAGATGGTCGAGCACCTTGTGATGGGTGGCAAGATCGCCATGCTCGGCATTCCCGCGCGACCGACTCCAGTGGATTGGACGAAGGTCGTCTTCAAGATGCTCACCGTGAAGGGCATCTATGGCCGGGAGATGTTCGAGACGTGGCACAAAATGCTGGCCATGCTGGAGAGCGGCCTTGACGTCCGCAAAGTCATCACGCACCGACTGCCGGTCGCCGACTTCAAGTCCGGCTTTGAAACCATGAAGATCGGCAACTGCGGGAAAATCGTCCTCGACTGGAGAGTGTGACCATCCCTTATGCGGTCGTCCCAAAGGGCCGCCCTTTGCTGAAAGCGCAGCGAGACTCGGGGCAGCTAACGATGTTTCTGTCCGTCTTCAACGTCTTTACGATTGGCATCGGCCCCTCGAGCCCCACACCATCACCTCGATCTCGGGCGCCGAGGTCGGCCGCCAGGGTGCGGCTGGCTCGGCGTCCGCCATGGTCGCTGCCGGCCTCTACGCCGTCGTGGACGGCATCTCGACCCAGCTTGAGAACGCCGCCGAGGTCGAGACAAGGCGGCAAGCCGGCCTCGACATGTCCGATCGCTACAAGGAAACGAGACTAAACTAAAGCGTGTCGCACTTAATCAACCTCATATCCTGCTGCTTTGAAGAAGTTGCGGCATTGTGTGGGATCGAAGAGATGGCAGATGTCGCCAAGCGCGTCGCACAGGGCGTCGAAAGATCTGGCCGCCTTCTTGCGAAGCAGCGCCTTGAGCTTTGAGAAGGCCATCTCGATCGGGTTGAGATCGGGCGAGTATGGCGGCAGGAACAGCATCCAGGCGCCGCGTTGGCGGACCAGTTCGGCCGCCCGTTCGCTCTTGTGGAACCCGACATTGTCGAGGATGACGACATCGCCAGGCTGAAGTTCGGGAGCCAGTTGGGTCTTGATCCAGGTCTCGAAGCGCCGGGCGTTCATCGGGGCATTGACAATCCGTGGGGCGGTCAGGCCATGGCAGCGCAGGCCGGCGATGAAGGTCTGCGTCTTCCAATTGCCGAAGGGAGCATGCGTCTTGTAGCGCGCGCCTTTCGGTGACCAGCCGGTGCGCTTGGTCAGTTTGGTGGTGGTCGACGTTTCGTCGATGAAGACCAGGCGCGGCAAGGCCTTGTTGAAGAAGCGCTTGCGCCGCCTCACCCACAGATCGCGCGCCTCACGGATGTCAGGGCGCTTATGCTCGCTGGCCTGCAGAGTTTTTTTGTGGCTGAGCCCGAGACGATGCAGCAGGCGCGCGACATTGGAGCGGTGCACGCTCACCCCGCGCGCCGCCAACTCCACGCACAGCTCATCCAGCGTCAGTTCCCCCGCCTCCGCTATGCGCCGACGCACGAAGGCGGCATGCGGCGCGAGCTTGCCCCCGCCCGACGCATGACCCTGGCGGCGCGGCTCCAGGGAGCCCGTTTCCCGCCGCAGCTTCATCAACTCGTTCACGAAACGAGGCGACACACGGAAATGCCGAGCCGCCTCCCGGTGCCCATGGCCCTCGTCGACAAACCCAGCAACACGCACACGCAACGCCATCGGTAACGGCCTGCCCATTACGGTTCTCCTTCAAACCGCAATGAATCACGCTGCAACCTCAATGGGACTCCTCTCTTCCTCCTGAGCTGGTCTACCGACCGGCTGCGCAGGAAAGCTAGCGACGCGGCGCCTCCGGCTGAGGCGCCGCTCAATCCGCCGGCCTGCGCACCGGCATGACCGTTACGAAAGCTCAGGCTCTCGTGCGCGGCCTCGTCGTTCAGGATGCCGATCCGGTTGCTGATGCCGAGGCGCTGGAGCACCTGGCGCTCTGGATCCTGCAGCGTTTCGCACCGATCGTTGCCGCCGATCCGCCGGACGGAATCGTCATCGACTCGACTGGCGCCGATCATCTTCATGGCGGCGAGGAGACCATGCTGGACGCGCTTATCGGCCGGCTCGCGATGTCCGGCGTCACCGCATACGCTGCCGTTGCCGACAGCTGGGGCGCAGCGCATGCGTTTGCACGCTATGCAGCATGGCCGACCTACGTCGCGCCGCATCGACATGGTGCAACCGTCCTTGAGGCCCTCCCACTGGAGACGCTCAGGCTCCCGGCGCCCATATCGTCTGACCTGCGTCTTCTCGGCTTCGAACGGGTAGGCGATCTCCTAGCGCAGCCTCGCGCACCGCTCACGGCCATGGCCAGGTTCGAAAGCTCGTCGAGGCAAAGCTGATCGTTGGGTCGACATCTGAGCGTCAATGCCATGCGGGCGCGGGTGCCGAAAGCCTCACAGAAGGTGGCGCAGATTGCAGACTCGCAACTTACCGCAATGCCCGAGACATCAACGTGGTGGAAGCCTGGTTCGCCACGTTGGCCGGCCACAACTAGGACAAAGGGCGGCTACGATGTGCCTTGCTCCTTCGCTCAACTTCACTTGGACTGTATATTCTTCAAGATCGCAGTTCTCTTCGCTCGGGCGGCTAGCGCGCAGCGTTCGCGAACTGAACCGTAGCCACGCACTTCCTCCGGCCAGCTCAAAAGTTCTAGTGCCGTGTTGGAGGACACGGTGCCCCAGATTGCCAGCACCGTTTCCACATCAGCCTCGTATTCGGCCAGCAGGCTCCTCGCCAACACCGCCTCGGCCGAGCTGCGGAAAGGGTCTAGAAAGGTACCACGCAGCCCCCGCAGCGCTGAAGCAATCCGGAACAGGGGCATCGCCCATTCCCCCAGACGCACCTTTGGTGGCCGTGAGCCACTGCCCGGCCGCGCGAAGGGGCCGCCGCCTACATGGAAACTGATGCGCAGATTGCCCTCAAAGGTTTCGTCTATCCGCCTCCGGAAATCTGCGCTTGCATAAATGCGCGCGATTTCCCATTCGTCCTTGTGCGCAAGAAGCTTATAGTAATAGGTAGCCACTGCCCGGGCAAGCGGTTGGCCGTCACCTGCGTCGGCCGTTGCGACGCGCCCTACCACCGTCTCGTAGCGCGCCGCCAATTTCTTGCCACTATAACGCACCAGTCGCGCGCTGCGATCTGCCACGATCTCCGAAAGACTTTGGGCGCGTGCGCTACGCAACAGACCCAACCGCTCCGGTGCTACGACAAGCAGCCGGCCGAGCGCGAAAGCCCGCTTGTTGGCCTCGATCGCTACCCCATTGAGCTCGATAGCCCGCGTTAGCGCAGCCCGTGACACCGGCAGGCCACCGGACTGCCAAGCCGCGCCGAGAGACATCTGATTGGCAAAAATTGCGTCACCGAGATGCTCCTCTGCGAGCGGCGTCAAGCCCGCGAAGAGCGTCTTGATACCTGCCTTGGCGGCGATGCGTTGGGTAAGCGCGGAGGGATCGACGGACCAGTCCGGGTTGCGCGAGAATTCCGAGGTGGGCATCACACTGTGATCGACCACCGCCACTACTCCTTCGGAGCTCAGCGCGTTCAGGACCTCAGCGGAGGCCGTTACGATCAGATCAGTGCCGATCAACGTGCGCGCTTCTCCGACGTCGATCCGCGACGGCCCCAGATGTTGCGCCTGGTTTGCAATCTTTACATGAGAGAGCACGGCACCGTATTTCTGCGCCAGCCCGGTGATGTCGAGGTTAGACGCAACCAGACCGTCGGCATGCGCGGCGACGGCCAGAATCTGGCCAATGGTGACGACCCCGGTTCCGCCCACGCCGGCCAAAAGCACGGAGAAACCCCCTTCCGGGGAAGGAATGTTTGGCTCGGGAAGTTCGAAGCCGGCCAGCGGATCGGCAGAGACGAGCCGACGCTTGCGCGGCGTCGCACCCTCAAGCGACACAAGACTAGGGCAAAAGCCTTCAAGGCACGAAAAATCCTTATTGCAGCTCGACTGGTTGATGCGCCGCTTTCGCCCGAGCGGCGTCTCGAGTGGCTCGATCGCCATACAGCCAGAAACGGCGGAGCAATCCCCGCAGCCCTCGCATATTTCTGGGTCAATGTGCACCCGCCTGTCGGGGTCAGGCCATTTGCCGCGCTTGCGCAGCCGTCGGCGCTCGGTCGCACAGGGCTGGTCGTAGATGAGGACCGAAACTCCCGGATGTCCGCGCAATTCCTCCTGCACCCGCTCAAGCTCGAAACGTGGATGGACGGTTACGCCGGGTAGACGACCTTCCTCCGTGTGGGCGGCCGGCTCATCGGCTACGATGGCAATGCGTTCGACACCTTCTGCCCGTAGTTGCGAGACCGCGCGTGAGACGCTGAGTTCACCGTCGACTGGCTGCCCGCCGGTCATTGATACGAAGCCGTTGAAGAGCAGCTTGTAAGTAATCGGAACCCCGGCGGCCACGGCCGCCCGGATCGCCAGGTAGCCAGAATGGAAGTAAGTTCCATCCCCCATATTGGCGAAAACGTGGGGTTCATCAGTGAAGGGGTGTTGACCAATCCACATCGCTCCCTCACCGCCCATGTGCGAGACTGCATTGGTCGATGTGGGATCCTGAAGCATCGCGATGGAATGGCAGCCGATACCCGCCATGGCTCGACTGCCGGATATCACCTTAGTCGACCGTCCATGCGGGCAGCCAGCGCAGAAAGTGGGCATTCGTGGCGGGGCGGCGTGGATGAGGGCACGTGGTGCATCAGGCAGGGGCAGACCGAATATCTGCGCGATAGTGCGCGCGACGAGAGCAGGTGAAAGCTCTCCCACCGCCGGGAAGGCCGGTTGGCCGGCGAAACGCCCCGTGCCGTGCCGCTTTCCTGTAACGAACGGCGGCGTCTCCATGCCGTAAAGGATGGCGCGGAGCTGGTCCTCAAGGAAAGCGCGCTTTTCCTCCACGACGATTACATGCGAGAGTCCGTCAGCGAAACGGCGCACCATCCCAACCTCAAGCGGCCAAGGCACCCCGACCTTGAGCAGGCGGACCCCGCGCCCGGAAAGCATTCCTTCGCGCATGCCGAGTCGCTGCAGCGCTTTTTCTAAGTCAACCCACGCCTTGCCAGCCGCCACAATGCCGATCTCTGCCTTACCTGCAGGCTCTACCAGCCGGTTTAGCTCGTTGCAGGCCACAAAGGACTCCACCAATCCCAAACGGTGCTCGAACAGGCTCCGCTCCTGCTCTAGAAAAGGTATGAAGGCCGACATGGCGGGACGCTCACCTTGCGGAACCTCGATGCGCGGGCGGTCGAGGCCGACTTCGATCGAGCCCCCGCCCTCGACCACGTCAGTGACCAGTTTCATGCCGGCGAGCGTGCCTGCGTAGCGCGACAGTGCAATGCCATACAGGCCGAAATCGAGCACCTCCTGCACAGTGGCTGGCGCCAGCAGGGGCACGCCCAATGCTGGGAAGTTCATCTCCGAGTAGCAGGCGAGAGTAGAGGACTTGGCGCCTGGGTCGTCGCCAACGAGGAGTAGCATACCGCCAAATTTCGAAGTGCCTGCGAGGTTGGCATGCTTCAAAACATCCATAGAGCGGTCAAGGCCCGGCGTTTTTCCGTACCACATCGAGAAAACACCGTCGACACGCGCGCCCGGATAGACGCCCACATACTGACTGCCCCAGCTCGCAGTCGCCGCCAGATCCTCGTTGACGCCGGGCTGAAAGTGAATGTCGTGGGCTCGCAAAACCGATGCGGCCTGAGTCAGTTCCATGTCGTAGCGCCCGATGGGTGAGCCGCGATAGCCCGAGATGAAGCCGCCCGTATTCAGCCCCACTGCTCGATCACGCAGACGCTGCTGTATCGGCAGGCGCACCAAGGCCTGCAAACCCGTCATGTAGACGCAGCCCCGCGTCTGCGTCAGGCGGTCGTCAAGCGACATTTGAAGCCTGCTGGAGAGGGGGGCGTTCATCTCATGCTTCCCGCGATTGCCTTGCCGCGGAGCCCTCTGCGGCGCGCAGGTCCCTCGGGTTTACTATCGATCTGTTCCAGGTACCAGGCGGTGGACTGGGTCAGATGCCGGCGCATTTTCAGCGATGCCACTTCGCTGTCGCGCTCGGCTATGGCGCGCGCGATCTGACGATGCTCCTCGACGGCGAGCGCGGCCCGGCTGGGCAGACCCGGATGCTCCATCTGGAACAGGCGGTTTACGAAGAAAATCTTGTTGTCGAGCAGTCGCGCGATAAAGCCGTTGCCGCTGGCTTCGGCTATCGCGCGATGGAAGTTTGTATCGGTCGCCGCCCTGCCGAAGCTGTCAACAAATTCCCCTGTGCCGGATAGCTGCATCTCCTGCTTGCGCAGTATGTCCATGAGGTAACGAAGGCCACCCTCGTCTATGCGTTGGGCGGCCTCGCTCGCGGTCTGTGTCTCGAGTGCCAGCCGCGCCGCAGCGCATTCCAAAAACTCGCGTCGCCCAATGCGCACGACGCTCATCCCGGCGTTCGTAACAAGCGTGGCTATGCCCCGCTCCTCCAGCCGACGAAGCGCCTCACGGATCTGACTGCGGCCTGCCTGGAAGCGTAGCGCCAGTTCGGCCTCCTTCAGCTTCGATCCCGGCGGGTAGGTCCCCGTGAGGATTTGGTGGATTATGGCCTCACTCAGGTCCGGCGCGGGCCTATCAATCGGCTGCGTGGAGATCATGGCGACGTCAGATCCTCTCCGGAACAGCGTGCTGGAGCGTTCCCTGGGCGCCTGGCGCAGCCACCGGTGCCGCCACGGCATAGTTCGTCTCGAGCGCGTCAAGGTGGGCCACGCCGGTCAACGCGTTCAAACCCTCGAAGCTAGCCAGCAAATCGGGTCGGTCGACGTGGCCTTCTCCGTTGAGGACGTCTCGCACGAAGATATCCATTGCCTGGTTCATCCCGTTAACCGCAGCTGCCGTCAGCAGGCGCGGGTAAACCACGACGCGAACCCCCAAATCCCGCAGGCGGGCGGGGCTGATCAGGGGCGTGGTGCTACGGGCGCGCAGACCGAGGCCCATATTCACCACCAGTGGCTTGACAGTCTCGCGGGCCACCGTAGCGATGTCGTCCTCGCTGAGCAGGGCGTCAGCGAAGAGGAGATCAGCGCCCGCTTCCGCGAAGAGGTTGAGCCGGGTGATGGCCTCGGCGACGCCGTGTGTGGCGGCAGTGTCCGTACGTCCCATCAGGACGAAATGGGGATCGCTCTTCGCCTCGACGGCCGCGCGTATCTTGTCCACCGCCTCCTCGCGGTCAATCACGCTCTTGCCCTTCATGTGGCCACATCGCTTTGGCCAGGTCTGATCCTCAATGAGGACGCCGGCAGCACCGATCCGCTCGAACGCCTTGACCGTGAAATGTGCATTGATGGCATTTCCGTAGCCGGTATCACCATCAGCTAGCATCGGAAGGTCAGGTTCGCAGGCGCACAGGTCGCGCGCGGCATCCACGTTCTCGCGCATGCCCATGAGGCCTCGGTCGGCCCAGCCGAGCCGTGCCTCTGAAATGCCGGATCCGCCAATTGTCGCCGCCGCAAATCCGGCACGCTTGACCAGCCGGGTGCTGTAGCCATCATGTACGCCGGGCAGCACGAGGATATCTTGTCGTGCGAGAACGTCCCGGAACTTCTTACCCATACTCATTCGATTGTCTCCTTGACATCAAAGCCGGCGCGCGACTTTGTGAAATTCGCCAGGACGTGAGGCATCACCCCTCCAGCGGCCAGCCATTCTGCTTCACGCTCCGTGTCAATGCGCAACCGCGCCTGAAGCCTCTCCGTCCGTCCGTCTGGCCAGGTCACTTCGACTGTTACGGCACGTCCCGGAGAGATGTCGGCCCAAAGACCCGGGATGCTGACAGTCTCGGCGCCGGTCAGTGCCAGTCGGCGCATCGCGCCTTCCTTTATCTGCAGCGGTACGATGCCCATCCCGACGAGATTGGACCGATGGATACGCTCGAATCCTTCGGCGAGCACGGCCTCCACGCCGAGCAGATGCGGACCCTTCGCCGCCCAGTCCCTGGATGAACCGGCGCCATAACCTTGTCCGGCGAAGACCACCACCGGCCTGCCTTCTCGGCGGTAGCGCTCGGCAGCGTCGTATATCCACATTCGCTCGCCGGTGGGCTGGAAGAGAGTCCAGCCGCCCCGAGCCTGCGGCAGCATCAGATTTCTGATCCGGGGATTGTTGAATGTCCCTCGCGCCATGACATCAGGATTGCATCTTCGCTGCATGTAGTTACCAAGTTCACTCGGCTCGACGCCGTTTGCGCGTAGGTAAACCGCCGCGTTGCTATCAGCTGGTATCTGCCCGGCTGGCGAAATGTGGTCCGTCGTCACAAAGTCGCCGAAGAGCGCCAGGATCGCCGCCTGCCTCACGTCACGACGTTCGCAGAGCGGCACAGCCGTCTGGAGGAAGGGCGGTTTGCGGATGAGCTGGCTGTTTTCGTCCCATAGGAAGACCGGCAAATCCGAGGAAGGAACATCACGCCACAGAGCGTCGCCACTTTCGACGGTTGCGTAGCGGCTAGCGAAGTTCTCCGGCATCAACGTTTGCGGCAAGAGTGCGGCTATCTCCTCGGGGCTTGGCCAGATCTCGTCGAGAAGCACTGGCCGTCCTTCCGGATCGGTACCGACAGGCTCGCTTTCAAGGTCGATCAGCATGGTGCCGGCCAAAGCGTAAGCAACCACCAGCGGTGGGGAGGCCAGATAGGAATTGGCCACCTGCGGGTGGACTCGCCCGGTGAAGTTGCGGTTTCCCGAAAGGATCGCCGTCAGTGGTATGCCGGCCTGTGCGGCGGCCGCCGCTTTGGGAATCAGCGGACCGGAGGCGCCGCCGCAGGTCATGCAGCCGAAACCGGCAATGGTGAAGCCGAGGCGTTCCAGCGGCGCCATTAGGCCAGTGCGCCCGAGATAGTCCGCTACCACGCGCGAACCCGGAGAAAGCGACGTCTTGACGAAAGGGCGGACACTCAGCCCGCGCTCGACGGCCTTTTTCGCAAGAAGGCCTGCAGCCAGCATGACGTCGGGATTGGACGTGTTGGTGCAGGACGTAATTGCCGCGATAGCGATGTCGCCTGCACGCATTGCATCGGGAGCGCTCATGTCGTTGGCCTCGACAGTGGCTTCGATCGCCGCGCGCGCCGTACGGGCCACTTTGCCAAGCCCGATGCTGTGGTGCGGCAGGTCTGGGCCCGCGACGGTGGGGCCGATTTCCGACAGGTCGACGTCGAGGATCGTTGTGAAGTCCAACTCTTCGTCACCGAGCCACAAACCCTGGTGGCGCGTGTAGGCCTCGACCAACGGCACCAGATGCTGCCGGTTGGTTGCCGCAAGATAGTCCAGCGTGGCCCGATCCACGGGGAAGAAGCCACAGCTTGCACCGTACTCGGGGCACATGTTGGCAATCGTGGCGCGTGTCGCGACGGGCAGTGATGGGAGGGCGGGGCCGAAGAACTCGACAAATTTCTGCGTGACACCCAGCTCGCGCAGCTTGCCGGTGAGGACCAGCACGAGGTCGGTCGCGGTCACACCGGGCTGGAGCGTGCCGCTTAACCGCACACCGACCACCTCCGGAAGCTGGATGCTCACCGGCTCGCCCAGCAAAGCCGCCATCGCTTCGATGCCCCCGACTCCCCAGCCGAGCACGCCCAACCCGTTGATCATGGTGGTGTGACTGTCGCCGCCAACCAGCGTGTCCGGAAAAGCATCCATCATGCCATCCGTGCCCGGCTCCGCCCAGACTACGCGCGCCAGATATTCCAGGTTAATCTGATGACAAATACCTTGCCCCGGCGGGATGACGCGCAGGTTATCGAAGGCCCGCTGGGCCCACTTTGCCACCGTATAGCGCTCGCCGTTCATGCGGTACTCTTCGGCAATATTCAGCGCCGCCGAATCGGGCGATCCGGCATGTGTGGTGACGACGGAATGATCCATGACGAGGTCGACCGGGCGTACCGGATTCACCAGTTCCGGCGGACGGCCGGCGGCCACCATCCGATCGCGCATGGCGGCAAGGTCGCACAGTACCGGAATGCCTGAACTGTCTGGCATCATCACGCGCGCCGGATAAAAGGCGACCTCGGCAGTCCTGCTTTCACCCCAGCGAGAGAATGCATCGAGCGTTACCTGCGTGACTATTCCTTCGCCTTCGTGCCTCAGGTTGTTTTCGAGAAGCACTTTCAGCGATCGTGGCAAGCGAGAGATATTTTTCAGTCCGTTTCGCTCTGCCTGAGGAAGGCTGCACATTCGGTAACGCTTGCCATGGACCTCAAGTGTCGAACGTGCCGAATAGGTGTCCTGCGCCACGCGACGTCCCTCCCCCATTAAAATCTCCGGCAAAACAGCCCGTCGCCGGCAAACTCTCTTCCTTGATCGAGGCCGGACGCCCCGAACCCGAGGTAGTGCACAACACGCATTACACGGATTGGGGCATCTGAGCCTCTAGGCCCAAGCGTGGGTGCATTTTAGGCTCTCCCTCTTTGGATAGTCAACAATATCGATGATATTTTTCTAAAACGGCGTTGACACGGGCAAGAATGTCGACAAAATCGCCCGACAGCGAGACGACGCGCAAAAGGGGGAACGGGAATGGACAGGCGCTTTTTTCTGAAAATGGCAGGTGTTGGTCTGGGGTTGGCCGGGGGAGAGCTGTCTGCAAGCCGGGTCATGGCTCAGGTGTCTGGCTCCACACTGGTCTGGGGCTCCAGCATGTCTCCGTCCCTCGATCCGCACGCGCAACTCGACAACCCATCGATGTTCACGCAGGTCAACGTCTATGACAGCCTGTATATTTATGAGGGGAAGGATATCGCCCCCAAACCCTGGCTGGTCCGTACGGTCAGCCAATCGAGCGACGGAATTTTATACGACTTTACTCTGCGCAGTGGCGTGAAGTTTCATGACGGCGTTCCTTTGACCGCTGCCGATGCAGTCTACAGCCTGAAGCGCGCAATCAATCTCGGGCGCCAACTGAAGCCGGTTTATGAGGCCATCTATGACCCGAACGAGGTGGAGCAGACCGGCGAACTATCGTTTCGCGTCAAGCTGAAGAAGCCCTACGGCGCCTTCCTGGATTCGCTCACATTGCTTGCCATCGTGAACAGCAAGCTTGTCGAAGCGAATGCGGGCAGCGACATGGGGGCCACCTGGTTGAGCGGACACGACGCGGGCAGCGGTGCATACGCGGTGGTCGAGGGGAGCTATCGAGCGCAGGAGTCGCTCGATCTGGTTCGGTTTGCCGACCATTTCGATCCGGGTAAGATCGAGCGCATACTTCTCCGTCCCATCAAAGATGACAGCACCCGCCTGCTCGCCTTGCTCAAAGGGGACATCGACGCGACCACCCCTTACCTGCGTCCCGAGCAGATTGATCGGCTTCTGAAGAGTGACGATGTTGAAATCGTCAAGAGCGCACCGCAACGCATTTTCATGATCAACATGAACAATGCCCGGCCGCCATTCGACAATCGCAACTTCCGCAAGGCGCTTGCCTGCCTCTTCCCATACGATCTGTATGTGACGCGGCTGCTCAAGGGGCAGGTCCTAGCAAACCGCGGACCGATTCCGGAAACCTTGCTGGGCGACGGTTGGGAGCCGACGAACGCCTATTCCTATGACTTGGACAAGGCCAAGGAGCATCTTGCAGCGGCAAGAAGCGAAGGTGCGGACGTCGACCGTCCGTTGGAGTTTTTGTCGGCAATCGGGTTTGACGAGACGTTGACCGTCGGGCAGCTCATGCAGTCGGAGATGAGAAAGGTCGGCCTCGACGTCGTCGTCGGAAAGTCGGCTTATGCAGACTTCGTGAAACGTGTTCAGAATGTCGAGACCACACCGGATTTCTGGTCCATTTGGGTGCCCAGCTACTACTACGATCCCAATGCCTATCTTGCCCCCTACACCGAAGCGACGCATGGCACGACGCGGGGCGCCGCATGGTACAGCGATAAACAAACGGAGGAAATGATCCAAAAGGCGAGCCAGACAACCAATGCCGAGGCCCGCCAGAAGCTGTACCGCGATATCACCGAACGGCTCCTCGACCAGTCGCCGTCCATTTGGATCTATAATGGCGGGTATGTTCGCGGGGTTCGATCACGCGTTGAGGGCTTCCAACCCGATGCGATCGGCGACGGCGTTCGCGTAAGCAAGCTTACGATCTCGGGTTGATCGTTTCATGCCGCGATTCTTCCTTTCCAGGATCGGCCAACTCGTCCTCGTGCTGGTTGGCCTGACGATTCTCCTCTTTATCTTGACGCGTCTCTTGCCGACAGATCCCGCCGTCCTCTTGGCGGGGGATCAGGCAACTGCAGCACAAGTGGCGATGCTTCGTGAGCAACTGGGCCTGAATGATCCGATTCTTCAGCAATATCTGCGATTCATTACAGATCTGCTGAGTGGCGATTTCGGCGTCAGCGTTGTGACCGGGCAATCCGTTGCCGGGGAGATCGCATACCGCTTTCCTGCGACATTGGAACTTTCAGTGGCGGCGCTGCTTCTGTCCATCCTGGTCGGGGTTCCCTCGGGCATTCTCGCTGCCGGTAGCCGCGATGGTGTGCTCGATTACGTTATTCGCTTCTTCTCCATCGCCGGACTCGCTGTTGCGTCGTTCTGGCTCGCGGTTCTTCTGCAACTCGTTTTCTCGATGGGCCTTGACTGGCTTCCTTTGCGCGGCCGATCCACGGTTGGCTATCCTGTGGCACCGCATGTGACCGGGCTCTTTGTCATCGACTACACGCTCGCCGGCGACCTTGAGGGGTTGAAGCAGACGTTCAAGCACCTGGCGTTGCCTGCGATCACCCTGGCCTTCCCGGCTGCTGCAACCATCATGCGCTTCATGCGATCCTCGATGATAGAGACTCTGAATGCCAGCTATGTCTCATGGGAACGCGCCGTCGGCTACCGGGAGCGCAGAATCCTCTGGAGGTATGCCGCACGCAACGCGCTTTCGGCAACCGTGACGCAGTTGGGCCTTCTCTTTGGCCTCCTGCTCTCCGGCTCCGTTATCGTCGAGGCGATCTTCGGATGGCCGGGCATCGGAGACTATCTCTACAACTCAATTATCGCAGGAGATTTCGCGCCGGTCGTCGTGACAACTCTCCTGATTGCGATCTGTTATTCGGTTATCAATCTGTTGGTCGATGCTCTGAATTACGTGCTTGACCCGCGACTGTCGGGGGTCTGAGCAATGGCGATTATTCGACACATCCTGCGAGATCCTGGAGGACTGTTCGGACTGATCATCCTGTTCATTCTCCTTTTCGCGGCCATCTTCGGCGGGTTCCTGGTGCCTCATCCAGAAGCGGCCTATGAAACTGTGATCTGGGACGCATCGCTTCCTCCTTCTCTCGATCACTGGTTCGGAACGGATGCGCTCGGTCGCGATGTTTTTTCACGCGTCGTGCTCGGAGCAGGGTTGATCCTGAAGATCTGCATCGTGACTACGGCTGGCGCAGCACTGATCGGCGTGCCTCTTGGCTTGATAGCGGGCTACTCGAACAGCGTCATACGCAGCACGATCCTCCGGGTGACGGACGTGTTTCTCGCTTTGCCGCAGTTGGTCCTGGCTCTGGCGTTCGCCGCTGTGCTCGCGCCTTCGATCGAGACCGCGATGATTGCTTTGACGCTGAGCTATTGGCCTATGTTCACCCGGGTGGTGTACGGCGAGACCCGACGCATCCGTACTCTGCCGTTTATCGATGCGCTCGAGGCATTCGGCGCGTCGAGGTTTCGGATCATCTGGTTCCATGTGCTGCCCAACGTAGCGCCCGTGATCATTGTTCGCGCCACGATCGGGTTTGGCGTTTCGATCTTGGCAGCATCGGCGCTTGGGTTCATGGGCCTGGGCGCTACGCCGCCCCAACCGGAATGGGGATTAATGGTTTCCGAGTCGCGCGGAGACCTGCCGTTCGGCTGGTGGCAAGCCACGTTCCCCGGCCTTGCTATCTTCTTTACGGTCATAGCATTCAATTTTGTTGGAGACGCGGCTCGGGACGCGATCGATCCCACGTTGCGGAGGGGCGACCGTCGTGGCTAGCCTGCTCCAGCTTGATGACCTGTCCGTCGGAGTCCAGGTCAACGGCCAATCGATTAAGCTGATCGACCACGTCTGCTTCTCAGTGGCACCCGGGCAGATACTCGGTCTGGTTGGTGAATCGGGCTGTGGCAAGTCGACTGTCGTCAAATCGATACTCAATATCCTTGGACGTGGGTTGCGATTTGAGGGAGGGGCTATCCAGCTTGAGGGGAAGGACCTGACAACCATGTCCGAAGCCGAGCTGTCGCGCGATGTGCGTGGCGGCCGGATTGGCTTTGTTCCCCAAGACCCGATGTTGGCGCTGAACCCGACATTCAGGGTCGGCACACAGTTGCTGGAGATTTGGAAGCGCCACGGTCCGGCCCACCTGAGACGCGACACCAAGACAGGGCGGCAAAGCATCATTGATCTCTTTCGCGACGTGCAACTGCCGGAACCCGAAGAAGCGTATCGGAAGTACCCCCATGAGTTCTCCGGCGGACAACGGCAGCGAATCCTGATCGCTGCGGCGCTACTGTGCGGCCCGAAACTGATTATCGCGGACGAGGCCACGACTGCCCTTGATGTAACGATCCAGCACCAGATCCTTGGCTTGCTCAAGAAACTCGCAAAAGAAAGGAAGGTTGGAATTCTCCTGGTGACCCACGACTTGGGCGTTGTAAACGCGATCTGCGACAGTGCAGTGGTCATGTATGCTGGCCAAGTCGTTGAGTCCGGCAATGTTGACTCACTGCTAGGTTCGCCCGCGCACCCTTACACGCAGGCTCTCTTCGAGCGTCATCCGGATCGCGAGGCGCAGCTGTCGGGCATTCCCGGCCTCGTCGCTCAACCTGGAAGCTTCCCGACTGGTTGCCGGTTCCGTCCTAGATGCTCCAAGGCACAGGACGGCTGTGCAACTCGCTCGCAACACTTCCAGCCGATTGCTGCGGACCACTCGGTCAATTGCATCCTTTATGATGTTGATGAGGAGCATAGCCATGCATTCGCCGGCTGAGATCCTAGTCGCTCGCGGGCTTACGACCAGAGTGGGCGAAAAGCGCCCGATCAACGCCGTAGATGGCGTTCATCTCACCCTCTTTGAGGGCGAGTGCTTCGGCCTAGTAGGTGAATCGGGATCAGGGAAGACGACTTTGATACGGACGCTTCTCGGGAAGCAACCTGAAAGCGAGGGTACCATCCAGCTCACAGGCCGCGACGTTTCCAGGCAGTCGCCTCGAGTCGCCAGAAATCAGCGCCCGGAGATACAGCTCCTCCACCAGGATCAAACTGCCGCCTTCGATCCCTGGTGGCGCATCGGTGCAACCCTGCACGAGACACTGCGGATTTCCGGCATGAAGAGCGCAAAGGAGCGTCAGATGCGGATTGAGGAGATGCTGGCAGCGGTTGATCTCCATCCGGCCGCCCTCCGTCGCTTTCCGCACGAGCTCTCTGGGGGGCAAATTCGGCGTGCCGGCCTCGCCCGGGTCTTGTCGTTGCGCCCTCGCATTGTGCTTCTCGACGAGCCGACAGCCGGCTTGGACCTGTCGGTGCAGGCAAATGTGCTCAAGCTGTGTCGAGACTTGCAGCAAAGATTTGGCCTGACGTTCCTTATCGTTTCGCATGATCTGAGCGTGGTGCGCCGCATTTGCGATCGCACCGCGATTATGTATCTGGGGCGCATAGTCGAGCAGGGGCCGACGACCCAGCTGTTCGAAAGTCCCCGTCATCCCTATACCCAGATCCTGCTGAATTCCCGGCCAAGTCTCAAGCATAAGTTAAAGGACATGCCTGAAACAGGCGAGCCTCCGTCACATGGCAAGCTTCCATCAGGCTGCCGCTATTCGCCGCGATGCGCTTTTGCCGCCGATCAGTGCCGCACGACCGAGCCTGCATCGGAGACCCTTGGCTGGGCCAGCGTCGCCTGCCATCGATGGCGCGAACTCGCGGGGACCGCCGCCTGAGCGCGGCAGTTTCGCAATCACCGAGAATGGAGAGCTGGTTTTGCCATACGCACAGGTTGGAGAAAGTCGCATCTACTATGAGGTGCGCGGAGACGGACCGGCGGTGATTTGCCCCGGAGGATGGAGCATTCTGACCGGCGCGGGGCACGATCGGTTACCCCCTCAGCTAAGGGAGGGGTTCACTACGATCGTTTACGACCATCGCGGGTTGGGGCGCTCGACAGACGACAGTTCGTCCATCTCGACGGTCACACTTGCCGACGATGCGTCGGCGGTTATCCGTCATGCTGGCTTCGGGAGAGTCCATGTTTTTGGACATGGCGGCCTGGGGGCCTGCCTGTCCCAGCATCTCGCCGCCCGACACAAGGACCTCGTCAAGGGCATAGTGTTAGTCGCCGGTTGGGCCGGTCCTGACACCTACAAGCAAGCACAGTTCGCGATGGCCCAGTTCGCCTTCGAACATGGCGGGTTCGAGGCATACCAGAGATATGGGGCGCTACTGATACACACGCCGGAATACTTCAATGACCATTCCGACGAGATCCTGTCGGCTAAAGGCTCATGGGGTGAGTTCAAGTCAGCGGATTTATCAGCCTTGCGCCGCATCCAGCGCGCCACCAACGAACATGATGCGCGTGACATACTACCACGGATCGAAGCACCCTGCCTCGTCGTGCATGGCGAGCTCGACGTTGTCGATCCGCCGCGACTTGGCGAGGAACTGGCGCGTCTCATACCCTTCGCCCGCCTTGAGATCATTCCGGGCACCCCACATGCCATGCGCACTAGTCCGGAAGGGTACAAGAAACTTGGTTCGTTGGTCAGCACATTTTTCCGCCAACTGGAATATTGGCAGGCTCAAGCTGTCAGCTGGCAGGGCGCGCCTGAGTGAATCGGGAGAAGAAAATGACGCAAGTTGACAAAGCCGAATTCGCCCTCGCCGTTGATGTTGGCGGGACTTTTGTAGATCTGACGCTTTGCGACCTTTCGACCGGTGCCCGCTGGGTGAAGAAGGTTCTCAGCGATGTCGGCCCGCAAAAGGCCTTTGTAAACGGGGTCAAGATGATCTGTGCGGACGCCCGTATTCCACATTCACGGATCAGCCGCGTGGTCCACGGGCTAACGCTCGCTACCAACACAATCCTAGAGCAGAGTAATCCGCGGGCTGCCGTTGTTACGACGGAGGGTTTCGCTGATGTGCTAGAAATAGGGCGCCACGACGCCCCACGCGACGCGACCGGTCATCATTGGTTGAAGATACGTCGGCCAATCACGCGCGACCGGGTAGTTGAAGTCAGGGAGCGCACCAGCTGGCAGGGCGAACACGTTGTGGCTCTTGAAGAAGAGGCCCTTGTCGCGACGGTGAACAAGCTACGGGCTCTTGCTCCGACTTCGGTTGCCGTCTGCCTGCTAAACAGCTTCATCAATCCAGAGCACGAGGTGCAAGTGGCCGCTGCCATTCGGGAACAACTGCCCGGCGTCCATGTCACATCCTCTCACGATGTTCTGCCGCAATCAGGTGAATACGAACGCAGCATGGCGGCGGCGTTGAACTGCTACACGATGCCGGTAGTAGCCGAGTACCTGAGCGCGCTTGAAAATGAGCTTCGCGCCATCGGTGTTGTGGCCCCGCTTTACATCATGGCGTCGGACGGTGGCGTGTTGAGTGCGAGTTCCGCTCGACGCCTGCCGATTCACACGGCCCTTTCCGGGCCTGCCGGCGGTGCCGCGGGAGCTGCGAAGTTTGCTGCAGAACTGCGGGAGCCGGGCATCTTTACCTTAGATGTCGGGGGGACCAGCACCGATGTTGCCTGCGCGCAGGAGGGGGCTGTCGACGTGACTGTCAATGGGTACATTGGCGACTTCCCCTTGGCAATTCCGGTTTTGGATGTTCATACGGTTGGTGCCGGCGGCGGATCGTTGGCGCGTGTGCGCGACGGTCGGTTTACGGTTGGACCCGAAAGCGCGGGTTCGCGTCCTGGGCCCGTCTGCTACGGGAAAGGGGGCGTTGAGCCTACCGTGACCGACGCTTTGCTTGTGATGGGGCTATTGCCTGAAGAATTGGCCGGCGGCTCACTTAAGCTTGATCGCCGGGCGGCCGAACGGGCTATTGAAGTTTACGTCGCGGACCCGCTCGGGATCGACCCAATCAGCGCCGCAGCCGGGATCATTCGCTTGGCCAACGCGAACATGGCGGCAGCAATACGTCACATCTCAACCGAACGAGGCCGCGACCCGCGCGAATATGCGCTTATGCCGTTCGGAGGTGCCGGCGGACTACATGCTGTCGATGTCGCCCAGCAGATCGGAATTCCCAAGGTCGTTGTGCCGCCGGCGCCTGGTGTATTCACAACAGAAGGTCTGCTTGCGGCAGACCTGAGCCGACATTTCGTCCACTCGTTCGCTGCTCCCGTGAGGCTTGATGGCATTTCCGTTGAAACGCTCAACGACATCTATGCGCAATTTGAACAAGAGGGGCTCGCGTGGCTCGAAGGAGGCGCAAAGACAGTTGATCACAACCAACGGCGATATCTGGATCTGCGATACAGTAACCAAGGATACGAACTCATCATCGAGGTTCAGCAAGGCCGCATCGATTCGTCGGCAATAGAGCGTGTCAGCCAAGATTTCCATAGTACCTACGAAATACGCTACGGCTATTCTCTCAGGGACGTTCCCATCGAGGTGGTACGTGTTCGGTCATCGGCTTTCGGGATCCTGCCGCATGCGGCTAGGCCGAATGCGAAGGCCAGGATGGCTGGCTCCAAAACTCAGCGCATGGTCTTCTTTGACAGCGCAGGATGGATGGAAACTGCCGTCATCCAACGCGAAGCACTGAGCCCGGGTGACGTCGTCAGCGGACCTGCAATCGTGCAGGAATATGACAGCACCACCGTCTTGCCGCCGTTTACCACCACCACAGTCGCGCAAAATGGCGCGTTAATAATAACATTTGTGCCCGTCATCTCAGATGCCGATGCGAAGGATCTTGCATATGCTTGATAAGATAAGACCCCAGTCCGATGCGGTCACCCGCGAAGTCATCCTCAGTGGCATCAAGGCAGCTGTCGCCGAGATGGATGTCCTGATCGGCCGCGCTGCTATGTCCCCCGTGATCAAGGACAAGAAAGACTATTTCATGGGCCTTTTCGATTCGAGAGGCCGGATGATACACGTATTGACCTCCTATTCTGGGCCTGGTCTTGTTCAGCCCATTCTCGATCGCTTTCCTGTTGAGGAGATCGAACCTGGAGACACATTCTTCTACAATGATCCGTTCTCGACCAAGGGCGCCGTCGGTCACCTGCCGGACATTGTCATCACGATGCCGTTCTTTTCCGGCGGGGAGGATCTGCTGGGATTCTCTGTCACATTCGGCCATTTGGCAGACGTCGGTGGCCTGACTTATGGCTCGAGTGCCATGGAAGCGAAAGACACGTTCCATGAGGGAATGGCATTCACGCCGATGCGTGTCGGCCGCAATGGCAATGTTGATCCGACCTTCATGGAGACCTTGCTGCGCAACACGCGAAGCCCCGATCTCGTCCAGGGCGATTGGCGTGCCCTGCGTGCGGGATGCCAACTCGGCGTCGCTCGGGCTGAAGCGCTGATCCGCAAGTGGGGCGATGTGGCCTTCAAGGACACCGTTGAGTGGTCGCTATCCCGCTCGGAAGCTCGGATAAAACGCATCATCCACGATGTTCTCGCGGATGGCAGCTATTCCGCGGTCAACTACGCGGACGGCATGTCGACGAGCCTGCCGAAATTGAAGGTTGGCGCGACGTTGAAGAAGATCGGTGATCAGATGATACTGGATCTGACCGATTCGGACGACCAGGTGCCGGCTCCACTCAACTATATCGCTAGCTTGAATGGCGTTCGCTTGTTGGTCCAGATGCAGCTCAAAGTGCTCGATCCGGAAATCGGAAACGACGAAGGGGGCATGCAGTCGATCACCGAGCTTGTCCTACGTGAGGGCAGCGTGGTGGCGCCAACGTTTCCGGCGGCTCTCTCCAACCGCGCCATGCCGCGAAGCGCGCTGATCAATGACATCTCCGACATTCTCGCTGAGATGAGCGCGGGCAAGATGTCAGCCTCGAGCCCCGTGCATATCGTATGCAGATTCGCGTTCGAAGATGGAAAGACGTTGGGGGAAACGCTCGGACCCGGGCAAGGTGCGCGTCCGTTCGGCGACGGCCCGGATGTAATATACGGCGCCGCTCAGCGCAACTATCCCGTCGAGCAACTCGAACCTGTCTATCCCGTCCAAATCGAACGATATGAGATTCGGACTGATTCTGGGGGCGTGGGAAAGTTCCGCGGCGGTTGCGGCGCGAAGCGCGCGCTGAGGATGATGTGCGATGGCGACTTCTCGCCGCGGTTGAGCAATACTCTCATTCCCTGCCCAGGCACAAATGGGGGCGGTCCGGGGGGGCTCGGGCGTGTGACGTTGTATAGAGAAGGAGGGGCCCCTCAGACATATCCTGGCGTGTATGGCGGCATACCATTCAAAGCCGGTGATCTCATCGTCCTAGAATCTAGCGGTGGCGGCGGATGGGGAAACCCCTTGGAGCGACCGGTCGAGCTAGTCCTCCGCGATGTATCCGAAAGGTTCGTGTCGGCTGACGCCGCTTGGGAAAGCTATGGCGTTCGGATTGAGGACGGCAAGGTCACAGAGCTGCACCCCGCTCGCATTGCAAGTGCGTGATCGCCACGGCGTTCCGGTTCCATGCTACGGAGCGTCAGATGATAAAGAACTAGGTACGCGCTGTGGTACTTAGTTCCAATATCTATCCGATGAAGAGTAAGACCGTATGTCCGCTGCTGCTGGTGAGGTGACTCGCCCTAAACTGCGCGTCCGAGATGCTCGGGGTGAGCTGAGCCGATCCTCATCACAGGAGGGCGAGCCGTCGCACACGCAGGTAAAGACATGATCGAAAAGCGCCAGTTCTACATCGACGGAAAATGGATCGAATCGAGCGGCGGCGGCGCTGGAAGTCTTCGATCCTCCGACCGAGGAGGCATGCGCCACGATCGTTCACGGAACCACGGCCGACACCGACAAGGCCGTCGCCGCCGCTAAGGCGGCATTTGCGCCGTGGAGCGCGACCGAACCATCCGAGCGCCTAGCCCTGGTGAAGCGCATTCTCGAGGTCTACCAGGGAGCGCATGGCGCAGAACCGCGAACTGACGCTGGACGAGCTGTGCATCGAACTTGAAGGGGCGCGGGGTGATGGTCCATCGCTCCAGCGTCGGGCGTCTGTTGCACCGTCTTGGGCTCAGCCACAGAAAACGCTTCAGGCCAGAGAGCAGCAGCGCCCGACATCCGTGAGGCGCGCGAACTGTGGACGGGCAAGCGAAAGCGCTTCTGCGCCAACGCCTTGAGCCAGCACCGCGCAATGCTTGCGAGGCCGAAGCCACGGAGACCCCAGCTTTGCTCACTACATCAACAATTATTGCCCGACCGTGCAGCCAATTTTCGAATTCATCTGCCATTTTGTGGGGCCGAGTGGCCTCATATTAGGAGTAATGCTGCCACGTGCAACTTCGATGCAAGTTCCAGAAGAACGCTACGCTTTCGAGATGGTCGAGTCCTCCCGACTATACCGAACTCTCCGGTCGAATTGGGGCGGTTCACGAGAGCCGGGAGGCAGGCCGAGAAATTTCTTTGTTGAATTCCTCCGTCTTTCTTGCCTTCCGTCATCTCGATGCTGCGTGATTCAGCTTGGATCAAGGATATTCAGGAGACCAACGCCAGACTAAACCATGGAACGAACGTGATGCAAACGAGCGCTATTAGACGGACCAAGTAGAATGGCAATACTCCTTGAACGACTTGTTCCACTGGAAGTCGGGATATCCCACTAACCACAAAGAGATTAAGGCCGACCGGCGGAGTTAAGGTCGCAATCTCGACGTTCGCAGTCATAATCACGGCAAGATGGATAGGATCCACGCCGAAATGTGGAGCCATCTGGAACAATGTCGGCGCAGTCAGCACGATCAGCGATACACCATCAACGAACATGCCCAGCAGGATAAGAACAAGATTGACCGCGATCAGGAACATCCACGGCTGCATGTTTATCGCTTGCGCAAGTTCGGTAAGCTGATCGGCAAAACCGATGCGAGTCAGCACGAAGGCCAGGAGCGAGCCTCCAATGACGATCAGATAGATCATGCCGGATGCTAAAGCGGTGGACTTGCAGGCCTCCCAAACCTCACGGAGATCTGCGGTTCGATAAATGAAAAGGCATAGGCAAGCTGCGTAAGCGGCTGCCACCGCGGATACTTCGGTGGGCGTGAATACGCCGCCATAGATAGTGCCGATGATAAGTGCTGGGAAGATGACTGCGGGAAACGCCGGGGCGAATGACTTGCGAAACAACCGCCAGTCAGGACTGGGAAGTTTGGTGCCGTAGCCACGTCGGCGGGCAATGAGTGTCGCGGCTACCCCAAGTAGGACCGCTTCCAGGATGCCAGGCAAGATACCTGCGATGAAGAGACGGTCAATAGGCAGACCGATCATCGAACCGATAAGGATGAAGGTCAGAGATGGCGGTATCATCAAGCCCAATGTCCCCCCTACCGCGACTATGCCGGCGGCGAACCGCTTGGGATAGCCATCGTCCGACAGGATTGAGACCGAGGACTTGCCGATAGCCGCGGCCGAGGCTACAGAACTGCCCGATACGGCGGCGAAGAAAACGCATCCTAGCATAACCGTCAGGGCGAGCCCGCCTCGCATTGCTCGGATGATAGAACCGATCAGCTCGACGAGTATCTCGGCGATGCGTCCTTTCATCATTAGCTCACCGGCGAGGATGAAGAAGGGCACCGCGACCAGAGCGTAACTGTCCACCGTCCTGAACGCATTCTGGGACACGATTGCCACCGGCAGCCCATCCAGCCACAACATGATCGCTGCCGTCAGGCCCATGGCAATTCCGACGTGCGCGCCGATCGCAAGAAGTAGAAGTAGCAGAACTACAGCGAAACCGATCACAGCAGTTGTTCCTCTTCCTCAACCGGCGAGAAGGGGTCCTTGGGCCGCCTCATCAGGCCAACGAGACGATTGAAGTAGAAGATTGCCAGAAGCGCAGCGCCAATAGGTATAAACTGGGCGATGATCCACATCGGCAGCTCCAGGCTGCTTTCGCTGCGCATCATGGTGCGCATTAGATGGGAGGTCTGGCCCCAGCCCGACCACGCCAACACGCAGGAGAAGACGAGCCCCGCAAGCACGGCCACCGCCCAGGCTGCAATCTGGATGCGGCGGGGCAACAGGCTCACGAAATACTCTGCACGGATGTGGCGACCTTGTGCCCCTGCAGCGGCCAATGACAGAAAGGCCGTGACGATGACGGCGAACCGCACCACCTCCTCCGCCCAAAAATAGCTTGTCGAAAAGAAAGCGCGTGACAACGACTCGAAAAGCATCGTCCCGAGCGAGACCAAGAGGGCAAGCGTGGCGAAGGTGAGCAAACCTCCCGAGAGGGAAATGCGCAATTTTTCGAAGCCACCGGCGATCGGATTACTTGGCATATTCTGCAGCCTCGTACTGGTAGGCCTTCCAGGTGTCAGGATGCTTCTCTGCGAAGGCGTCGATCACCGGCTGCGCTGCCGCACGAAATTCATCGAATTGAGGCCCTTCGATGAGGTGGTACCCCTTTCCGGCGTCAATCATCTCCTGGAGATCGGCGTTGTCCTTCTTTACGGCGTCAGCCCATTGCGCCGACGCAACGTCAAGTGCGGCGGAAGTGATGGCTTCACGGTTCTTGTCGCTCAGCCCCTCGAGCCACTTTGCATCCACGACTATGGAATAGGTGGCCAGGAACATGCCCGGGACCAGCGCCGCCTCGGACGCAGTATCGGCGAGGATTGTCTTCCATCCCGCCGGAGAGGTCAGAACACCGTCGATCACGCCCTGGGACATGGACGTCACCATTTCCGATGCGGGCAGGCTGATTGGGTTGGCACCCATCTGTGCGACCATGTCCCGCGCGGTCGTACCGCCACCCGACCGAATACGCTTGCCTGCAAGATCCGACAGCTGCGTAACCGGAGTGTCCTTCATCACAATAATCGCATCGGTCGCGCGCAGCAAACCCAGGATGGCGATCCCGCGGTCCTCTACCTGCGCGGAAACAAGCCTGGCCATGTCCGCGCTGAATTCCGGGTTGCTCATCAGATCGTCGGACAATGTGAACGGCAGCCCAAGCAGGCCCAGCCGCGAATCCAGTGCATCGAGGTTGCCGCTGATCGGCCAGACCATTTGCACCGCACCCGTACCGATCGCAGCAACGGCATCCTTGTCGCTGTAGAGCTGCCCCGCGGGATAGAATTTGACTTCGATCTCGCCACCAGAGCGGTCCTTCACCATCTCGGCGAACTCGTTGACGTATTCGCTCTTCCAATGGCTCGCCGGCACCTCCGACGTGATGACCAGATCCTCCGCCATCACGGGGGTCGTGAGGCCAAGCATGGCCAGTCCGAAAAATGCATGTTTCATGGCTACTTCCTCCTCCTTGGCCCTTTCGGCCGCTACGTGCGTTCAGCCATCTCCATGCGCAATCGCCCTTGCATGATCTTGATGACCGCTTCGTCGACCAGTTGCCCTTCCACCAGCAATGCGCCGATGCCCTCCGCCACGGACGCCTGGTAGGCGGCAATGATGCGCCTAGCTTCGTCCAGTTCCGCTGGCGTGGGCATGAACGCCGCATGGAGTGTTTCGAGCTGTGCGGGATGGACCGCCCATTTGCCGGCATAGCCGAGCGCCGCACCGGCCCGCGCGTCCCTTTCGAGCCCCTCCAGGTCCTTGGCGTAGGGCCAGACGTGGTCGATCGGATCGACCCCGGCGGCATGGGCGGCCAATGCGACCTGCGCGCGGGCGAGGTCCGTCCCCGTCGAGCCGAACCGCATTCCGGTTTGGGCAATGTAGTCGCCGATCCCAAAGAGAAGGGCGACGTTGCACGGGCTGGCAGCCGCGATGGCCTTGGCCTGCAGCACCGCATCCGGCGTTTCGATCATCGGTTGCAGACTCACCTCTGCCAGCCCGTGCTGACGCAGTTGATGCGCCACTCGGTCAATGCAGACCACGTCGCTCGGAGACCGAACCTTCGGGATGACGATCGAGCTGATCGGCAGACCGCATAAGGCGCGCATGTCGTCCAGCCACCAGTCCGTGTGCAGTCCGTTGATGCGCACCGCGACTTCGCCGACCCGGACCGCGGCATCCGCAAGCGTACCCGCCAGGACGGACCGCGCTTCGGCCTTCCGGTCCGCCGGCACCGCATCTTCGAGGTCGAGGATGACGCTGTCGGCGCCCGAGGCAAGCGCCTTGACGACGACGGTGGGTTTGGCGGCCGGCGTGACGAGCTGGCTGCGCCGCAGAACCGTATCGCGTCTCACGCCGACCTCCGGGCCAACGCCATGACTTGCGCCACGTCATCCGCTTCCGCGATGTCGGCGACCGACTCTGCCAGGGCCGTTGCCTGATCGACCCCCAGGGCCGGTCCCGCGAGCCCCATGAACTTGGCCAGCACACCGTCCCAGCCCAGCGGTCGTCCGGGCTCGCCCATGGGCTCCGCTATCTCGATCGTCTCCGAGCGATCGCCCAGCCGGCCGCTCAAGATCGTATGGCCGGCCTTGAGGCCGTCATCGCATACGGCGGAGATCCTCCGGGCTAGTTTCTCGACCTCCGCGTCTCCCAGTAGCGCGTAGCTGCCCCAGTCGCTACGCCCCGTCGACAGCGCGGCGGCAACCTGGAAATAGACGCTGAATTGCCCATCCACGATGTTCTGCGGGGCACGCTTGGCAGGCACGTCCTCACCGACCAGACGATATGAGGTCGGGTCGAGGCGGACCTCGTACCTACCCTGCTGCACGGGAGCGAGCCGCTTTCGCATCTCGATCGCCGCTTCGATCGCGCTGTGGTTCAGACGACAGTTCGGGAAGGGCTTGATCGCGGTTTTTGCCGCGGCCCAGTAGGTGCCCAGCTTGGCGGTCAGTTTCGTTGCATCCGGCTCGGGCGAATAGCCCTGCAGGACACCGGCCCGTCCTTCCAGCGCCTGCGCCGCACCGGTCACGCCGGCCTTTGCCAGACGGGTCACCATCAGGGCATCGTGCGCTGCGAAGCCGGAATGCAGGCGCTTGTTCCACGCCCCATTTTCCATGTACTGCATCGAACCCGAGGCGCGGCTTCCCGCGAGGCCGAAGGCGGCGTCGATCGTCTTCCCGTCCAGAGTCAGCAGTCGACTCGCGGCCGCCACCGCACCGAACAGACCGCCGATCGGCGTTGGATGGAACCCCCGGGCGTAGGTCGCCTCGCCCAATGAACCGCCGACGCGGCAGGCGATTTCGTAGCCGATCGCGATGGCCTCCATCAGCGCACGCCCGGTGGCATGCGTCTCCTCGGCCACGGCCAGTGCTGCGGGGATGACCGTCACGCCGGGATGCAGCTTCCCGAAGAAGTTGGTGTCGTCGAAATCCATCGAATGCGCGTAGGTGCCGTTCAGCAGCACAGCAAGGCCAGCCGGGCGGGTCTTGGTCTCGCCGACCACGGTGATCTTCCCTTGCGCATCTCCAGCGAATTCGAGCAGCCCTCTTCGCACCGCTTCGGTGCTGTCGGCATGGACGGCGGCGAAGGCCGTATTGCCCAGGAAGTCGAGCAGACACTGGCGCATCAGTGCGGAGACGGTTTCGGGAATGTAACGGCCAAGAGTCCCGGCGGAGAATTCGGCCAGAGCCGCGCTGGCAGAACGGGCGGTGCGTCCAGCGTCAGCCATCGTCCCTCTCCGCCGGCTTTCCGACGATCCCCCGGCCGGCTAGGTCCGCGATCCGGTCGTCGGAGAAGCCCATCTCCCTGAGAATCCTGTCGGTGTGCTCGCCCACCAGCGGCGGCCCCAATCGGTTAATCGAAGGCGCATCCGATAGGCGCGGCGGGAAATCGAACACTTTGACCGGCCCGATGGCGCTTTCGACCTCAAGTATCATCTGACGATCCTGGAAGCGCTGATGATCCAACGCATCCTCCAAGGTGTTCAGCGCCCCTGCCGGGATCCCATATTTATGAAACTGCTCAAGCCAGTAAGCGCGATCCTGTTTGGCGAAAGCGGCACCGACTCGTTCGTCGAGTGCCGCCCGGTTTTCCAGTCGCTGGTTGTTCCCGCTAAAGCGCGGGTCGTCGAACAGCGCAATGTCGTCGATCGCCTCGCAGAACTTGCGCCACATGACTGTATGGCCGCCCCCCGCAGCGACGATGACCTGCTTGCCGTCACCTGCCATGTAGGGGCCATAGGGCGCCATCGTGTGGTGATGTAGCCCGACCCGTTGCGGTGCCTTGCCACCGTACCAGAGCATGTAGGGGAAATAGCCCGTCCAAGTCATGATCGCGTCGAAGAGCGCAACTTGGACCTCTTGCCCGCGCCCAGTCCGCTCGCGGTGAAACAATGCCTCGAGGATGCCGACCGTCGCATACATCGCACCAGAAATGTCGCAGACGGACAAGGAAATCTTGGCGGGTTCGGCCGGCGTGCCGTTCGTCGATATCAGGCCGGTCTCGCCCTGGATGATCAGATCCAGTGCAGCGCGGTCGGAATAGACGCCCTCTTGTCCAAAGCCAGAGACGCGGCAGAAGATCACCTTCTGATTGCGTTCCTTGAACGCCTCATATCCCAGTCCCCAGCTTTCAAGGGTGCCCGGAACGAAATTCTCGATGATGACATCGGCCTTCTCGACCAAGTTCATCAGGATTTCGCGTCCGGCCGCTTCCTTGAGGTTCAGGGCGAGGCTTTCCTTACCGGGGTTGACCCAGGCGTGTCCGGAACACATGCCATGCACGATATCGTCCCAGAACCGAATCAGATCGCCCGTGCCAGGTCGTTCGACCTTGACGATGCGCGCGCCCATCTGCGACAGGAGACGGGTGCAAAACGGCCCTGCCACGCCCTGCGTGAGGTCGAGAACCATGATGCCGTTCAGGCCGGTGGGAGCCATCCCGTTCACGCTGTCTTCCTTCCAAAACTTGCGTCGTGGTCCGACCAGTGACTGGCGCGTTTTACCAGCACGATACGCTCGCCCGTCGCGATTTCGGTGTTATCCTGATTGCGACCAACAAAGCGGTAGCGCATCAGCCCGGCATCCTCGCGGTTTGAATCCCGCAGCTCCAGCACTTCGGAACGTGCATAGAGCGTGTCGCCCTGAAACACCGGTGCGTGCAGCCGAATCTTGTCGATGCCCACATCCATGAAGGCGTTTTCGCTCATGTCCTCGGTGGTCAGGCCGATCACGATGTTCAGCGTGCAGGGGCCGGCGACGATCCGTTCCTTGAAACGCCCGTCCATCGCCGAGGTCGATAGCAGCAGATCGAAATGCGCCGATGCGGTATTCATCGACATGTGAGTCAAGGCATAGTTATCCCAGTTGGTGACGGTCCGCCCTCGGGCATGGTCATAGACTTGCCCGACTTCGTAGTTTTCGAAGTAGTTGCCGCGTCCGGTGATCGCCATCAGCCCCGCCCCTCGATCAGACGACGCGCGATGACTTCTCGCTGGATCTCGGACGTGCCTTCGCCGATGGTCAGCAGCCCGGAGTCCCGCCAGTAGCGGTTCACGGCGGTCTCGTCGGCGAAACCCATGCCACCGTGGATTTGGACGGCTTCGTGACACACGTTCTGTGCCATGTCGGCGGCGAAGAGCTTGACCATTCCGGCTTCGAGATCAGCACGTTCGCCTCGGTCGAGTTTGCGTGCGACCATGTAGCCGAGTTGCCGGGCGGCCTCGATGCCGGTGGCCATGTCAGCCAGCTTGAACCGGATCGCCTGGAAGGTATCGATTGTCTTGCCGAACTGGACGCGAGTGCTGGCGTATTCGCGGGCCTTGTCGTAGGCCGCCTGTGCCAGACCGATACAGCGAAACGCAAACTGCATTCGGGCGAATTCGTAGGTTGCCATCAGCTGCTTGAACGCCATCCCTTCGACGCCGCCCACGAGGTTCGCCGCGGGGACCTTAAGCCCGTCAAAGAAGAGCTGGTAGGAGTGCATCCCGCGATATCCGACGGTGTTCAGCTTCTGCGCAGTGAACTCCGGGCTGGGGAACGTGCCCCGTGGCTTTTCGATAAGGAGTAGCGAAATGCCGGAATGTTTGTTCTCTGTCGAGGTCCGCACAAAACACGAGATGATATCTGCGCGACGGGCGTGGGTGCACCAGAGTTTGGTGCCGTTGACCAAGTAGTCGTCGCCGTCTCTGACGGCCATCGTCTTGATGTTGGCAGCGTCCGACCCGGCTTCGGGTTCAGTCCCCGAGTGCGCCGCCTGCAACGTGCCGGAGATAAGTCCCGGCAGAAACCGTTTCTTCTGGTCCGGAGTACCGTTGCGCGAAATGATCTCGATCAGGCCCCAGTTGCGCGCCGGCAGCGCCCCGACCGAGAACCAGCCGCGCGACAGTTCTTCCGTCACTACGGCAACGGCGAGGTTGCCCATCTCCAGCCCGCCCAGTTCCTCCTTGGCCATGAGGCCGAAGATGCCCATGTCGCACATCTTCTTCAGCACGTCGTCGGGGATCTCTTCATCGGCAAGGTGTAGACCCTGGGCAATCGGCTCGATCTCTTTGTCCGCGAACAATCGTGCGGAGTCA
Source organism: Mesorhizobium sp. 1B3 (assembly GCF_050958605.1). Taxonomy (NCBI): domain Bacteria; kingdom Pseudomonadati; phylum Pseudomonadota; class Alphaproteobacteria; order Hyphomicrobiales; family Phyllobacteriaceae; genus Mesorhizobium; species Mesorhizobium sp. 1B3. Next base: position 551,950 of record NZ_JBJHDO010000002.1, on the reverse strand, counting down.
CGCATCTGGCGGATGTCGTCGGGGAGTTCGCTCATGCCTTCATTCCTTCCTCTGTGCGGCATTTCGACAGGTTCCGGCGCTTGAAATTGACGACTTCATCGCCCCGCTGATTGGTGCCGATGGTGTGCCATTCGGTGATACCCCATCCGGGACGGCTTTCGGTCCGGCGCTGCGACAGCACGGTCGAACGGGAATAGACCGTATCGCCCGCATAGACCGGTGCTCCGAACGAGACCTCGTCGACGCCCAGAAAGGGTCCGCCCGCCTCGGAAAGGTCCTCGACTGAGAGTCCGAGCACAGTAGCGAAGACGAACATCGGTGGAATCAGGATGTCCTTGTATCCGAGCGCCTCGGCGTATGGACGGTTGAAGAAAATCGGGTTCATTTGCATGAACATGTTGCCGAACGTGCTGGCGTCGGACGCATTGAAAGTGCGGCCCCAGTGGTGCTCGAACACCTGCCCTATTTCGAAATCCTCGTAGAGGAGGCCGCGCTCGTTTCGGATCATTTTCATTCTGCCGCTACTCCCTGCAATCGATGCTTCGTGACGGCGACCATTGAGGAGACATCAGCTACAGTTCCGATATCCAGCGCCAAGCGTTCCAGTTTTTCCATCTGGCCGGCCGGCAATTCACGGGCCACGTTACTGCGGAACTTTTCGAGAATCTCGGCTTCGGTCAGCCGCAGACCAGGCGTACCGCGGCTTTGAGCCTTGCGCAGGACATGACGCGTTCCGTCGACCATCTCGATCCGGACCTCGCCGGGGAAATGGGCGGGAAAATCGCTCTTGTCATCGAAGGTGCAGGTCACCTTCGACGCGATGTCTAGCACCGCGGGATTGGCGAGATCGCCATCATAGAATCCGGCCACATCCACCTTGCCTTTAACCAGCGCCAGGCCGATCACGTAAGGCACGCTAAACAGTGCGTCGTACTCTGACTGGGGCGCGCGCTTTTTGTCTGCGGGCTGATAGACCAGGTGATGCAGGCGCTGCGAAAGCGGCGCATCAATCCGTGCGACGGCCTGCACATCAAAACCCGGCGTTTCGCGCAATTCGATTGCCGCATCGGCGAAGGCGTGGATGAAATGGCAGCAGGGATAGGGCTTGATCGCCAGCCCCATCAGCTCCCAGTTCCGGCCCAGTCCGGCTAGCAGAATCTCTCGATCCGGCTGCCTTCCGAGATGAGCGTTGAAGAAACCATGTGGGCCTTCAAATACCAGTCGCGGTCCCTTGAACCCTGCTCTCCCCATTGCAGCGGCTGAAAGTCCGGAATGTGCAGCCCAGCCGGGATGAAGGCGCTTCATCCAAGAGCCGTCCAGTTCCAGAATTCCTCCTGCCAGCGAGCCGCAGAGTCCAAGGGCGTTCGACAGTTCGTCGTGCTTCATGCCGTAAAGTCGGGCGGCGGCGCAGGCGGCGGCGAACGGGCCGCACAGGGATGTCGGATGCAGATGGCGGTCGTGAAATTCGCCGTTGGCGGCCAGTGCCAGCCGGCACCCGCCTTCCAGCGCCACGATATAGGCTTCGAGCACGGCTGCGCCGGAGGCCTTCGTCGCCTCGCCCGCCGCGAGCGCACTTGCGAAAGCGGCTGCACTGGCATGGTAGATCGCGGCGATGTGCGTGTCGTCGTAGTCCAGACCGTGCGCCAAAACACCGTTCACCAGCGCCGCCGAAGGCGCCGGTAGTGATTGGCCGGTTCCGATGGCATGCGCCTCGGCGCCCGAGCCGAGCCTAGCTGCTGCGCGGCTGATTGCCGTCGCGAATTCGAAACCGGAAGATGCAACCGCGACACCCATCGTATCCAGGAAATGAAGCCGCGCAAGCGTTACGACTTCATCCGGGATTGACAGGTCAGACAGGGCAAAGGCTGCGATTTCTTCTGAAATGCTCACCACGACGGCATCCCCTTTTTCGTGTGGGAGCCGAATTCCGGCGCCTCGCCGGCGCCGCATGCAGTTTCCTCCCGCCCACACGCTGGCATCCACGCATTGACGATTCAAACGCATAATTCTAATGAACTTATATGCGAGGGTAATAAATGTTCCGACTTCCAATGAACCTGTCGATATTGGAGGCGATCGTCGCAGTGGCCGAGACCGGCAGTTTTAGCCAAGCGGCCGAGAAACTGGGTGTTTCGCAATCCGCCATTTCCGCGCGAATCCGCTCAGCCGAAGAGGTTCTTGGCGTTGAGTTGTTCACACGCACGACCCGCCGGGTTGTGATCACCTCACATGGTGAACGGCTGCGGTCGCGCGCGGAGAACGCTCTTGCCGATCTCAATGCCGTATTCGACGAGTTCCGGGACGAGGAGAAACTGATCCGTGGCCGGGTCCGAGTGGGTGCCACGCCGACAGTCTCGGCGATCATGCTGCCCGAAATCGTGCGCGGTTTCCGGGACGCCTATCCGGGAATCGAAGTTGTTATTCGCGACGACTTCTTTGGGCAGGCGTTGGAAAGAGTCGCGACCGGAGACGTCGATTTCGCTCTAACTCCATCCGTCGATCCATCAAGGGTACCAAATGTGCACCTTGAGCAACTGTGCATTGAAGAAATGGTCGTGCTGACGCCGCGAAACCATCCGCTTTCGCGGATGCACAAACCCGCGTTGAGCGACATCGCGGATTATGCGATCGTATCAATGCCTGCACAGTCGGCGATTCACGCCCAAATGAGCCAGGTATTCGCGGCCGAGGGGCTAACCTACGCCCCGACCATGGAGACCATGCACGCGCTGTCTTCCGTCGCAATCGTTAGGGCCGGCCTTGCTATCGCCATCGTTCCGGAAGGACTCCTTAAGCTTCTGGATCAACGCGATTTCGCCGTCCTGCATGTTCCACACCTTCCTCTTGGCAGAGGCATTTCGATCGCGACGGCCAAGGATCGCAACCTGCCTCCCGTGGTCAGGGCGTTCATCGAGGTCATCAAGCATCGTGTTGGTCTGCTATCCTGAAGGTCGCTAGGTTGTGGTTACGATTTAAGGGATTGGGGGATTCGATTCCCAAGGGTTCTGAAACAAGTGTGAGGTCCAAAGCGGTGGATCTTTTTTGCCGTATTGATCGGTGCACCGACGTGGCTCGTCGGCGCCGGGTAGGCATCGCCTTTCTCGAATGTGTGAATTTCCGGGTCCTTGAGGTTGCGCAGTCGCGGTGCGAAGCACTTGCCGAGCAGGGCGAATAGCCCGAATACGTGATCGCTCGCCCCGCCAGTGTCAGTGAAATGCAACTGGATTTCCAGGTTCGTATCCTGGTAAAATGGGCCATTGAGCACGTAGGCCGCTTCGCTTTCGGTTGTATTGCCGCTCCTTGCAGACGTCTTCACCACCGTCTTCACGCTATCGTAGATGCCGCGCATGCAAGCCCCGTCAGAAGGCGAAGGCCCGATCATGGGGGTCGAACACCCTCTCTTGCGTCTCGCACGGGTAGGCACACACGAACGTCATGTGGCTGTGGCAGAGCCGAACATACGACGGAACGGAACAGGGCGATCGTCACAGATTATCGGCAACCAAAGCTTGACCAACTCTGGCTGAAGCGAAGAAGCGGTTGCCAGCGCCTGCTCCCAAGCTCCTCCAAGGCTTCCAACTCCGCAGCAAGGGCACCCAATAGACAACGATCGTCGGAAAGATCGGGCGTAGGCAGTCTTCAGAAATTCAACCGTGTTACATTTCGGGCAGGAAAATGCCGAATCGTCTTCTCCCGAAATGCAGAGCTTTCCTCGCCCGTTGCAACGCCATCCAACTGTTTCATAGTCGCAATTAGCCCTGCTCACATTCGACTCGGCAACCACGTCACGATCCCCGGAAAGGCAATGAAGGTGGCGATTACCAGGAGGGTTATCACGACGAATGGCGTCACCCCTGCAAATATTTCGCCAAGGCTGAGCTGGCCATCAACTTTTGCCAGGACAAATACATTCATCCCAACAGGAGGGGTGATCAGCGCTAGCTCGGTCATCAGAACCAGAATTATTCCAAACCAGATCGGGTCGTAGCCCAAAGATGTCACAACGGGAAATATGAACGGAAGCGTCAGCAATATCATCCCGAAGGAATCGAGCACACATCCAAGTAGAAGCAAGACCCCGAGCACCGCCAAAAGAACCACAAGATCCGGCAGATCGGATGTATCGATTATACCGATAACGCTGGATGTAACCTGCGTTGCTGCCAGGAACCTCGCCAACACAGAAGCAGAGATAAGGACAGCAAAAATCATTCCGGAGAGCTGCACGGTCTGCTTTGCAGCTTCCCACAGATGGTTGAGCGATAGGCGACGCATTGCAGTCGCCACTGCAATTGTCGACAAAACGCCTACAGCTGCGGCTTCGCCTGGTGTGAACCAGCCGACATACAGCCCACCGATCACCACTCCAAAGATGACGAAAATGGGCGTTATCTTGAGAAGTGACTGGACCTTCTCCCTGAGCGGGAACGCATCGCCCGCACGTCCAAGTTCGGGACTCAGCGTGCAGCGGGCCATAATATAGAGCGAGAACGCCAGCGTCAGGATTAGACCGGGAACGATGCCCGCAATGAACAGCTTGCCGATCGACGTCTCCGTCCAAAGACCATAAAGGATAAGCAGAACACTCGGCGGTATCATGATGGCGATCGTCGCTGCAGAAGCTAACCCACCTGAGGCCATCTTGATGTCGTAGTTGTATCGCCGCATCTCAGGCAGCACGATCTTCGACATCGTCCCTACTGCCGCCGAGCTCACCCCCGTGACCGCTCCGAACATCGTGCACGAGACTACGGATGCCACCAACAGACCGCCCGGCAGCCGGCCAAACCATTTGTACATCGCGTCATAGAGATCTTCTCCAATCCGCGCGTAACTGACGATCAGCCCCATGTAAATAAAGAGCGGGATGGAGGCGAACAGAAACTCGCCAGCCGTGTTGAAGGCCGTCGTATAAAACTGCGCTATGGCTTGGCTGAAGCCAAACAGCAAAGTCATCCCTGAGAATGCTACGATGGAAATCGCCCACGCGATCGGAACACCCAGCGCAATTAACAGAAGCAGGAAAGCGAAGCTCGTATATCCTAAGAGATGGGCCATCAACGTTCCCCGCGAAAATCGGCAGCAACTTTTGGAAATGCGGTGATCACTACTAGGCCGGCGGCTGCGCATCCCAGTGCAACAAGCGCTGCGAACGGCCACAGCGGCAGCCCAATCGTCGGTGTTTCGGAACTGACAGCCATCATTTGCCAGATCCTGGATGCCGCCCCCCAGCCTATTGAACCAAGAAAAATCAGTGCGCCAACTGCCCCGACCGTGTCTGCCAAGCCGCGCATCAGCGGACCAGCCTTGTTATATATAATATCCATCCTTACATGCGCGTCCTTGTATAAAGAATCCGGCAGAGAGAAAAAGAAGTAAAGAGTGAGGGCAACCGTCAGCAAATCTTGCACGGCACTAAACCCTGCACCCAGGACGTTGCGATAGAGAACATCAATTCCGACCAACAGGCACATGAATGCTATCGACAGCGAAGCCGCTATGGTGAATAATCTTGAAATACCACATATCATCGTACCACCTCTTCTTACAGGTCAGCGGGCGCTTTCATGGCCCACTGACATCGGCACGAATAGCTTCAGTAGCCTGGCATCATCCCTGGTACAGGTTGATCAAGGACCTGCAGGAACCGCTCATCGGGGGTCATTGCTGCGTAGCGCGCTGACAGGTCCCTTATCTCTGCGATCATCTCACTGGCCGGTTGTCCTGCATTCTCCTGCACGGCAATCCAATCAGTGATAAGTTTGTCGTAGCGGCCAGCAAGTTCCTTTGCATCCGCTGGCGAGAGTTCGAAAAATTCAATGCCCTCGTTCCGCATGTGCGTTCTCGCCTTCTCGGCTTCCGCATCGTAGTAGAGCTGCGACTCTACCTGCGTCCATACCTGCAGCCAGTGGTACAGATAGTCTCGCACTGGCTTCGGAAGACTGTTCCACCGCTCCGGATTTATGCAATGTTCGTTAGGATTGGTCCAAAGATCGACTTCCGTCTGGTACTTCGCTATCTCGTTCAGCCGGAACGTGTAGAATCCTGCGTCATGCATCGGAACGACATCCAGCACCCCGGTCTGGAAGCCCGGGTATATCTCGCTTGCCTTAAGCGTCGTTGGTTCCAGACCTAAGGCAGCGACGGAAGCGACGGAGACACTACCTGCCGCCCAAGCGCGCTTTCCCTGCATGTCTGCGAGGGTTTTCAACGGCTCCTTTGTCGATAGCTGCTGAGGGGGCGTCAGCCCCAATCTGGCCAGATACACGCCGCGGCGCTCATATGCGGCGCGCAAATATTTCGCATATATCTCATTGAATACAAGCGAACCGACACTTGAACTCTCGAAGAGAGTTGGAAGTTGGATGCCGAAATGCAGGTCAAAGCCACCTGGGTTAAACTGGGTGTAACATGTGCCCATATCCGCCAAACCAGAGCTGATGGCCTCGAACGCCCCCGTTTGGGTATCATTCAGCGAACTTGACCAGAATGGCTGGATCTGCACCTTCCCACCGGTATCCTCGTCCAGGCGCTTCCACATTGCGCGGTAAAGCTCCTGATTTGTTCCGGAACTTCCAAGGAAAGTTGAATACGACAGCACTATTGGTGGACCATCGTATGCAAATTCGGTCGAGATTTTCAGCTCTCCCGACAAATACCGCTCTACTGCTGTCTGCGCAGAAGCCATGCTGACCGAGAAGCCGATGAACAATGCGGCTACTCTTAAGACTTTCAATGATCTCATGTGTTCACCTCCGGATTATTTGTTATGCGCCCTTATCTAGCCCCAGCACGAAGACGCCATGGTTTTTGTCACTGACAAAGATATTTCCGCGATTGTCGACGAGAACATCTTCCGACTGCGTAACCAGTCCTGTTTTAGGCAGCGGGCCCTTTCGCTCCTTGGGGTCCGCAGGAATAAAGCACGCAATCTCTACTGGCTTCCTCTCGTTCGAAATGTCGTAAACCCGCAAGCCGGCATTGAAGTAGGTCAGGAAAACAAGGTCCTCGTCGTTATGCAGCACGTCTTGATTTTGCCATTGATGCTGGTTGTGCGGACCAAATCGACCGGGGCGGTCGTAGAACGTGGAAATGCCTAGCTCCTTCGGAGGAATGGGCTGGGGAAAGAGAGAGACCAACCGGGGAGCACGTTCGTCGGAAACATCTACGATCCCGGCGTAGCCCAGGGGCTCGTTACCCATCTCCTCAATGGCTTCTGAATTGACGACGACAAGCGGGCGGCGGGAGAGAGGCCGCGAGGTGTGGACGGAAATGAAAGCTTGAAAAGGAGGTGAGAAAGGAAGATCGCTTACAAGCTTGGGTGCAGTGACATCAGAGATATCCAGAATGACAAAGCCGCCGGCGCTGTAAGGCAAGTACGCACGGTCTCCCATGACATACGCACCGCCATGAAGAAATGTGCCAAACGGGACGCCTCCTTCACCACCCGCCAACCACTGACCTGTACGCCACCAACGTGAGACCTCTCTGGGGTTAGCGGGGTCGCTTATGTCGACTATTTGGTAAATGTGGCCGTCATACCCCTGCGGCAACGCGGTGGCGTGGACATATCGCCCGCCATCGTAGTAGTTCCGGTGCGTTCCGAGGCCACCCGTTCTATAGTGCCCTAGTTGCTGGGGGGACTCAGGATCGCTCAAGTCCCAGATTAGAAATCCCTCCGAGAACGGTTTAGTCGTATCGCCACCCCATTCCTCCGGAATTTTTTCCATGGAGGTGATCATCTTGCCTTCGGCGATTTGGACCTGCAAAGTAAACGTATTGGGCGGCCCCTCGATGAATCTCACAAAGCGGGGATTTGTCGGATCCGTAATGTCAACGACTGACAGCCCACTGTGCCAGAAATGAGCCGTATACAGGTAGTATTTATCGCCCGAGCGATGGATGGCCATTTTGAAGGCAGGCCGACCATCTAGTTCGATGTATGAGATACGCTGCATACCGTGCGAATACGCATTATCAATATATTGAAAATCTCTCATCACCCCATCCGCATCTGGCTCTAGTTGCACGCAGCGCGCACTCGCGCCGCAAGTGCCTTTTGCTCGCTAAGTATCGTTCGACAGCAGGCGCCGATAAAGCTCCATTCGAGCGCCCCCTCATGCACCTTGAGGACGAAGGCTATCTTGTGCACCTCGCTTTTTCAATAGGAAAGTCACTTTCCGATTATGAAAAGCTGATGAATATTATTCCGGGTCTCCTTGTCCCAAAGAACGCGCTAGAGAGTGATCAAGGAAGCTTTCTCCTGGATTCCCACGCCCGATCTTGGCGAAGCCGGTAGAGCGGTTCACCAAGCGGTCAAGCGAGCCAAGCGGGTGAGCAGCGCCAGGTTCGTTCGCGGCAAATGCCAGCCACACCAGGCGCACTGATGTCGATCGTGCGAGACTGAAGGCGCTTCCTGCCGAGCGCACCACCCGCTCGAAGAGCTCACGGCGGCTCGCACGAGACGCGATTCGCGCAGCGTTCAAGGCCTTGTCGGCCGCCGCTTGCGCGGCGCCTCTAGAACCATCCTGCGGTCGCTGTTGTCGTGGCACGCACCTCACGACCTGGGCGCGGTCCGGACAATGAGGAGACAGCTTTCCGCCTCCTCGGCTTCAGCTTGCCACGATTTCCGTGTGCACCACCGCTGGCGGCTCGAGGAAAAAGGGCTTAGCAAGCGCGTGCCACTCTTCAAATGCACGAGAATTCCGGAAGAGCATCGTGTGATGCTCGATTGTTTCCCAATCCACGATCAGTCGGTAACTTCCCTCGACTTCGACAACTCGCTCAAGATGCATTCTCAGACATCCTTCTGCGCCCATGATGATCGGGCGAGCGGCTGCGACAGCTTCTTCGAACCTGCCGGTGTTTTCCGGGGCGACCAGAATAGTTGCGACTTCGCGTATCACTGACAGCTCATCTGCTTGAAAACCGTAGCCATTGTTCGATCAGATACGATCTCTCGTACGGCGAGCGGGACCCTTTGCAGAGGCAGCGATCCCTCCGGAGGATCTTGCAGGCACTCGTAGCGTGGTCGGGCAGTTGCAGGAAGCAACGCAGCAACGGGAGCATTCATAACGCTCCTCAGAACGTTGGGGGTGTGTTGATGATGATCAGTTGCGCTACCGACGAGCCGCTGTTCTTGTATCCGTGCGGAACTTCGGAGCGGTAAAAGCAGGAATCGCCCTCGTCGAGCCGGTAGATCTCGTCTCCCAGATAGAGATCTATCGATCCCGATAGCAGGTACATGAACTCCTCACCATCATGCTTCACGGTGCCGTCAGTCTCACCGCCCACATCGATGGTGTGTAGATATCCTTGCAAAAGATTACCTGGCCCGTATGGAACCAACCGTTCCAACGTTATCCCGCGCCCGTTGCGAACGAGAGCAAGCTCCACTTTTGCCCGCTGCCCCTTGCGGGATACGATATCGCTATCAGGTGCGCTGGGAGAGAAGAGCTCGCCCAATGTCAGTCCAAGCGCATTGCAGATGCGGTGAAGAACGATCAAAGATGGCTGAATTTTCCCGTTCTCAAGCTTGGAAAGCAGACTTTCCGAGCAGTCTGCGGCATCCGCAACGTCCTTTATCCTCATTCCGCGCGCCAGCCTGGCGTGTTTTAGACGCACCCCAAAATTGAGGACCGCCTTATCACTATCCTGCACGCCGGCTTCGTCACTCTTTTTCATATGCCACCTCATTGCTGCGCTTGGCTAAAATATCTCTCAACACGTCGCGTCTGCAGCAAATGCTGCAGAACTGCCAGACCCTAAAATTTTGAGCCGTACGCAATGCGGCGGATCGGCCTACAGCATGCGCGAGCGCATGAAGTGGCTCGTTTCCACCGCATCGCTGCACAATGTTGCTCCCTTTTCGGCACCTTCGACGCATGACGTTGCTCACGAGCTAGTCTCGCCCGCCGAGGCCAAGCGGAATTGCGGGAGTTGACGCATATGCATGTCAGTTTCCTATTTATGGCAGCAAAGGCGTAATCGTCATGTTATTTGATGTGCTCTGATCCGTCCAGCCTTAAATACGTTTGGCCGAAACGACATGGCCCAGGCAGAGGCCAACGGCCGGTTTACACACGAGCTGGCTCAAATCATGTCACTTTCGTGTTGATCAATAGACTTTTCATCGATAGCATTGGCAGCCTCACATGAACCACAGCGGAACGCTGCAGTTCGTCGACATGTGTAGAAACGAACGAAGAGAGGCCCAATGTCCATCTACGATGCTAGGCAGGCTATGCTCGCTGTGTTGGCGGACCCGTTGCAACCGGGGGAATTGGCGCTGCGAGAGGTCCCATTGCCCAGCAGGCGGGACGATCAGGCTCTGATTCGCGTCCATGCGATCTCGCTGAATGCCGGCGAAACACGCACCGCCCTCATCGCGGACCGGTCATATATTCCAGGCTGGGACTTCGCCGGAGTTATCGAAGAGCCTGCTGCGGATGGCTCTTCCCAGCCGAGAGGTACAAGAGTGTTTGGTATCGTACCTGCCGGGGCTTGGGCTCAGTATGTGGCGGTTAGCGCCAGTATGATGGCGGCGCTTAGCGACAGCGTCAGCTTCTCGCAAGCGGCGGCACTGCCGATTGCAGCGATTACGCCTCTACGCGCACAGCGACTTGCCGGGGATATAACAAACAAGGACGTGCTCATCACTGGGGCAGCGGGCGGCGTTGGTCGTTACGCATGCCAACTCGCCGCCCATGCAGGCGCGCGCGTCCATGCGATCAGTAGGCGGCCGCGTCTCGAGGAGCTATTGCGCAAGGATCATGTAGACCTGGTGCGACTGTTTCCCACGATGGATGACGCCGTCCAAGCGGGAGACTACGACTATATTCTTGAGTCGGTGGGCGGGCCCAGCCTGGGGCGTGCGCTTGGTTCGCTGAAGCGCGGCGGCGTCTGCGTGTCGTGCGGCAATTCCTCTGATCAGAAGACAACGTTCGAGCCGCGCGATTTTTATCTGAAGGCAGACACCCGCTTGCATGGCCTCTACCTGGGAAGCGTGTTTGTCGACTGCGATGCATCTTCCGACCTGGCCGAGATCCAGAATCTCGTTGCATCAGGAAAGCTCTCTGTGCCGATTGGCGACGAGCGTTCGTGGAATGATATACAACAGGCTGCGCTTGATCTAAAGGGCCAGTCGATTGACGGCAAGATCATCTTGCATGTGCATTAAATTGCCCTGCTGAGCTCGTCATTTTCCGAAGCCTGAACCTTCATAATCCATTCTTCGGCATGTCTGGCGACCTAGCATCCAGCGAAATGTGGAAAGCATCGATCGTGATTAAGCGAACGCAGATCGGACTCCTCGGGCTCGGAATCATGGGGATGGCCTTTGCTAAAAACCTGATACAGAACGGTTTTCAGGTTCATGGTTTCGATCCCCTGGAGAGTGCACGGCAATCGTTGACCACGCTCGGAGGGTTGCCGCATGAAAGTGCACGCTCCGTTTTCGCGGCTGCAGATCTGGTGCTAACGGCGCTACCGAACGTGTCTGCGCTAGAAGCTGCTGTGGCGGATTGTCTGCCTGCGCTGAGCCCCGCCCACGTGGTTGCCGAGATGAGTACTTTGCCGGTCTCTGCAAAGGAGGCTGCAAGGGATCAGCTCGCGACGCGAGATGCAATATTGCTCGATTGTCCAGTCTCTGGAACCGGTTCGCAAGCAGAAAGCGCCGATGTGGTCGTGTATGCGTCTGGCCCTGCTGAAGCAGCAGCCCGGCTTGAGCCTGCCTTCCACGCAATCTCGAAGAAGATCCACCACGTGGGGCAGTTCGGCAATGGGATGAAGTTGAAGCTAATCGCAAATTTGCTTGTCGCAATACACAACCTTGCTACTGCCGAAGCGCTTAACATGGCTGAGCGATCTGGGCTCGATCTCAACATGGTTTACGCTGCAATCGCATCAGGTGGTGCCGCCACTTCGCGCGTATTCGATCTGCGTGCACCGCTAATGATCGCCAATCAGTACGAACCGCCGACCATGAAAATTGAGAATTTCATGAAGGATGTGTCGCTAATAATGGACCACGCCTTAGCACTCCATTGCCCGGTTCCATTGTTGAGCGCCGCATTACCTTATTACACTGCAGCAATTTCTCAAGATAGACATCAGCAGGATACAGCAGCACTATATCCAGTATTGAAAGGCATGTCCGACATACAGACAGTTTGATACAAGCTGCATCAAATCACAAAATATTATCCCGCGACAACGGAGCTACGCGCTATGCTGAATGCAGCTATCATTGGCCTTGGCTGGTGGGGAAAGAACATTGCACTTCGTCTGAAAAACTCGGACAGAATAAAAGTTACCCATGTCGCTGATCTGGCCCCAGACCGCCACATGTCTTTCATAAGGGAGCATGGATTTACTGCCGCGCGGACCTTTGAGGAGGTTCTGAAGGATCCTTCAGTCGACCTTGTGATACTCTGCACTCCAAACTGGGACCATGCCAGCCAGATTGCGGCTGCCGCAAATGCCGGAAAACACGTCTTCTGCGAAAAGCCGCTAGTCCTCAGTCGCAAAGACGCGGAAGCGAGCGTCAGCATCTGCAGGAGAAATGGCGTCATGCTCGGTATTGGACATGAACGACGGTTTGAGGGACCGATGGTCGAAATCGAGCGAATGGTGAAGGAGGGCGCATTTGGCACGGTGATGCATGCGGAGGCGAACTTCAGCCACGATAAGCTTGCGAACGTGCCACCGACGGATTGGCGACGGAGCGCCATGGAAAGCCCGGCGGCGGGCATGACGGCCATGGGCGTTCATTTGACAGACGCCTTCTTGAACTTATTTGGGCCCGTCGAAAAGGTGCTGGCAATGACGGCCTCGCGCGTCCTCCCCGGCGATAACGGGGACGTGGTCTCCGCTATGCTCCGTCATCGCGCAGGCATGACATCTTACATCAATGCTGTACTGGCTACGCCGTTGTATTTGCGGCTTACGGTATTTGGAACCAAAGCGTGGGCGGAATGCCGCAACGAAACCCATCCAGACACTCCCGGACCCTCGACACTCACGGTTGGTTTGGCTGGCGGAGCGATCGAGACCACAACCTTCGAGTGGGTGGACACCGTCAAGTTGAACTTGCATCATTTCGCCGACTACATCGCCGGAACGTCAGCCTATTGCTTTTCGGATGAGCAGATCATCGGCAATATTGCCGTGCTGGAGGCGGTTGTAAAATCGGCCCAGGAGGGGGTGGAAGCATCCATCTAGCCTGCTCCAGCAAGATGTAGCTCCGCGCGATGAAGCGGATGCGGCAGTCCCGAGATCGTTGCTGTGGCTGCGTTGCGCGGCCGCGGCCGCCGGCAGGTATCCTGGCAGACGTCATAACTCTATCGCTGGATGATCGACGAATTGCTCGTGCGTGTGGACCGCGTCCTGAAGGGGATCGATGTCGTCGATTTCAATTGCTCAAGGACGATGCTGGATTGCGTCTCAACCACGCCTTCGATCGCCGTCAATTTATCTCGCATGAAGTCGCGAAATTCTTCGATGTCACCCACGCGCACCTGAACGAGATAATCGAAGGCACCTGTCAGGAGGTGACAGCCAACGATCTCCGGAATGGTTGCCACCTCTGCATCAAATTTGTCGAAGGCTGCCCGAGTTTGGCTGGCCAGTCTGATGTTAATAAAGACCGTAAGTGCAACACCCAGTCTCTTGGCGTTTAGCAGCGCCACGTAACAGTCAATATAGCCCTCCTCCTCAAGTCGCTTCACACGACGTGCGCACGGAGAGGGCGAAAGCCCTACCCGCTCGGCGAGATCGGTCATGCTGATACGCCCATCCTCCTGCAGAAGAGCAAGGATCTTGTAGTCGAACGCGTCGATATCTTCTGCCATAAAATGTCGTTCCGTCGTGCTTTCGCGCTATTATCCACCAAACTGCTCCGCTCTCAAGGCTAAAATCGCCGAGAACCGTCTCAAATTAGATGGTATTGCCGTAGGAATAGCAAGGGAAGGACCACATGGACTACGCTTCCGTAAGCCTCGATGACAAGTATTCCCTCACGGAGGGCCGCGTCTTTGTTACCGGCACGCAGGCTCTCGTTCGTCTGGCGCTAATGCAGCGCTGGCGGGACATGGCTACAGGCATCGACACAGGCTGTTTTGTCACCGGGTACCGCGGCTCACCGTTGGGAAGCGTCGATCAGTGCTTCTGGCAGGCGAGGAAAATCACCGAGGCGGCCGATATCCGCTTTCAGCCCGGCGTGAACGAAGATCTTGCAGCGACCTCCGTGCTCGGAACCCAGCAAATCAACCTCTATGAGCCTGCCAACAAACAGGGGGTCTTTTCCATGTGGTATGGAAAGGGTCCGGGTGTCGATCGATCAGGCGATGCTTTCCGTCACGGCAATCTTGCCGGCTCCGCGCCTCATGGCGGCGTGTTGATCCTGGCAGGTGACGACCACACATGCAAATCCTCGACCACTTCGCATCAAAGCGAATATGCCTTGATGGATGCTATGATTCCGACTCTGAATCCGGCCGGCATTCAAGACATTCTCGATTTTGGACAGTTTGGATGGGCGCTTTCCCGCTATGCCGGCACCTGGTCCGCAATGAAGCTCGTTGCGGACACCATGGACTCGTCAGCATCGGTCGAGGCTTCAGGTGGAAGGATGCAATTCGTTACGCCGTCGGACTTTGACATGCCCCCGGGCGGTCTTAACATTCGTTGGCCCGATACACCCCAGGAGATGGAACGTCGACTGCATAACTTGAAAATCCCGGCAGCACTGGCCTTCGCCAGAGCCAACGGAATTAATCGAACCACCCTTCTCAGCCACTGTCGGCATCTCGGGATTGTCACGACGGGTAAATCCTATCTCGATGTTCTCCAAGCATTGGAACTGCTCGGCATCAGCCAGAAGCGCGCAGCAGAACTTGGCCTTTCGATTTACAAGGTCGGCATGGTGTGGCCTCTCGAACCGGAGGGGATAATCACCTTTGCAACAGGTCTGCCGGAGCTGTTGGTCATCGAGGAGAAACGGCCACTTATCGAGAGTCAGATCAAGGATATCCTTTTCGGACTTCCGGCTGCCAAGCGACCTCGTGTCTTTGGTAAGAAGGACGATCAGGGACGTACTGTGCTACCCGTCCATGACGATCTCACTGCGTTGCAGATCGCCAAGGTCATCGCTCAGCGATTCTTGCCTTGGCTTCATGGAACGGAGCTCCTCGAGCAAGTTCGAGAGATTGCCGCTTTCGAGGCCGCAACTGCTTTGCCGGTTTCACCGGTTCAGCGAACACCATATTTCTGCTCAGGCTGTCCTCACAACTCGTCAACAAAAGTACCAAAGGGCAGCCGTGCTCTTGCCGGGATCGGATGTCACTATCTCGCCCTGAACATGGATCGCGACACCGCAACCTTTACTCACATGGGTGGGGAAGGAGCAAATTGGATCGGTCAAGCGCCATATGTACGGACCAAACACGTCTTCCAGAACCTGGGAGACGGCACCTATTTCCATTCTGGCCTACTCGCCATCCGGGCCGCGGTGGCAGCGAAGGTAAACATTACTTACAAGATTCTTTTCAATGACGCAGTCGCCATGACCGGAGGCCAAGCGCATGACGGTCAACTAACCCCGCAACGCATTAGCCACCAAGTGCGCGCCGAAGGTGTCGAACGAATTGCGATCGTGTCGGACGATATCGAGAAGTACGCTGAACAGCCGGCTTTCGCGTCTCACGTCTCGATTAATCACCGTAGTGACCTTGACGCCGTGCAGCGCGAACTCCGAGAATACCCAGGCGTATCCGTCTTAATTTATGATCAGGTTTGCGCTGCCGAAAAGCGCCGTCGGGGAAGACGAGCCGCCCCAAAGGGGACGAGCGAACGGCGCGTGCTCATCAATGAACTCGTCTGTGAAGGGTGCGGAGACTGTTCAAAGAAGTCGAACTGCCTTTCAGTTGTACCTGTCGAAACGGAATTCGGTCGTAAGCGCCGCGTCGACCAATCGTCATGCAACACCGACTTTTCTTGCGTGAATGGCTTCTGCCCGTCGTTTGTAACGGTCGAAGGCGCGGCACTTCGTAAACCGACAACCACCTATCTCGAAAGCCTTCTCGCCATCGATCTGCCCCAACCAAGCGCACCGAGCTTGGCAGAACCGTGGAACATTCTGATTACCGGTGTCGGTGGCACGGGGATCATCACGATCGGCGCGATCATAGCGATGGCTGCCCATATGGAGGGCAAAGGGTGTTCAACACTCGACATGACGGGCATGGCGCAGAAGGGTGGTCCGGTCACGTCCCATATTCGAGTCGCCTCGTCGCCCGAAGGCATCCATTCGTCACGAATCTCAACTGGCTCAGCCGATCTTCTGATCGGCGGCGATCTCGTTGTCACCACAAGCAAGGAGGCGCTCGGAGTCATCCGGAAGAATAAGACCCGTGTCATTTTGAATGAACAGCAGTCGATCACAGCCGGCTTCATCCGTAATCCAAAATTTTCTGTTCAGACGGACCGGCTCGTCGGCATTGTTCGAGATGACGCCGGAACTGAGAACGTGGAGCTTGTCCAGGCGTCACGGCTCGCGGAAAAGCTGCTGGGTGATGCCATCGGCGCCAATCTCTTTCTTGTCGGATATGCGTACCAGCGCGGGCTCGTTCCTGTCGCCGAAGGATCTATTCTCGCTGCTATCAAGTTGAACCGTGTCGCCATCGACATGAATACGACCGCCTTCCGCCTTGGCCGCTTGGCGGCGCAAAAACCACAAGTCCTTAACGACGTCATCGCTGGTGATATAGAGAGCCCATTGCATGGTTATCGCAAACCTTCAGCCTCACTAGCGGAAGCGATTACCCGGCGCGTGGAATTCCTGGCTGACTATCAGGACCGGCGGTACGCCACCCGCTATGAGAACTTCGTCGGAAAGGTACGGCGGCGCGAAATTGAGGTTACCGGCAGCGAAGGTGCTCTATCAGAAGCTGTAGCCCGGGGTCTCTTCAAGCTGATGGCCTATAAGGATGAGTATGAGGTTGCCCGCCTCTATTCCGGTAAGGCCTTTCGAGAGATGTTGTCCGAGACCTTTAGCGCCGTGGATCGACTTTCGATTCATCTTGCTCCGCCGATGCTTGCAAAGCGAGATCCAGCAACCGGCGAACCACGCAAGGTCGCTTTCGGCCCTTGGGCTTTAAAATTATTCTCGGTGCTGGCGAAGATGCGCCGGTTGCGAGGAACCGCGTTCGATCCGTTCGGCTACACTGAGGAACGTCGCTCCGAAAGGCAATTGATTGTCGATTACATCGAGTCAATTGACCGCCAATTGCGCAACCTCAAACCGGAAAGCATGCATCTCGCTGTGGAAATCGCGAAGATTCCTGAGGAAATCGCCGGCTTCGGGCACGTTAAAGCGGAGAACGTTCGCAAAGCGAAGGAGCTATGGCGACAGTTGGAAAACAAGTCGCAACCGGATTTTTCGCAAAGTGCCTCTGCTGGCTGATCGCATTCTACCCGTTGTTCATCCATTATTTTCGACATTGGGAAGCTGACCTGAGCAGCTATACAGGACCATGTACATCGCACCAGTTGGAGAAATCGCATTTGCAGTGAAGCATGTGGCTGGCTTCAAAGCCAGCATGGACGCTGGGGAGTTCGGCGATCTGACCGAGGATCTGCTGGACGCCATTCTGGCCGAAGCTGGGCGTTTTGCTTCTGAAGAAATCGCTCCCCTGCGTCGTGTTGGCGATCAGATTGGCGCTAAGCTTGTCGATGGCAAAGTCAGCACTCCCCCCGGGTGGCGCGAACTCTATCGCAGGTGGATCGCAGGAGGCTGGAATGGTCTGCAGGCGCCCGAGCAATACGGAGGGCAAGCCTTGCCGACTGTGCTCGGTGTTGCGGCACTCGAAATGTGGAACTCCGGCTCTATGGCTTTCGGTATTGGCCCAACCCTGACAATGGGCGCAATCGAAGCTATCGATGCACATGCTAGCGAAGAGTTGAAACAACTCTACCTGCCGAAGCTGACGGCGGGCGAATGGATGGGAACGATGAATCTGACGGAACCGCACGCTGGGTCAGATCTGGCAGCGGTAAAATGCCGTGCCGAGCCAGCGGGCGATGGAAGCTATCGCTTATTTGGGCAAAAGATTTTCATCACTTATGGCGAACACGATTTTTGCGACAACATTATCCATCTCGTGCTCGCCCGACTTCCCGACGCTCCACCCGGGAGCAGCGGCCTATCGCTCTTCCTTGTGCCGAAATTCACTGTCAATGTCGACGGCACGCTCGGGCCGCGCAATGACGTCTTCTGCTCAGGCCTGGAGCATAAACTGGGCATCCGTGGGTCGCCGACCTGCACGATGGTATTTGGAGACGGTTCATCCAATGGCGTTCCGGCAGGAGCCAGAGGATGGCTCATTGGAGAGCAACACCGAGGTCTCGCTTGCATGTTCACGATGATGAACAATGCTCGCTTGGCAGTGGGCATCCAAGGGGTTGCCGTTGCGGAGGCTGCGTTCCAAATGGCTCGCGCCTACGCCACGGAAAGACAGCAGGGAAAGGTGAGCGGCGGAGACACAGTGGTTGCGATCGTCCATCACCCTGATGTCCAACGCAACCTTCTGACGATCAAGGCGATGACGGCAGCAGCGCGAGCGATATGCTACTCCTGTGCTTTTGCAATAGACAAAGCCAGGATGTCGGACGGCACAGCGCGGCAATTTTGGAAAGATCACGCCGACTTACTGACTCCGATCGCGAAAGCTTTCTCGACAGATGTCGGCGTAGAGGCCACATCAATAGCGGTGCAGGTATTCGGCGGCATGGGATACATTGAGGAGACCGGCGTAGCGGCGCTCTATCGCGACGCACGTATCGCGCCGATCTATGAGGGTACCAACGGCATACAGGCTATAGACCTTGTCACACGGAAGCTATCGTTAGGCAGCGGGAAACACGTTGACCTGCTGCTCGACGATTTAAGCGAAACGGCAAGGCAGCTGAGCAACTCCGGTCGGCCAGCTGCCGAGGAATCGGCTGACGTCCTGAAGGCCGCGATTCGACACTTGCGCGCTGCAACCACTTTTCTCAGAACGGCAGCCCACGAGGGACGTAAGAGCGAGGCGTTGGCCGGAGCAGTGCCCTATCTTCGGCTGTTTGCGCTCACCCTTGGTGGTGTCTATCTCGCAAGGGCAGCGCTTTCAGGAGGATCTGAAGCACGAACTTCACTCTTCCACTTCTACCTTCATAACGTGCTCTCGGAGGCTGATGGCCTGCACCGGCAAATCTTGTTGGGTGGGAAAAGTGTCGGATCCGCGGCTCGCTATCTCGCAGCACCAGATGCCGTGACCGCAGTCAACTGAAAAAGCCGCGTGCAGTAGCGCATCAAGCCTTTGGTTTCTGGAATCAGGCACGGTGCCGGACTTGCTCTCACACGCACAGTCAACGTTCCGCCTATCAGGGTGCACCAACAGCGCGACTCTGCCTTCGATGTCGGGATTTAAAACTTCAATGATGAGGGAACGCAGAATGAACGTAAATTATGACAGTCAGCAACCAACTGGCCATTCCCCCGCTGGCACTTCGGCGCGCGAGCGCGTGGTCTATGAGCCGATCACCCGCCGCCGCCCGTTCACGCTGCCCGGCGGAGCGCGCGTCGCCGTCTGGACCATAGTCAATGTGGAGAACTGGTCACCCGAGATCGCCATGCCGCGCACCGTGTTGCCCCCGCCGATGGGCAAACCATTGCTGCCAGACATTCCAAACTGGTGCTGGCACGAGTACGGCATGCGCGTCGGCTTCTGGCGCTTTCTGGAGGCGCTGCAATCGCGAGGCCTACGCGCGACGCTCGCCCTCAACGGTTCCACCTGCACGCAGTATGCAGAAGCCTGCACCGCTGCCCGCGAAGCGGACTGGGAGTTCATGGGCCACGGCTACGTGCAGAAACCTATGCACCACGTCGACGACCAGGCTCTATCAATCCGTCAGACCATCGACGCAATCCGCGCATTCACCGGCAAGCCCCCGCGAGGCTGGGAAAGCCCCGGCCTTACCGAGACAGCTGAAACCATCGACCTGCTCGCCGAGGCCGGCATCGAATATGTCGCCGACTGGGTGCTCGACGACCAGCCCGTCCCGATTCGCACGCGCAGCAGACACATGGTTTCCGTGCCCTACACAGTGGAAATCAACGATGTTGTAATCTCGGCGATCCAGCAGCAGCCATCCGAGGAGATTCTCCGCCGCGGCCGCGACCAATTCGACCAGCTCTACAAGGAGGGCGAAACCATCCCGCGCGTGATGGCGATCTCCGTACACCCGTATCTCACCGGCGCGCCCCACCGCATCCGCTATCTGGAAGCGCTATACGACTACATCCTCGCCCATGACGGCGTACTAATGTGCACGGGCGAAGAGATACTCGACATCTACAACGCCCAGGCGGAACCCGCCCCGGCAACGGGCGGAGCTCCGTGATGGCTGCGTCGCTGCCGCATGTGCTCTTGGTCTCAACGGGGGGCACCATCACGATGACCGAGGGCGCGGGCGCGGGCATCGTGCCCACGCTTACCGGCGAGGATCTGGTGCGGGCGGTTCCCGACCTCGCCCGCATCGCGGATTTCGACGTTGTCTCCTATAGCACCAAGCCCGGCGCCTCGCTGACCCTGGACGATCTCGTCGCCATCGCCGAGCTGATAGATAGTCGGGTGGGCGAGGGTTTTGCTGGCGCCATTGTGGTGCAGGGAACGGACACGATCGAGGAAACGGCCTTCGTTCTAGATACACTCATTGTCAGCGAACGTCCCGTGGTCGTCACCGGCGCCATGCGTGGCGCCAGAGCGCCGGGGGCAGACGGGCCGGCGAACCTCTTGGCTGCGGGCATTGTTGCAGGCGCGGCGCAGTTCGCGGGGCTTGGAACGCTGGTCGTCCTGAACGACGAAGTCCATGCCGCCCGCTTCGTCCGTAAGGCACACACATCGCTGCCGTCGGCCTTCACCTCCCCCGGTTTCGCGCCGATCGGCCGCGTCATCGAGGGGCAGGCGCAATGCCTTGCAAGGCTTCGGCGCTTGCCTGCGCTTGCCCGTCCCGCATTCACCGCGGACGGCCCGGTCGCGCTCCTCCAGCCGTTCCTCGGCGACGATGGTCGGATACTGGAGGCCTTGCCCGGTCTCGGCTACCGCGGCGCCGTCATCGAGGCGATGGGCGCCGGCCATCTGCCTGAGACCTTCTGCGAAAAGATAAACCGCCTTGCGTCGGTCATGCCGGTCGTGCTCGCCACGCGCGTCGCTGCCGGCCCCACCTTCGAGCGGACTTATGCCTTTGCCGGCTCGGAGACGGACCTCATCGCGCGAGGCGTCATCCCGGCGGGTGATCTCGCGGGCAACAAGGCGGCCCTGCTGCTCAGGCTGCTGATCGCCTGCGGCGCCGAGGGCGAAGACCTCAGAATACGCTTTACGGCCCGAACCAAGATGTTTTCGGCAGCCTGACAATCGCAAAACGAAGAGGGGAAACTGTCACCAGGGCGACGTCCCGGAGATGGTGTAGCTGGGTAGCGCGGTGGTCATCGACGCTTTCCGGTAGGGGCTGGTTGTCGAAGCCAAGTCCTCACTGGAAGGGGCTCTGTTGCAAACGTTTCGTAAGCGCAGTCAGGCATGGAGTGGACCTTAACATTCGAATTTAGCTGCCCATCTTTTCCCATAGTTGCCTAAACGGGCTTCGCGTGCGGGCCAGACGGCCAGACGACTGTTCGGGTCGATGGAACAGCCCACGGCGAAACATGCTGTCCCACCGGCTTCGAGCGCCCAGAGATGCTTCGATCTTCCGTCCGCCACCGCGTCCAACTTAATACCGATTCGGCAATTGATGAATTAAGAGATGTCCGGCAGGGCAGTGAGGGACAGATCGCGACCGTCAGAAATCAACCCCTTACGATTTCGGGTACCTGCTCCAGCGCTTGCCCTCCAGGGGGTCGAGCACAGCGTTGGCCGCTTCGAGGACGTGGTCTGCAATCTTGTCGATCTCTGCGAGCAGCTCGAAGAGTCGCCCATAAGTGTCGTGTCGAGCCGATGGCTCATGGTTGGCGTTCCCTTCAAAAATTGGTGTTATGGCTAAATCGCGCCAAGGGGTCCCAACTACCTCCTGACGTCCCGACCACTAGACTTTGGTTCTCCTTGAAAACGTGTCCTCTAGCGATTGATGATCACCGTCTATCATCGCTCAAGGGCCGTGAAACTGCCGTTTCACAAAGCCTAAGTGCCGATGCTCCGATGCTCCTTTCTCGGCTGTTAACCATCCGCGCGAACCGCACGCACATTGGTCTGTTGTTGCGACGCTTGCCTTCCAGTCTTGTCGCGGCACGACCCCGGCGAGAACAAGAATGATAGTTTTTAGCGCCGCTCGCCTTCACAACCTCAACCATTTGCGCTGCCAGCGTCTTGTGGCGGGCTGCCAGCGAGGACCCGCACATGCACCTTCGACTGGATCGCCGAATGGGCTACTTCGGCGGGCGCCTGGCACGCGGCCACGCCAAGACCTCGAAACCGCTGTCGCCGACAGCCAATGGCCCGGAATGTCGCCCGCCAACAGCTAGTCCTTAGAGAGCAGCCGGCACCCTCGAAAAGCCGGTTTCTACGAGCTCTATTTCAGCACCGGCGTTCTACCGGCTGCTGATTTCCGTTGCGCGATCGCGACCGATAGAAATAGCTGAAACTGGTGATAGATCATCAACGGGAGTATGACCATACTTGTCGAATGTCCCGCGAACAGGATGTTCGCAATGGGCACACCGCTCGCCAAGCTCTTTTGTGCGCCGCAGAATAGGAAAGTCGTCTGATCTGCCGCCTCTAAGCCTGTGAACCGGCCTACTAATATGATTAAGAGCATTGCTGCCATAAGCAACCCAATACCCGTCGCAATCAGCAGCGTCAGCGTAATAGCATCGAGCCGGCCCCATATTCCTGCCACGACGCCTGCGCTGAATGCGGAATAAACGATAAGCAGGATAGAACCTCTGTCGACCACAAGTGTGAGACGTTTGTTCTTTTCGACCCATCGGCCAACTAGAGGCCGCGCCATCTGACCCGCAATGAACGGGAACAAAAGTTGCACGCAGATGGAAATCGCAGCGCTGCTGTCAAGATGAACCGTGCTGCCCGAAAGCAGCAGCGCTGCAAGCAGTGGGGTGATCACAACACCTGCCATGTTAGAAACCGATGCCGCGCAGATCGCCGCAGGCACATTCCCATTTGCCAATCCGGTCAGAGCAATCGACGACTGCACTGTGGATGGCAATATGGTCAGGAAGAGAATTCCCGTCACCAGCTCGCCCTTCAGCAGACCCTCCAGTGCGGTGGTCAAGCCTAATCCAAGTAACGGGAACAGTAAGTAGGTCGTCAGAAAGATGAGCGCTTGAAGCCGCCAATTGGAGATGCTTTCCCACACGGCTTTGGTTTCGAGTTTGGCGCCGTATATAAAGAAGAGTAGCGCCACGGCACCATAGCTTACGTAGGCAACCACTTTTGCAGAAAGCCCTGACACGGGCAGCGCAGTCGCCAGGAAAACCGTGGCAATCAGCAGAACCATGTAGTTATCAATCGGAAACTTCCTAAACATCGAACTGGTCTCGTGAACGCGGCGCCTGTGTCAATGCGGCGTCGTAACCGCATAGTGCGCCAACAGGGATAGAAGATGGTCCGTCATGAAGAGCGATGGGACCCGAAACGTTGCACATGTTCGAAGTCTTTCCTGGGGTGGAGGACAGATCCACGACCGAGCGTTGTGCTGGCGCTTCGTTGAAAATACGGACAACAGGGCGTCACTAGCCCGACCCCAGACTACGACGCTAGAAACTGTCTCGAAGGCGTCGTTCTTGCCGTACCCATCACCTCCTGGCGCAGGGGAGCCGAACCCTAGTCGGATGCGTAAACAGGCTTGTTGTAATGAGGAAAGTCTGATCTTTCAAAAAAGCTGAGAATATCCGAAGTGGGCAGGACATCGGCGTAACGGGACTGCATATCGCAAAGGCCGATCGCATGACTTGCCTGGAAGCGGTCAAAGCAGGCGTCGGAGGCTACGGTGACTCGGTAGTTATAGCTGAAGGCATCGACCACGCTGGCCCTCACGCAGCCCGACGTTGTGCCCCCGCCGACAATAACTGAGTCGCAATCGAGCAGGTTGAGATAGGAAACGAGATCCGTGCCGAAGAAGGCAGAGGGCTTTTGCTTTTGAACGATGATGTCGTTCGGTAGCGGAGCAATGTCAGCAACGATTTCATTGCCCTCTGCGAGGGTGAGAGGGGCAGCATTCCCGGATTGGCTCTTCTTGAACACCCAAGATCCGATATCCCAGCCGTCAGGACGAAAGCGGTTCGTCGTGTAGATCACGGGCACGTCACGTTTGCGGGCTGCATCGACCAGCTGCTTCATCTTGGGAATGGCTTCCCATGCATACTCGCCGCATGCGGTTCGGATTTGAGCTACCATTTCTAATATAGGCAACGGGCCGTCGCCGCAAAATGCGCGGTTGCTGTCGATGATCAACAGCGCCGGACGCTTGCCGAAACCAGCCCGTGCTGTCATGTCGAGGGCATTGAACACCTCGCGGTCTTTTTCGGTGAGAAACTTCCGCCAATCTGCATGGGTCAAAACGTAGGTCTCCTTTTGCAACACCATCCATGACGACGCTATGCGCCTTGGAAGGTGTATTCCTTGAACATGTCCCGTAAGGCAGTCTTCTGTATCTTGCCGGTGGCGGTATGCGGGATCGCCTCGACGAACGCGACATCATCGGGCAGCCACCATTTTGCGACCTTGCCTTCGATGAATGATAGGATTTCGTCGCGGCTCGGCTGCCTGCCTGGCTTGGGTACGATCACGAGCAGTGGACGCTCGACCCATTTGGGATGAGCCACGCCGATAACAGCGGCTTCAGCAACGTCCACATGCCCGACCGCCAAGTTTTCCAATATGATCGTGGAGATCCATTCCCCACCCGACTTGATGACATCCTTTGCGCGATCCACAACCTGCATGAAACCGTCGGGATCGATATGCGCAATATCGCCCGTATCGAACCAGCCGACCGCATCATAATGCTCCGCGCCCGCGCCACGATAATAGCCGGCAGCGACGGCGGGGCCCCGTACCTTGAGGCGGCCGAACGACTTGCCGTTCCAAGGCAGGGCCGCGCCCTCGTTGTCCGTGATCTTCATTTCCACCCCGAAAGGGGCGGCCCCCTGTTTCTCTTGGACGTCGAGACGTGCGTCTTCGCTCATCCCCTCGTGTTGCGGCTTTAGTGTACAGAGGGAACCTATGGGAGACAGTTCAGTCATCCCCCAGATTTGTATCACCTCGACGCCGTACTTGTTCTGGAATTTCTCGATGACAGTGCGCGGGCAGGCCGATCCGCCGACCATAATCCTCTGCAGGTGCGGCAGCTCGTGTTCCGTCGACTCAAGATACTGAAGAAGATTCAGCCACACTGTGGGTACTGCAGCCGAGAATGTCACTTTCTCGGTGTCAAGCAGTTCGAAAACGGAGGCACCGTCCAGCTTTGCCCCTGGCATGACGAGTTTAGCGCCCGCCATCGGCGCGGCCTGGCCTAAGCCCCAGGCATTCGCATGAAACAGTGGGACGAGCGGCATGACTACGTCACGCGCCGAGAGGCCCATCGCATCGGGCATGCACGCAATCCAAGCGTGCAAGACGTTAGAGCGGTGGGAATACAGCACACCCTTCGGGTCGCCGGTCGTGCCGGAAGTGTAGCACATCCCGCAAGCAGCATGCTCGTCCATGTCGCGCCAGGTATAGTCGCCGTCGCAATCCTCCAACCAGTCCTCATAGGCGACGACGTTCGGCAGATCGGTCCGAGGCAGGTTAGCCCCATCCGTTAGAACCACGATATCGCGCAGGCTTGAAACCTTTCCTGCAATCTGCTCGACGATCGGCATTAATAGGACGTCGACGAAAATCGCGCGGTCCTCGGCTTGGTTCATTATCCAGGCAAGCTGGTCCGGATGCAGTCGGGGATTGAGCGTGTGATAGATGCCCCCCATGCCCATTGCCCCGTACCAGACTTCGAGATGTCGGCTCGTATTCCAAGCCAGCGTCGCCAAGCGGTCGGCCGGCCTGTAACCGTGCCGCTCCAACTTTTGCGCTAGGCGCAGGGCCTTGCCGCGAATGTCCTTATAAGTGCTTCGCACGATCGGCCCCTCGACCGAGCGGCTGACAACTTCCCTGCCGCCGTGCTGCACTGCGGCATGGTCGAGTATCTTGTTACACAGCAACGGCCATTCTTGCATGAGACCGAGCATCAGTTTTCCTCCCTGAGTTTGTTTTCGTGCCAGGGTCAAACGCTCATGAGCGCCCGAATCTCGCCGAGCCTGCGGCCGACCGCCCGCCAGTTCCGGCCACCATCCTCGCTTCGATAGACTTGGCCGAGCGTGGCGGCCGCGTAGACGAGATTACGGTCGGTACGGTCCTGTGCGATGAAATAAAGCGAGCTTTCGACTGGCCCCGGAAGCGCCACCTCGATCCAACTGCGCCCCTCGTTGTCACTGCGGAACAGCCGCCCCCAGCTTCCGGGAGGGCCGTCACCATTGGTGACGAGCAAGGTACCGGGCTGGCCTTCGAGGGCCAGCACGGTTCGTACGTATTGACTGGGGGAGTCGAGCGACACTTGGGTGAAGGCGTCGCCGTCGTCGGTGCTGTAGTAGACGCCGTCTCCGGTCGCGGCATGCAGCGTTCTCATACCGTCGCGATAGGACAGCTCAAGCCCGTGCAGGTCCGAATTGGTCAATCCCCTTTCGAGCTTGTCCCAAGTCTTACCGCCGTCACGCGTGCGCCAGGCGCCGTCGATCTCGACACCCGCGAAGAAGATATTCGGATCGTCGCAGTCCATGACGATGGCGGTCACTCGGGTCCAGTGCCGGATAGGACTATCGTCGCCGTCGTTGCCGCTGTCCTGAAAACCACGGGTGACATACGGCTTCATCGGTACCGGCAGCTGCTGCCAGGACTTTCCGCCGTCTTCGGACTTGATCAAGCCCGCCGGCTGGGTACCGGCAATGATCAGATCTGCGTTCTTCCTGCAAAAGCACAGAGACGTGATCAGCCGAACGTTCTCGACGGGAAAGGGAATTCGCCGCCAAATGCGCTCTTGCTGGTCCATTTCGTAGAGCCCGGAATCGGTACCTGCGTAAATCCTGCCTGGCCGATCCTTATGGGCCGCCAGCGACCAGACCTGACTTCCGCTATACATACGAGACGTGGTCGGAAGGCGGCTGATTGTCTCACCACGGTCACTGCTCGCCCAGACCGACAATCCGTTTGTACCGATGAAAAATTCTGACATGTTTCGTTCTCCAAAATCTTGCGCTAGCTTTTCACTTGATCGCCGGTATCCGCGACAAGCCCGGCAGCCTCGATCGCCGCCACAGCACACCACTCATCGTTGTCCGCCACATCGCCACTTACGCCAACGGCGCCAAGCACCATTCCATCCGGGGCACGTATGACCACGCCGCCGGCGACCGGGATCATTCGTCCCTCCGACAGTTGGCATACGGACGAGAAGAAGGCGGGATTCTTTTCCGCTCGGCGGCCAAGCTCGCGGCTGCCGCAGCCCATGCCAAGCGCGCCCCAAGCCTTGGCCTCAGCTATCTTTGGTCGCAGAAACGTGGCGCCATCATCTCGTTTCAGCACGATGCAGTGACCTTCCGCGTTCAGCACTACCACGGCAAGTGGCTTGAACTGCTTCTTGTGGCCGATGTCGATGATCTTGCTGGCGATCGCTTCCGCCTGATAAAATTTGATCATGTGTCTGTCGTCCTGATTTATCCGAGAAACTGCGCGCGGGGCACGCGCAAGAATGCCTCGAGCAGATGATAGGTGATGCTGCGGTTCTTCTGCTGGAACGAGGCATGTGAAATGCCCGGCATTACGCTGAACTGTTTGTCCGGGTTCGGCAGCTTGATGAAGAACTCGACCAAGTCGCCCATTGTAGCGATGCCGTCAAACTCGCCGCGCAGAATTGCGGTGGGTACAGCGATCTGTTCCGGATCGACGACCGGCAGTTTGGTGCACATGTCGACATAGGTGCCGGTGGGCATGGAGTCATCATAGTGGAGGATCGCGTCGGCGAACGCATCGATCGCTGCTTGCTCGGCGCAGCCCGGATGGTCGCGATCGAAAACAGACTGTACGAACGCCCGGTCGATTGGACGGCGGTTCTGCTTTACGAACCGATCGATATTCTTCCTACGCTCGTTTAGGGTCGGGCTACCATGCCCGGTCCAGACCATCGCGTCGAGCACAAGCCGGGCGACTCTATCGGGATGTTGTTGAGCGAATAGAGCTCCGCGCAATGCTCCGGAGGATATGCCATATATTAGTAGCGGGCCAGTGTCGCGTTCCGCCATGATGTAATCGGTCGCGGCGACCAGGTCTTCCACGCCGTTGGCGATATCGAAGTTGATGTCGCGTGCTTTGCCCGACCGGCCGTAGCCTTCGAGATCGACGCACCACGTGTCGAAACCTCTCCCGGCGAACCAGTCCATGGCGGAATAGGTTGGCTCGGCGCCGAACACCTGCAGATCGAATGTAGGCAGCGCCGACATAGAGGAGCCGTGAACGAACAGGATAGTCCCATGGCTTGGTGGTTCGGTTTGCGCCCTCTTTTCCCACAGGAAAAGAGGCACGTCGCCTTTGCGGGTCCAGTGCGCGATTCCGGAGATCTCATTTAGCGTGGTTTGGTCTTCAGTTCTTTCGACAAGCGACATTGCAACAACTTTCATTTGCGGGCGCAGTCTCGCAGAGCCCGATGAGGAGGAAGACGGGGTTCAATTAGGTAGACGACCAGTAGGCAGACGGCCGAGGTCTACGATCAATTCTGATCGCGGCCGGCCAAGGACTCGCGCTGCCAGAAGACAACACGCCGCTGCACCCAATCTACCGAAGCGAACAGGGCCAGGCCAAGGAGACTCAGATAGATGATCAGCGAGAACACCCGCGGCATTGCCAATTGCGTGCTCGCTGTATGAATCAAATTGCCGAATCCCTTGCCACCGCCAAGGAACTCGCCGGCGATCGCTCCGGCCATTACGCCCACAGAGGCGATTTTCAATCCTGTGAAGAAATGCGGAAGGCCGGCTGGCAGCTTCATCTTGACCAGCGTCTGCCAACGACTTGCACCGATTGATTTGAGGAGCATGCGCTCGTTTTCGCCGGCCGCATGGAGGCCCGCTGCAGTTGCCACCACGATCGGGAACACTGCAATGAACGTAGCCAGAGCGACCTTCGAGGCGATGCCGAAGCCAAGCCAAGCGATGAAGAGGGGTGCCAGCGCGATTTTAGGCATGTTATCCAGGGCAACCAGGTGCGGCATAACTACCCGCTCGCCAAAATGCGTCTCGCCGACTACCAGGCCCAGAACGGAACCGATTAGGATTGCCAGGAAAAAGGAGACCAGCAATTCTTGCAACGTCGTCAGAAGCGCAAGCAGCATGTATTGTCCTGAAACCAGGTTGAGTCCAACGAAGAGCATGTCGGCGAACGTCTCGCGAGGTGTTGGGAGAAGGATCGGCGAAATAAGGCCTGTCCACGTGATTGCCTGCCAGATCAGCACCAAGATCAAGCTGAAACACAGCAGAGACACGGGTTGCGGAATCCGGTCGATGAACGGAACCGCTTCCTTCCATTCAGTGTCTAGAAAGGCGTTCGCGACCTGGGAGGAATTGTAACGCGCACTCATTGGGAAGCACCCGCATCGAGAAGGGAACGGACGCGCGTAACATACTCCCCAAACTTGGCCGTCGTGGTTAGGGCAAGTGTGCGCGGGCGCGGCAAGGCAATGGGAACTGCCTCAATCAGTCGGCCGGGCCGTGCTCCCATTACATAGACGGTGTCGGACAACAGCACGGCCTCCACGATCGAATGCGTTACCAGAAGCGCTGTCGCGCCGGTTTCGGTACAAATGCGCTGCAACTCCATGTTCATGGTGTCGCGCGCAAGCTCGTCCAAGGCGCTGAACGGCTCGTCGAGCAGCAGCATCGATGGCTTTGTTATGAGCATCCGGCAAATCGCGGCGCGCTGGGCCATGCCGCCGGAGAGCTGATTTGGATAGGCGTTGTCGAAGCCGGCCAAGCCGACTAGGCGGATCAATCTTTCGGCGGTATCGCGCATCGTGTGCGCTGCCGCCCGACCCTGCTTGATTTCGATAGGTAAAAGTACATTCTGGATCAGCGTCCGCCACGGGAACAGGGCGGGCTGTTGAAACATCATGCCGATCTGATTGCGCGGACCGCAGACCGGCGAGCCGTCGAGCATCATCGTTCCGGATGAAGGCGGCAGAAGACCAGCCATCATCTTGAGGAGAGTCGTCTTACCGCATCCAGAGGGGCCGATCAGGGACGAGAACGATCCTGCCGGAAGGACCAAGTCGAGCGGTTGGAGCGCAACCAAATTGGAACGCCGGTAAGTCTTGCCGACACCATGCAGCGAATAAATGATGCGGCGTGTCTCCGTTGTGGATATGTGGTCTATATTCAAAGCCGTGACGCTAGCTGTCATTTGTTCCACTCCGCGACGAAGGCGTTAGTGTAGGCCTTGTCGAGGTGGGGCAACGGACCGGTAAGAGCGCCGGACTCAATCTGAACATTCTGCCACGCTTCCCAACCGGCATGATCATAGTGGCCCCAACCCCTTTCGGGAGGGGACAGGCGGTCGGCCATGATTTCCAGGAGGGCGGCCGCTACCTGCATATCCTCGACTTCGAGCGGGTTCACCTCGCCAATGACATCAAGCACCCGTTGCCTGTTTTCCTTTTTCAGCCCGAACTCTGTACCCCGGATCAAAGCTCGCCCAAATGCAGCGATAACCTTGGGGTTGGCTTCGATGTATTTGGCGGTCGCCGCCCAGCCATTCACGAAGTAGGCCTGAAATTTCGGCGGAGTGATCTCAGAAATCTTCAAGCCTCGTGTCGTCAGCACGGCAAAATCGGCGATTGCGCCGCCATAAGCATCGATGTCCCCTCGCGTGAATCCCGCCACCGCGTTACCGGGATTGCCTACATCTACAAACTCGAAGTCGACCCCTTCCCTTAAGCCAGAATCGGCCGCGATCGATCGGATGAAGCCGATGACCGCACCCTCCGTCCCGTTCACGCCAATTTTTTTGTTGCGCAGGCTCGAGATATCGGTGATGCCCGAACCTGCCAAAACCGAAAGACCGAAGATGTTCTTGGGGATGTAGTTGTAAAAGGCGACGATATCAGCACCACGCTCGCGCGCTGCCAATTGCGGACCTGGCCCTGGCGAGCCGATCTCTGCCTTACCTGCGGCTAGCACTTGCAGCACTTCTGCGGACGACGACAGTGGCTCAACCCTGACTTCCAACTCCTCGTCGGCAAAGTAGCCTTCGGCAATGGCGATGTAGACCGGGAAATAGTTCATGGCCGAGCGTGTCGAGACGGCGAGCACTAGCTTCGTCCGCTCCTGAGCGTCAGCGCCGCTAGAAGAAAGTCCGAGGAACGCCGACGAGCAAACAATCGCCACGCCCAAGGCCCAGCTAAGCCGTCGCTTCATCGATTTTAGCATCTTAACCTCCCTGAAAATGCACGCTAACTGCCACCAACTGGATATACCAATACTACTTGGTTTACTTTTGGCCATCCATTAGCTACAGATGACATGGCAAGCCAAAGCGGGCCATGTCAATGCCTTGCATGGCGTTTATTTAGGAATCTGGCCGCCCATGTCACATAAAATCGATACATATAAACCAATGCATACCAATGTTGGAAAAAAAACGCGGAGGACAGGCTGGATTTTCGCACTCGATGAGTTACGCCGGCGGATAAAGTTCGGAGTGTACAGAGATCAGCAAAAACTTCCCCCCGAGCGCGATCTTTGCTTGGAGTTCCAGATAAGCAGGCTAACCCTGCGCAAGGCACTCAACGTATTAGACGGGGAGGGCTACATTTGGCGCAGGGTCGGCCAGGGAACGTTTGTGGGCTCCAAGCCACAGGAGCAAACAGCTCGGGCGGATATGCCGGTGAACTCCTCGCCGCAGGACATACTGCATGCGCGGCTGGTGATTGAGCCTGCTATCGCCGCCCACGCCGCAACGACTTCATCCCCCGCGCAGATCGAGGCCATGGAGCAATGTCTAGTCGAGCGTGAGAGTGCGTCGAGCCCTGAGCTGTACGAATATTGGGACCATCGCCTGCATAAGCTCATCGCGGAAGCGACGAACAATTTGGTTCTAATCGGGATCATGGATACGCTGGCCGAGCTGCGGCGATCTTCAATATGGAAGAAGTATCGAGCCTCAACCTACACGCATGAGCGCCGACACATATCTGCCCAGCAGCACCGCGAAATCGTCAACGCGATTTCCGCGCGCAGCCCCGCAGCCGCTTACCAAGCAATGCACAGCCACATTTCTACGATCCAGCCTAACGTTATGTCGATCTTGGATGCTTTGCCTTAAGTCTCGAGTGTTGCGACAGAGATTACAATGAAGCTCAGCCGATTAAGTTGGTGTTGTATCGATGTGATCTGATCCGGGCGAATGACTCGACTGCTGTGGCGAGTGAAGGCGAAGCTGCGCGAGGACCGTGCTGAGGCTGTCGGTCCGAGCGAAGCCTGAGCCATGGACTTCGTGCACGACCAACTCGCAACCGGCCGCAAGACACGGGTGCTGACGGTAGTCGAAACCTTCACGTGCTACGCGCCGGCACTGGCTGTCAGGTTCCGCTACCGCGGGGAGGACGTCGTCGCCACGCTGGAACGGGTCTGTGCGCGAACCGGCTGTCCGAAGATGATACGCGTCGATCAGGGCTCCGAGTTCATCTCGCGCGACCTTGACCTTTGTGGATTAGCGTCCCACGCGGCTCTCTCAAACGTAATCGCCACGTTCTTCGAGAAAGGACAGGGGTTCTTTTGAGTAGTCGCCCTTGGGCAGTCGATAGACGGTAAACAGCCTCGATCCTTTGGGAAACCGGTCGAGATGTCGCTGCACGAATGGAGCAAAGTAAGCGGCTGCTATCTCATTCGAAGTATCAGGCCCGCATTCCATTGTGGCCACGTATTCTCCGGCTGTGTCGTCAACCATGACCGAGATGCCGAAGCCCGAGCACTACGGGGCGGAAACAAGCGGATGGAAAGGGACAGTCATATACTGTCTCCAAGGCCTCTTCCAGGATCTCGCCCGCGAGTTGGACAAGCGCGGCCTTCTCCTTCATGCAGTCACCGAAGGACTCAACTTCAGGAACTCGGAAGCCTGATAGCCACGGCCTCAGGTTTGGGGAGATTAGCGCAGTAGGCCTTCGGTTGGTCTGAAGTCCCGCCCAGCCATCAGTTGCCGCTTTGACGGCGGCCTCGAACGGTTTTTGCCGATGCCTTTGCCGCTTTTAACGGCGCGCTAAAATTGTCGGGAGGATTGCCGCTATCCGCCTGTGAAACCGTCGGGCAGTCGCTGGGGCTTAGTCCCCTTCACTAAAATTGAACTCAATGCGCAGTATCCGATGTTGGTTATCTAAGGAGGCAACGGGGGCATCATGATATTCAAGCTGGTCTCTTTTTTTTCCGCCGTTCTGCTTTCCAGTGTTTCTGCGAAGGCTGACAGCATCCCTCGGTACGATCCACCTGCTTATTGCAAGAAGGTGTCGGATGTCAGCGGAGGGGCAGCCGTTATTTACAACGGGTGCCTTGAGATGGAGCAGGAAGCATACGATCATCTCAAGGTGGTCTGGTCGGGCATTTCCTCGAATACGCAGAATTACTGCGACGAGGTCGCCCGCGTCAGCGATGGATCCTACACCATCCTGAAGGGCTGTATCGAGATGGAAGCTGATGCGGCCGCATCGACACCGGAGTTCAAATTTTGAAGAAGCTGATCGCGATCATCATGATCGGCACGCCGATCATGATTACCATGCCGAACATGACCACCGCCGATGAGCCGACAATCGTCACCTGCAATTTTGAGAAGATGCCGCCGATGATCCTAACCTTCCGAGGCGGCATGGGTGCCGACGATAACACGCTGCAGGTTGGTCGTTGAGCGTGGGCTCCAGCCTGATGACTGCCGAGTATGGAGCCCAGGAGTTTGTCTTCTCCCTGCGGTTGCCAGCCAATGTGTCCGTGAGCGCTCCTGGCCAGGATACCCAGACGTTCTACGGTGAGTGCATCAGCACGCTACAGCAGTGACGGACCATGAGTAAACTTGCGGCCGCTATCGCTGGATTGCTGCTGTCCATCGGCGTCGCAAATACGGCCGATTGGAGCAGCTATTCGAATGCCCGTTTTGGCTATCAGATTGACGTTCCTCCGGCGTTCTCCAAAGTGTCGGAAGCCGACAATGCTGACGGCGGTGTTTCGAAAGCGAGAGATGGCCGGGGCACGCTACGGGTTTGGGGCGGACACATCACCGAAGCTGATTTCCAGAGTGAAGTGACCTGGCGGATCAGACAGGATCTGGCAAACGGTTGGGAGGTCACCTACCGCAAGATACATCCAGCCTGGGCAAGCTGGTCCGAGACGAAGGGCGATCAGGTCTTCTATCAGAGCGCCGTCGCAGCCTGCGACGGTGCGGCTGCGTATTTCCGACTTGAGTACGATCGAAGCCAGCTGAAAGCATTTGATCCCGTCGTCTCTCGACTGGTGAATCGCTGCGAAGCCGTACCTGCTGAGGCCGATAAACAATGCAGGACCGCTATGCTGGCGACATCGGCGACTTCGTGAAACTGGCCCTCCTTCGCCATCTCTCAGCAGGCCGAAAGCTTGGAATCGCTTGGTACCTTTACCCCGACGAAGGCCACAACGCCGACGGCAAGCACACGAGCTATCTGTAGTCCGCTGCCCGCTGGCGGCATCTAGATCCCGAACTCTTCGACGCTCTCGGCACTGTCGTTGCTAACAGCCGCAGCGTTCGTGCCCTCGAACAGACGGGAACGATTGATGGCAGCTTCTCAGGCGAGTTGCTGACGAACTCGAGCATGCCGTGGCAATCCAGAGCACCTTGGAGAACGGGGTGGTTCGGCCGCGTACTCACGGATCTCCGGGAGGCCGATATCGTTTTCGCCGACCTAGACAACGGCCTTGTTGACGACAGCCCAAATCGTAGGGGGAAGAAGGTCTTCGGCAAGCAGATGCCAATCTCAGAAGCGAAGGCGCTCGCGAACGGTCGGATCGCGGTGATCTATCATCACAATACTCGGCGAGATGGTGGCCACGATGCTGAAGTTGATCACTGGATCGGCCAGCTTGGAGAAGGGACAATTGCTGTCAGGGCGACTGCATATAGCTGCCGAACCTTTCGTCTTGAACGCGGACCAGATTGTTCGATATCGAGCTGCCTCGTTTTGCGAACGATGGGCCAAACATGGTGTTCGGCTGCACGGCTCCCAGTGAGCAGCTCCCGTCAAATCATTGATTGCAGCTCTTCGCCCTGTCGCGATTTTCCCATCCCTCTTTGATCGCTTGGATCCTGTCGACTTTGGCGGGGTGCGAACGGGAAGGCCGTTCGTCGAATATAACTGCCATCGTCAGAGCATCATCAAGCGACATCCCCGCGTTTTTCATCGCTGCCGCCGCGAAGCGGTCGGCTTCGAGTTCCTTGTCGATCGAATAACTGGATTTGTCGAACGCGCCATCCAGATCTCCACGTTAACGACCAAGCGGGGCACCCCGCCTCCGAACCGCGTGATTTCTGCGGTCAACGCCATCTATGATGCCGCCCGGGCGCACCTCGACGTCGTTCCTTTCCGGAGAGCCGCTAGCTTGCGTTTAGGCATTCCCTAATCGACAGCGAAGCCTTGGCGAACGATCTAGAGACCTTCGCAAAAGCTGCCGAAGGCAAGCCGAATGCCTACCCCATGGCGATCAAGAACGTCTGGGAACTCGCCGAGTCGGTCTACGAACATCTTGAGCGACCGGAGGAGGTGCGTCGATGCCAGTTGGCGTCGGTCGAGTTGACCATCGCAATGAAGAAGCATGTGCACCATCAAGAACTGAAAAATCCGGACGCATTCAAGGCGTAGGCCGCTTTTGGCGGTCTTTGCCACCTAATGCCGGATCGCCGGCAATCACCACGTCATTCTGAGCCCGAGACGGCCTTCCAACGCTTCCAGATCCGTACTGCTCGGGCCTGTCGTGTAGTCGACATTCGCGTAGATACCGGTCGAGACGTTGAAATCGGCCGTCAGTCCGACGCCAAGCTCCAGCGATGTCGCTTCCCGCTCCTGGGTGAGCGATACGGTGTTGTAGTTCACCGCATCCGTTCCGGAGAACACATGCCAGATATTCGCCTTGGCGAATGGACCCAGCTGGACGTCATTGACGAGATATTCGCCCACCAGACGCCCGCCCACCCTGCCGGTCACCGCGTCGATATTGTCGAAGCTGATGGTCGAGAACTCCTGGACGGAGCAGCCGAGATCCTGATGCTGCCAGATCAGCTGCGCCTGCGGCTCGATCTGCCATGCTTCCTTGAGGTTGAACGGAACACCACCCTCGATGGACGCCGCGAACTCCGTCCCATCGAAATCGTCCTCGAGCTCGCGCAGGGAGCGGGCCTCCGCGTCCAGCCATGAATACATCAAGACTGTGTCGAGATAGGCCGCGTTCGGCCAATGATGTGTCCAGTAGGCGCCGACGCTGTAGCTGCTCATTTTGAGATTGCCGACATCAAGGTCGGGGATTGCTCGGGCAAAGCCTTCGACGTCGCCGCTGCGCGTCCGTAGCTGGCAAACAGGCCAAAGACGTCGCGCTGGCCGTTTTCATGCTCGATCAGGTGTACCGGCAGGCCTGGAAACCCCAAAGACTGCCGTCGAATGTCGCATCCAAGGCACCTTCCCAAGACTGATCGTGGAGGATGCCGAAGGTGCGCAGCCATGCTGCCTCGAAGCCACCGTTGCGACGCGACCAGGCCTGCTCGCCCTACCTTTCGTGGAAGGTTCCCAAAGTGGCTCGCGTCAGGGCGCGTCCGACGTCCTGCACCACTGAGTGGGTGGGGACTTCCGGTTGATCGAGCGGCAATTGCCGTCGTCATCGGCATCGCCGCCGTTGTCGCCATCCGTGCTGCCGTCCCCATTGCCGTCCCCGTCTCCGTCGCCATCGACGTCGGGACTGTTATTGTCACCATCATCCCCGACCCCGTCCCTGTCGTCGTCGTCTTCCACATCGCCAT
Source organism: Mesorhizobium sp. 1B3 (assembly GCF_050958605.1). NCBI lineage: Bacteria > Pseudomonadati > Pseudomonadota > Alphaproteobacteria > Hyphomicrobiales > Phyllobacteriaceae > Mesorhizobium > Mesorhizobium sp. 1B3. Next base: position 514,802 of record NZ_JBJHDO010000002.1, on the reverse strand, counting down.
CGCCGTCACCGTCAATGTCGGTGGCGTGAGAAACCAGGTACCAGTTGTTCTCTGTGCCGGGTGACGTTCCACCGCGCACCAAATGGTATTCATACGGTCCGGCGGCGACGACATTGCCCAGGACAAAGGCACCATTGCTGACGCCGTTGATGTCTTGGTCGACCAGAATGCCATCTGCGGTCGTTAGGTCACCGGGCCCGCCGACATTGGTCACGAAAATGCGGGTGAGGCCCGTCTCGTTCCCAGTCACGATCAGGCGGTCCGATGGCGCGCCGTCACTGGCGAGGACGGTATTCAGCAGCAGGGAGCCACTATTGCCGTGACATTCGGACTCTGGGATACCTTCCGCAATTTCTGTATGCGGTTGAGGCAGCTGTCCGCGGTGGCTAGACTAACGATCGAACTGTCAGCAGCAGCGCACGTGTGCAGGATATTGCATTGCCCGACATGTCGACGCCAACTCTCAATGGTACTTCTGCCCTCTATTGTCGAAGGCCACCTTCGTCCCCTCGAGCACATCAACTACCGCACGGTTGATGATGCCCTCTTCGATCGAACCCGAATTGTAGGAGATGCACGCACCGTTTTTTCTGTCGAAGGTGGCGTGGATTATTTGCTCGGCGTCACACACAACGGCAAGGTTGGGGTTGTGTGTGACCATGATGATCTGGCGTGATTTCTTTGCCTCGTTAAGCACCGGCACGAGCAAGCTCACCACGGTTTCGTTGTCGAGGTTCTCCTCGGGCTGGTCGAGCACAATGGGGTTGCGACCCTTGTCCACAAGTAAGTAAAAGATCAAAAGGAGGGCGCCACGCTGCCCCGGCGATAGTTGCTCGATCTGGGTATCCTGGAACAGCAACGTATATTTTGTTTCGAGATACTCAAGACCGAAAAGGTAGCTGTAGACGTCTGCCGGGCCCTTGTCCTTGCGCATGAGGGAGCGAATACCGGGAATGCGACCACCGGGCTCGGCGCTATCGGCTAGCAGAGCAGCGATGTCTTCGGCGAACCCGATTGCATCAGCTACGGTCTCAAACCGATACTTTTCGAACCGGCTCCGTATGGCGGAATAGCTCTCGTCCTCTCCGCGAAGCTCGCCCTTGCTCTGCTTGATTGCACCAAACAGATTTGTCGCTATAGCGTCCGGGGAGCCGAGAAGCTTGGCCTGGAATTGAAGCTTATATTCTTCGCGGATCAGTGCATTATCCTGTATGAGGCGCTGCAGTGGGGTAAACAGCGCCTCACGTGCGGCACGTTGCTCCTCAAGTACGCCGAAGATTTGGCTGGTGATCTGTCGTCTCGACTCGTGCCGTTGAGCCAGAAGAGCCGGTAAATCGTCAATCTGAGCGAGGCGAGCCTGCAGGCCCTTGAGGCTTTCCGGCTCGGTATCTGACCCCTCAATCGTCTCGAGCGCCATTTGCCAATCCTTCAGGGCCAGAACGAATGCCTGATATCTCTGTTGCGGTTCGTTCAGCTTCTGCGAGAGCCGCTCCTGCTCCTCAGCGAGCGCGGTCTGCGTTGAGGCCGCCTCTTCGGTCTTCTTCACAATCTCGTCGTCACTGGCCGCAAGCGCCTCCCGATGTACCTTCAGCAGAGTGCGGTTTACACTCAGAGTGACGAGGTCTTCAGATGTCAGGCCGACCAGAGCGAGGTCGTCGGCGATCTCCGCGATGAACGTCGTGAACTGCCTTTCCAATAAGGCTAAACGTTCGTCGATGCCGCGAAGAGACCTTTGCTTTCTTCCGATGAGCTGGCGATCCTCGCCGGCCTTCTTGCTTTCCACCGCAATCGTATGCAAGCTCGCAGCAATCTCCGCTAGCCTGTCGCTGGCCTGCCTTTGATCCGAGGAGAGCTGCTCATTTGGCGGCTCGACGGCTGCCGGCTTGATCGCATCGTGCTCTTCGATCTGCTTAGTCTTCAGCCTGATCTGCTCCTCGAGGTTCTTTCGAACATTCGGGTGAAGCTGATCTTCGATGCTGACAATCTGTTCGTTTAATGCGCGCAGTGACTTGCGGAGCTCATTCACCCGGGCCCGGAAAACGCTCTCCTGCTTTTCGACCAACTGGTCAAAGCTAAGGGCGTCAAGGCGGACATCCTTCGGAACGTGGGAAAAAATGACGTCTCGAAGCTCCTTCTCGAATTCGTCGGTCTTACCCGAAACGTGGTCATTGCAGAGGGCTTCGAAACGCCCCTGGGGTATGTAGCGAACGAGTTCGACGCGTTCGACCGATGGATCGTCGGCAAGCCCCATCACGCTCGGATCGCCTGCGAGCCATGAGAGCTCTCCAACGAATTGCCGAGCGGGCTCGCCAGCTTTGCCGCGGAAACGATCCCGCTTCAGAAAGGAGAAGTGCGCGCTCTGTTGAGAGTTGCCAAGCAGCGCAATGACGTCGGCCAGCGCGCTCTTCCCGCTTCCCTTGTTGCCGATGATCGCGATGAGATCGGGATTCAGGAGGATTTCCGTTCCGTGCAGCCACGTATCAGTAAGCGGGCTGCCGTTAGCTTTGCTGACACGAATTCTGTCGATGTAGAATGTCTTGTTCTGGCTGATCCGCTCCAGCTTCGGCGGCCGCTCTCCGAGAAAGGAGCGCTTGGCCGGCTCTTTGAGCGCCTGAAGCAATCCCTTCCAGGTTGGATCAGCCTTGATCCAAGTGCGCTTCCCGGATGGGAAGTCGCCGTACCCGCGCTTGTCGTTCGTGCCATCTCCACGGAAGCAATGGGCGTCACTGCCGGAAATAGCGAGCCGATGTACACCTTTCAGCGCAGCCTGAAAATTTCCGAGCCAGTTCTTGTTGCGATCGGTTTCGATCCCGCAGAAGGCGGCCCACTTATCTGGATCTCGCGTCTCGAATATCGGTGAAGATTCGAACAGGCCCAAGGCATAGGCGTAATGATCGGACCACTTCACCGAATCGAGCCCGTCATTGGTGGAAAAGGGCATAAAGCCGAGTGCCCTCCCCCCGGGAACAAGACGGATTGCCTCCTTGTAGGAGTCGACATTCACCTCGGCGATTTTGCAGCCGGCTGCCAATGCCTCTTCCTCATCCGAGGCGACCTTCGTCTTGTCAAATCCGTGTTTGATGAGCTTGTCGGCTCCTGCGTAGCGGGCATATTCGATCAGCGCATTTGGAGAGAGCGGCTGATTGATGAGCTCAAGCTTCAAGCGAGACAGAAAGTCCTTGAGATGCTGGTCGGGGGTCTCGTTTGAGAAGAGAACGTGCGCGTTGAGCCGGCCCTCCATTGGAGCTGCGAGGCGCAGCTCTATGCCTGGGAAAACCGCCTTCTCGAGGACAGGCGCTCCGCTTTGCGTCAGCCTTGTCTTCAACGCAAGCCAGCCGTCGAATGACCAATAGTCCATCAAACCGAACGCGATTGGCGGCGCCTCGTTCAGGGCGCGGATCATCTCATCAATAAGGTGAGTGTTTCGGTCCTTGTCGGCTCCGAAACGCTCACCGTTCCAATGAAATGATGCCGGCGAGTGGACATGCAGATCCCACTCGCGCCACTCCGATCCCCTCGAGTACATCCCTGCCCCACCCCCATGCGTACGACTGTACCGCAGTCGTAACGTTGCTTCATTTTCTTTAATCTGATTCCGTAGCCCCGGCAAAAGGCTCCTGCTCAACCGGGGGATCTTCTTGGCAGTGAGCTGAACTCCATCGTAGCCATCCGGTCTGGGCCGCGGCAGACACACGTTTGTGCTAGATTGAGCCCATGGATATCGACACGGACGAGATCGATGATGCGGTCCTGGCGTTGCTCTGGCTGACGCTGCACAATGAACGCTGTGCCTGAAGAGCTTCGTGTGCGCCTTGGAGCTTGCGGCTCTCATCTAAAGCATGTCGCCTTTGACGTGATTCAAGATTCCCATTGAGGCTAAAGCGCGATCATTGCGGTTGAAGGAGAACCGCGATGGGCAGCCATTACCGATGGCGTTGCGTGTGCGTGTTGCTGGGTTTGTTGACGAGGGCCATGGACACCGGGAGGCGGCGCGGCATTTCCGTGTGTCGCCTCGATTCGTGAACGAGTTGATGAAGCTGCGGCGGGAAACGGACTCTGTGGAGCCGCGCCGCCAGGGGCATGCGCCGTGCGGGGGCAAGCTCGCGCCGCATGCCGCCTTTGTGCGTCGGCGCATGGCGGAGGCGGGGGAACTGACGCTGGATGAGTTGTGCGTGGAGTTGGCGGCGCGCGGGGTGAGCGTGCACCGTTCCAATGTCGCGCGCCTGCTGCATCGTCTCGGGCTCAGCCACAAAAAAACTCTGCAGGCCAGCGAGCATAAGCGCCCTGACATCCGTGAGGCGCGCGATCTGTGGGTGAGGCGGCGCAAGCGCTTCTTCAACAAGGCCTTGCCGCGCCTGGTCTTCATCGACGAAACGTCGACCACCACCAAACTGACCAAGCGCACCGGCTGGTCACCGAAAGGCGCGCGCTACAAGACGCATGCCCCCTTCGGCAATTGGAAGACGCAGACCTTCATCGCCGGCCTGCGCTGCCATGGCCTGACCGCCCCACGGATTGTCAATGCCCCGATGAACGCCCGGCGCTTCGAGACCTGGATCGAGACCCAGCTGGCTCCCGAACTCCAGCCCGGCGATGTCGTCATCCTCGACAATGTCGGGTTCCACAAGAGCGAGCGGGCGGCCGAACTGGTCCGCCAACGCGGCGCTTGGATGCTGCTCCTGCCGCCATACTCGCCCGACCTCAACCCGATCGAGATGGCCTTCTCAAAGCTCAAGGCGCTGCTTCGCAAGAAGGCGGCCAGATCCTTCGACGCCCTGTGCGACGCGCTTGGCGACATCTGCCATCTCTTCGAACCCACCCAATGCCGCAACTTCTTCAAAACAGCAGGGTATGGGGTCGATTCAGTGCGACACGTTTTAAGTGCGACACGCTTTAGCAAGCAGGATGCAAGACGCATTGGCCGCTAGGCCAATTCCGTGTGGATCATTTTTTGGCATTGGCGAGTCGGGCTCGGCTTTGGTTGAGCCTGTAGATTTCGCCGTTCATCACATGCGACTTGCGCTCCATCCATTCGCAGCGCGCCAGTTCCAGCACCATCATCTTGTTCAGGCTGTGGGATAGCCTTGAGGTCAAATCTGTCCAGGCTCTTCACTGGGGGAACTTCGCCGATTTTATCCGGCGCTCCACCGGTGAAAAGGAAACCCTTCTTCACCTACATGCTCGACAAAGGCGAGGAACACGTTGCCGTTCATGGCGCCGCCGTAAACGAAGGTTGGCCGAGCCGGAAGACGTTTTTTTTGGTTGTACCGCCCCCCGGGGAGGTACATTGGGAAAGAATGCACTCCGCCCCGGAGACTGATGATTGGCTAGAACTTCCCGACGATATTGAGGAACACGCCCTCGTTGCCGAGGGTGAAGTCGCGCAGGTCGCCGGAGAACCTGCCAGAATTGTAGCCGACCCCGACCTGGAAGTTGTTGCCGAGGTGCCGGTAGACGGCGGCCAGCGCCATCGCCGAGTTCCGATCAACCTCGGGCCACCTCAACTAACTGCCTTACCTTAGTTGCCGCGTCGCCAATATCGTTCCTCAACCGCCGTGGGCTGTTCTGCCGGTACTCGATACCGTTCCTCCTTAACGGAAATGTCGAGGTGCTCATGGAAGAGCGCGACATAGTCTCGATTAAATTGGAAATCCGAAGGAACACCGCCCATGATTTTGGCGACTTCCAAAGATGCGCCTCCTGTCGAAGTGACAGGAATAACTCTGGCATCCGGTTGGAATTTCCTGAACATCTCGTATTCGGCCACGACCCCGCCCATACCGCCGATGAACACTGCAGCCCTGAACTGAGTTTCGGTGAACATGCGTTCGCGCATCAGGCTCAGACTCGCTTCCCGATCCCCTCTAACGTTTGCGGTGAGAACGACGTTCTGGAAGCGCTTGTTGTCCTCCGGGAACTCCTCCTTGAACACCTCCGACTGATACAGGGTGACCCATTCGGCATAGTCGACGCTCATATCTTCGCACATGACGAGGATCATCGGGGTAATGGCCGGATGTCCGCCCCAGACCAGCGGTCTCCGCCCCAAGGTCACGTAAGCAAGTGCCGAGACCGCGGAGGTGATCGCCACGATGTCGGCTGTTTCCGCATAGGCGGGGCCACGCTTCGGGTCGGGAACTCCTGCCGATAGGAAGATTGCTTCAGTCATGATCAATCGTCCATTCCAGCCAAAGCCCAACCGGCCTCCGCAACCCGGATCGCCTTCACGGACTTGATCTGTTCGTCCAGCCAGGCAAGATGCTGGATCCAAGCATCCCGGATTCCGACGTGATCGTAAACCAGCACAGGGGCCTCGCCCTGTTCTGCCTTCTTGGCTTTCGAGGCTACATCGTTCAGGGCTTCCGCCGAAGGGATGCCGACGATCGGATATGCCCAGACCAGCCGTTCGTTCAGCAGGCGCACGGCAATTGCCCGATGTGCTCCGATCGCTTCAATCGAAGCTCCGATTTTCTCGACGTCGGCCCTAAATTTGCCAGTTATGGACATGTATCGGGCTGCAATGCTCCTGCTCCGAAGTCGTTCCACACGCAGAACAATGGACTCAGCGATGGCCTCGACGATCGGCCCCTCTTGCCCAAGAAGCTCTTCGGGATCCAAATAAACTGACTCTGCCATGTCAGTGAGCATTGTCGGCGTGTGTTCGGGCCATATCACGCGTATGACCTGAATTTCTTTCGCTCGGGCTCTGCCAATTTCTTGACGCGTCCATCTGCTCGCGGAATATGAAGGGGTGTCGAGCATTACCATGACATCAGAATCGACGAGGCGATGCCACAGGACGTCCTGGAAAGGATCTCCGGGACGAATATCATGGGTGTCGAGGAAGACGTCGAAGCCGCGCGAATTGAGAAGATCGTGAAGCTGCAAGGCAGCGGCCCGCGACTCCGTTCGTCGATAGCTGACGAAAACCCGACGCTGGGGACGGAGCAGCCCGACGCACTCGAGAACGGCGGACGACAATTCGGTCAGATTGCCATCGTCGGGCCGGCGCCTGAGGCCATTCGCAAATTGCAAGACCTTCGGGATCAAGGCGCCGAAGTCTTCCGTATGACCCACGGTCGGGATTACCGGCATGCTGGCGGCGACCAGTTCCTCCACCTGCGCGAGTTCGGGATGTCCCGCGCGCCCGAAATATATGGCTGCGAACGCGTTGCGTCGATCGCGGCCGCCAACGGACTGGCCATCGTGGATCAGAATATCCTCTCCAACCGATAGGCCGAAGTCGGCAATCATCTCTCCGATGGTCGTGGTGAGCCTGCGGCGTTCTTCGCCTGTCGGTTGCCCCAAGATCGCGAGCTCGTAGAGGCTCATCGGCCGGCAAGCCCTGCGGCCGTTTCGATCCAGCCGCCGATGTTCTTGTGACCGTTTTGCTGCGCATAGTCGTAGCTTTGGCAATGCTGCGAGAGCTGCACGACGGCAGTGGATGTCGGGGGGGCAAACCAAAGGTCGCCTTTAGGTATCGCAAGCGTGTAGTCGGCGTACTTCACCCACTTGTCGTCCTTCCATTCAGCGAGATAGATTCCTGTGTCGGTCTTGTAGAGGCCCATCTGCGCCAAGGGGTCCGCACCTTTCGTCGAAGTGTTGCCGTTCTTATCCTTGACACCATGGACATGCACAGTGAGTAGGCCGTTTCCCTTGATGACGCTCCGCGCGATCTCATAGCGGACCCATCGCCGCTTCCAGGTGTCCGTGCCGGTAAGTACGCAGGTCACCGAAGTGTTCTCGAGCCCTTTCCGAAGAAAGGTCTTTAGTGAGTCGTCGTTCTCGCGTTTCGACGCTTCAAAGACGCTGCTATCGAAGAAGCCGACGTCGATCTGATCTGCGGGCGAGATCACCCAAGAATTGCGGACGATCCAGGCGCGCCAGACATCCGGCGTGTAATGAAAGGAAAAGAATGTGCGTCTCGCCATCGGCTAGTTTCCATTTTCAAAGGTGACCATCACTAAACTGAAGGGAGCGCCATCAAGGCGTCTGGTTTCCGCTCAAGCGGTACCCGTTTCCGGCCGCGTCGAAGTGGCCGATACCGCCCGAGCTAGTTCATCAAGATGACGGTAGAGCTGTAGGTATTCGTTCCCGTGGGTGACGCCACGGGCATCCCTCGTTGGAATGACCAGGATTCGGTTCAGATCCTTCACACCGTCGGCATATCCAATTTCCCATGGGCACCAGCGGCTAGCCATCGAGTTTTGGGTAGCGAGGAAAAAGAACATCTCCAGGTCACGAATCTTACCCTGTATCTTCTCGGCAGTCCGGCGGTCAGGTCGCTCCGGCAGTGTATTGTCCTCCCAGTCTAGGTAGATTTGCCAGCCCTTCCGATGCAGATAGCCCTGGAGACCCTTTGCGAGATCGGCGTGGCTGATTTTTTATAGTTGAATAGCTTGCAGAACTTCGAATATTGCCTTGATCGATCGCCATTGTTTCCCCACTCCCTAAGCTGGAGTAAGACTTGCCCGATTCTCAACCGTTAAGCGAGTCCGGGGCTGCGGCCAGCAACCAGACGAAGCCGATCGACGTTCCATGGTATCTATGAGCATTGGTGCGAGCGCCCCGGATACAATTCGTGGGGCGGTTGGGGCTTCGAGCGCGGCAGAACCACGGTGTGGTATTGCTTCGAGCACGAAGGGATGGCGACACTGACGCCAGGCCGCCGAAGATAACGCAGCGAATAGGTAGCCGACACGCGCATCGCGAGCCATTCGGTGGTAAGGCCTCCCCAATATCACCGGAAGGAACTCCAGGAATGGCGTGGAACTCACCCAACGACGTGGACATCTTTGTTGGCGAACGTATCAGAATGATCCGCACGTCGATGGGGCTGAACTAGTACGATTTGGCCGTGCGCCTCGACGTATCTTATCAGCACGACCACGCCGAGACGGCTTCCTCTTATGGGTAAGGTCGATTTGCCTATACCCACGGTCCAGCAAGTCGCCCGGATGGCGCCCGAACTGAATGCCTGGACCTCAATGGCCGCCCAAGCCTATGGCATCTATGCCGGCGTCAATGAGGCCTTGAAAATGACGCGCGGCAAGCACGCCGTGGCTAAGCACCGCGCAGAAGAAGTTCGCCAAGAGATGATCATGATGACGCTGATCCGGCTATTCGCGGTCCTGGATCGGCAGTCGGAAGTATCGCTGCAGTCTGCATACCGGTTTCTCAAACAGCCGAATGCCTTGGATGAAGTGGCCCGATGTTACTCCGGCGGCCGAGAGGCTGGATCGGGTACCCTGTCGACATGCTCGGTGGCGCTGGACAAATTTCTTTCGGTCTACCGGGCCGTCGATTTCAAGAGCTTCGGCCGGATTCAGTCGTTCCGGAACGGCCAAATCGCGCACATCGTCTGGCCAGATGCGGAGAAGGCCAAGATCACCTACTCCGAAGTGGAAGCGATGATGCGGGCGTGCTGCGACATGGCGGGCCAGTTGACGCTAATGACCTCCGGCCTCAACGACTGGCCCGAGGAACGCCTCGACGAGGCACATCGGGAGGCTTATGAGTTCTGGTTAGCAGCGATTTTGGCAGATGCAGACGGGCGACTGAAAGTCGGCGACATCGCGGCAGTGAGCGATCATTCCTAGTCTTAGTCTAGGTCTCGCTTCGCCAGTCAGCAGCATGCTCGCTCAGCCAGTCAGCCTCCTGCTCGCTCCGCCAGTCAGCCGCTTGATCGGCTTCGAAATCCCGCATGTAGCTCTCTCTGTCCCATAGGTAGGAGTAGGCGCCGCCGAAATAGTTGGCGATGCCACGCATGACATCTCCGAGTCGAGCAAGGTCAATTGCTGAATGTTTCAGATCGATCGGTTTGCCCTTCTTGTCGAGATGGTACCGGAAATTGAATGAGCCAGGGTCGATATCGTCAAACTCGGCGATGATCGCAGCCATATGCGGGAAGGCTTCGTCCCTATCGGCGATGTCGAAACCGTCGCAGATCTGCCGGTACTTTTTCCAGAGCTCGCCGAGGCTATGGTTTTTTCGATCAGGCGAGATCCCGGTTCTCGGTCCGTACGTCTCAATCAGTTCCTTTAGCGACAACTCGATCATGTGACGATATAGGAAAACGATCGGATAAATTAGCAACTCATCGTCGCGGCGCGCGCTCAGCGCCTTGGCAATCAGGTGCGACGCCGCCTGCTCATATCCGTCGATCATGTAACGGAGCCGATCCCCGGGCTTTTGCTGAATGGGCGTGTGATTACCCGTCGGCGAAGGTGCAAACAGAACATCGCCGTCTGTTGGCCATCGTATTGGCGGCGGGAGTATCTTGGTGAAGTTGGCCATTGACGACACGGAATGGTAGCGAACTCGTTGAACCTACTAGTGTCGGCTACCGCGCACCAGCGGCAATATTGCATCGTCTACTCGGCAGCGAGTGCCAGCCGAACGCCGGGCCCGCCTCCGTTCTCCAAATGAACTGGAGCCCGGTGGTTCGACCGCGGCTCGAAGTGCGTTCATTGTAGACTGCTTGGCATCTGCGCCATTCTCGATTCGCGTGAAGGTGTTTGCCGTGACGCCGGCTTTCGCAGCGAGATCCCTAAAGCATTTCGCAGCCGACCGGATTCGGTCGGAGTCGCGAGAATGCGGCAAGAAGAAATACGTAAAGCGTGTCTCCCGAATCCGATTGCGGGCGACATGCTTTTAACTCCCCGGCCCAGAGCTGCCCTCGCCGTTTTGATCTGAACCGGCTTAATTTGTACGTTGTCCAGTTGACAGGATTCAGCTTCTCTCACTTCAATCCCCGTTGCGCCGGGTTACTCACTGCCCATGACCATACCAGCGACATTTGCTGGTGGGCCATCGATCGGCAGGACCTCGCTCGAAACCATGGTCGTGCCGCGCTATTGTTGTAACTTATAAAACGGACATGCTTGCTGATCCGCCGCGCCCCGCACAATTGCCTCGGCAAACCTGCAGCGCAATTCCATCAACAGCTTACCTTCTTGGAAGTCGTTCGAACTGACATCATTTCGTCCGCGGCCCCAGTCCTTCGCACACGCTTCTGAAGCGTCGCGAAAATCCCAGTACTCAGCAATAGCAACCAGAATTGCCAATCCGTCAGCCGTATCCTGAGCGTCAGCGAGTTGCAGCATGGACTCTTCGAAGCCGGGACCGACGGGTCCCGATTCGTGCCCTGAGATCCTGCCATCCGGACGGACGCATACCGCCAGCAAGTCGTCGCGCCACGCATGGCGCAGTCCGGGGCCTTCTGAGGGGTCGGAGAGATCGTACGTGTAAACCGCGACAGGCTGCGTCAAACGGGCAATGTCGTAAAGTGCCATCAATTCAGGCTCCCCATTGAAGGGATGCACTTCCTTCAACCGGGCAAGTCCGTCTGGCGACAGGCGCAAATCGGTCGCCGAATGGAAATGCGTTTTTGCCGGGATTGAAATCTTTGTTTCCGCAATGTACTCGCCGCGCTCCCAGAAAATATCCCACGGCGTGTCGGCATAGTCGGCACGTGGCATTTTATAGAGCGTCAGAAGCGCCGTCGCGGCTGGGCTCTCCGGCTCCATCTCCTTCCCTAGCCTCTCGCCATAGGCTGCCGCAGTTTCCTGGAGAAACGATGTTGCACCATCCGGGTCGAAAATGCCTGTGATCTCGGCGCATTCAACAAGCCATTGACGCTCGTCGTCGACGACCACAAGGCAACCATGCAATGCGGCGTACCCCCGCAGCGCACGCCGAAACGCCGGCCACCCGGATCCCGAGGATCCGTCCCCGTATCGCAGTTCGACATTACGTTCATCTGCAAGTGGCGAAATTGCGCCCGCCTTCAAGTCCTCTAGGATTCGGGAGGAAAGGGCGTGCCTTTCGTGTGAAAGGTTATAATTGTGCGATGTAATACCGATCATACAATCCTCATTAAGCGCATTTCTAAATTAATACGAGCGTTTGTAAGATTATCACTGCAAATTAAAACAAAGTCAACAATGAAATTACACAGATATTCAATAGACATATGTTCGATCCAACGTTTTTCAATTTCTTATGTCAAATTAGACACGCATACGGCTCGAAATAATGGCCAGAAACTTGCCATCCAGGCAAGGTCGAAAACGTTATTAGAGTTCACCCTACGAAGTTCCATTTGCTAATATGCCTTAACACTTGTTAGAAATGATCTTACTGTCGGGACCCGAAATGCGCACTCTCAGGGATCGCGTTGACGGCCGCCATTTGTCGACTCGGGCCTTAATACAGGCTTCGACCATGGCCTCGTCAGGCTACCAGCACCCAGGCTTCTGACCGGGAACCTGCCCCTTGCCGGCGTTCGCTGGGAACTAAACCAGGCCTTACAACTCAACGTTTTAAAACACTGCCGGAGGCTATTCTCTTAGCTTCAGCAGCCCAAACCGCCTCGTTCGGAAAATAGACCCGGTTTGCCCTCGGAAAGGTTGACGGTTCAAGACCGAATCCCCAGGCGTCAAAAACCGTCCCTCGTTCAAGACCGGAATTTCCGGAATCCTCTACTCTGAACAAGTGACGCCCGGCTGTGTCGCGCCCGTAGGTTCGCCCCAATTTTCCGAGATCAGCGGTAGCCTGTGCGACGGAACAGCGGAGTCCATCGAGTTCCTCACAGGCTGGAGGGAGCTTCAATGTACAATCGATTGCGTCTGCAACTGAAAAGCCGCCAAACAGGCAATATGACCAATCATTTTCAAGTGAGAATATACGAAGCCGAGACGTCCTAATTCCCATGTCTTGGTATGATAAGACGCTAAAATAAGCACACCCTTCAAAGACTGGTATATCCGCATCGGTAACAATCTTGGCATTCTCGCCGAATATGTCCCACTCTTTTTCCATGATTATTGTCCCTTATGTCATCACCCCCTATCGTCGTTAGACTTTTGCAAGGGACAAGGATCTAGATTGTTCACGACGAACGCGGCTATTCCAATCAGGTCAGGAATTACACAACGACGCCCTGACATAGCGGGACAATAGTGCGATGTAAGGACGCAGCACATGTCTGGCTTTTTTCAAAACCTAGCGAGGCTCCGCTGTCGCGGCAGGCCGCGATCGCATTTACGTTCGCCCAATCAAACCAGACCCGGTGAATGACAAGGAAGCGGCTGAAGCTCAGACTCCAACTTTGCAGGAGACGGCAGCCAATTTAACGTAATTACGATTACGGTAATCAGGACTACGCCATCAGCAGCGAGCACATTTCTCAAAAAGGTGCTTCCCGCGGCAGGGTTGCGGAAGATCGCGCACCCACTCCCCTCCGAGGCCGCCCAGCCGCTGGTCAAGCCCACGCACCGCCCTCCCGCCCTTTTGAAATCTAGCCACAGCACTTTTGCTGACCATCACTCCTTTGCCCGCAGCAGGGTGATTTTAGGCTTCTTCGACCAGCCAACGATCTCTTCGCATTCTTGATGACGCAGATTGGAGCGACCGCGGCGCTCTCGGTAACGGGCGGCCTGCAGCCGCGGCGGGGTTCGCGAGTATTGGGTCTGGCCGTAGATCGATGCAGTTGGCCCCTTCCCGGCGATCAGCTCGTCATCGTCGACAAGCCTACGACGCAAATCAAATACCTGGCCACCGCGGCGCAAGGCTCCCTGCTGTAGCTATTTCCGACGATCCCCTGCTCCCTCGACCCACCGGCACGCCAGCCGCACCTATGAGCACTGGTGCGAGCATCCAGCTTGCAAATCATGGGGCGGCTGGGGCTTTGATCGCGGCAAGGCCACAGCATTGTATTGCTTCGAGCACCGAGGGGACGGTGATGACCAGCTTAAGGCCTCCGAAGACAGCCCTGTCTAAAATGGACCGCTATCTTGATCGCCACCCCAAGATTCTGACAGTGGAGGATGCATCAGGATCCAGACCGGTCCCTTCGCTAACTAGGCGAATACACGCGCATTCATCGATCAGGAACTTCATCAAGCGCGCCTACGTGGCACGCGGTGTTCCGAGATGACGCCCGTGCCTTTGGGCAGTCTTGCCATGAGAGGTTTCGGCCGCCCGCGAAGGGGGTTGGCATCCGCGTAGAGGGCGACAAGTTCCAGCTTTTCAGCGGTGAGCGACGGATAGTCTTCAAGAATTTCGTCCACCGGGACGCCCGCCGCCATTGCGGCGGCGACATCGTGAACAAGGATACGCGTGCCTTTAATAACTGGCGAGCCGCCCATGACATCGTCGGAGACCGACACCATTTCACGCGCCACATCAAGCCGTTCGAGCCGCTTGATGGACCGTTCAAAGAAGGGCCGAAGGTCAATTGTCAGGTACTCGTCTCGAACTATCCAGTCCGCTTTCAGCAAAACCTTGGTAGCTGCGCGAGTCCAACTCCGCAGGCTCGGCTCGACATAGCGGATTGCGAAAAGTCGCTCTTCCGAGGTCAGGTGCTTGGCACTTTCGAAATAGAAAGAAATCAGAGCGCACGCGGCAGCCTGCACGTATCGGCCATTGTCGATCGAAACCAGCGTCTCCGGTAGAATGCGCTCATCGATGACGCGATTGACATCGCGCAGGCTCACGCGAGCTACCACGGCCGCCTCTGCGGCCTTCAACATTTCAGTGGCGGTCATGATGCCTCCGCCGTCCATAAATCCTCCGATGCGTCGGAACCTATATCGCAAGCAGCAAAATTTCAAAAAGCCTGACGCGTGTGGGCTCTTCACTGGCGACTCCGCCTACGACGCGTATGCGGTCGGAAGCGTGCTAAATCATACGTGCTGGACGAGGCGGTTTGCGCGCTCAAGGCAGTGCTTCAATCGATGTCATCTGACGCGCTCAGATCCGCAGTGGCATAGCACTTCTCGCCGTTTGCTTTGGATAAGGCCTACTCGTGTTTAGATGCGCATCTGCGTAAGCCTTGGCCGCAACGATCCGTTGCTCGTTGAGGGACGGATAATCGTGGAGGACTTCCGCCATAGCTTTGGACTTTGGGCTTTGGGGCCGTCCGGCTGCACGTACCGAAGTTCTTGATCGAAACGGCGTCAGGAGCCATATTGTCGGAGCGCCTCTCGTGATTTGAGGGTGATCGCATTTTTGGGATGCCGCCCGTCCGGGCCTTTCGACATCGGCCTCTGCTTGTATCGAGTTTTCCGCTGGGCCGCCCTCTACATTGGAGGCAAGAATGACTGCAACGCCTTTTGCGCTGCCTGAAGCAGTGCTGACCGCAATCTCAGCAGGAACTCCCGTCATCCGGGCTTACCGGGAACATCTGGGCTATTCGATCGACGACATCGCCGTCACCAGCGGTCTGACCGTTGAGGAGGTCGAGTTGATCGAATCAGGCTACCGTTTCGAAAAGGGCTATCGCGACCGCATTGCCCGGGCGCTTGGGCTGCCCGAAGGCATCTTCGACGAAATTTCGGACATCCCGAACGCTGCCTGAACGGCGGCCCGTATCACACCCCGCTGCCCTGTCTACGCATCAAAATCCTTATGGCAGCGGGGACAAGTCTCAGAATTCGTGCACCTGGCCGCCGACAGTAAGTCGCCGCGAGAGCAGCCTGGGGAGGAACAACGACTTCTGCGCGATGGCGGCCGAAGCGCAGTCTCCGATCTCCAGAGTCAGGCAGAAGGCTTCTACTGTGGCGCTCGCTTGTAGTAGACGCATCGGCGGGTTCTTCGTTGAGAGATGCTAAGGTCACCGTCATCAGGAGCGGTGCATGGTGATGTCCCGTGTGCTCGCCGAATGGATCGGTGCCGGTCACTTCGACAGGCTGGTCGACCAGTTTGGTCAGGACGCCCTTGTCGTCGATGAGCTGGATTCGGTCGTTGGTTTGCCCGTCTTCGAGGAAATCATCTCCGGTCATGCAAAATGGGGATCCAGCCTCAGAATGAGGGCTCCGGCATATCCCCCTTGCGGACGTCCTCGTAGTTCGGTGGCCCTGCAAACATTGGGCGGGTCAGTTGACCGGATGCCGAAATCGTCGACACTTGGAGAGATCGAGGCAGGCCCCGGCGGCAGGCCCTGAGATCGTTGCCGTGAAAACGAGCGCCAGTGCCACTCGCAACGCATCCGTGAGCCGATTTTCGGGATGCCGATATCGATCGAACAGATTGCGCAACAATCTCCCCTCGCCGTAAATTTGCTGGACCGCATTGGCCATGTAAACCTAACCGGAAATGATCCGGGCAACGTATCCCGCCATCCCGAGCCGTCTGATTTCCGCCTTGTCGCAATGGTCGCAACATGCCCAGAAACGCTTGATCTTCGTTCGGTTGCCGAAGGCCCAATCCAGAATTCGCACGGAAAGACTGGGGCGTCGGGTAGTCTTCGGTCCCTGAAAGTACTCCGAGATCGCGGCCCTCATGCAGGAGGAAGCGCGCATGATCTCGCTGACTTGGTCGATCTGGTGATAGTGCTGCTCCAGCATCTGTTGCCGATCAAGCACGGAAACCTGCGCTGACTCGACCGTTTTCTCGGCCATAAATCGCAATCGTGAAATGTCGCGGCCGAAGCTGGCACCGTTGTGGAACATGACTGCCACCGAGGGCTTTCCGTCTCTCCCGGCACGCCCGAATTCCTGTAGCTGGTCTTCAACCGAGGCCGATTGCTGCCAGTGGATCACGAGGCGCACATTTGGGACATCGAGGCCCATTCCGAAAGCATTGGTGCAGATGATCTGGTCGACTGACGGCTTGCTTTGCCCGAGAAAGCGTTTGACGAGTTCCTGCCGCCCCCATGCGTTTCCCAGTCTCGAATGATAAAGGGGCACTTCAAGTCCGAGATTGCGCAGCGCAGCTTGCAGTTCCTCGCCGACCTTCGTCGACGGCACGAACACCATGGCCTTCTGTCCTTGGAGTTGCGGCAATCGCAGAAGATACGCGATTTCTTCTGGTCTCTTTTCAGCTGCGCATCGCCACCGGAGCAGGGAGATATTCGGTCGGTCGACATCACGCACGAAGACTTCGGCGTCCTCGATGCCCAGTGATTTCAGGATACGCTGCTGCATCTCCCGCCCCGCAGTGGCCGTGAAAGCCAAAACGGGCGGCGATCCCAATTTCTCGCGGACTTCCTTGAGGCGGCCGTACTCTCGTCGGAAGTCCCTGCCCCACTGGTCGACGCAATGAGCCTCGTCCACGACGATGAACGACGGCTTTGTCTGCTTCAGGCGTGCCCGTTCATCCTCGTTCCGGACAAAGAACCGCTCCGGTGCCAGATACAGCAATTTGATCGCACCCCGCCCCAGCAGGGAAAACCGGGTCTGCTTCTCTTCGGCGCTCAAGTCGGAGTTTACGAACGTGGCCGGGATTTTCTTCGCGAGAAGATCCGAGACCTGCTCCGACATCAGGGTCTTCAACGGGCTGACCACCATTGTGAGACCCCGCCTTAGAACTGCTGGCAGCTGGAAGCAGAGGGTCTTCCCCGAACCAGTCGGGCTGACGACGAGCACGGACTTGCCGGACAACGCCGCCAGCACGATCGGCAGCTGTCCTTGCCGGAAACGATCCAGCCCGAACAGGCGCAGAACTGGCCCGAAGTTTGCGGCAGCTTCCAATGCCCGGCCATCCGTATCCAGCCACCCGGCAAGTCTTACGGCCCATCTTTCGATAACCCTGCGTGCCAGTCCGCCAGCAAGATTCGGATGATGGATCGCGTGACACCCATCGCAAAGAGTAACGAGGTTCGAGAGCTCGTCTGTTCCCCCCATCGATCGCGGCAGCAGATGATGAATGTCAGCTTCCGCGGACTTCGCGGGTGTCGAGCATGACACGCAGCGGAAGTTGTCTCTCTTGAGAACCAGCAGGCGGGTGTCTTGCCACGAGTCTGCTGCGGTCGATTGATTCATTAATCGAATTGTTTCCATGTCCCCAGGCCAAGATGTTCTCTAGCAGGCGTGGTTACTAAAAGCTGACCAGAAGTCCGTTGATCAGCCTCGTCCCTTGGTAGAAAGTGTGCTGGGAAACGGGGTTAATGGGTTTATGAGGCGGTGGACAGTAATCGGCACAATCTTCGCGCTGATGTCGTGGACCGGGGTGGCAACAGCGGCTGATATCGACGTGATAGCAGTCCCGGGTGCAATCGACTTCGTGATCATCAAAGGGGAAATCACGGACGGCGACGGTGACCGATTTGTCGACGCCGTCCAGAACCGCGAGAAGGTGACTGTCTACCTGGAGAGTCCTGGCGGGCTCGTCCGTGAAGCACTGCAGATCGGTGCGGAAATCCGGTTGCGTAACTATGCAACGCTTGTCGCCGGCGGCGACGAGTGTTTTTCAGCTTGCGGTCTGATTTGGGTGTCGGGTGCCCGCCGCTACATGTCTCCGGATTCCTTGATTGGATTTCACGCCGCATATCGCGAGGAAGCGGGAGAATTTCGGGAAAGCGGTGTCGCCAATGCCGAGATCGGCTCGTTTCTTACGCATCTCGGTCTACGAATTGAAGCCATCCGGTATTTCACGATCGCGGGGCCAAACAATTTCCTGCTGCTGACCCCGAAGCGGGCAAGAGAACTTGGAATCGATATCTTCCTGCTTGAGGGCGAAGATGTCGTCACGCCTTACGATGCGCCAACGGGTGACCGCTTTGCCGAACGATGGGTTCTGTACAACATCTTGAGGTCTCGATGTCAGGCGTACCTCCAAGCGGATCCCGTTACCCTCGAACAGGGCGCGAACGAGGCCTTTGCAAAGGGCAATGAGATCCTTGGAAGCGAAAAGTGGGGCGATCTATGGCTTCAGCTACTCGATCAACGGGCCGCCCAAATCCCTACCAAGGGCCTGGCGGTGCTTTGTGTGGAGGCCGAGGAGGACTTGCGAAGTCAGGGTCTTCCCACTGGTATCCATGGCCCCAGCTTCGATTGCGTGAAGGCTGCCACACCCACTGAAAGGGCAATGTGCGCGGACCAGAACATATGGTCCAAAGACCGGGCCATGAATTCGATCTACGGCTGGATTCGCAGCAACGTGAAAGCGGATCTCCGCAAGGGTATTCTCGCCGTCCAACGAAGCTGGCTTGCAATCCGAAACGATTGTGGTGGCGACAGGCAGTGCCTGAATTCTGTCTATGACCAGAGGCTGCAGGAATTGAAGCTGGTGGTGATCCAGTAAAACGGAGAGGTCATTGCGAAAGCGACGGCGTGGCCTCACGCAAGGGGGACAATGAGAACTATGCGGAGCAACAAATTGATTTTCGCTTTGCCTCGTGCCTGCTGTCGGCAGCCTGCTCCGCCGCTTTGGCAGACGAGAAAGCATGGATCGTCGTCGATCTTGAAAGGCCCGACGGAAAATCCGTCCAGAGGGCTTTCGATAATCCCGCTGTTCCGGATATGACGTTGAAGGAGTGCGAGGATTCACTCCAGTCGGCAACCCGACTTCGAATGTTCGTATAGCTTTATGTATCGGCCCGCCGCTTATAGCTGGTGCGGGAAACTTATAGCCGACCCGCTGTTCCGGATCGGCCTCTATAGGGGAAGTCACCATAACGATCAATTTCATGAAAGGAGGGGCAGGATTCTGGTCGGCGGCGGCCTACCCAACAGATTGATGCCGCCGAACATGTTCCTTTAGCAAGCTGGGGCATCAAGTATATGGGTAAACATCGGGGCAGCCATGCTTGAAGAGGCGAAGGCTGAGATCAGTACGAAAGGTCCGCTGCTGATGTGCATCCAGACGGAGGCACATTTGAGAAGCCAAGGACTTCCGACTGGCATCGATGGCCCCGGGATTCGCGTGGTCAAAGGCACCTACGACGACGAGATGGCAATGTGTGCCGACAGGAATCTATGGGCCAAAGACCGGGCGATGAGTTCGATCTATTCTGGATCCGCGACAATGTAGAGGTCTCAGTCCGAAAACGCATTCTGAGCGTGCAGCGGGAATGGTTGGCGGAGCGCGATGCGTGCGGCGACGACAAAGTTTGTCTGAACGATGTCTATGAGAGGCGCTTCCAGGAGCTGAAGACGATAGACATAAAGATGTGATCGCTGGTGGCTGCCATCAGCGCCTCCGCAGTCCGCGGTGTCAACAATGGGCCAACCGCAACCTACGGGGCGAGCAGCTCTATGGTATGTGGGTCGAGCACCCTGCCCCGCACGGTATCGCCCTCGCGGAAGTTTTCCTGAAACCAGCGCGCGATGTGTTGGTTGCCGCCGACAACCCTGACAGCACCGGTCCTGTTAGCTGTCCGGATTGATCTTGGAGACGACAATCTGGCTGCCGTCGCTGAAGCGTACGCGGATCGGATCGCCGTCTTTTCCAAGGAAACGGCTGGCTTCGATGCCGGGGTTGAGGAAGCCCTTGTTGTAATATGTAGGCCCTAGCACGATAGAGAGGTTGCCATGGCCGGGCCGCATGCCCGCGGCTCCGGCAGGATATCGGACACCGCGAGGGTATCTGATACTCGGATTCTTCCGCCTCCTCGCGTTCGGCGTCTTCGGAGATAGGCTGCAGCCCTGTATCCTTCCCGTTCCATGGCGGATCGAATTCCCTGATCAGGCTGTCCTCGAGACCTGCCGCTCGGTTGATTTCGAAATCCGCGTATCGGAGGTGGGTTATCGGCGTGAAGGCGAAGATGCGGATCTCGTTGCCCTGGGCGATGGCGGCTTTGATTTTGCCGTGGCAGCGCTTGTTCGTCGCCTGACTTCCCGGACGACAATACCTCCGCGTCCAGATGCGCGAGCTGCAGGAGGAGGCCCTCTCCGAACTCAGCGAATTTACCATTCCCATGGAAATGAGTGACACGATCGCGGGCACCATAAAGGTGTTCGAAGATCTGAGCCTGCCGGAAGGACTCAGGCAGTTCGCCTTCCTCGCACTGCCGAGCTCGTTGGAGAACCTCCGGCAGCAGGCCATCGAAACGCTAAACGACGGTTCGATGGTCTCCATGTTCGGGGCAACTCACCACGACGCGGACGGCAAGGCAGTCGCCGAGATTGAGGCGCTCGGTATCGGAGAGGAGCCGAGCGAGCAACGGGTTAAGTACAAGATGGAGGAGATCGAGGGCTTTCGGCGCTTCGAGCTAGTGAAAGGCTATATCCATCCGGCTCGGGAGTTCATCTCGTCGGCCTTCCTCAGTGAGCGGCACTTCTATCCCATCGTGCGCGCCAGTCCGTTCGTGCCGGCGAGCCACGAGCACATCTTCGCACTGGGCTTGGCGCGGTTGATCCAAGGCGACTACGTCTCGGCGGTCCACTTGCTGATTCCGCAGGTCGAGAACTCGATCCGCAACGTCCTCAAAAACCTGAACACCGATTCGTCGAGGATCCTCAGCGACATGATCCAGGAAGATCGGTCCCTCGACAGTTTGCTGACTAACTACAAGGCTGAGATGGATCGGGTGTTCTCACCTGATGTGGTGCTCCAGATCGACCTACTGTTCAACGGCAAGCCAGGTCCAGGCCTCAGGCTGAACTCGCTCACGGCAAGTTCAACACCGGATACTGCTATCACCCCAACACTGTCTACGCGCTGTGGTTCATCTACCAACTTTGCGTCGTGCCCATCCTTCGTATCTGGGCCTCACACATCGCCCCGGCAATCGAAGCAGACAGTTTCTAGTCAGCCAGACACAACACGAGATTGTTCAAACGGTCGCTTCGCCTATCCACCCGCCGCTGCCTTGCTGAGGATGGCGACTTTCGGGCCTTCGCACCGAACGCATTGGGGAATGGATGAGGTCGTCAGCGAACCGACCGCTTAAATTTCCAAAGCTGCGTCTGGCCTATACCGAGGGCGCGACCATCGTGGAAGCGCCTTTTGTGCGCTTTACGTCTTGACGACTTTTGGCCTTCTTGCGGCCTAGCTCGGAATAGCTGATGACGGCCATGCCGCCGACCAAGAGCCCCCCAAGGGCTCTTCTGTTCTGGATCTGTTTCTTATAATGAGAGGGGGCGCAGGGGGAATGATTCATGGCGGAGCAGCCACCGAACGGGGATGAAGAGCCAAAGGACTGGGAAGGCTATTTCAGCTATCGCTCTCAGCTCGAACATCTACGCGTTCAGCAAGTAACCGCCTTTGACAGTTCCATTGTAAATCTGGCTTCGGGTGCATTGGGGCTTTCTGTGGTTTTACTCACCGCCTTGGCCGCATTTATGCGGCCGGTTCACATATGGGTTTTATTCGTTGCATGGATCGTTTTTGTCCTTTGTATCATAGCCAATCTGGTTTCGTACCAGACTGGAGCAAAGGCGGCTGAAGTTGAGATGGCCGCGTTGGATAGAGGGATGCGAGGGGAAAGCCCGGCAGCCAATCCGAAGTGGAAAACGGTGACGCTATTCCTGAACCGGTCCGTCGTTTCTTTATTCCCAATTGGCTCGATCTTCTTGTTGGTATTTGCGGCATTGAACGCAATGGCTGTTAGTGAGCGACAAGTCTCTCCGGCTGCCAAGCCAGCAGGAGAGCAGACAAACAATCAATCAAACTGAGGGTGACATGAAGAAGATCATCGAAACGACGGTTAGACCATCACCAAAACCGCCACAGAACGGCATCACCTCAACCGGGAAGCCCGTAGCACGCCCGACGACTGCAACTTCAGTGAAGCCGCCAAAGGGGAAATGATATGGCAAGCTCGCCGCGTCCACCTTCACCTGGCCGCCCGACACCTTGGACAGGCGTGGTGCCAAGTCCAAAGCCGGTGAGGCCGCCTAAGTAAGGAGGGATTTTCAGAGAGCTCCGAGAGCAGAGATAGGGTCCAGCCTATCAATCACCGCTTTCAACAATTCTCCCTCCAGTGTGCCGTGTATTAGCAACGCCTCCACGATCAAATCTATCTCTCTTTTATTGCGCAAAACCAGGCCGCGAGCTTCCACCTCCGCGTCAAAGAGCCTGGAATGTACTCTGCGCGCCAAATCCTTGTGAGTGAGAAGCGCCCAGGAATAATCTTGAAATTCATAATGGAGCAGCGGCATCTCTTCGCCAAAACCTAGCTTGCTCTCCATATCCAGGGCGAGCCGTGTAGCCATAGCCAGATCGCTCTGCGTACTCCCGCCAGAGCTCGCCACCGCGCTGCCTAGGATTTGTTCCTCTGCCGTTCGGCCAGAGAGATAGAGCACAAGCATTTTTTCGAGGAAATCCTCCGTAGCTTCCTGTTCCAAAGGCCGCTCCATCCGGACCCAGCCGCCTCCTTCCGTCGTATCGATGGATACCGCAGAAATGCGCCCAACTCCCAGCGACATGTGAGCGACGAGATGACCTGCCTCGTGGATAGCCAGACGTCGACGAACATTAGCAGGGAGGGGCGGCTTGCTTTGCCCCAATGCCTGCACAAGATCATTAAACTCCAGCGCTCGTCCTGCCCGTCGAGCGGCTTGACGACCTTCCCGCACAACACGTTCGACATCAGCCGGGCTTAGCCCCGCCGCCCGCCGCCCGAGATCTCTTAGGACGCGGTCTGCATCTGAAGACATCATCATCTCAGCTCCCGATCAATTCAGCCGCGATCGGACCGTCGGCGACCAGTCGCCCCTGCCATCCGACTCGTGGAGTTCCTCCCGCGAGTCGGCTGCGAGAAACGGAAGGGCCGACTGGATGAGGGGTTCGATATCGTCGCCTAGGTGTGTACGAAAAATTCCGGCCAAAGCTTCAATGCTTGGAAGTGAGATGTCGAAGCGCTTTTCGAGCCGCCCGGATCTCAAGAGGGCATGGTCAATATGACCGACGCGATTTGTGGCCCCGAGAACAACGACCCCCTCTGACTTGGCAATTCCATCCAGAAGCTCCAGGGCTCGATTTACGATATTGTTCCAGTAATCCATGTACTCGCCATGGGCGTGGCGATGACCCAGCCCATCGACTTCGTCGAGAAATAGAATGCATGGAGCTAGGTCGCGAGCCTCTTCGAAAGCATCTGACATCCGTTCCAGCACGTCACCTAAATGCCCACGCTGAAGCCAGGTGGCTGCAGATGTAGCAAGCAATGGGATTTGAAGTGTGTTGGCCAGAGCTCGGGCGAACGTGGTTTTTCCCGTACCAGGCGGGCCAACGAGCAGCGCCTTGCTCGATACCTCCCTCCAGTGAAGTCGCCCCTGTTTGTAAAGATCGAGGTCAATTTTTAGGTCCATGCCCCACTCCTTGGCTTTGCCGTAGCCGCTAAGTGTGGACAGGTCCTCGGCGAAAATACCCAGTGTCAGTCGGTCGTCCGGCTTTGCTGGCCTGAATATGTCGCTGCCGGTGGATTTCTCCTTCTTCTTACGCGGCTTAGCGGCCTCACTCTGCTTGTCAGCCTGGATGGCCTGTTCTTCCTGTCGAAGCTTCGCGTAAAAGCTGATGCCAGAAACTTTGAATGATATCTGTTCGGCGGAAAGATCGGATCTGATCGCTACAACGAGATCAGGAAGGGATAACATTTCGAAATCCATGCCATCATCGAAATCGAGCAAATCAACTCCGGCCACCACTGCTGCCACTTGCTGAACAATTTCCTTGTCGACCTGACCACAATCCAAGATCACATGAGCTGCCGCACGCAAATCCTGGGCTATCTGATCAATTGCATTCGCGAGACAAAGGACGGGCAATCCTGTCATCAACGCATAGCCCACTGCTGGCACCTTGGCCGGGGCTTTCTCGCGAGGGTCGAAAAGAATGGCCTCCCACTCAGTGATTGGAAATCTATTGAAGCGAGGCTCTCTCTGAGAGCCGTCAATTAGATAGCCGTCTGCAAACTTCACCTGTTTTCCGAAGATGTGACCTTCTTCGAACAATTGCCGAAAAATTTCTGCGAAACCTGACGCTCGACAAGCGATGGCGACGATAGGCTGGTCCTTCTCGAACACGTCAAGCAGCTGTCGGGTCGACAGGTCAGATCGTTGTAGGGCTCGCTCCAGCAGAAAAATTGCTGCCATATGCGCGGATGTCAGCGAGTTGGTAATTTGGAGTACTAGGCGACGAACCTTGGCGGAGGAGGCCGCCCATATCCTTCTGCGCTCTGTTTCAGATCGTTCCAGATAGAGCTCTCGATCTAGGCCCTGGACGCCATCTAAATGGTTCGCTTCCACTCCACCCGGGTGTGAATCTCGCACCAGACTGCGCATTTTTCGTGCACTGACTTTGCAGTCGCCGCGTTCCACAAGAACGTCTGCTTCCCGTCCCTTCACATTTGTTGCCGCAACATCGAAGAGGCCTGCCAAAACCGCCTTCTGAATGACGGCGTCACGCGCAGTCCTTTTAGCCTGCCGCAATAGGAATCTTGAAAACACAGGTTTCATCGGGATTCTCTCAATGGGAGGAAGACTGGCTGGGGGCTTTTTGACCCAGGCGGTACCATCTTGATCGAGTTCGCGCCCACCCAAGCTCTTCGCTGATGACGACGAGATCAGACGTGATGATTTCCCTGTCCTGGCCACAAAGAATCGGATGACCAGCCGCGCGACCAATAAGACAGGCTGCGGGTCGAACTCCCACGCTCCAGAAATCGAGTATCGGGGCATTCTCTGGAAAGATTGGACCCGGCCATTCGAGCACTTTTCGGTCAGCAAGTTCGGCCAAATCCGCAGCCAGGGTAGAGAACCTCCCTGCTTCGAATTTCAGCGCGGATCGAAGCCGTTCGGAAGTTTCGAATTCGAACTTCAACATCATGACCACCCATGTGATTCGTTCCGTTCATTCGCGCGCGGCGTCTGCTTTGCCACATTTGCACGGTAAATGCAATTAATTACGCATTTCATGCAGATATCTGCATTAAATAGGCAATTTTTATCCGTTGATAACGGACGAATTTTCTCGAATTAAAACCGAATTATGGACGTTCCATCACAGCTCTTACGCGCTGCCAGGCATGCGCTTGGTTTGAGTCGCGAAGACCTGGCGCAACTCGCCGGGATAAGTGTCCGCACGCTCGCATCACTCGAAGCCGATGAGCCTGTGAAAATCGAAACATTGCGCAAAGTACAACGCGCGTTAGAGTCAAAAGGCGTGTCTTTCTCGGCGGGAGATGGGCACCAAGGACCGAAAATCCAGATGCCGCTGGGCTGGCCAGGGAAGCAATCTAAGGTTTAGGTACATTCTGAGGCCATCCAGCGCGCCCATGTCGGCCCGCATGGCGCTTTGCAGTTTTCCTTTAGAGTGACCGCCAGTCTTCGGATGTGCCGCCGAAGAAAATTGTCTGCAACTCTACGAGAGATAACAATCGGGAGCACCCATTGAGGTGCTTACACTTCCCAGGCGCTACGCAATTCGGCAGACATCGATCGAGTTAGTCGACCAGAGGATTTGTGGAATCACAACTACGGTAATTTGGTCGCGTTAAATCATAGGAACTGTGAATTTGTCAGAAGTGGCGAATCTCTGTCGCTTGGAATTCGCACATTTGGTTAGCGAAGCGAGGGCCTGCCTCGACTTTGCCACATTACACAGCGGTGAATGGAAAATATCCGGCATACATAGTTTATCGAACGGTTACAAAGTCTTAACTCAGGACGAGCGCGACCAATTTGCCCAAAATCGTATCGTGACTATTTGGAATCAAATCGCAACTATTTGTAATCAACTCGCTCTGATTTTGTCGCGTCACCAAGACGTTCGAATGGTGGGCCCGGAGGGACTCGAACCCCCAACCAAGCGGTTATGAGCCGCCGGCTCTAACCATTGAGCTACAGGCCCCACGCGCGCTGGATAGTTGCTTTTTTGCCCGCGCACAAGTCATTGCCGCAATCGCTACATAATCGGACCCTATGCGGTGCGTGCCGACAGGGCGAACCAATGGAGACCAGAATGACGATGAAGTATTCCGCTCTCGCGCTTGCAGCGGCGCTGGCGTTTCCGACCGTCGTGGGAGCGGCGGAGCCGGCGCAGACGCCACGGATCGTGGTGACGGGCGAAGGCGAAGCTTCCGTGGCACCCGACATGGCGCTCCTGTCGCTCGCCGTCATGCGCGAAGCGCCGACGGCACGCGAGGCGCTCGAGGCCAACAACAACGCCATGGCCGCCGTGATCGCCGCCATGAAGGCGGCCGGTATCGAGGAGCGCGACCTGCAGACCGCGGGCGTGCAGATCATGCCGCGCTACGACTACACCAACCGGCCCGACGGCACCCAGGAAGCGAAGCTCGCCGCCTATCAGGTGACCAACACCTTGTCGGTGCGCGTGCGCGACCTCGCCAAGACCGGCGAGATCCTGGATAAATCGGTGTCTCTCGGGGTCAACCAGGGCGGCAGCATCACCTTCACTAACGACAACCCCTCCTCAGTCATCACCGACGCGCGCAAGAAAGCCGTGGCCGATGCGCTCGCCAAGGCGCGCACACTGACCGAGGCCGCCGGTGTCGAACTCGGTCGCATCCTTGAAATCTCGGAAGGCTCCCACGCTCGGCCGCCAATGCCCTACATGGCCAAGGCAATGCGCGCGGAGGACGCAGGCTCCGTGCCGATCCAGGCTGGGGAGAATTCCTATAAGGTGCAGGTCAACGTCACCTTCGAGTTGAAGTGACCGACGGCAGCGGCCCCGATTTCAAAATCGGGCCGTTGCTGTAGTTTTTTGTTTTTCGTAGCGCTCTTACCGAACCGAAGGTTAGCGCCGCAATGCCGCTGTGTCCGTTTCGGCAAGCGGCTTTGGCTGAAATCCGACAAAGCCGGACAAAACAAATCCCCCCGGAGACGCTCTTCCGGGGGGATTTGTTGCCGATGCGCCGAGTTAGCCGATGACCGGGCAACTCGGAGCTCGGCCGAATCTCAGCCAGACGCGATCGCCATGGGAGCGTCCGCGCACGCTGATCGAATGGTGGCCCACATCGACGACCCGGGCGCGGCGGACGCCCATGCGTTCCGCTTTCCACAGGGCGCGCTCGGGCGTGCACCGATGACGGAAATCGTGCCGGCCATGACGCCGGTCCCTATCGCGATGATACCGTGGACCGTCGCCGATATAGAAGCCCGCACCGGGGCCATTGCCGCCGAAATTCAGATAAAGGCCATCGGCATGGGCAGGCATGGCGGCAAGTGCGCCAAGGCCAACAACGGCCGAAAGCACGGCGGTCCTGAGCTTGTTGAACATCATCTTCTCTCCTGTTGGCGGTATCTGTCTCGCCGAAGCGATGGCTGGAGAATGGCACCCCGTCACTGAACCATTCCGGAACCGACCGTTTATCGAACGTTCATCTTTCTTGCCGGGACACGACGGAGACGGGGAAAGCCCGGTAGCCCGGCCTTCAGGCTTGCTTTGGGGCTCGTTCGGAGAATATCAGCTGATGATTGGACAGCCGGGCGCGCGGGCGAACGTCACCCAGACGCGGTCGCCGTGCGAGCGGCCCCGAATGGTGATGGAGCGGCGGCTCACATCCTCGACACGGGCCCGGCGCACGCCCATGCGCTCGGCCTTCCACAGAGCCTGATCGGGCGTGCAACGACGGCGATATTCGTCATGACGGCGCCAGCGATCGTCGCGATCCCAACGCTCGTCGTCGTCATCCAAGTCGTCATCGTCGCCGCGATGCCGGCGATCGCGATGATCGTCATCGACATGGACGCCGACGCCCGGACCGCCGAAATCGAGATAAAGCTTGTCCGCGTGGGCCGGGCCTGCAAGCAACGCGGAAAATCCGATGGCTGCTGAAAGTCCGGCGGTCCTGAGCGTGTCGAGCATCGTCATTCTCCTCACGGAATCCTCTGATCTTTCGTCGCCGAGACAACGCGTCCTGGCAGACGCAAGCTGAACCGTCCACGAATCCCCCGTTCATCGGGCGTTCATCTTCAAGGGAATGTGCGTCGGCCGGATAGGGGAATATCAGCTCTTGGCGAGTTGAGCATTCCAGCCGGCCAGATCGCGATATTCGGTGACACGCGAGAACAGGCCGTCGTCGATCTCGAAGAAAATGCCGGCAAGCAGCGAATAGGACTGGCCGCTCGCCGCCGGCAGTCCTGCCCGTGTCGAAACATAGGTGCCGCGCAGGGTGAATTCGGCCGCCGCGCGTCCGCCGTCTTCGGCCACCATGATCGCGATATCGGACGCCGTTTCGCGGAAATAGCGTGTCTGCATGCCGAGTGACCATCGGAACTTGTCCTTGCCGATCTCGCGTCCACTCTCGCTCATGTCATGGGCGACATTGTCGGCGAGGCAGGCCAGCATCGTCTCATGGTCGCCTGCGTTGAAGGCTCGCAGATAGGTTTCGATCAGTTGACGCGTGGAAGCTTCGCTCATTCCGGTCGCTCCTCCTGCCGTCAGGGCTCGAATTCCAGCATGTAGTCGAAATAATCTTCAGGCTCGGCGAGGTCGCTCTCGGAGGCGGTGACTCGCCCGCGCACCGAAATGCCCGCCTCATGAACGGTCTCGCGGCTGCCCGAGACCAGCGGGTGCCACCAATAGAGATCGTGGCCTTCGGCGATCAGCCGATAGGCACAGGTCGATGGCAGCCACGCGATCTCCCGCACGTTTGTCGGGGTCAGGCCGACGCAGTCCGGGACCTTCTCCAGCCGATTGGCATAGTCGGTGCATCGGCATGTTTGCGGATCGAAAAGCCTGCAACCGACCGTCGTCCAATAGATGTCGCCCGTATCCTCGTCCTCGAGCTTGGCGAGACAGCATTTGCCGCAGCCGTCGCAGAGCGATTCCCACTCGGCCGAGGTCATCTCCTCCAGTGTCTTCGTTTTCCAGAAAGGCGCTTCCATGCGTGGGATGTCGCGCTCCGGGGCCTCGCGGTCAAGGCGTCCGCCGTTTTTTCCCTGCATTGAGCGTCCGACAGCTCTCCACAGCCGCCCAAAAGCCGCCCAGCAATCGCCCGGTAAAGGCCCAATTGCCGGCCGCGCAGGAACAAACGGACATGTTTGCGATTGTCGCAGGCGACGGGACGACCATAACAGGAGAACTTGCCTATGAAATGCCAGACCCGGATCTTGGCTGGAACCGCCATCGGGCTCTTGATGACCGGTGGAGCATTTGCGGCAGCGGCGGCAGCACCCCGCACGACTTTGCCTGCAGATTCGGCACCGGTCATCCTGGCGCAGGCCGAAGATTCCGGCAAAAAGCCGGAAGAGTCGTCCCCGACGGAAGAAGCACCTCAAGGAGCGGGGCCGGCGGAGCAGCCTGAAGCCCAACAGCCTGAAGCAGCTCCGCAGGAATCCCAACCGGAACAAGAGCAGCCCGCCACCGAGGAGCCCGCGCCCGAGCGCGGCTCCGAAGAGGAAGCTCGCGAGCCGGAGCCCAAAGCCGAACCTTCCGAGCCGGCCGCCGAACAGCCGTCCTCGGAACAACCGGCCGACAAGCGCCCTGCCGCGGAACAAAGCGGACCTGCAGGGGAGCCTGAGGCTGAAAGCCAGGAGCAGCCCGAGCCAGCTCCCGAGAAAGCGCCCACTCCGGAAGCCGCGCCGGAACAGCCTACGCCGGAGAAGGCGCCCGAGCCCTCCCCTGCTCCGGCCGAATCGGCCCCGACGCCGACACCCGAAACCCAGCCTGAAGAGGCTGCGCCCGGGAAGGCGCCTGAGCCGTCTCCGACTGAGGAGGAGCCAACAACCCCCGACGTGGCGCCGCAGCCAGCCCCCGCTCCGGAGCCGGCACCGGCACAGCCTACGCCTGATGAGGCCCAGGAGCAGGCGCCGGCACAGCAAGCACCCGCTGGAGAGGAGAAACCAGACACCCAGCCGGGCGAAGCAGGGATAGGCACGTCGGCTCCCATACTCGACAGCCAGAAGCGGTCACCCACGACCGATGACGCGACGCCCGTACCCACCACGCCGACGGCTCCCGGCGACGCGACGCCACCCGGGGCAGCGCCCGCACCTGCCCAATCGACCGAACCGTCAGTGCTGCCTGCCGACGACGGTTCGGCGCAACAAGAGGTGCGGCCGGCCCAACTCCAGCCGGTTACGGCGGAGGAAGGCCGACGCATCGAAAGGCGGCCGGAAGATCCGGTGCGTGAACGCCCACAAGGGGCCAAGGTCGTCCGCGAGATCGGCGATCGCGTCGTCATCGAGGTCGATCACCAGGTCATCGTCGAGAGCAATGACCGGCCGCGTATCGCCCGCGATGCCCGCGACGTCTATTACGAAGAGCTGCCGCGCGGCCGAACCCGCGAGGTGATCCTTCGCGAAGACGGCAGCCGCGTCGTAACCATCCGCAATCGCTACGGCGATGTCATTCGCCGTTCGCGCATCGCGCCCGACGACCGCGAATATGTTCTCGTCTATGTCGAGGATGCCGATTTCGATCGTGTCGGCGAATGGCGGGATCCCGGTCTCGACCTGCCGCCGCTGCGCCTGACCATCCCGGAGGACGAGTATATTCTCGATGCCGAGGAGGTGGACAACCCCGACGCCTACTACGCCTTCCTCGAACAGCCGCCGGTGGAGCGCGTCGAACGCCTTTATTCGATCGACGAGGTCAAGCGCTCTGCCCGGATCCGCGACAAGACGCGCCGTGTCGATCTCGACACGATCACATTCGAGTTCGGCTCGGCCGCCATTCCCGAAAGCGAGGTCCGGCGGCTGGAAGGCGTCGCGACGGCGATGGAGAAACTGCTCGCCAGGAATCCGGCCGAGACCTTCCTGATCGAGGGGCACACCGACGCTGTCGGCTCCGACGTGGCCAATCTCGCTTTGTCGGATCGACGCGCCGAGTCGGTCGCCGAAGCACTCACCAGCGTCTTCGGCATCCCGCCCGAGAACCTGTCCACCCAGGGGTACGGCGAGCAATATCTGAAGGTTAATACCGAGGAGCCCGAACGCCAGAATCGGCGCGTCGCGATCCGCCGGATCACGCCACTGGTCGCGCCGGTGGCCAGCGCTAAGTAGCGATAGTCAAAGGGAGAGTTTTGCCCCGCCACGGAACCGCCTCATAGCAATGCTATGAGCCAGCCTCCCTGCCTCATCCTCCGGCCCGGGGGATGGGCAAGCGCCCCGGCCGGCACTGCAGTAAGCCGGCCGGGCACCTTTTCCCCCTTGCAATCAGCCTTTCTTGGCCTGACATAAGAACCCGCACGGCTGGGAATTCTGAATGCGCGATATTCCAAAGCGCGGGTTCAGGTTTCCAAGCCAAATCACTGGACAGCAAATCGGCATTGATCGTAGCCGCTGGACCTGTACAGCCAGCCGGCTCCCGCAACTTAAAAATCCCTTCCACACGACCGGAATTACCGTATGAAGCGCCTCGAACTCCTGATCGAATCCGTCGTCCTCGCATCGCGATGGCTGCTCGTGGTGTTCTATCTCGGCCTCGCCGTAGCGCTGGCCATCTATGCATTGACCTTCAGCAAGAAGCTCTTCGAATTCGCCACCTCGGCGATGACCATGGCCGACACCGACACGATCCTGAAGATGCTCGGCCTGATCGACGCCGCGCTGGTCGCCAGCCTGGTCGTGATGGTGATCATTTCGGGTTACGAGAATTTCGTCAGCCGCTTCGACAATCACGAGGGCGAAGTGCACTGGTT
The DNA here is from genome assembly GCF_050958605.1 of Mesorhizobium sp. 1B3. NCBI lineage: Bacteria > Pseudomonadati > Pseudomonadota > Alphaproteobacteria > Hyphomicrobiales > Phyllobacteriaceae > Mesorhizobium > Mesorhizobium sp. 1B3. The sequence goes on along the minus strand of NZ_JBJHDO010000002.1, from coordinate 482,530 downwards.
GGGCACCATTGATGTCGGCTCGTTGAAGATCAAGGTGGCGTCGACGATCGTCGCCATCTCCTCGATCCATCTGCTGCAGGTCTTCCTCAATCATGCCAGCTTCACGCCGGTGCAGTTGATGTGGCTGACCATCATGCACCTGACCTTCGTAGCCTCGGCGCTGCTGCTTGCCTATATCGACCGTATCATGGCGCTCGCCAAGGGAAGCAAGAAGGGAGCCGTCGAGGAGCCCGGCCTCTGAGGATTTAATTTAAGTGGGGCCAGGAAGCGTACGGCGAAGTCGCCCAATCTTCTAACCGAATGCGCGTACGACCTTGGTCGGAACCGCCTCGAAAATTTCATCCGGTACGAAGAAGTCGGCGCCGAGTGGGCCCTCGGCACCCGGCGCATATTTCGAGAAATCGGTTACGCCTCCTTCACGAAGCACCAATTCGTCAATGAAGAAGTTACCGGTGCACTCGCGTGAGGGTGTCGTTACGATCGCATAGGCCGCGTCCGCCATGATGTCTGGCGAACGGCTCATCTCCGCCAACTTGGCGCCGCCCAGCAGATTGCGAACCGCCGCGGTGTCGATTGCCGTCAGGGGCCACAGAGAATTGACGGCGACGCCATCCCTGGCGAATTCGGCGCTCATCCCTAGCGTGCACATCGACATGCCGAACTTCGCCATCGTATAGGCGACGTGATTCTTGAACCATTTGGCGGCCATGTCGAGCGGCGGCGCGAGGTTGAGGATATGCGGGTTCACCGCCTTCTTCAGATGCGGAATGCACATCTTCGACACCAGGAAGGTGCCGCGCGTGTTGATCTGATGCATCAAGTCGAAACGCTTCATGTCCGTTTCGAGCGTCCCGGTGAGCTGGATCGCACTGGCATTGTTGACGCAGATATCGATGCCGCCGAAGGCCTCGACGGTTTTTTCGACCGCCTGCGCCACCTGGGATTCGTCGCGAATATCGCAGATCACGGGCAATGCCTTGCCGCCGGCTCGCTCGATCTCTTCCGCCGCCGTGTAGATCGTGCCCGGCAGCTTCGGGTGTGGCTCGGCGGTTTTGGCCGCGATGGTGACATTTGCACCGTCGCGCGCCGCCCGCAGCGCGATCGCCAGGCCGATGCCCCGCGATCCGCCCGACATGAAAAGCGTCCTGCCCTGAAGCGACATCGCGGTAACCTCCCTGTTTGGCTGAAGCGATCCTTGCGCGCCGAAGCGTCACGCGCAAGGGGCACTGGATGCCGCTCCCGCCGCGAAGCGCCTATGCGACGACAGCCGACACGACGGAATCAAGCAGAGCGACTATGTCCTGCGGCCTCAGCCGAACCTGGAGTCCGCGCTGACCTCCATTGACGTACACCAGATCTTGAGCCAACGCTTGCGCCTCGATCGCGCTCGGTAGTTTTCGCGTCTGGCCGAAGGGGCTTATGCCCCCGACCTTGTAGCCGGAGATCCGCTCGGCAGCGGCAGGTTTCATCATTTCCGCCGATTTTCCACCGAACGCGGCCGCCAGCTTCTTCATCGACACATCGCGGTTGGAAGGCACGATCACGCAGACGGGCTTGCCATCGACCAGCGCCATCAGGGTCTTGAGCACTCGTTCCGGCGGTTCGCGTAGCGCTTCGGCCGCATGAAGACCGATGTGGTCGGCATTGGGATCGTAGTCGTAGGCATGAACGGTAAACGCGACTCCCGCCTGCTCGAGTATTTTGGTCGCCCGTGTCGCCTTGGACATCCCATCTCCTTGAACCGCTCAAGACATAGACTACGCCGAGGCGTGCAAGCGGTCGGATGAAATATGCCGGAGCACGCCAGCCGTGCCCACCAGCGCATCCCCTACCCGACTACATCCGACGGTTCAAGAAAGTGAACGACTCGTGCCTGTTGTCGCCGGCCGCGACTCCCAGCTATCTCAATTCTGGTTGCGACGAGCGATCTTCAGCACCAGGAAGATCAATCCGATCAGGACAAGCGCGATCCCACCCGCGTAATATCCCGGTGCGCTATACCTGTAGCCTGCGGCTGTCGCCAGAAAGCCGAGGACGATTGCGGCCAGTCCGATGAGTTTGTTCATCAAGAATCTCCGATTTTGGGCCGTATATGCCTGACAAGCGGTCGGCCATAGTTGTCGCAATGGTTCCGAACGGCTCGGGGGCTGATACCGAACTCGTTCCTGAACGCGCGGCTGAAGCTGGAGGCGTCGCAAAAACAGAGCTCTTCCGCGATCTTGAAGATGGGTTTTTCGTTGACCGGGTCGGCAAGCAGTGTGCGCGCCTGTGCAAGGCGCTCGCGCTGGATGCAACGCTTCACGCCGCCCAAAGAATTGAAGAGTCGATAGAGGCTCGACCGCGATATCCCCAGGGTACGCCGGATATCTGCCTCTCCGAAAGTCGGCGAATGCAGATTTTCCCGGATAAGCTCGTGCGCGCGTTGCATGCGCGAGCCGTGGCGCCTTTGGCCGGGTTCCTCGTCGCTGTGGGACTTGCCCCCCAGGCATGCGCCGATCAACACCCTCGTCGCGCTTAGGAGCGGCCGCAGCTCGTCTTCGCTCAGGGTCGGCAGACGCTGTTCAAGGAGCAGCATGTAATCCACGAGGAGAGCCCCGAGCCCCGTATCCGGAACCCGGAAGCGGACCTTTTCCATGGCCGCTGAGTATTCGACGAACATTTCAGCCGGAAAGAGCACCATCAGGACGGACGCAGCACCGAAAGCGCCTTCATCGCAGCGGCTCAGCGGCTGGAAATACAATTCATAGAGCCCCGCCGGCCTTTCTTCCGCCAGGATGGAACCGGCTGTCCGGCAAGGAGAAACGACGAGGCACCAATAATCCGATGGGCTATCCACGACGCCGCGCAGCCCGTCGATGCAGGCTCTGCCAGTCCCCCGTACGACCCGAAATCTTTCGATAATGTCGACCGTTCGGGTTCGTGAAAGGCTATTTCTTCTATCTTCATCTCGGAACTGACGGGTCCGAAATGGGAAGCTTACGGCTTTGCACTTTTTCGCCTCGTCCGGGCTCAGTGGCAGCACATTCAACCACTCGCCGTCTCGCCCGCCGCGGTAATCTTGTTCGAATTGGGCCAAACTTGTCCTCGTACGATGACCCAAGCTCCCCGAGAGCCCACCTCGTTTTTTTACACAAGAAGTTTCATTTTCGCTAAATATATGTGCTCAGTGGAACTAAAGATTGTGTCGACTGGCTTACACCACGAAAGCTGGCAATCTGTTCGTACAGGTGGATTCAGGAAAACGGCACTCAAGAACATTTGCCGGCAACGATGAATGCGGGTTCGCAACAGTGACTGGGAGCCAACGCCAGTCTTACGGGCTGCCGGTCCCTAACGAATCCAGCACGTGAAGCACAATGAAATAATAAAGAATGCAGAGCGCGTAAGTCTGGCCGTTTCCGGTATAGATCTTGCGGAGCCGTTCCCCCGCACTATTGACGGCTGCCGACATGCCGTCCCAAAACCTGGCCGCCAGAGGCGTAAGAACTGTCCCGAGCGCCGGCCGATAGAACTCGTAGATGCTTGTCCGGCTCCAGGCCGCCAGTATCGCCCTTCTGTTTGCAGATGAGCTCCCGGCACCGGCGATTCCGACCTCGAGCGAACGCTGCCGCCGGTAGACGAACCACGTCGCCAAGAACAGAACGAGCGCCACGATCGTGGAGGCCGCCATCACCGGGACTGGGTTCCAATAGCCATAGATGGTTTCGAGGGCCATGCCCTCCCACACCAGCGTCGAGGCGAAATACGGATCGATGGCCTGCGAGATGGGGTCCATCAGAAGTTTCGGGTAGAACGAAAGAACCAAAATGCCGGCAACGAGCACCGATTGCGGAACCAGGAGGAGCACCGGCGCCTCCGTCGTTGCGGCGAATTCTATTTTGCGGGGGCCGAGGAATACCTGCCGCGCCAGGCGCGCCATGTAGAGAAAGCCGATGAACGTGACGAGCAGCCCAACGACAAGCTGTCCGTACAAGCCTTTGTCCGTCATTGCGCTGAGAAGCAGCCATTTTCCGCCAAATCCCATGAGTGGCGGCAGTCCCGACATGGCGACGAGTGCAAAGGCAACGGTGAAGAAGCTGAACGGCATGTTTCGCGCCAGGCCACCCAAATCGTCCAGGGATCTCGTACCGGTGCGCAGGACGATCCCGGCCGCGGCAAGAAACAGGATTCCCTTCACCATCAGATGGTTGGCGACCAGATAGAAGGCCGTGACCCAACCCAGATGGCTCATGAGAGCGATGGCCGTGACGATGTAGCCTAGCTGGCTCATGCTTGAACAGGCGAGCATGCGTTTGAGATCTGTCTGGTAGAGCGCCATCAGCGCGCCGGCCAAGGTCGTCATCAGTCCGATCCATCCCATCACGGCGGCCATGTTCAGGCCGAGGCCGGAGCGAATGACCATGTAGGTCGCGGCGAGCAGACCGAAAATGGCAACCTTGCTGATGACGGACGACAGGATCGCCGAGACGTCGTCGTCGGCTTCGGCATAGGCATCCGGCAACCAGACGTGAACGCCGACCGCGCCCGCCTTGATCAGGAAACCCATCCCAAGAAGGAGCACGGCCACGGTGGTGTCGGGGCCAGCAGTACGGAAAGCGGCGAGCTCGATGCTTCCATTGGCGGCCGCGGCGAGCGCGAAACCGGCGAGCAGCAGGAATGCCGATCCGAGCGAAAACAGGAGAAAGCACTGAATGTGCGGCCCGGAATTGCGCCCTTGGGCGATCAGAAAATACGAGGCGAGCGTTATGATCTCCCAGCAGTAGAAGAATTCGAGGCTGGTCGTAGCGCGCAGCAGGGCCGGCACTGAGATCAGCATCATGGCCATCAGGGGATGGAAACCAGGCCTGGCATCCGTGCGGTAAAGGCTTGCGGAGACCACGACGATACTGCCGATGAGAAGCAGCACGGCAAAAAGCCGGTTGATGCCCGTGACAGGGCCGATCAGCCATGTGCCGACCGCGAACACTGTGAAAAGCATCAGCACGGTCTTCACTCGTCCCGGCAGCCGGTCGAGAAGGTAGAGGACCGCCCCGGCGCAAAGCGGCGCGAACAGCCAGGAAGAGACCGCGCCCGTCGTACCGGCGGCGACATAGCCGGTAGCAAGCAGCAGCGCGGCGCAAGCAACGACCGGACCCAGGGACGTCCACGGCAACTTCGGCAACTCGCCGGAACGGGGCTCGCTCAAGGCGACGCCGAACCACCGGAACATGTAGGCAGCTTCCAACAGAGAGCCCGCCAGCACGAGTGCGATCCACCCCGGCTTTTCGGCCGCGGCCAGACGCATGGCCAGTTCCCACTTGGCCCAGAAGCCGGGGAACGGTGGGAGCCCGGCGATCGCGATCACCAGGAGGGCGAAGACAGCGAGGGTGAACGGCCTCCGCACAAGACCCGACCAGCCCGCGACCTCCTCCCGCTTGACCGCTCCGGCAAGCCAGAACAGCCCGGCCTTGGCGAACAGGTGGTTGATGAACAACCCTCCGATGACGAGCGGCAGCGCGGCGTCCGCCCGCAATTCCGTCAGCAATCCAAGAGATAAGGCCAGCAGTCCCATCTGCGCGATCGAGGAATAGCCGAGCAGTCGTTGCACCCGGGTCTGGCGAAGGCCGATCAGATTCGAGAACAGGAATGTGACGCCACCCGAAATGGCGATGAGCCAGAGCTGATCGCCGAAGAGCGGCAACAGCTTGAAGAGCGCGAAAAAGATCCCTGCCGAAACTCCGACCGAAACGAGCGCGGCGACACCGCTCGGTGCCGTGTCGTAGACATCGATCCCCCAGCCGTTTGCCGGAAAGGGCTTGAGTTCGATCAGCAGGCAGCACAGCACGAGAAGCAACGCCGTCCCCGCGATCGAACCTGTTATGAAGCTGCGATTCTGCACCAGGTCGTCGATATTGAGGACGCCGGTTACGTAATAAAGCAGGGCGGTCCCGAGCAGGAAGAAAGTGGAGGCTATGACTGTCGCGAGCACGTAGTTGAAGCTTGCGGCAATGGCGGCGGATGTCCGGCCAAGGCCCAACAGGCCATAGGTCGCGACCGACACGATCTCGAGAAATACGAAAAGATTGAACAGGTCTCGGGTCATGACCATGCCGCTGATCCCCATGATGAGGATAAGGTAGAGGAGCATGGCCACGTAGCTCTCCCGCAGGCGGTCCCAGAGATGCCAGGCGCCAAGCACACCAACGACATTCACGCCGAGTGCGAACAACCCTTCCCACCAGCCGAGGCGCAGGTTGATCGAGAGTGGCGGCAGACTTCCTGATGTCAGGATCTCGAAAGGCGCCGCGCCGTTCAGCAGCGAACCGAAACAGGCTGCGCTTATGATGGTCATGCCGAAGAGCGAGGCGAAAAAGCCGACCGGAGGCAACGGTCGGCCGATGCGATAAAGCAGCGGAATGAAAAAGCCTCCGCCCAGCCCGAGAATGAAAATATACAGCGGTTGCGAGAGGGCTTCTACCATCGCGACTCCGCGAAGGCTTCGATCGATAGAGTCTTTCTCGCATCGTAGAGCCGGATCGCATAGGCGAGCATGACGGCCGTGACGGAGAAGCCGATGACGATGGCGGTGACGACGAGCGCGGAGGGAACGGGGTCGACGGTGCGGGAGACTGCTTGCGTCACGCTGACCGCCTCGTCGAAGATCGCCGCTGTTCCTCCGGTGATATAGCCGGTCGAAACCATCACGATGTGGATGCCGCTGTCGACCAGCGAGAGACCGATCACGATACGTAAGATATTGCGATGGGTCAGCATGCCCCACAATCCAATCAGGATCAGGCAGAACCCTGTCGCCAGCAGCATGTGGGAAACCGGGAGATCAATCATCGCAGCAGCTCCTCTCGACCTAGTCACGAAAGCGATCGATGATCACGCTGAGCTCGGCGCCGACCTTGATGCCTAGAAGTACGGAGATGAGAGGGATCGCGCCGGCGCTGAAGACTGCGCCGAATTGGCCAAGCGGCAGGAAGCGCGTGTCGAGAAAACCGCCAGCCAGAACCAGGCCCAGAACACCTGCGCAGACATAGAGGACACCGTCCAGGGACTCTATCGTGCTGAGAACGGCGTGGCTGATCGGCGCGCGGGGAAAGGCGATCATCAGCAGCATGACACCGGATGCCACGACGGCTCCCCCCTGGAAGCCGCCGCCCGCCGATATGTGGCCGTTCATGATGACGTAAGCGCCGAACAGGAAGATGAGCGGCATGATGATGTCGGCACCGCTGCGTACCAGCTCGCTCGGCGGCCTCTCGATGCTTTCTTCGGCCTCCGTGACCACTGCACCACGGCCGCGGCCGCCCAAAAGCAGCCCCATGCTTGCCGCGACCATGAACAGCACGGCCACTTCGCCCAAAGTATCGAAACCGCGGAACGTGATCAGGATGCCGGTAATCACGTTGGGCGCACCCAACTCCACCGGCACCTCGCTCACGTAACGCCCCGCGAGCGGCGTCAAGGCCTGGCGTTCGTCATAGCCGCCGACCAAACCGGCGAAGATTACCCCGAAAGCCAGAAGCGCCAGCAAGATGAAACTGCGCCGGATCATGAGCCGCCCCGTTCACCGCTGGAATCGTGCTCGCGGGCGTCGCTGACGGTGGAAGGCGTCATCGGAATTCGAATGCCGTAGGCTGCGCGGGAAAGCGCATGGGACGACAGCGGATTCGTCATCAACACGAAATAGGCAATGATGAGCAGCTTGAAGGCCCAGCCCGGGTGATAAAAGGCGAGTCCCGTCAGCACCAATATGTTTCCGAGGGTCGATGCCTTGGTACCGGCCTGAATGCGGGTGAACGTGTCGGGCATGCGAAGCAGGCCGAGGCCCGCGGAAAAAAGGATCACCGCCCCGAGCAGCGCCAGCAGGCTTCCGACCGCTTCAGCCATTCGGCTCCCCACCACCGCCTGTCCGGCGGATCGTGTAAAGGAAGATGAGCGTCGAAAGGCCCGATCCGATTGCCGCCTCGGCCATGGCGACGTCGGGTGCGGCCAGCAGAATATAGGAGACGGCGGCAAAGAGGCTGGCCAGGCCCGCGCTGACCATGGCAGCCATCAGGTTCTTCAGGCAGACTGCAAGAATGCCGCTGGCAAGGATGCTGAGGCAGAGAAGGATGACGAAAAGCTCCAGCATCGGTCGGCCTACAGTCCCTTCTCCAGGAAGCGCGCAATGGCGAGGACGGCCAGAAAGCTCAGCAGCCCGTAGACCAACGCGACATCGAGATAGATGAAACGTCCCGAAACATGGGCGTAGAGAGCGATCAGCGAGAGCGAGATCACGGTGAGCGTGTCGATCGCCACGACCCGGTCGACGACGGTCCGCCCGATGATCAGGCGGATGACGCAGAACAGGATGCTGAAGACGATCAGAACGCCTGCGATGTTCATCATCACGTCAGCCAAAGACGTTCTCCAGATGCCGTTCATAAGGTCCGGCGATCATCTCGGTGGCTTCACCGCGGTCCGTCGTCGCAACATCCAGCCAGTGGATGAGAAGCGTGTCTTCCTCGATGTCGAGAACGAGGGAACCAGGTGTCAGCGCAATCGAATTCGCCAGCGCAAGACGCCCGATAGGAGATTTCAAACGGGTGGTGATCCTGACCACGCCGGGCCTGATGTCGATCCACGGCGAATAGACCCATCGCATGACGTTGATGTTGGCGCGCACGAGTTCGCGAAAAAACACGCCGGTATAGAGAATGAAGTGAAACAGGCTTCGAGGGCCAAGCCTGATTTCCTGCCAGGCCGTGCCGCGCCTGGAAAAAATATAGGCGATGGGCAAGGCGACCAGCCCTCCTGTGATCAGCACATCGGACGCCAGCGATGAATTGGCAATGATCCAGACGACCCACAGCAGGCCCCATAGAAAAAAGAAGCTCGTGGGAGGGGACAGCGATGTTTGGTCCGGCACGTGGCTGTTCGACATCGTTGCCTCCTGCTCATCACCTCGACAGTTCAGGCTCCGCACGATCGTTGGCGAACGATGTCGTGCCCGCCTCGTCCGACCTGGCGCCCGATCCGCGTTCGCTGCGTCCATATGCGATCACGTAAAGCACCGGCAGAAGCACCAGCGTCAGCATCGTCGCGACGAGCAGGCCTCCCATGATCGCGAACGCCATGGGCCCCCAGAACAAGGTAGGCGCGATCGGTATGAGGCCGAGCACGGTGGACAGCGCAGTCAGCATGATCGGACGCAGCCGGCCGGTTGCAGCGGTTACGACCGCGTCATGCACGCCGAGACCGCCCTCGCGTTCATCCGAAATCTGGACGAGAAGGATGACGGCGTTCTTGGCGATCATGCCGATCAGCGCCAGGATGCCGAGGATCGCCACGAAGCCCAGCGGCCGGCCGAACAGCAGGAGCGCACCCACGACCCCGATCAGTCCGAGCGGGAGGAGGACGACCACCATTCCGGCCTGAGCAAAGCTGCGCAGCTGAACCATCAGCAGTGTGACCATGATGAAGATCATCAAGGGCACGACGGCAAATACCGCCTGTTGGCTCTCCGCACTGGTCTCAGCGGTACCCCCGAGTTCGATGCTGTAGCCGCTCGGCAGGGCCGCGCTCAGCCCCTCTATGTCGTCTTCGACCGCAGCGACGACCGCTTCGGGGGTCGTGCCGGGCTTCACGTCGGCAAGCACGGTGAGTGTCGGCATGCGATCGCGCCGCCACACCAGCGGCTGCTCTTGCTCGTAGCCGAACGTCGCGAACGCGCTCAGCGCGACCGTGCGCCCGCCGGGCACCGGCACCTGCAACGTCGAGAGCGTGTCGAGCGAGATACGATCCTCGGAGTGCGCGCGAGCAACCACATTGACGAGATAGATGTCGTCCCGCAGTTGCGTGACCGGCGCGCCGGACACCGCCGTCTGCAGGATCGCGGCCAGTCCCTGACTGGTCAACCCGAGACGTCGTGCCTGGTCCTGATTGATTTCGATCCTGAGTTGGCGAGCGGGCTCGATCCAGTCGAAATGGACCCGATCGGATCCGGGGTGACGGGCAATCACCTCGGCAAGTGAAAAGGCCCGATCCCGAAGGACCTCGACATCGGGGCCGCTCAAGCGCCATTGCAATGGCCAGCCGATGGGAGGGCCCATTTCGAGCGGGCTCACTCGCGTGATCGCCTCGGGAAAAGTCTCGGTCAGGAAAGTATCCAGCTTGTCCTCGAGGCGCTGGCGCGCTTCGAGATCCTTTGCCATCACGACAATCTGCGAATGGTGATTGCTCGGCGGAAGGATGGCGAGCGGCAGGTAAAAACGAATGACGTTGCGACCGATATAGGAGCTCCAGAAATCAACGTCCTCGTCCTTCGCCAGCCACGTCTCGATTTGTCCGACAGCCGTCTCGCTGGCAAAGATCGAACTCGAGCGAGGCAACTGGAAGTCCACGATCAGTTCGTTGCGGTCCGAGGGCGGAAAGAACTGCCGATTGACCTGCGTAAAGCCGAGCAGGGCGAGCGCGAACAGTCCTGCCGTTACGGCAAGTGTGAGCCAGCGAAACCTTATGGCGAATTCGAGCAGGCGCGAGTAGGTGCGCAGCAACGCTCCCTCGCTGGCTGGTTTCGAGTCCGGCTTCGGCGGCCTCAGGAGCAAAGAGCTGAGGATCGGGGTGAAAAGCACCGCGACGAACCAGGACGTCAGGAGCGCGATGGCGACAACCTGGAACAGCGAGATCGTGTATTCGCCGGCCTGGCTTTCGGCAAAGCCGATCGGGACGAAGCCGGCAATCGTGATCAGGGTGCCGGTGAGCATCGGGGCGGCAAGCCTCGAATAGGCGGAAATCGAGGCGTCCGCCATCGTCTGGCCATTGGCCAGACCGCGCATGGTTGCATCCACGGTCGTCATCGCATCGTCGACGAGCAGGGCGAGCGCGATGATCAGCGCGCCCAGTGAGACCCGATGCAGATCGATTCCCAAAGTCTGCATGATAAGAAAGACAGCAGCGAGCGTCACCGGTATGGCGATCGCAACCACGGCCCCTGGCCTCACGCCGAGGGTTATGAAGCTGACGACGAGGATGATCGCCACGGCCTGGTAAAGCGAGGAAGTGAAGTCACCGATCGCCACCGTCACGACATCCGGCTGATTGGAAACGAGCACGGCATCGATGCCGATGGGCAGGTCCCCGATGGAGCGATCGACGGACGCGCCGACTTCCCGTCCAAGCTGGAGGACGTCACCACCTTCGCGCATCGATATGCCGAGCCCGATCGCCGGTTTGCCGTTGACGTGGAAAAGGGCGTTTGGAGGATCGACCAGCCCGCGGCGGATTTCGGCGACGTCACCCAGGCGTATCATGCGTCCGCCCGCGCTTATCGGGACGTCGAGAATGTCCGTTTCGTGCTCGAACGAGCCGGAAACCCGGAGCGCCAAATTCTCCAACCCGCTATTGATCGTGCCCGAGGGACGTATCGCGTTCTGGGCGGCAACCGCCGCGAACACTTGGCCATAGTCCAGGCCGAGCGCCGCGACCCGGTCAGGAAGCAGCTCGATCGTGATCTCTTCATCCCGAGCGCCGATAAACTCCACTTTTTCGATCGCCGGGACGTCGCGGATGAGCCCGGTGCGGACGCGATCCACTTCGTCGCGCAGATCGCGATGGGTGAAACCTTCGGCCGTGAAGCCGTAGATGATTCCGAAAACATCGCCGAAATCGTCGTTGAAGAAGGGGCCGACCACGCCCTGCGGCAAGGTGTGCCTGATATCACCGACGCGGTTGCGAACCTCCTGCCAGACATTGCCCACTTCTTCGGGGGGGAAGGTGCCGTCCAATTCGACATAGATCGTGACGATGCCCGGCCTTGTGATCGAGCGCAGCGCGTCCAGGCCCGTCGTTTCCTGAAGGGTGCGCTCGAGACGGTCTGTGAGCTGGTTCTGGGTTTCCTCCATGGTCGCGCCGGGCCAGGCAGCCGAGACGAGCATGGTCTTTATGGTGAAGCTCGGATCCTCGTCGCGACCCAGATTGGCGAAGGCGAAGACGCCGGCGATCAGCGCCACCGCCATCAGATAGATGGTGAGAGAGCGGCCCTTGATCGCCCATTCGGAGAGATTCGGGCCGATCATGAGGCGGTATCCGGCAAGCGCACCGTCTGGCCAGGCCGCAAGGCCTGGACGCCCGCCGTGACCACCATGTCCCCGGCCATCAGGCCATTCGAGACGACGACGGTCGTCGGCGCGAAGCGCCCGATCTCGATCAGTCGAAGCGCGACGGTCTTGTTTGCGGGATCGACAACCCAGACGGCCGGCTCGCCTTCCGACCGGGTCAGCGCATTCGCCGGAATCTCTATGCCGCCGCTGCTGCCGAAAGTCACGCTGCCGGTCACGGTCGAACCCAGCCGCATTTCCGCAGGCGGATCTATCAGGCCGACGCGAACACGGAAGGTACCGGTCTGCGTATTCGCCCGGGGCGAGACCTCGCGTACCCTACCCTGCGCACTGGCGCGCGGCGGCATCGACAATGTCACCAGAACCTCCGGTGCAGGAGGGCTCGCCGATATCATCGCGGCTGGAACATCGAATACGGCATCCTTGCCGTCATCCCGCGCCAGTTGCGCAATCATGCGGCCGGGCTGCACGACCTCGCCGGGCTCGGCGCCAACAACCGTCACGACACCCGGCGCATCAGCATAAAGCGCCGTATCGTCAAGGCGACGCCGGGCAATGCCGAGTTGAGCCTCCGCTGCATCGGCCGCCGCCTGGGCCGAGGTAAGCATCTGCTCGGCACGGTCGAGGGCAGCCCGAGCGACGATCTGGCGCTCGTAGAGATGGCGCTGACGGCCGTAGTTGAGCCGCGCTTCGGAAAGCTGCGCATTCGCCGCCACCACGCTCGACTCGGCTGCTCGCAGGGCGTTCTCCTCGTCGGTCGGATCCAGCCGGGCGATCGGTTGCCCGGCCTTGACCGCGTCGCCGACATTGACGAGGCGCTCGGTCACGCGTCCGCCGATCCTGAAGGCGAGGTCTACCTGTATCTGGCTCTCGATCGTTCCGGCCAGTTGCACCGTCTCGTTTCGCGTGCCTTCCTCGACGGTGATGATCCTGACCGGACGCGCCTGCTCCTCGCTCGTCGTCTCCCCGGAATCGCAAGCCGCAAGAGTGCCCGCGAGCAACAGCGCGAGAAACGATGGCAAGGCTCCAACGCCTGCCACATCGAAGATCGACATGAACTCACCTCGTCTCATCTTGCTTGCCGGCCGGTCCCGCTCAGTAGTCGACGGCGTCGCGGATAATTGGGCAGGTCATGCAATGGCCACCGCCACGACCACGGCCGAGTTCGGCGCCGATGATCGTGACGACCTCGATGCCTTCCTTGCGCAGCAGCGTGTTGGTGTAGGTGTTGCGGTCATAGGCGAAGACGACGCCGGGCGAAGCACATACCAGGTTGGCGCCGCTGTCCCACTGGGTGCGCTCGCGCATGTAGTCGTTGCCGCCGGTCTCGACGACCCGCATCTTCTTCAGCCCCAGCGCATCGCGGACAGTGTCGACGAACGACCCCTTGTCCTTGTGCAGTTCCAGGCCGCCCTTGCCATCCGGGCGATATGAGAAGGCTTCGATGCCGTTGACGATGTCCGGATAGAGAAGCACGCAGTCCCGGTCGGCGAAGGTGAAGACCGTATCGAGATGCATCGCCGCGCGCAGCTTCGGCATGGCCGCCACGATCACGCGCTCCGCCACACCCTTTTCGAACAGCGCCGCCGCGACCTGGCTGATCGCCTGCCGCGAGGTGCGTTCGCTCATGCCGACGAGCACGTTGCCCTTGCCGATCGGCATGACGTCGCCGCCCTCGAAGGTCGCGAGGCCGTGGTCTTTCAGCGGGTCGCCCCACCAGACATTGACCTTGCCGGCGAAGTCGGGATGGAACTTGTAGATCGCCGTCGCCAGGATCGTCTCCTCGTGGCGTGCAGGCCAGAAGAGCGCATTGAGGGTGACGCCCCCATAGATCCAGCAAGTCGTGTCGCGTGTATAGAGGGTATTCGGCAAGGGCGGCAGCAGATATTCGGTGACGCCGGCTGCATCGCGGATCAGCTCCAGTTGCTCGCCCCCGATGGCTTCGGGAAATTCATAGGTGGAAAGGCCCCCGATCAGCGTTTCCGCGAGCTCCCGGTTCGACAGTCCTTCGAGGTAGGAGCGAATCTCGTCGAGCAGGCCGAGGCCCATCTGGTTCGGAACGACCTGGTTGTCGAGGATCCATTTTTTCGCCTCGGGAACGGCCACGGTCTCGGCCAGAAGATTGTGCATTTCGACCACTTCGACGCCACGGTCGCGCATCTTCGTCATGAAATCGAAGTGGTCGCGCTTTGCATTGTCGACCCACAGGACGTCGTCGAAGAGAAGCGCGTCGCAATTGCTCGGGGTCAGCCGTTGATGGGCGCGGCCCGGCGCGCAGACCATGACCTTGCGCAGTTGGCCAACCTCAGAATGAACGCCCAAAGGGGTGTCGTTTGTCATGACATTGCCTTTCTGTTCAAGGGGTGATGATGCCGGTCATCAGTCCGTAGAACCCGATCAGCCCGGCGATCACGGTGACTGCGAAGACGACGAGTTCGGCCGTGGTGAACAGCTGCAACTTCTGCTCACGCCGCGCCCAGAAGTATAGGATCGTTCCCGGCACGAAGAGGACTGCGACAAGCAGGACGTATTTCAGCCCGGCGGCGATGAACATGAAGACCGTGTAGATAGCGGCTATCCACGCAAAGACCTGGTCGCGACCGCGTTCCTCCGGGGTCGTTTCATAACCCTGGCCACTCCGTGCCAGGAGGATTCCGTAACCGGCGACGAGCAGATATGGCAGGAGGGCAGTGACGCTCGTCATATCGAGCATGAAGTTGAACGCATCTCGGGACCAGTAGGTGGAGATGACGAACAGGGACACGATGATATTCGTCAGCCACAAGGCGTTGGCCGGAACCTTGTTGCCGTTCTGCGCCGCAAACAACCTCGGCATGTCGTCCGACTTTGCTGCCGCAAACAGCACTTCGGCACAGATCAGTGACCAGGCGAGATAGGCGCCGAGCACCGAAACGAGCACGCCGATGGAGATGAAGACCGCTCCCCAATGGCCGACGACCGCCTCAAGCACGCTGGCAAGCGACGGCTGCTGAACGGCTGCGATCGCCGATTGCGGAAGCGCTGCGTAGGGCAGCAATGTGACCGCCACCATCAGACCAGTGACGCCGACAAAGCCCAGGATCGTTGCCTTGCCCACATCGGAACGCTCCTTGGCGAAGCGTGAATAAACACTGGCTCCTTCGATGCCGAGGAACACGAATACGGTGATCAGCATGGTGTCGCGCACCTGGGCGATCAGCGGCTTTGGCGGCATATCCACACCGCCGAAGAAATTCTCGCTGAACTGGGCATAATTGAAGAAGAAGATAAGCACGAGGATGAACACGAGGATCGGTACGATCTTCGCGACGGTGACGATGGTGTTGATGAATGCCGCCTGTTCGACACCGCGCAGGATCAAGAAGTGGAAGGCCCAGATGCCGATCAGCGACACGATGATCGCAATTGTGCTGCTGCCGTCGCCGAAGATCTCAGGAAAGAAGCGGCCCAGCGTCGAGCCGATCAGGACCCAGTAGAAGACGTTTCCGAGGCAGCTGCCCAGCCAGTATCCGAAGGCTGAAAGGAAACCCATGTAATTGCCGAAACCAGCCTTGGCATAGGCAAAGACGCCGGAGTCGATGTCGGGTCGCTTCTCGGCGAGAGCCTGGAACACGCGCGCCAGCATGTACATGCCGGTTCCCGCAATGGCCCAGGCTATGATCGCGCCGAATGGACCCGTGGCGGCACCGAACCGGCCAGGCAGGTTGAAAATGCCTGCGCCGACCATCGACCCGACGACCATAGCGGTGAGGGCGAACAGCGACAATTTCTGAGTAGAACTCGATGCCATGTGTTCCCTCCGACACTAGCTCACGTTCTCGCCGGCGACTGCCGGCCGCACATCCGGCACAGAGACTATAACGCGGTCGGAGTTGGGGATGGATGAGTTGAGAATCCCAAGAATATGCCCTACGTCCCAAGTATTGGATACAACTTATGCGCAACCCGACAATTCAGGCGTTTTCAGCAACTTGCAAAAATTCCTTCACGACATTGAGAGCACTCCCCGTGCGTTCACGGTCAAGACGATTTTCCTAAAATACAGGGGTACTTGGGATAGATTCTTGATCCACGATCTCGTCGATCATGGAGTGCCAGACAAATCTTTCAGCTAAAGCTGGGTGGAGTTGATGTCGACTGCCCGGCAGGCCCAATTTTTTTAGGACGCGCGGACACGTACCTGAAACGTTCAGACCACCGCCGGCTTCCTGACCATCGCCTTGAGCAACATTCCGAACTGCACTTGGGTCGTGCTTGCGCTGCGGAAAAAGCCGATCAGTTCCCTCCACGGACCTTCGATCCTCGTCAACCCGGTCAGGCTGGCGACGACGGTGCCGATATCGGTTTGCCCCTTGATGACAAGCCACCCTCCCAGGAACAGAAGCCCGACTGCCCCAACGGCGCTGATCGACCTCAAGATGAGTTTGACGAGTTGTTTCAGGAAGAAGATCCGGCACCGCACGGTGAAGATGCGCGCGAAATCCTCGGTGACCATCGGGTCGGCCGCCGTGAGTTGGCCAACCGAAATCCGGTCGGTCGCATCGCGCATCGCCTGAACTCTTTCGCCGACCCTGCCGTTGATGCGCGCTTGCACGGCGCCTGCAACGAATGCCTGTGGCGCGATCACGATGACGGCCAGAATGCCGAGCAGCGGCTGGCTTATCATGATGAAGCCCAGAACACTGACGAGAGTACCCAGAAGCATCAGAGGCGTCGATATCGCTATCCCCGCAAACGAGCCCACGGCCTCGGCCTCTTGTGTCAGCATTGCGACAAATGTCCCGCGCGTCGGCAGATCGTCCTTAGTAGCCGCGCTATCGGACACATAGTTTGAATAGAGGCGGTCGCGTATGACGTGAACGGCGCGCTCGCCCAGGACCATGCGCCGGTAGTTGAGCGCGAATTTCAGCAATGTCGCCAGAGCGACAGCGGCAAAGAAGCCAGCGCACAGCCATGCAAGCTTGGTGAGATCGGCGCTCTCGACCATGCTGTTGATGATGAGCTGCTGAAACTTCAATGGGACCGCAGCCAAGAGTGCGACAATCACCGACAACAAAATCAAGAACCGTTGCTCTCTGGCCGTGCTCCGCCAGATGGCACGATAAAGCCCGGACAATGTTGGGTGATCTGAAGGGATAACTTCCATGAACAGCCCCCTTGGCGTCACGACAAGCGAGTACGACCCAGACTGTATGGAAGCTTATCGCTACGCAACCTGAATAGGCGTCCGTCCCCCCAGCCGAAAGAGAAAGAGACAGGCGGCAAAGCGAAGAGACTGCCAGCACATTTCTAAGAACGTAATTGAAGCATCTTTCAGCGCCGATAACATGAGGCAAAGGCACCGACTCGTGCAGGAGAAGACTTGTTGGAAGCACCGGTTGTCATCAGCGCGCCGAATCCACGCTCGCTGGATCTCATCTTCACGCCTTCAGATCGCGCCACCCTCCATCGCGGATATCAAGTGGTCGAGGCCGATCCCCTCGGGATCACCGGCCTCGACGGTGCCGTCCTTGCCAAGGCCCGCTACATCGTTGGCCAGCCGCCCCTCTCCAGCGAGACGCTGGCGCGGATGACGGCGCTACGCGCGATCTTCAACGTCGAGACCAACCTGATCAACAATATGCCCTACGAGGTGCTGTTCGAGCGCGGCATCCACGTTCTGACCACGGGCGCGGTCTTCGCCGAGCCTGTGGCGGAACTAGGTCTTGCCCTGGCACTCGATCTCGCGCGCGATATTGTCGACGCCGACCTTGCGTTCCGGAAAGGAGAAGAACTCTGGGGCGGCGACGGAAACAGGAGAGCCCGGCTGATGTCCGGCTCGGAAATCGGCATCATCGGCTTCGGCGACCTCGGCAAGGCGCTGAACCGGCTCCTGTCCGGCTTCCGTGCGCGCATCAAGGCTCATGATCCCTGGCTGCCCCCCTCGATGCTCGCCGAGCACGGCGTAATCCCGGCCTCGCTCGAAGAGGTCCTCTCTGGCAGCGATTTCGTGTTCGTCGTCGCGGCGGCAACGAACGAGAATGAGGGGCTCCTTGGGGCGGAGGCTTTCGCCACGATGCGAAAGGGTGCGATCTTTGTCCTTCTCAGCCGCGCCGGCGTCGTCGATTTTTCAGCGCTGATGGACGCAGTGAGGAGTGGCCACATCCTCGCGGCCAGCGACGTCTTCCCCGAGGAGCCGCTGGCCAGTGACCACCCAGTGCGGACCCTGCCTGGCTTTCTGCGCTCCGCTCACCGGGCCGGCGCGCTCGACGTCGCTTTCAAGAGGATGGGCGACATGGTGCTGGAAGACATGGCGCTGATGGATCGCGGCCTGCCTCCGATGCGCTGCAAGCGGGCCGAGCGTGAGACCGTGTCGCGCATGCGGTCGAAACCGGTGGACAGGAATTGAGGCCGACACCAAATAGCGCTTCAGGAAAATGAGCGACAGGCTGCCATGCGCATTGCAGTAATCGCCGACATCCACGGGAACATACTCGCGCTCGATGCGGTGCTCGAGGACATCGCCCGCGCACGGCCTGAGAACGGGGTTTATGCCCTCGGCCGCGTGATCCGCTAACTAACCCCGCTGCTCGGTGCCTTGCCCCTTCGAGAATCTGCCCACCGCCCGCCGCATGGCGCGCCACACGCCTTCGTCATCCAGTTTCTGCAGCGGATAATAGGTCATGCTGAAGAAGGCGATCGCCTCTACCTCCTGCCACCAGTCGAGCGGCCGGTCCACCGCGAGCGTCACGTTGTGGCGCAGCGTGCTGTCGGGGAACAGGCCTCGGGAGAGATCCGCTCGGGCATAGAATGTGTGCAAGGGCGTGCCTTGCTTGCCGACGAGCACAGCCGCCGCGCCGAAGCGACGGTCGTCCAACTCCGGGCGAGCGGCGAAGTCGAAGCGCATCTCCCCACGCCCATCGCCATCGACGAGCAGTTCTCCGGCGCCCTCGGCATCCCGCCCGTAACGCCATCGGAAGGTGAGCTTGTCCGGACCGCCCGAATAGCCCATCGCCGTGCCGAAGGGCGGCGGCAAGGCCACCAGGGGCACGAGATCCCCTGTCGCCCTTTCCACTTCGACGATCATGTGACGCGGATCGGCCTTGTCGGGATAGAGCAGCCAAGCCCCAGCCGGCCCCGTTACAATGGCGGCCCCAAACATGATGGCACAGAGCAAGCTGCTCCGCATAGGCGTGGTCCTCGACCACCATCATCCCAAAGAAGCGTTTGGGCGGCAAGCCGAGACCAACATTCGCACTGTCATGGCACGACGGGTCGAGGCGACGTCGTGCCTGCCCAGACGATCGCGAGGGCGACCAGCGGGAACGCCGCGGCCGCGAGGCCGAGATCGGATGGTGTCGCGAACTCCAGGATCCGGCCCCCGACCATCGTGCCGAGCGCTATGCCGAGATAGAGCGCCGAGGCGTTGAGGGAGAGCGTCAGATGCGCAAGCTCCGGCGCATAGCCGACGATCCGGCTTGCCTGCGCCGGCGGAAAAGCCCAGCCGACGATGCCCCACGGGACCATGAGCCCTATCAGCACAGGCCCGGACACGTCGTGCGGGAGGATCTTGAGCAGGACCGCCAGCGCCACGCAGATCGCCGACGACATGAGCAGCGACAGGATCACCATTCGGGTGGGCCCGATCCGGTCGGCCACGTAACCGCTGGCGAGATTGCCGATCACCGCACCGACGCCAAAGGCAAGCAGCATGCCGGGCATGGCAAGTCCAGGCAGGCCAGCGCCCTCGATCGCCAGCGGCGCCAGATAGGATAGGATCGTGAAGCCGCCCGTCAGATAAAGCAGCGTGACGAGCAAGGAAGGCAGGATGCCGGGCCGGCTTACGGCCTTCAGCCGCTCGCCAAGACTGAGGCTCACGCCTCGAACGTCCCGTGGCAAGCGGATCCAAAGAACGGCAGCACAGGAAAAGCCGAGCGCCGCCACGGCCGCGAACGCTCCCCTCCACCCCCAGAGTTCGGCGATCAAGGATCCGAGCGGAGCGCCGAGCGCGACGGCGAAGGTCGTGCCGCCGACCACGACGGCGATGGCCCGTGCGCGATGATCCGCGCCGGCCAGCGCCACGGCTGTCGCCTGTGCGGTCGCGGCGAAAAGCCCCGCTGCCATGCCCATCACGATCTGAGCCGCAAGCAGCGTGGCGAAGGACGAACTCGAGGCGGCGCCGAGATTGCCGGCAACGAAGACCAGCATGGTCACTGCCAGAACACGCCTCCTGTCGAGCGAGCCCGCCAAGGCCGAAAGAACCGGCGCACCGATAGCATAGGCCAGTGAGAAGGCCATGATGAGATACCCGGCATGAGGGATGGAAATGTGAGCGTCCCTGGCGATTGCCGGTAGCAGGCTGGAAAAGACGAAACCAACCGTGCTCATCGCAAACGATCCGACCGCGAGCCAGATAAGGCGCCTGTCCATCGCTTTGCTCCTTAATTCAAAAATCATTGAACAATTGAACTTGGCGCCTTGAGCTGTCAATATGGGTTGTCGATATCTCCCGACAAGCTCCTGACGCCGGACAAGGCGTTGAGGAGAAAGGTCACACTCGTTAGGTTTCCCGATGAGCCTGCCGCATCCACCCGCCGACCAGATCACCCTACCCAACGTGCTTGCTGTTCTCGGCGACGCCACCCGCCTCGCCATCGTCGGTCATCTCGCCAGGAACGAGGGCGTTCCGCTGAACTGCGGCAAATTCCTGGAACTCGGCTCCAAGACGAACCTGAGCTACCATTTCGCGAAACTTCGCGAAGCCGGCATCACCCGCACCGAGGTCGTTGGCACCAGCCGCCTCATCACGCTGCGCCGGGACGATCTGGAGCGACGCTTTCCCGGCCTCCTCGACAGCGTGATCGCCGCCGCCAATGACTTTCCCCTGCCCTCGGCCGACGGTCTCCGCGACTGATCCGTCTCGCTCCTGAACACAGCGCAGGAAAATCGTTCTTCGGGGGTTACATAGCCACACGGCTTCCCCTATAAGGCCCGCCTAGCCAGACTTCAGAATCCTCCTTGCGCACCGGCCGGGCACGCCCGTCCCGGTTTTTCGCGCGAGACCCGAACGGACGAGCCCAGACATGCCGAAACGCACAGATATCAAGTCGATCATGATCATCGGCGCAGGCCCGATCGTGATCGGCCAGGCATGCGAGTTCGACTACTCCGGCACCCAGGCCTGCAAGGCTCTGAAAGAGGAGGGATACCGGGTCATCCTGGTCAACTCCAACCCGGCCACCATCATGACCGATCCCGAACTGGCCGACGCCACCTATATCGAGCCGATCACGCCGGAAGTGGTGGCAAAGATCATCGCCAAGGAACGGCCTGACGCGCTGCTGCCCACGATGGGCGGCCAGACGGCGCTCAATACTGCGCTGTCGCTGCGCCGCATGGGCGTGCTCGAGCGCTACAATGTCGAGATGATCGGCGCCGATGCCCATGCTATCGACAAGGCCGAGGACCGGGCTCTGTTCCGCGAGGCCATGCACAAGATCGGGCTGGAGACGCCGCGCTCCATGCTGGCCAACGCGACCCAGGTAAAGGAGGAGGACCGGCGCAAGCACGAGGCCGAGCGCGCCGCCCTCAAGGCCCAGAACCCGGAAAATCTGGACGCCGAGCTCGACGCGCTGGAGACAAGGTGGAATCTCGGCGAGGGCGACCGCAAGCAGCGCTACATGGCGCATGCCATGGGCATCGCCGCGCAGGCTCTCGACCATGTCGGCCTTCCCGCGATCATCCGCCCCTCTTTCACGCTCGGTGGCACAGGCGGCGGCATCGCTTTCAACCGTTCGGAATTCTTCGAGATCATCGAGCGCGGACTCGATGCGTCGCCGACGACCGAGGTTCTCATCGAGGAGAGCGTACTCGGTTGGAAGGAATATGAGATGGAGGTCGTCCGCGACAAGGCGGACAACTGCATCATCGTCTGCTCGATCGAGAACATCGATCCGATGGGCGTTCACACCGGCGATTCCATCACGGTGGCCCCCGCCCTCACCCTGACGGACAAGGAATACCAGATCATGCGCAACGCCTCGCTCGCGGTGCTGCGCGAGATCGGGGTGGAGACCGGCGGCTCCAACGTCCAGTTCGCCGTCAATCCCGACAATGGCCGCCTCGTGGTCATCGAGATGAACCCGCGCGTTTCGCGCTCCTCGGCGCTCGCCTCCAAGGCGACCGGCTTCCCGATCGCCAAGATCGCCGCCAAGCTCGCCGTCGGCTACACGCTTGACGAACTGGAGAACGACATCACCGGCGGTGCAACCCCGGCTTCGTTCGAGCCGTCGATCGATTACGTCGTTACCAAGATCCCCCGTTTCGCCTTCGAGAAATTCCCGGGCTCCGAGCCGGTGCTGACCACCGCCATGAAGTCGGTCGGTGAAGTGATGGCCATCGGCCGCACCTTCCAGGAATCCCTGCAGAAGGCGTTGCGCGGCCTCGAGACCGGCCTCACCGGCCTCGACGAGATCGAGATCCCCGGCCTCGGCCACGGCGAGGACAAGAACGCCATCCGCGCCGCACTCGGCACTCCGACGCCGGACCGGCTGCGCATGGTCGCGCAGGCCATCCGCATGGGCACCTCGCTCGAGGAGGTGCATCAGATGTGCCGCATCGACCCATGGTTCCTGGAGCAGATCGCGGGCATCATCGCCATGGAGGCCCGCATCCGCGAGCACGGCCTGCCGCAGGACGCCGCAAACCTGCGCATGCTGAAAGCGATGGGCTTTTCGGATGCCCGGCTCGCTTCCCTCGCCGGCAAGGAAGCCGAGGAGGTCGCCAGGCTGCGCGCCAAGCTCGAGGTCCATCCGGTCTACAAGCGTATCGATACCTGCGCCGCCGAGTTCGCCTCGCCGACCGCCTATATGTACTCGACCTACGAGGTCCCCTTCGCCGGCCGGCTCGCCGACGAGGCCAAGGTCAGCGACCGCAAGAAAGTCGTCATCCTCGGTGGCGGCCCGAACCGTATCGGTCAGGGGATAGAGTTCGACTATTGCTGCTGCCATGCCGCCTTCGCGCTGCGCGACGCCGGCTATGAAGCGATCATGATCAACTGCAATCCGGAAACCGTGTCGACCGACTACGACACCTCCGACCGACTCTATTTCGAACCGCTGACGGCCGAAGACGTTCTCGAGATCCTGCGCGCCGAGCAGGCGGCCGGCACGCTGCACGGCGTCATCGTGCAATTCGGCGGCCAGACGCCGCTCAAGCTGGCGAATGCGCTGGAGCGCGCAGGAATCCCGATCCTCGGCACCTCGCCCGACGCGATCGACCTTGCCGAGGACCGCGACCGGTTTCAGAAGCTCCTGCAGAAACTGTCCCTCACGCAGCCCAAGAACGGCATCGCCTATTCGGTGGAGCAGGCGCGGCTGGTGGCCGGCGAGCTCGGCTTCCCCTTGGTGGTGCGGCCATCCTACGTTCTCGGCGGCCGCGCGATGCAGATCATCCACGACGAGGGCATGCTGCAGACCTATCTGCTCGATACCGTTCCAGGCCTTGTGCCGGAGGACATCAAGCAGAAATATCCCAATGACAAGACCGGCCAGATCAACACGCTGCTCGGCAAGAACCCGCTGCTCTTCGACACCTATCTGTCGGGTGCGATCGAGGTCGACGTCGATTGCCTGTGCGACGGCAAGGCCACCTATGTCTCCGGCATCATGGAGCATATCGAGGAAGCAGGTATCCATTCGGGCGATAGCGCCTGTTCGTTGCCGGTGTATTCGCTTGACGCAAGCCTTGTCGCCGAACTGGAGAAGCAGACGGCCGCCCTCGCCCGCGCCTTGAGCGTCGGCGGGCTGATGAATGTGCAATACGCGATCAAGGACGGCACGATCTTCGTCCTGGAGGTGAATCCGCGCGCCAGCCGCACCGTTCCCTTCGTCGCCAAGACCATCGGCCGGCCGATCGCCAAGATCGCGGCGCGCATCATGGCCGGCGAAAGCCTCGACGAGGCTTTTGCCCATTACGGCGACAAGCCCGACGCGCATTCGCTGGGTCACATCGCGGTCAAGGAGGCCGTCTTCCCCTTCGCCCGCTTCCCTGGCGTCGACATCCTGCTCGGGCCCGAGATGAAATCGACCGGCGAAGTCATGGGCCTCGACCGTGACTTTGCGCTGGCCTTCGCCAAGAGCCAGCTCGGCGCAGGGGTCGACCTGCCGCGTTCCGGCACGCTGTTCGTCTCGGTCCGCGACGCCGACAAGCAGGGCGTTTTGCCGTCGGTGAAGCGCTTTGCCGATCTCGGTTTCAAGATCCTGGCGACATCGGGGACGGCGCGTTTCCTGCGCGAGAACGGGGTCGAGGCGGAGAAGGTCAACAAGGTGCTGGAAGGGCGTCCCCATATCGAGGACGCCATCCGCAACCGGCAGGTCCAGATCGTCTTCAACACGACGGACGGCCAGACGGCGGTCTCGGACTCCAAGTCGCTGCGGCGCGCGACGCTGATGCAGAAGGTGCCGTATTACACCACGCTTGCAGGCGCCGCCGCCGTCGCCGAAGCGATCGCCGCGCTCAAGGCCGGAAGCCTGGAGGTCCGGCCGCTGCAGGAATATTTGTAGGATATGGCGGGGCGGGACCTTCCGGCTTCGGCCTGAAGGTTCCGCTCAAACCGATTTTCTGTCGATCCGGTTCACCGTACCCAGCGGCTCGGGATGCAACGCCGGGCCCGGCTCTCTGACCGGCGGGATCAGATCCGGCGCCGTCTCCGGTCGATGCCGAGCCCCGTCTCTTCGAGCAGTCCCTTGCGCTTGGCGTCGTAATAATAGCCCCGCGCATAGTATCGGACGGCGAGATTGTGATCGCCGTCGGCAACGAGATAGGCGCCGCGCAGATATTTGACGGCGTATTTCAGATTGGTCTCGGCGTCGAGCAGCCCCTTGGCTGAGCCCCGATACCCCATGCCGCGCGCCGTGGCATGCTTGATCTGCATCAGGCCCCAATGGCCGTTATTGTATGCGCCGGGAAAAAAATTGCTCTCGCGCTTCACGACGCGGCGCACGAGTTCCACCGGGACCTCGTAGAACGCCGCATATTGTGTGATCAGCCGATCCACATCGTTGCGGTCCGTCTCGATCACGACCGCCGGTGCGGCAACGGCCCTTGCCTCCATGACCGCGGGTTGAGCGCCGGCCTCGGTGTGAACGGCCGCATTCACCACGGGCGCGGCGGCCGCGGTGCTTGTGGCCGCCAGCGGGTTGGCCGACGGCGTCGGGCCGGCATAGGCGACGGCAACTGGCGCGTCGGCATCTTCGGCGGCGGACTCGATGACCGCGACGGCCGTACCGTCGGCAAGCGAGGGCATCACCGACACCGTCTCAGGCAATGCGAGGCTGAAAGTCGAGGTTGCAGAAAGACCGTCCGCCGACGCCATGACGGCGTCGCTTGAGGTGGTGCAGCCGGATACGAGCCCAAGAAGCAGCATACCCGGCACGAGCAGTCGCGGCGTCTTTCCCAACGTCGATCGCAAAGGCGCTGATACCCCTCAATTGGCCCGTCCTGTTTCGCAGCTTTAGCGCAGGTCGTCTGCTTCGGCAATCCGAGGGAAGATCACCGCGCCTCAGGGTTCTTCGAACGTCCGTAGCAGGCATCTCAGGACCGGGCAGGACGATTGATCGGTGGTGGGGACCCACCCCGTCTGAGCGTATTGGCCGCTCTCGCAGAAGCCGGCATGCGCTACGTACCGATCATAGAGCAGCAGGCCGCGTGACGATGTGAAGCGCAGAATGGCCTCCCCCTCCCGACGTACCAGAGCCTGAACCCGATTGCAGGTCAGCTCCTGGGTGTCGTATCGAGTGATCGCCTGCGCTTCGGGCGGCAAAAGCGAAAACGCGACTGCTAAGCCTGCTAACGTCTTCACGTCCGCGTCACGTGTCGTGGCTCTTCTGGAAACATCTGTAGACGATGCACCTGTTGGTGTCGCTGGCGGGAACCGAAGTCACTCTCGTAATGTCCGTTCCGTTGCAGAAGCCGCTATGGGCGACATAACGATCGTAGAGCGGAGCGCCACCTCTGCCGGTATAGGCCAAAATGACGGCGCCCTCCCGACGCACCGTCTCTTGGATGCGCGCGCAGCTCATCGTCTGTGAATTGTATCGCGAGATCGCCTGGGCATCGAGTGCCAAGAGCGAGAATCCCAGCGCCAGGGCAACAGCCGCCTTCATCTTCACCTCCATCATGCGTGCGGCAAACAGCCACCTCGTCGCCGCGCTTCGTCCGGAAAGTCGCAGGCCTCGCCAGCGCCCCTCAGCCTGAACCTGGCTCACTGTAGGTTATTTCCTTGCAGACAAGGACCAGGCAAGTAGGCGTGTCGCTTGCCGGAACCGAACTGGTCTCGGCAGACTCGCCGTAGCCGCAATAAGTGCCATCCGCTACATAACGATCATAGAGCGGCAGGCCGGGCGTGCGGGTGGAACTGTATCGGAGGATCGCCGCTCCCTCGCGCTGAATGGCTGCCTGGATATTCCCGCAACTCATGCTTCGCGAATTGTAGCGCGAGATTGCCAGGGCCTCAGCCGAGAAGAGCGACAGCGAAAGCGCAACAAGGAAAGCCCTCTTCATCGATCATCCCTCATGGCTGCGCTTCAATCGAAGCGGCGGAAGAAATCGTCGTCATAGGTTCTTTGCTCGCATTTGTAGACGGGGCAGGACGGCGTATCGCGGGTCGGCACCGACGCATACTTCGCGTATTCGCCGTAACTGCAAAACCCGTCATGCAGGACGTAGCGGTCGTAGAGCGGCAGGCTCGGATTACTCTTGGAGGAATAGCGTAGAATCACGGCACCCTCGTTGCGGATCGCCGCGTGCACCCGGCCGCATGTCATGCCTTGCGAATTGTAGCGCGAGATCGCGTAGGCATCGGCCGACACCGGAACCAGAAGCAACGCCAGCAAATACTTGCGTTTCATGATCGTCTCCACAACCCGGCGCTTCGCCGACGCCACCCGTCTCTACCAGGATAAGCGCCCGGCGAGCAGCCGCTAGCGGGAAAAACGAGCCGATGTGACGAATTCTTCCGCGGTGCTATGGTTCAGACGGTCAACTTTATGGGAGGAGCGTCGTGGAAAAGAGCAGGATCGGTTTTGTCGGCCTTGGCCTCATGGGGCATGGCATGGCCAAGAACGTGGTCGAGAAGGGCTTTCCCCTCACGGTCGTCGCCCACCGCAATCGTGCCCCCGTGGAGGACCTCCTCGGACATGGTGCTTCGGAAGCCCGGAGCCTCGTGGAGCTGGCACGGGCGAGCGACATAGTCCTGCTCTGCGTCACCGGCAGTCCCGAGGTGGAAGCCGTGGTCGCCGGCTCAGGCGGCCTCGCATCGGCCGGCAAGCCGCTGATGATCGTCGATTGCTCGACCTCCGATCCCTCCTCCACCTTACGCCTCGCCGCCGAACTCGAACCGCGCGGCATAAAGCTGATCGATGCGCCACTGTCGCGGACGCCCAGGGATGCCGAGGCCGGCACGCTGGACGTGATGGTAGGAGGCGAGCCCGAGGACTTCGAGCGCGCCCGGCCGGTGCTGGAGACCTTCGCCGGCCGGATCGTTCATACCGGGCCCGTCGGGAGCGGACACACGATGAAGCTTCTCAACAACTTCGTCTCGCTCGGTTATGCCGCCCTCTATTCGGAAGCCCTTGCGCTCGGCGCCAAGGCGGGGCTCACGCCGACAATCTTCGACGCGGTCATCCGTGGTGGACGCATGGACAACCCGTTCTACCGGACCTTCTTCCAATGGGTGCTCGACCGCAATCCCGACGCCCACCGTTTCGCGATCCGCAACGGCCTCAAGGACCTGAACTATTTAGCAGCATTCGCCAGCGCAGCCGGCATCGCCAATCCGATGGGAGCAGCCGTGCGCAATTCCTTCGCAATGGCAGGGGCAACTGGGAACGGTGAGAAATTCGTGCCGATGTTATCCGATATCATTGCCGAACTGAACGGCGTATCCTTGGCTGCAGGTTGAGCCCGTGAGCCGCTGGTTTCCGTATTTTCTTTCGGCGATGGGCTTGCCTCCGCCTTCAATGGCCACTATATGCGTCGCGTTGATATTTTCGGCCGAATGATCCGGGGCCGCGCTTCTCAAGCGTTTGCTGACGTCTTTCTCCAAAATTTCGATACCACCGGTCGGCAGCCGTTCGACCTAGCTACGTAGCAAACGACAGGAACTACACATGGCAACCGGAACTGTAAAATGGTTCAACAGCACCAAGGGCTTCGGCTTCATTCAGCCTGACGCCGGCGGTGCGGACGTATTCGTCCATATCTCGGCCGTTCAGCGCGCAGGTCTCTCCGACCTCGTCGAAGGGCAGAAGATCAATTTCGAGATCGAGCAGGACCGCCGCACCGGCAAGTCGTCCGCTGGATCTCTCAGCAAGGTAGGCTGATCTCGCAGCGCGCCCCGGCGACAGCCGGAAGCGCGTGGCAAGTCACGGATGTACTGGCGGCCTCGCGTCAAGCGCGCCGAAGTCTCCGCCGCTCCAATGTCAAGACAGCGGATTGCTGCGACAAGGATCGAACGGGCTTCTGATCAGGCTACCGAGCACGAAGGCGGGGTGTGACCCCGCCTTTTTGATTCAGCGACATCGTTGTCAAGCACAGGACCGTTCGGACGGTCGGCATGAACCTTCTTTCCGAGCTCAAAACCTCAGTATGAAATCCGCCCTCGCACCATGGTTCCGGCCTTGCGAGGCGATCTGCCCGTTATAGCTAAGCCCCAGCGTCGCACGGGGCGATACGGCGAAGTCGAAACCTGCCTCGATCAAGAGACTGTCCTTGGCGATCGGCGCCCCGGCGATCGTGAAGGGTGAGGAGCCCGCAAAGGCCTGAGTGGTAAGCGGGACGGTATCGCCGAAAGCATGCTGCCAGCCCAGCATGCCACGCGCCGTGGTCTTGTAGGAGCCGATGGCGAAATCGGTAGAAGCGCGCAGGCCGAGCGTCGTGAAGGTGACGTCGTTGGCGCTGCTCTCGACCGTAAGTGCCGCAGGCCCTCCCGTCCCGGAGAAGCCGTCGCTCTGCAGGTTGACGTAAGCCAGGTTGGCGAACGGCTCGAGGGCGACGACGCCCGCCTGCAGGCCGTACCCCAATTCGCCGAAGAGCTGGGTGGTGTCGGCACTGTAGCTGGCGGAAGGGGCATCGGCAAAGCCGGGGAAAGCGATCGTCCGGCTGCTGTCGACGTCGCTCCGTGTGTAAGCGATACCCGAACGCAGGGAGACAGACCCCCACCTGGCGCCGCCATAAAGACCGATGTGATAGTTGTCGCTGGAGGCAGAGGACCTCCGATCGTCGACCTTGAAGCTCGAATGGCTGTAGCCAGCAACGACGCCGAGGCGCCAGGCCTCGGAGACGAAGCCGTCGGCCCCGATTACGAAACCACCGATGGAGCGCGAGAACGCAGCGGCATTGCCGTCACTGTCGGCGTGGCTCCACGAACCGAAGGCCGAGCCCCAAGCCGCGAAGCTCTCTGTTGCGGGCGCCGCACGTTCCTGCGCGCCGCCACCATAGGCCATGATCTGGAATGAGCCTTCCCTGACATCTTCGAAGGCCGAACGCAGGCGATTGTTGACGGCATCGCGGATCTGGCGGCTGTCCTCGATCAAGCCCGTCGCGGTCGACGCATGGATTTCGCCGGAGAGCTGATCGAAGGCACTTCTCGCCACGTCTTCGTCGCGCGTCAAGGAGACCGCCTTCCAAAGTCGATTGTCGGCAGGGAGCGAATCGAGCGCCGTGGCGGTGGCGATCTGATTTGACGTCCTTCCGACGCTGGCGAAGGATCGGCCGTTGCGCTCCAGCATCAAGGTCACGTCGTTGCCGTCTCCGCCGGCGTAGTCGAGCGTCGACGACAGGAACAGCGGCCTGCCCGTGATCGCGCCGAACACGCCCTTGACCGCGTCGGCCCCGCGGTTGTCGATAAGCGTGAGCGGTCCCTTGCCGGGGGCCCATGCGTCGGCGGTGGTCGGCGAGAGCAGCAGGTCGAGCGTAGCGCCCGCTATGTCGACCTTGCCGTTGACGATGACCCGGTCGGCGGCACCAGGCGTTCCCTCGATCTGCAGAGTGCCGTGATTGACATAGTCGCCAAGGACCGTCTGGCTCCCGATCGAGTTGCCGGGGGCATGAATGCCGCCCGCTGCGATCGTTACGGTCGAGCCTGCCGAGCCGAGAGTTCCGGTGCCGCCGAGCACGCCGCCGTTTTTCACCAAGAGGGAGCCGCCGAGCGCCCCCGAACCGCCCTGCCCCACGACGAGTTTACCCGCCTCGACCGTCGTCCCTCCTGTGAAGCTGTTCTGGCCGTGGAGGACAAGCGTTCCAGGGCCGCTCTTGGTGAGCGATCCCATGCCGCTGATATTGGCGCCAAGCGCGGCGGAATCCGTGAAGTCGGCGACGATCGTCCCATCATTTTCGATCAACGGCGCGACGAAGGATCCTGCCGATCCACCGTTGCCTATGTTGAGGATGCCGAGCGCTCCTATCGTGACGGACCCAGTCGCCTTCACGATGCCACCATCGGCGACGATCAGTTCTCCGGGCAGGTCGCCACAAGCACAGGCATAGGTGCCGATCTCGAGCCCGACGGTCGAGAGAGACGCGTTTCGGCCGGTCACCACCACCGACGATGCGTCAAGTCCGGTCAATGCCGTGTCCGCGGCAATGACCGTATCACCGATGACATTGACGGCGCCGCCTGCCGAGACCGTCAGCAAGCCGGTACCACCGGCCATGACATTGCCGACCGCGAGGCCATAGGCGACGTTCCACGTCGAGCCGGCACCGGTTACTATCGCGCCGGCAGCGACAATCGGGCTATCGATGATGGCGCCGCCTTCGCTTTCCATGACTGCGCCGCCACTTATCGTCAGCGTCGCAGCCGTGTTGGCGATCCCGACGAAGGTCGGCGCGTCGGTGACCCTCACGGTCGTACCGATCCCGTCGGCCGTCATCTTTCCGCTGATGAACAGCAAGTCGCTATCGAAGCCGGCACCCCCGGTGATGTTCAGCCTTCCCAACACGCCCGTGCCGGCGAGGCGAGCCATGCCTGTGGAGAAGGAAGCACTCGATCCTGCGATCGCAACCGTGGCATCCTCGCCCACGGTCAGGTCGCCACCGATCGCGCTCGCGCCGGTGAGCGTCAGCGAGCCACCGACGACCTCCAGAGAGCCGGTCCCACCGATCCGGCCGCTGAAAGTGGTCGTAGCGCCCGTCTCCCCGACGGAAAGCACCGTCATGTCGCCCGTCGCGCCGATCGTCACCTTGCCGCCACCGCTCGGTCCGTCGGCAAGCGAACCGATCCCGGCGGCGATGTCGTCGGCGATCTCGAGCGTGGCCCCCGTATTCACGAGATAGTCGGAATCGGGGGAACCCGCCCCGTCGTCGGCGATCTCGAGCGTGCCCGCGGAAATGGTCGTGCGGCCGGAATAGAGATTGTCGCCGGACAACGTCAACGTGCCCGTACCGACCTTGGTCAGCCCGAGCGCCTTGAGCGTGCCGTCTTCAAGCAAACCGCTGAAGGTGGTCGAGGAATCGCCGCCGCCGACCGTCAGGACCGCATCTGCGCCGCCGTTGTTGGTCACGAGACCGGCCCCCGACAGCGAGGCGATGGTCTGGTCGAAACCGCCGAGATCAAGCACGCCGCCGCTCTGGACCGTGAAGGCGCTCGCCGCCGAAAAGGCGTCGACGGCGCCGCCGGCCAACGTGCCGGAGGAAACTGTCGTGCCCCCGGTGTAGACATTGTCGCCGGTGAGCGTGATCACGGCATTGCCGGATTTGATCACCGACCCGTCGCCCGTGATGACATTGCCGACGATCGTATCGATGCCCGACTGCGCGAAAGCCAACGAACTGCCGCCGACGACGCGGATATTGCCGCTCAGGTTCGTGGTTCCGGCACCGAAGCTCAATGTGTTCGTCCCGCCGGTGAAGGTGATGGCGTCTGCCCGAGCGCCCGCACCTCCGTCTGCCAGACCGCCCGCGACACTGCCGGTAGAGCCTACGAATACGTTCAGGTCGCTCCCGACAATGCCGGCACCGCCGACCCCAGCGAAACCATCACGGAGCGCATTACCAGCCGCTCCGCCGTCGCCTCCGGTCACAGCACTGTTGATCGTAAGCGTTGCGCCGCCCACGATCCGGATGCCTGCCCCACCGGCCCCGCCGTCGCCACCTGTCGGAACGGGACTACCCGTCACACTGCCACCATCGCCGCCGTCGCCACCGGCACCGCCAGACACGTTCGCATTGACACCAACTGTGACCGCGCCCGAACTCTCGAGGTAGAGCCCGGTACCGCCGCTGCCGCCCCCTCCACCGATAAAGCTGGAACTGTTGCCGCCGCTGCCGCCTGCGCCGCCGGTGATGCCGGTATTGAGCACACCGAGATCGCCGGGAGATGCAACGATCGCCGCCCCCCAGCCACCCGCTCCACCACCGCCGCCATCTCCGCCACCAATCCCGTCGCCACCGTTGCCGCCGGCCCCGCCCGTAGCGCCAGTTCCGGGAAGAACACCTCCGACATAACCATGCGCGCCGCCGCCGCCGCCGCTGCCACCACCGTAGGACGGCTCCGTCTGGCCTGAGTCGCCCCCTTGCCCTGACCTGGTCCCTCCGGCTCCTCCGGCAACGCCATCGGCAGACCCGCCATTTCCTCCGGTCGGGCCGGCTCCCCCACCGCCGCCGCCCAAGAAGCGGCCGACATTGCTGCCATTGCCGCCGGCACCGGTGACAGCGTCAGCGCCGCCGCCAGTGCCGCCTTCGGCAAGCGCCGGAATGTCCAGCGCGGCAAAAAGGACGACCCCGCAAAGCAATGTCGGCAAAAGCCGACGGCGTCCGGCCCCCGGTGCACAGCCAAGGCAGACCGCGCAGCGTTCTTCGAGAGCTTCCGACATCCAAATCCCCTACAGCAAGGATGAGCAGAACATCACCCGCTGAAACCTGCTGAAACCCGCTGAACGTTGTCTTCGTATCTGACGGGAATATCAAGGGGCATTCACCTCTACGTGGAATCTCCTTGTCGTGGCAGAGACATGTGCGATGTCGTGAAGTGCACCCATGCCGGCAGACCGCGCGACCCGAGGCGCTGGCCCGTAGGAAGACCGAAAAAACGGGTGGTCCTGCTGTTCAGACCGATGCTCGGTTTCAAGCCGACAAAACAGGCCTATGCGACGCTCAAGAGCCCTGAAGTGATGAGCACGCTGCGCAAGGGCCAAACCGCGCCTTGACAATAGGAGGGTAGAGTCACGGGAGAATAGCGATCAACCAACAAGCAGTTCGGCATCTACACATCTGGCGCGAGCCGAAGCTTTCCTTGCAACAAGGTCATCAGGGCAGCCACTCTATCGGAACGTGTCCCGGATCCGCCTCGACACGCCTCAGCCAGGCGCTGACCGCCGGATAGGCGCTGAGGTCGAAACCGCCTTTTTCCGCCGTATGCGTGTAGGCAAAAAGTGCGATGTCGGCAACGCTGCAGGCGTCACCGGCGAAGAACGCGTTCTCGGCAAGGTAGCTGTCCATCACCCTCAGCGCCTTGTTTCCCCGTTCGAGTGTCAGCGCCAACCGCTCCGGCGTCGCATCCCTGGCGCGTTCCGGAAAGGTGAGCAACGCCTTGCGAACGGCTATGTAGGGCTCGTGGCTGTACTGTTCGAAGAACAGCCACTGGTAGACGAGACCACGTATGTAACGGTCAGTTGGAAGGAAGCGGGTTCCTTCGCCCAGGTAGAGCAGGATCGCGTTGGATTCGGCCAGCCGCCGCCCATCCGCCAATTCAAGGAGCGGAACCATCCCGTTGGGGTTCTTGGCAAGATAGGCGGCCGTCCGCGTGGCGCCGTCGCGCGAGCTCACCTCGACATGCCGAAAACTCTCGCCGAGCTTGGCCATGAGAAGTCGCGGCTTGTAGCAATTGCCGCTGTCGATCATGCCGTAGATGGTGTGCATATGCTCATCCCCTTCGGGATCGCAGTATCGCTCCGGAAGCCGGGGGTTCCAACGATTTATTCTTCAGATACCCATCAACGGCGTTGATGTTTTCCGAACAGCGGCACCACCTTGCCGGGAGAATCCAACAGCCTTTCCAGCGACAATGATCCCTCCTCGAAGATGGTTCCTGCAAGCGCCGGCGGCGCCAGCAGCCGGCCCTGCAGCAGGTCGGCCTGACCGTCGATCGCCACGCGAAGCTGCGTCATCGTCTCGATGCCTCCGACGAGGATCTGCGCCCCGAGCTGACGGAACATTGCGGCCACTGGCGCGAACAATCGCGCCGTGCCATCGTCCTCGCAAAGCCTGCGGAACCATGCTCCCTCGATCTTGACGATGTCGGGCCTGAAGGCCCCGACCTGCCCCCCCGGCGAATGGCTGAAGTCCCCGATGGCAACCCGCATGCCGTGCCGGCGGATTTCCTTTGCCAGGGCCTGCAGCGATTCCTGGTCCAGCGCCGCAGCCTCGGAGATTTCGCAGACGACCAGCCGAGGGTCCAGATCGATCTCGCCGAGAATTTCCGCCAAAGCCGCCATCTCGCGCAGGAATTCACCGCTTCCCCGGGGATTGTAGCTCACGAAGAGTTCGAGCCAAGGCAGACCGACATTAGGATGGTTGCGCAGATGGAGCGCGTTGCACAGGCTTTCCACGAACAGCCTGCGGT
Source organism: Mesorhizobium sp. 1B3 (assembly GCF_050958605.1). Classification (NCBI taxonomy): domain Bacteria; kingdom Pseudomonadati; phylum Pseudomonadota; class Alphaproteobacteria; order Hyphomicrobiales; family Phyllobacteriaceae; genus Mesorhizobium; species Mesorhizobium sp. 1B3. The sequence continues at coordinate 447,841 of NZ_JBJHDO010000002.1, read as the reverse complement.
CGGGCGAGACGTTGCCGAGGAACTCCGTCGCGGCGACCGCCTTCCCCTCGAGGAACGGGGCCACCCTTCCCTCGATGCCAATCGGCCGCAGCTCGGCACCGGCTCGTCTGAAGATGGGCTGATAGGCGCTCTTCAGGCGGAAATCGCCGAGCAGCCCAATCTCGATGCCGACTTCATCGACGAAGATTGCGTCAGCCACCGATGCCGGATGACCCATCGACGCGCTCACGGCCGGCAACTCCGGAGAGGAAGCGCCTTCCCGCCAACCCGGCAACCGATTATATGAGCAATTCCTGAATTACGCGACACTTTTGACTCCGGACTACATGCCGCGCAACCTGTCACCCAAGCTTTGAACCGCCGTTAATCCTCATCTTCAAATTGTCCGTATCGGTCGATTGATCGAATTGATGGATGCCGCGTCGGTTGTCGCTTGCGGTTTATGGTGCGATCGGACAATAGAGCGGCGGGTCCCGCGAGGACCCGGACGAGCTTATTGGAGAACACTCGCATGGCCTTTCTTGCCGACGCTCTTTCCCGCGTGAAGCCTTCCGCGACGATCGCCGTCACCCAGAAGGCGCGGGAGTTGAAAGCGAAAGGCCGTGACGTGATCAGCCTCGGCGCCGGCGAACCCGATTTCGACACGCCGGACAACGTCAAGGAAGCCGCGATTGCCGCGATCCGGCGCGGCGAAACCAAGTATCCGCCGGTCTCGGGCATTGCCCCGCTGCGCGAGGCGATCGCGCAGAAGTTCAAGCGCGAGAACAACCTGGACTACAGACCGGAGCAGACCATCGTCGGCACCGGTGGCAAGCAAATCCTCTTCAATGCCTTCATGGCGACGCTCAATCCGGGCGACGAGGTGGTCGTGCCGACACCCTATTGGGTGAGCTATCCCGAGATGGTCGCGCTTTGCGGCGGCACGGCGGTCTTCGCCCAGACGACCATCGACAACGGCTTCAAGCTGAAGGCCGACGTTCTGGAAAAGGCGATCACGCCGCGCACAAAATGGCTTGTGATGAACTCGCCCTCGAACCCTTCCGGCGCAGCCTACACCGAGGCCGAGCTCAAGGCTCTCGCAGACGTCCTGCTGAGGCATCCCCATGTCTGGGTCCTCACCGACGACATGTACGAGCATCTTACCTATGGCGACTTCGTCTTCCGCACCATCGCGGAAGTGGAACCCGCCCTCTACGAGCGCACGCTGACGATGAACGGCGTTTCGAAGGCTTACGCCATGACAGGCTGGCGCATCGGATATGCCGCCGGCCCGATCGGCCTTGTCAAGGCGATGGACATGATCCAGGGCCAGCAAACCTCCGGCGCCTGCACGATCGCGCAGTGGGCGTCCGTCGAGGCACTCAACGGCCCGCAGGATTTCGTCCGCAAGAACAAGGCGATCTTCCAGGCCCGGCGCGACCTCGTCGTGTCGATGCTCAACCAGGCGCGTGGCATTAGCTGCCCCTCTCCGGAGGGAGCCTTCTACGTCTATCCATCTTGCGCGGCGCTCATCGGAAAAAAGACCCCCGCCGGCAAGGTCATCGCCGACGACGAGACCTTCGTCAGCGAGTTGTTGGAAGCCGAAGGGGTCGCGGTGGTGCACGGCTCAGCCTTCGGGCTGGGTCCGAATTTCCGCATTTCCTACGCGACATCCGACACGTTGCTGGAGGACGCCTGCACTCGGATCCAGCGCTTCACTGCTTCATTGTCGTAGTTAAAGGGCGGCGTCGCGAGATGCCGCCCTTTTTGCCTGAAACGCGTCTTTTACCTCGTCAATCGAGAACGGGACAGCTCGGCTGCCGCCCGAAGGTGACATGGGCCCGATCGCCGTCTTCCGTGCGGCCCCTGACTTCGATCGTACGGCGGCCGGCCGAAACGACGCGAACACGGTCGAGCCCCATCCTTTCGGCCTTGTCGAGGGCCCGGCCTTCCGTGCACATTCTGCGCATGCTTCTCTCGCCGCGATAGCAGTCCTCATAGCGAGGATCGCACCTGTCCGGGTCACGTACGCGCAGCTCCGGGCCGCCACGGCCCAGATCCAGTTCGAGGGTCTGGGCAGTGACCGGAAGCGGAACGATCGCGCTGCCGGCGACGATGACGGCAAGCGCGCTGCTTTGGATCAGTCGTAGCATAATGATCTCTCCTCGGGAGGCGCTCCACTCCGAGCCGCCATCCTCGCTGTTGATCGACGCCTTTGTTGCCGAACCGTCGCCTCACTCGAGGGTCGGCCGGTCATGAGCCTCTAACGATTGAGGGGCGTAACGGTTTCAACGATCGTCGGGTCCTTGCTGCTATGCCGGCAAAGCAGGCTTGCCCTCGGCGGCCCCGCGTGGGACGATAGCTCGGTGGCGCGAATGCGCGCCCGCCGCGACGGCCGGAGGAGGCCGGCCGCCGCCTGGACGACGGTGCTCTAGCAGCAACGCCCGAGAGGAGGAGGTCAGCTCACCATGGGAAAACGTGCCGGAGGAAGACTGTCGGGACCGAAATGCATCGCCATCGTCGGTCCCTTCGCCAGCGGAAAAACCACCCTACTTGAAGCCATACTGGCCCGGACCGGAGCGATCCCACGCCAGAACAGCGTCGCCTCCGGCACGACCGTGGGCGACCATTCGGCAGAGGCGCGCGCCCACGCCATGAGTGTCGAGGCTAGCGTTGCCACCACGGAATTCATGGGCGACAGCCTCACCTTCATTGACTGCCCCGGGTCAATCGAATTCTCCTTCGAGGCCGAACCCGTGCTCGCGGCCTGCGATCTCGCGGTCGTGGTAGCGGAAGCCGACGAGAAGAAGATCCCCGCCCTGCAGCTGATCATGCGCAAGCTCGACGAGATCGGAGTGCCGCGCATCCTGTTCCTGAACAAAATCGACAAGACCGCGGCCGGTGTGCGCGACACGCTGAAGCTGCTCCAGCCGGCAAGCACCACGAGACTACTCCTGCGGCAAATTCCCTTGCGCAAGGATGGCATCGTCATCGGATCAATCGACCTCGCACTGGAGCGCGCCTATGTTTATCGCGAGTATGCCGAGAGCGAAATCACCGAAATCCCGACCGACGAGAAGGCGCGCGAAATCGAGGCTCGTTTCTCGATGCTCGAAACGCTGGCAGATCATGACGACCAGTTGATGGAGCAGTTGCTCGAGGAAATCGAGCCGCCGCGCGATGATGTCTTCGACGACCTCGCTGCCGACCTGCGCGCCGGGACGATTACTCCGGTGTTGATCGGCACCGCCGAAAAGGGCAATGGCGTGCTGCGCCTGCTGAAGGCGATCCGCCATGACGCGCCCGACATCGAAGCCACGCGACAGCGGCTTGGCGCGCCTGCCGATGGAACTCTCGTCCAGGTCATGAAGACCATCCACACCGCCCATGGCGGCAAGCTCTCGGTCTCGCGCATTCTCTCCGGGTCGGTAAACGATGGCGCGGAACTTTGGCTGTCCGACGGAAGATCGGCGAAGGTCTCTGGAATCTACCGGATGCTTGGCAAGGATCAAATGAAACTCACCTCCGCCAAGGCAGGCGAGACGGTTGCGCTCGGCAAGCTGGACGATGTCAAGACGGGTCATACCCTGACAACCGCCAAGGGCGGGATAGCCCCCCTCATCCAATTCGATCCGCCTAAACCCGTCTACGCCCTCTCTCTGCGCCCGAAGGAACGCAAGGACGAGGTCAAGCTCTCGGCCGCCATGCTCCGGCTCGGCGAAGAGGATCCGTCGCTGCGAGTGCATCACGAGCAGGATTCGTCGGAAACCATCCTCTCCGGGCATGGCGAGATGCACCTGCGTGTCGTCGTCGAGCGATTGGAGGGAAAGAACCAGATCGCGGTGGAGGGGCATGCCCCCGCCGTGCCCTACCGCGAGACGATCCGCAAATCGATCACTCAACGTGGCCGCCACAAGAAGCAATCGGGCGGCCACGGCCAGTTCGGCGACGTCGTGCTCGACATCAAGCCGTTGCCGCGCGGGGCCGGCTTCGAATTCACGGACACGATCACCGGGGGCGTCGTGCCCAAGCAGTACATCCCCTCCGTGGAAGCCGGCGTGCGGGACTTCCTGAAGGCCGGGCCGCTCGGTTTTCCCGTCGTCGATATCGCAGTAAACCTCGCCGACGGCTCCTACCACACGGTGGACTCCTCCGACATGGCCTTCCAGATGGCCGCCAAAATTGCCATGAAGGAAGGCTTGGCCGCCTGCTCGCCGGTGCTGCTGGAGCCGATCATGAAGGTGGAAATCTTCACGCCCTCCGACGCCACGGCGAAGATCACCGCGATCGTGCCCCAGCGCCGCGGCCAGATCCTCGGCTACGATGCGCGCCCGGGCTGGCCAGGCTGGGACGTGGTCGAGGCCACCATGCCGCAATCGGAGATCGGCAACCTGATCATCGAGCTGCGATCGGCGACGGCGGGGGTGGCAACCTATGTCGCCAGCTTCGACCATATGGCCGAACTGACCGGTCGCCTGGCCGACGAAGTGATGAACGCAAGCGGGAAAGCTGCCTGACAGGATCGGCCAATCCCGCCGCGCGTCGCACTGATATGTGATTGGCACCGCGCTTGCGCTTGACTGCCGCGAAGATCAGACTGCTTCGACGATGAAAAGTCGGGGAGCAACGATGTTTGCCGTTCACCGCCGCCCTGCCTGGGCCATTTCCGAATCATTGGCGACGCCCGAAAACGCCTTTCTCAATCGTCGAACCCTTATCAAGGCAATGGGTTTCGGCTTGATGGCGGCCGGCGGCCTCAACGCGGCGCAGGCCGAAGAGGCGGATCCGACGGCCGATCTCTACCCGGCGAAGAAGAACGAAGCCTACAAGCTCGACCGGACCGTCACGCCCGAAGAGATCAACGCCCACTACAACAATTTCTACGAATTCGGCACCCAGAAGGAGATCGCGCAGGAAGCGCAATCCCTCAAGATCCGCCCTTGGGAGATCGAGATCGGCGGCTTGGTCGATGCGCCGGCGACCATCGCCTTCGACGATCTCGTGCGGAAATTCCCACTGGAAACCAGGCTCTATCGCCACCGTTGCGTCGAGGCCTGGTCGATGACGATCCCATGGAGCGGCTTTGCGTTGAAACAGCTCGTGGAATTCGCGAAGCCGCAATCGGCCGCTAAGTTCATTCGTTTCGAGACTTTCCTCGACCCATCCATGGCCAGCGGGCAGAACAGCTTCCTTTATCCCTGGCCGTATATTGAAGGCGTGACCATGGAAGAGGCGGCCAATGAGCTCGCCTTTGTGGTGACAGGCGCCTATGACAAGCCTCTGCTCAAGCAGTTTGGCGCACCCATCCGGCTGGCGCTGCCTTGGAAGTACGGTTTCAAGTCGATCAAATCGATCCGCAAGATCGATTTCGTCGCTGAACGCCCGGTCGGGCTCTGGGAAGCCATCCAACCGAGCGAATATGGTTTCTGGGCCAATGTGAATCCCGACGTGCCGCACCCGCGCTGGAGCCAAGCGAACGAGCGTGTGCTGCACACGGGAGATGTCGTGCCGACCCAGATCTTCAACGGCTACGGTGCCCAGGTGGCCCATCTTTACAAGGATATGGATCCCGCCACGCTCTATATGTGATTCGGTTGAGTTTGGTTTTTGACCGGTCGCGAGCTACCCCTCACTCACTGCCCTGCCGGACATCTCTCTCCGCGCACGCGGGTGTGAGATTCACACATCAGACGAAGCTTTCTGGAGCACCCCGACCGCGCTTCGCGCGGCCACCTTCTCCCACAAGGGGGGACAAGGAGGAGTTTTGTATAAGCGGTCCTGTCAATCGCAAAACGCTGGTGATTGGCGAAAGCGCGGATGGCATCGGTCTTCTCCCCGTTCACAGCCTTTTACGGGAGAAGTGGCCGGCAGGCCGACGAGGGGCCGGCGCGGGCGGTTTGAAATCCGGGCAGGCCGCCCACTCAGTCAGCGAAGAGCCGTAGCACCCAGCGTACCGATGAAAAAAGCGGCGTCTGGGGGAGGGTCCAGACGCCGCTGATGCGGACCGTTCCGCGGGAGGCGGTACGGCAGGTCCGCCGCTACAGGCCGGCAGGGCGACCGGCAATCCAGCGGGACGCGGCGGTTGCCGAGCCCGGAATTTCACGTGATGCCCCCATCTCGTGAAGTTCCACACCGCGTCCTACCCCAATGAATATTACGCTGGCCGGGCCGGGGTCAGGTTACCGGAGGTTACATGTGACCGTTACGTGGCCAACCCTGCACAATTACTGCGCAATTTCGCCACAAAGCGGCTCGTTTGCGGATACCCGGACGGATCTCATGTAACCTCCGTTACATGAGATCAGGCACTGGCGGAGCGCTTTTCAGGTGCCCGACGAAACAGAAATTGCGACCCGAAGCCAGCAAAATCAGATCACGCTGGACAACCCTGCTGTGGCGGGCTTTCGACGGCGTCGCAAATCGGCATAGGGGGTTCCAGTTGGAACGCGCCCCTGCCACACCACCCGGCATGCGGGTCCGCACCGGGCGGTTCGAAGAGTTGAGGTCAGGCGAGCCGGGGATGCCAAGGGTGTTCATCCATTTCAAAGTCAGGACGGAGTTGAGCAGCAGGCTGCTATTGCGCCACCATCGACGGCTGTTCGCCGCGATCCGTCGCGCCACGTCGGGTTTGGACCCCATGGCCGACAGAGCCTTGTAGATGGTCTTGCCACGTTTCCAGTGCTTGAGCTGGATCGCCCTCACCCGGTGGCGCATCCATTCCTCCAGGTCTTTGAAGACCCGAGGAGTTTGCGCCAGCCGGAAGTAGGCTTTCCAGCCAGCTTACGGCGGGACTTACACCCGCAAGGGTGCGCCCATGCTGGGCGCACAAACAAAAAAGCCGGATCAAGAAGATCCGGCTAAGTTTGATTGGAAGTGCCTGTTAAGGCTAAACCTCCAGAGGGGAACACTCACCAGGCGCTAATGGGAGGAGGAACGCGCCCGGGAGATGTTCAATATATGGGCGATACCTGCCCAATAAACAAGCATGGAGTTTGCAAACCTCCCATGCAAAAAGGCACAGCCTGTGGCCCAAGCCCCTTCCGCATCAATAAGACCAACTGCGCGCCTTGGAGATCACGAAGTCGCGGAAGACATGCAGCTTGGCTTGGTTCTTCATCGCGTCGGGGTAGCAGAAATAAGTGTCGAAGGACGGCACCTCGGTCTCGGGCAGAAGCTGTATGAGGCCGGAATCCTTGTTCATCAGATAATCCGGCAGCATGGCGATGCCCGCTCCCCGCTGGACCGCCCTCTTGATCGACAGGATATCGTTGATCTGCAGCGTCGCGATGCGCTTGCCGGTTTCGAAGTCGCCGACCGTTTCCAGCCAGTTGAGTTCGCTGAGATGCGTGGGCACCGGCTCGCCGAACGTGACGATGCGATGGTTCTTGAGATCGGCGATGGAACTCGGCTTGCCGTATTTGCTGATATATGACGGCGCGGCGTAGAGGTGGAAATGGACCGTGAACAGACGCCGCTGGATGAGGTCCGGCTGCTGCGGCTGCCTGAGCCTGATGGCGCAGTCGGCTTGGCGCATGGTCAGATCGAGCTCTTCGTTCGCCAGGATCAGTTGAAGCTGGATGTCGGGATAAAGGTCGAGGAATTCGGTCAGCCGTTCCGTCAACCATCCCGCCCCGAGGCCGACCGTCGTGGTGACGCGCAGAACCCCGGAAGGCCGGTCCTTTGCCTCGGTGAGACGTGTCTTGATATTCTCCAGCTTCATCAGCACGTCATGCGCGGTGCGAAACAGCATCTCCCCCTGCTCGGTGAGCACGAGGCCGCGAGCGTGCCGGTGAAAGAGCGGCACGCCGACATCCTGCTCCAGGGCGCTGACCTGCCTGGAGATGGCCGACTGCGACAGTTTCAACGTCTCGGCGGCATGAGTGAAAGAGCCAGCCTCCGCCGCTGCGTGAAACACGCGAAGCTTGTCCCAATCCAACGCCATTTGTTCCCCTCGTATCGTCGGGCGTCTGGTTGTTATTCCGCAGCCTCCCGATGGACTTCCATCTCGGCCAGATATTTTTCCGCCTCGAGCGCCGCCATGCAGCCGAGGCCGGCAGCCGTCACCGCCTGGCGATAGACATCGTCGGTCACGTCGCCCGCCGCGAAGACACCGGGCACATCGGTCCGCGTCGAATCCGGTGCAGTCCACAGGTAGCCGTTCGGTTTCTGCTTGAGCTTGCCGGCAAACAGCTCGACCGCGGGAGCGTGGCCAATCGCCACGAATACACCATCGATCGGCATTTCCGTCACAGCCCCGGTTTTCGCGCTGCGCAGCCTGATGCCGGTCACCGACGGCGGCTGAGGCAGCTTGCCGGGTACGCCGGTGATCTCTTCGACCACGGTGTCCCACAACACGGTGATGTTCTCCTTTTTGAACAGGCGCTCCTGCAGGATGCGCTCGGCCCGGAATTCGCCGCGGCGATGGATGACCGTCACGTGCCGGGCAAGATTGGACAGGTAGAGCGCTTCCTCCACAGCCGAATTGCCGCCGCCGATGACGACCACATCCTTGCCGCGATAGAAGAACCCGTCGCAGGTCGCGCAGGCCGAGACGCCGAAGCCCATATAGGTCTGCTCGCTGGGAAGACCGAGCCACTTGGCCTGAGCTCCGGTTGCGATGATCAGCGCATCGCAGGTGTAGATCGTGCCGGAATCGGATTTCAGCCGAAACGGACGGACGTCGAGATCGACCTCCGTGATCATGTCGTTGACGATCTCGGTGCCGACATGCTCTGCCTGCTTGCCCATCTGTTCCATCAGCCAGGGCCCCTGGATGGGGTCGGCGAAACCGGGATAATTCTCGACGTCGGTGGTGATCATGAGCTGGCCGCCCTGCTGCAACCCTGAGACGAGCACCGGCTTCAGCATTGCGCGCGCGGCGTAGATGGCGGCCGTATAACCGGCAGGGCCGGAACCGATGATCAGGACAGGCGCGTGTTTAGTCATGAGATTGCCCTTGCGGACCGCCAGACGGCCCGGCGGCATGGAAACGATGCCGCCAATTTAGGTGTTGGCCCCTATACGTTGCAAGGCGGCGGATCGTCCCCTCCCCTGAAACCTCCCGTTTGCGAGCCATCGAAGCGCGCCCTCGCACCAAAAAGATGGGAATGGCGCCGGAAATATGAGGCAGTTGCACCTTTCCGTAGTTTAATTGCGTCAATACGAAACATTGTTGCGCCGATTCGCGCTGGAGAACCAATGCCCCTCAAGGCCGATCTCGACGCCATTGACTGGAAGATCCTCCGGGAACTCCAAGGCGAAGGCCGCATCACCAATGTCGAACTATCGCGACGCGTAGGGATTTCCGCTCCCCCTTGCCTGCGGCGGGTCAAGCGGCTCGAGGATGGAGGCATCATCCAGGGCTACCGCGCGCTGCTCAACGCACCCGCACTAGGATACGACGTGGTCGCCTTCTGCCTGATCGGTCTCCAGCACCAGTCCGAAGCGGAGCTGAAAGCCTTCTCCGACCGCACCCGCAACTGGCCGATCGTCAGAAAAGCGTGGATGGTGTCGGGCGAATCCGACTTTCTCCTCCACTGCGTGGCGACCGATCTCGGCACGTTCCAGAGCTTCGTCATCGAGGAACTGACTTCGGCGCCGAACGTAGACACGGTGCGTACGGCGCTCACCATCCGTCAGATCAAGGACGAGGGGACGGTGGCGATCGGGTGAGGGATGCCCTCGCCTACCTGGACAGGCTTGAAATCGACTTCGCAAGGGCGGCGTAATCTCTCGCCTCGTTCAGCCTCCTGCAGGCAAAGCCGTCCCCAATCACCTCGTCTTTTCCGATCAGCCAACCCACCTGGAGGCCGGCGCGTCTGCCCGCTTCCATGTCGGACGGCTTGTCGCCCACAATGATCGAACGTCCGAGATCGATGCCGAGCATCGTGGCAGCCAGGAGCAGCATGCCTGGATTGGGCTTGCGCATCGGATGGTCGGCGATGTCGAAAGGTGGGAGCCCGGCTTCGTGATAGGCACAGGCGAGCACCATCGCGATTGCGCAGCCTTCGGCATGCAGCAGGTCGAGAAGCCGCGCATTCACCTTGGCGAAATCTTGCCAATCCAGCAGCCCGCGCGCCACGCCGGATTGGTTGGAGACGATGACAGCCGGCACGCCGGCGGCATTCGCCGCGCGGATGACGGGAAGGATCTCGGGCAGGAGCGAGATCTCATCCGGCGTTCGCGGATAGCCGGTGTCGACATTGACGGTGCCATCGCGGTCGAGGAACAGCGCCGGCCGATCGGCCGTCTCGGCCTTTCCGGCAAAACACTGGACCCAGAGGCCGGCTTCCTTCAGTGGCAGCTGGCCAGCCGGATCCGACACGCGCTCAGCCATTGCTCAGCCGCTCTTCCACCGCCTCGCAGAGATAGTGGTAGAGGCAGAGGTGCCCTTGCTGGATCATCGGCGTGAAGGACGACGGAACGTTGAGCAGGATGTCAGACAGCGCCGCCAGCTTGCCGCCGCTGTCCCCGGTCAGGGAAATGACCGACATGCCCATCGCCCTCGCCTGCTCGGCCGCAAGCAGTATGTTCTTCGAATTGCCGCTGGTGGAAATGGCGATCAGCACGGCGCCTTCCGCGCCATGCGCCTCGACCTGGCGCGAATAAACGGTGTCGAAACCGTAGTCGTTGCCCCAGGCCGTCAGCACGCCGGCATTGGCGGGCAAGGCGATCACGTTGTAGCCCCTGCGCTCCTTGAGGAACCGGCCGACCAGTTCGCCCGCGATATGGATCGCGTCGGCCGCCGAACCGCCATTGCCGCAGATGAGCAGCGGCTTGCCCGCACGAAGCGCAGTGACGGTAGCGTCCACCGCCTGTTCCATCGCGGTCGACAGGTCGCGCTCGGCCATCTCCTCGATGACCTTGGCCGAGCGCGTCAGGTAGTCGTTGAGCGAAGCCATCACAATCTCAATTGCTGCCCTTGGGAGAAGAAATCTTGCCGATGAGACCGGTCGTGCTCTTGCCTTCGACCAGGCTGGCGAGCACGACCCGCCCGCCGGACGCCTGGACGATATCGGCGCCGACGACCGTCTCGACGGTGTAGTCCGCCCCCTTCACCAGGACGTCCGGCTTGAGCCTTTCGATCAGGACGAGGGGCGTATCCTCGTCGAACACGACGACCAGGTCGACCGCCGCCAGCGCCGACAGGATGAAGGCGCGGTCGCGCGCCGTGTTCAGCGGTCGGCTTTCGCCCTTCAGGCGGCGAACGGACGCGTCGCTGTTGAGGCCGAGGATCAGCCGGTCGGCGGTCGCCCTGGCCTGCTGGATCAGCGACACATGGCCCGCGTGAAGGATGTCGAAGCAGCCATTGGTGAAGGCGACGCTCAGCCCCTCGCGCCGCCAAGCCGCGGCGATCTGCTCCGCGGTGTCGAGATCGACCACCGAGCGCTCGGAATGGGATGTCGTGTCGCTGCGGAACAGCGCGGCCACCAGCTCTTCCGACGAGACGCGCGCCGTCCCGCGCTTGCCGACCACCACGCCGGCGGCGGCGTTGGCGACAATCGCCGCTGCCTGGCGATCGAGCCCGGAAGCAAGCGACAGGGCAAATGAAGCCACCACCGTGTCGCCGGCTCCGGAGACGTCGAAAACCTCGCGAGCCTGGGTGGGGATGTGGCGCGCATCCTCCCTGCCCACCACGCTCATGCCCTTTTCGCTGCGGGTGGCAAGCACGAAATCGAAGCCGTGCGCGCCGATGAGCTGCCGCGCAGCCTCTACGACTTCCTCATCGCTGGCGATCGGGCGGCCAACCGCCTCGCCAAGTTCCTTGCGGTTCGGCGAAACCACGGTGGCGCCGGCATAACGCGAATAGTCATGCCCCTTCGGATCGACGACGATGCGCTTGCCCGCCGCCGTGCAGAGGCTGATCAGTTCGGCCGCGACCCCGTCGAGCAGCATCCCCTTGCCATAGTCGGAAAGCACGACGATATCGGCAAGCGGCAGGTGCCTGCGGAAACGCTCGACGATCGCTTGCCTATGATCACCGGAAAGGGGCCGTATCTCCTCTTCGTCGAAGCGCAGCACCTGTTGATTGAGCGCGCTGAATCGGGACTTGGAGGATGTCATGCGCGACGGGTCGGTCAGGATGCCGGAAACGTCCACGCCCTGGTTCTCCAGCGTCGCGACGATCGTGCGACCGGCGGCATCGTTGCCGACGGCCGCGACCGGCAAGGCCGACCCGCCGAGCGATACGATGTTCGACACGACATTGCCTGCGCCGCCCAGCGTGAAAGTCTCATCGCGTCCATGCAGGACAGGGATCGGCGCCTCCGGCGAGATGCGTTCGATCACCCCGCGAACGAAACGATCAAGGATGAAGTCCCCGACAACGAGCACCTTCGCTTCACGGAACCGGTCGATTGCCGTCAAGAGATCGGTGGGGCTTCGCGTGGCCGCCATCGGTTCCTGTTGCTGGGTTTTGCCCGAGAATTCGCTCATGCGCTGCGGATATACTGCAAAATACCGGGACGCAACCGGCACCCGAATGCGAACCGTGAATGGACAATGGTGAATGCAAATAGCGCCGATAGATGAGCTGCCACCAAGGCCGAAGCTCCTATCGACCAATTTTCCGTTCACCATTCGTCGCGAAAACGTCTAAGAGAGCGCCGAACGGACCGACGGCAGGAGAAACCGATGATCGTGGTAACCGGTGGCGCGGGCATGATCGGCAGCAACATCGTTGCAGCGCTGAATGCGGCTGGCCGCTCCGATATCATGGTCGTCGACGATCTGACCGACGGCACGAAATTCCGCAATCTCGCCGATCTCGCCATCGAGGACTACCTGGACAAGGACGAGTTCCTCGCTCTGATCGAGCGCGACGCGATCGGTCCCATGGACGTGGTGTTCCATCAGGGCGCCTGTTCGGCTACCACGGAATGGAACGGCAAGTTCATGATGGAAGTGAACTATGCCTATTCCAAGAAGCTCCTGCATTATTGCCTGAATGGGCGCATCCCATTTCTTTATGCGTCGTCGGCCGCGGTCTATGGCGGCGCTTCCGAATTCCGCGAGGAACCGGAGTTGGAGCGGCCCCTCAACGTCTATGGCTACTCCAAGAAGCTCTTCGACGATTATGTGCGTGCCAAGGTGTTGCCGGCCGAGCATTCACCCGTTGCAGGGCTGCGCTATTTCAACGTGTACGGCCCGCGCGAGTCCCATAAGGGGTCGATGGCTTCCGTCGCCTTCCACCTGTTCAACCAGGTCGAGCGCGGCGAGAACCCGAAGCTCTTCGGTGCCTATGATGGCTATGGCCCGGGTGACCAGAGCCGCGACTTCATCCATGTCGAGGACGTGGCGGACGTCAATCTTTGGCTATGGAACCGTGGTGTCAGCGGCATTTTCAATTGCGGCACCGGCCGAGCCGAGCCCTTCCGGGCCATCGCCGACACCGTGATTGCCGAGCTCGGCAAAGGTCAGGTCGAGTTCATCGATTTTCCCGATCACCTCAAGGGCCGCTATCAGAGCTTTACGCAGGCTGATATGACGCGGTTGCGCACGGCCGGCTACAATGGCGCCTTCCGCGACGTCAGAACTGGCACGAAAGACTATGTCGCATGGCTGAAGGCCCATCGATTCTCGTGATCGGCCCGCGCTGGGTGGGCGACATGGTGATGGCGCAATCGCTGTTCATCGCGCTTCGGCAGATCCACCCGGGCGCGGTGATCGACGTCATGGCCCCGGCCTGGGCAGCACCGCTCGTCGGCCGCATGCCTGAAGTGCGAACCCGCATCGATGCTCCGTTCTCACGCAAGAAGCTGGAGTTCGGCCTGCGGCGCCGCATCGGCCGTTCGCTGAAAGGCCGCTACGACCAGGCATTCGTCATGCAGGGAAGCTGGAAGTCGGCGCTCGTGCCATTCTTCGCCGGCATACCGCGACGCACGGGGCACCGGCGTGAAATGCGCTATGGCCTGATCAACGACATCGTTCCCCTGCCCGACGCGATAAAGCGCAAAACGGCCCAGGCGTTCTTCGGCCTGGCCCGTGGCGGAACCTTCCAGCCTCCGCAACTCGCGATCGACAAGGACAACCAGGTGGCGCTCCTTGCCCGGCACAGCCTGCCGGAGAAGCAATTTGTCGCACTGATGCCCGGCGCGGAATTCGGCCCGGCAAAGCGCTGGCCGTCTGAAAAATACGCTGCCTTTGCCCGCAAGATGATGGAGGACGGCCTGCAGGTCGCCCTGTTCGGCTCGGCCAACGACAAGCCGGTGACCAGCGAGATCGCCGATCTCGCACCAGGCGCGATCGATCTTGCCGGGACCACACGACTGGAAGATGCCATCGATCTGATCGCGGCGGCGCGGCTGGCCGTGTCGAACGACAGCGGATTGATGCATATCGCGGCGGCAGTGGGCACTCCCGTGGTCGCGGTCTACGGCTCGACCTCTCCGGAGAATACTCCCCCACTGAGCGACCAGCGGGATCTGGTGTGGCTCCATCTCGACTGCTCGCCTTGCCATCAGCGCGTCTGCCCGCTCGGCCATCTCGACTGTTTGAACAAGCTCGACGCGGATCGCGTCCTGGCGGCCGCCCGGAAGCTGATGCGGGCAGTCGCATGAGGGTGCTTATCGTAAAGACGTCGTCGATGGGTGACGTCATCCACACCTTCCCCGCAGTGACCGATGCGCTGACCGCGCGCGCGGATCTCTCGCTGGACTGGTGCGTGGAAGAGCCCTTCGCGGGCCTCGTCGCCCTGCATCCGGGGATCGGCCATATCCACAAGGTTGCCCTCCGCAGTTGGCGCAAGAGCGCGCTCTCCAGCGAGACGCGATCGGCCGTCGACAACGTCAAGCGCGACATGCGCGAACGCCGCTACGACCTCGTGATCGACGCGCAAGGCCTCCTCAAAAGTGTGTTTCTGGCCAGAATGGCCGGAGCACCCATTGCGGGCTTCGACAGGCAAAGCGTAAGAGAGAGCCTCTCGGCTCTGTTTTATCGCCATCGCTTCAGTGTGGCGCGCGATCTTCACGCGATCACTCGGACCAGGCTGCTCTTCGGCGCGGCACTCGGCTATCAGCCGGACCTGGATCGCCTCGACAACGGCATCGTCGCTCCAGTCGCTCAGACGCCCCGTTATGGAGACCGTACGGTTTTCCTGCTCCACGGAACCAGTTGGGAAAGCAAGAAATGGCCGGTCGAATCCTGGATCGCCGTGGCCAGAGCACTGGCGACACGCGGGCTGACGCCGGTGACGACTTGGTCGAACCCGGCGGAGCGAGCCGTGGCGCAGGCAATCGCGCAGGCGGTGCCGCAGTCGGCTGTCATCGATCGTTCGCCGCTCGCCACAATCGCTGCCGAGATCGGCCGCGCGACCTTGGTGATCGGGGCAGATACGGGGCTGACGCATCTCGCCAGCGCCTTCGGGCTACCGACGATCGCCATCTTCCTGGCCACGCAACCGGGGCTGACGGGGCCATTGGGGCCGCATTCCATCGTGCTGGAGAGAGAAACGCCCGGCGTGGCGGTCACGCCGGCGCGCGTTGTCGGCATAGCCAATGAAATGCTCGGCCAGCCAATGTGACCCGCCGAGCGGCGCCAGACTTTTCGGATCGAAACCTTCCGAGATCCGATCCGGTGTCCGGTTCGATTTGCTTGATTAGATGAAATTGACCTGAACGATTTCGAAGCCGCGAGCGCCGCCGGGTGCGTTGACTTCGATGGCGTCGCCCACCTCCTTGCCGATCAGCGCGCGGGCGATCGGGGACGAAATGGAGATCCGCCCCGACTTCACGTCCGCCTCCTGATCGCCGACGATCTGGTAGGTCTTCTCTTCCTCGGTGTCCTCATCGACAAGCACGACGGTCGCGCCGAACTTGATCTTGTCACCGGAAAGCTTGGAAACGTCGATCACTTCGGCACGCGCGATGAGATCCTCGAGCTCGGCGATACGTCCCTCGTTGAGGCTCTGCGCCTCCTTCGCGGCGTGATATTCCGCGTTCTCCGAGAGGTCGCCATGCGAGCGTGCTTCCGAAATCGCTTCGATGATGCGCGGACGTTCCTCTTGCTGACGCCAGCGAAGCTCTTCCTTCAGCGTCTGGAACCCGTTTGCGGTCATCGGGACCTTGTTCATTTCAACCTCTTCTCTTGTCCGCCCTACGGCATCATCCTGGCCGTACGGCAAAAAGAAAACGGTCCGGCAGCCCTAGGCTGGCGGAGCCGTCTCATTTCGAACTTCCGTAATATAGCAACGCTTCCGGTATTTTCACGCTAAAAATCCGGTTTTGATGATTTGGTCGCGGCCGCAAGTCTTAATTCCCCTTCCCTCGGCGGCTGCAGCCAAGAGAATCTTTGCCCAAACGCTTGCTTGATTCGCCCTCACCCTGTTGTGATCGAGGATACACGGCTTTTGATGCCTGTCACCGCCCTGCTTGCTTGCAAGGACCAGCCGAACGCTTATGTCGATCAGATGTTCCAGAGCTTGCGCATCCTCGCCGCCCTTTCAGCCGCCAGCCTTCCCGTCGCCGGATCGGCCGCGGAAAGCCGAACCTTCAGGACCGACACGGTCAATGTGCAGGCCACCACCCTCGCCGACGGGCTCGAGCATCCCTGGGGTCTCGATTTCCTGCCTGACGGCAGCGCGATCGTGACGGAGCGGCCGGGTCGCATGCGCATACTCAGCAACGGGTCGCTGTCCGGTCCGCTCCAGGGGGTGCCCAAAGTGTGGGCGCAAGGTCAGGGTGGCCTGCTGGACGTCGTCGCCGCACCGGATTTCTCCACTTCTGGCATGATCTTCTTCAGTTTTTCACAACCCGGCAAAGGCGGCGCGGGAACAGCGGTAGCGCGGGCACGACTGGTCCGCGACGACGGCAAACCAAGACTGGAGGATGTCGATGTCGTCTTCTCGATGGCCAGGAAAACCGGCAAGGGGCAGCATTTCGGCTCTCGTCTGGTGTTCCATTCCGACGGCACCCTCTTCATCACCACCGGCGACCGTGGCCAGGGCGACCGTGCCCAGGACATGGCGGACAGCGCCGGCGCCGTTATCCGCATCAATCCAGACGGCTCGGCCCCCAAGGACAATCCCAAGCCCGATGGGTGGCTGCCTCTGTTGTGGTCGAAGGGCCATCGCAACATCCAGGGCGCTGCCTTCGATCCCGTCTGGGACGGTCTCGCCACGGTCGAACATGGCGCGAGAGGCGGGGACGAGGTGAACCAGCCGCAGGCCGGCCGCAATTACGGCTGGCCCGTGATCTCCTACGGCGTCAACTATTCCGGCTCCAAGATCGGCGTCGGCACGGCAGCAGAAGGCTACGAGCAGCCCCTCTACCACTGGGATCCGTCCATCGCTCCGTCAGGGCTCGCCTCCTACCAAGGAAACATGTTTCCGGAATGGAAAGGAGACCTCCTCGTCGGCTCCTTGAAATTCGAACTTCTTGTGCGGCTCGACCGGGACCGGGCCGGCAAGATCGTCGGCGAGGAGCGCATCTTGGAAGGTGAATTCGGCCGCATCCGGGACGTCAATGTCGCCCCCGACGGCTCGGTTTGGCTGCTCACCGACCAAAGCAATGGCTCGATCATTCGCCTCACACGCGCGGACTAAGCGCTTCGCGGCTAAGTGACCCGGCGCTTGACGGCATGCTCGTACCGGCAAGAGAATGGGCGGCTGCGCTGCGGCCGCCCATTCTGGCCTCGTCTCTCACCCACTCCCGCAGCCCGTGAGAGGGCGAAGTCCCGCATCATCCTCGTCTCTGGAATTGCAAGATCTGTTCGGAGAGCTCTGTGTATTCCGCGCAGCCCCGGCCGCACCTTTTCTCGATCTCGCGGAGCTGTTCGCGGGCGGAATTGACGTCGCCGAGCTGGAGGTGGGCCTCGCCCAGATATTCGCGCGCAAGCGTGTAATCGGGATTGGCCCGCAGCGCTTCCTCATAGTAGCCGAGCCCTACCTGCACTCGACCCTGCTTGCGGTGGGAATAGCCGAGATAATTGAGGATCCGCGGGTCCGATTTGTCGGCGGCAAGGCTGAGGACGACGATCGCTTCGCCATAGCGGCCGGCATTGGCCAGGTCGCGCCCCGCCTCGTAGAGGCTGTCGTCGTCGATCTCACCCCTTTTTGGGGTCACGCATTTCTGCCTTTTGGCGTCCCATACCTGCCCCCTCTTGCACTGGCTGGTCGTCTGGCCGCCGCCTCCGCCGCCGCCACCACCCGCCGAAAGGGCAGGCGTCGCCAGGAGCGGTCCCGCGAGAAGCATCCAAGCCAAGGCGAGGGTTAGTCTCTGCATGGGAGCCTCCTTCCTAGTCCTTGGATGTCCAACGCTTGCGCCCAGGCGTCTATTCCCAGCCTCGCGTAATTTTTGCTCCTCTCGACGCAAACCTTTCCGCAGCCATGCTCTAGGCGCGGAAGATCAGGGCCGCTCCGCCAGCAATGAGTATGAAGCCGAGGACATGATTCCAGGTAATCGCCTCCTTCAGGTAGAACACTGAAAAGACGACGAAGACACTGAGCGTGATGACCTCCTGGATCGTCTTGAGCTGCGCGGCCGAATAGACCTCATGGCCGATGCGGTTAGCGGGCACGGCAAGCCAGTATTCGATGAAGGCGATGCCCCAGCTAAAGAGAACCGCCGTGTAGAGCGGCCACATCTTGAACTTCAGATGGCCGTACCAGGCAAAGGTCATGAAGACATTCGACGCAACCAGCATGAGGATTGGCAGGATTTTTGGCGAGAGAAGCGTTGTCATCGGACCATCTTGAATAGGTGAAGCGGCGCATTTCAGCGCCCCGCCCCTTCCTGTCAATCCATGCCGCGCCATCCTTCTGCCGCAACGCCACGAAATGCGTTATCATCACCGCGCCCGAAGATGGAGGTGGCTGTGCGGCACCCTGACGAGAAGGAATGGGAACTTACCATCGACCCGGACACCGTGCGGCTGTTCATCCTCAAGGCAAAGGCGATCGGCGCCGCGATGAACGACGACTATGCGGGCGGCAGCGAGCACGAGATCGAACTCGACGGGGATGCCCGTGACAGCCATAACCACGACGGCCTCGCCGAGGAGGAGGAGGAAAATCTCACAGAAGAGGAATTACGCGAATTGATCGACGACCTGAACGTCGACGAGGCTGCGGACCTGGTTGCCCTCGTGTGGATCGGCCGCGGCGACTACGACGCGGCGGAATGGGCCGACGCCGTCAACGAAGCACGGCAACGCAGCAACAAGCGTACGTCGTCCTATCTCCTCGGCCTGCCGATGCTGGCCGACTATCTGGAAGAAGGGTTGGAAGCAATCGGCGCGTGACGAACCCGTCACTCAAAGTGATTCAGCCGAACAAAGCCAATCAATCCGTTGATTATCTTACGTTTGACGGTGGCACCGGCCAGGGATTGGATCTTGGTCGCGAGCGACGTGGCTTCCAATCCGTGACGCCCGTGGCATGTTCCCGCCATGGCATTGTTGGCGATCCGACTGGCGACCGGCCTCCTCTGCATGATCCAGGCGTTGGCTTGCGCAAGCACCGCATCAGCGCTCGACCTGCCTGCCCGGGCGCCGAAGCCGGCGTCTTCGCCGCTTGCTCCGACAGACGTCAACCCGCCGCCACTGCCTTCGCCGCGTCCGCAACATGGCGCTTCACCAACCATCCCGGGAAATCGGGGGCCATTGCCTTCAACACGTCCGGTTCCCGAACAGGCCCCTGCGCCAGCCGCGCCGCCTCGGAGCGACGAGACGGCGGACGAGTCGCGCCGGGCCACCCCGCCGGTTCCGACGGATGAGCTTGCGTGCCGTGCGCGGTTGCGCGCACTCGGCGTCGATTTCTCAGACCATGCCCCGATCGATGAGGCGCCAGGCTGCATTGTCGCACACCCTCTGACCATCAAGTCCTTCGGCAAAAACATCGATCTCGCGCCGGAAGCCGTACTCAACTGCGCCACGGCCGAGGCAACCGCACGTTTCCTGGCCGATGTCGTCGCCCCCGCCGCCAAATCTGTGTTCGACGACGACCTTCTGGCCATAAGCCACGGCTCCGCTTTCGTCTGCCGTCCCCGCAACGGCACGACCAAACTCTCCGAGCACGCCTTCGGCAATGCCATCGACATCGGCGGTTTCAAGCTGGCCGGCGGCCGGACCATAAACGTGACCGCGGCAACCGACTCCAGGGAAGCCGACTTTCTCTCCAGGGTGAGGATGGCCGCATGCGGACCGTTCAAGACGGTCCTCGGCCCCGGGACGGATGCCGATCATGCGCAGCATTTCCACTTCGACCTCGCCAAGCGTCGCAACGGCGGAACCTACTGCCGATGAAGCTGAGATTTCGGCGGCCTGAATCAGGCCGCAGGCGTAAAAGCTCGCGCTGAGTTTTCCTTTACCCTTCGCTCCTATTCTGGGCACCGAACGCGCACGAACGGGTCGATGTCGACCACGGCATCGGTCCGAAGATCGAGAGCGATTTTTTGCAGCGCTGACCTTTGGTTCGGAAAGCCGGATGCACAAATTCACAGAGACAGAGCGTCCCTTGCGCGCCCAAGCGGCCGCGCAGTGGCCCGTGGCGGACAGGATGGCTGCCGTCGCGTCGCGCTGCCGCCGGCTCCCGCGAAAGCCGATCCTTCTGAGCCTCGCTATCGGCCTGGCTGTCATTTCGGCCTGCAGCACCGACAACGTGCTCTCGCTGCGCCCGGAGGTCGATGTCGGGGTAACGACCGCCGCTTTGCCGGGCGGCGTCAGCAATCTGGCTCCTCCTGCACCGGTCCCAACCTATCAAGCCCGCACCCCTCCTTCGGCCGAGCCCGCTCCTGCCATCGCCGAGCCAGCTCTCACAGAGCCAGCCCTCGTCGAGACTGTGCCGGTCGTACCTGATTCGGTCGAGCCAGCCCCGATCACGCCGCAACTGGTTGGTTATCCGCATGTCGACGACCCGACGCTTTCTCCTCGTATGACGCCGGCGGAGCCGAACATTATGCCGGCCGACGAGGTGTCGTGCCGCCAGGAGCTTAAGCGGCTGGGCGTCCGCTACGAGGAATTGCCGCCGATCGACGACGGCGGTCTGTGCGCGATCGATCATCCGGTCAAAGTGTCGGCCATTGGCAATGTCCAGGTAAAGCCGGCCGCCACGCTTCGCTGCGAGATGGCGGCAACGATCGCCCTTTGGACGCGCCGGGAACTGATCCCTGCCGCCCGCACCCGCTACTTCTCAGGCGTCAAGACGATCCATCAAGGCTCGAGCTATTCCTGCCGCCGGATTCGCGGCACGAGGACGGCGTCGGAACATTCCAAGGGCAATGCCCTCGACATCATGCGCGTCGAGCTCAAGAACGGTCGCGACATCGACGTGCGCAAGCCTGGATGGTTCGCGTTCCGCCAGCGCGGTTTTCTGAATTCCGTGCGCGCCGACGGCTGCGACTATTTCACCACGGTTCTCGGGCCAGGTTACGACCATGACCACAGGGATCATTTCCACTTCGACATCAAGGAGCGCCGCAACGGCTATCGCGCCTGCCGGTGAGGGCTGACCAAAAACCCTGTCGGCCCCGTGTTTTTTGCTCTTCATCAAGCGCCGGGCACAATGCTATTGGGTCTCTATGATTTACATAGAAATCGCGACGGTCGTTGTACTCGTCGTCCTTAACGGTCTCCTCGCAATGTCCGAGCTGGCCGTGGTCTCCTCCCGGCCGGCCCGGCTGAAAGCCATGATCGAACGCGGGATCAAGGGAGCCGGTCCCGCCCTGGCGCTTGGCGAAAATCCTGGCCGTTTCCTCTCGACGGTGCAGATCGGGATTACGCTCGTCGGGGTTCTGTCGGGCGCATTTTCAGGGGCGACGCTGGGCGAACGGCTGGCCCGGCTGCTGTCGGAAAACGGTATGAGCACGGGGGCTGCCAACGCTTTGGGCGTCGGCATCGTGGTTGCCGCCATCACCTATGTGTCCCTCATCATCGGCGAGCTGGTGCCAAAGCAGATCGCCCTACGCAATCCGGAAGCGATCTCTGTCCGTGTGGCGCCCGCCATGACGCTTCTGGCCAAGGTGGCCGCGCCGGTGGTGTGGCTGCTCGATATTTCCGGCCGCGGCGTCCTGTGGATCATGGGCCAGCGCGAGGAAAGCGCCGAAAAAGTCACCGACGAGGAGATAAAGATGCTGGTGGCGGAGGCCGAGCATCACGGAACGATCGAATCCGACGAACGGCGAATGATTGCCGGCGTCATGCGCCTGGGTGACCGCGCCGTGCGCGGAGTCATGACCCCTCGGACGGAAGTGGACTGGATCAACCTCCAGGCGGACGAAGCGACAACCCGCAAGCTGCTGATGGAGACGCCGCACTCTCGGCTGCCCGCCGGAGAAGGCAGCGTCGATGCCATGGTCGGCGTCGTGCAGTCGCGCGAAGTGCTTGCCGCCGTCCTGGCAGGCCAGCCTTTCGATCCGCGCCGGCATCTGCGGCCCGCTCCCATCGTCCACGACCAGGCAGACGCCCTGGACGTCCTGGCGACCCTGAAGGATTCGGACGTGCCGATGGCGCTCGTGCATGACGAGTACGGGCATTTCGAAGGCATCGTCACGCCGGCCGACATATTGGAGGCGATCACCGGCGTGTTTCGCTCCGATCTCGACGAGGACGACCAGCTTGTCGTACAGCGCGAGGACGGCTCATGGCTGCTCGCCGGCTACATGCAGGCGGACGAGATGGCCGATCATCTCGGCATCGAGCTTCCGGAAAACCGCGACTACGAGACCGTTGCCGGCTACATCCTCTCCCATATGCACCACCTTCCCGTCACCGGCGAGTCGGTGGACGCCCAGGGCTGGCGCTTCGAGGTGGTCGATCTCGATGGTCGCCGTATCGACAAGGTGATTGCATCGAGGCTGCCGACTGCCCAGTAGCGTGGGATCGAGAGCCGTCTCGGAGAGCGCGTAGGGCAGCGCGTTGCGCTGCCCCTGCTGAGAATGATCCCGCAAGTGGGAGACCCGCGAGAGCAAGTGAAACCGTTCAGGCGGCCTTGGCATCCGCGCCCGCAGCATCTGCATCCCGCGCTGCCTTAAGGGCACGACCGAACCAGGAGAGCTGGTCGAGCATCTCGTTCGCGGCAGCGCCGAGGTGATCGAACTCGGCAATGTTCTGGCCGCCCTTGATCGCCGAATAATCTGCCCACACGATGTGGACGGCGGTCCTCACCGGGGCCATCTGCAGCTCGATCGCATTGAGGCGGAGCTGCTCGACCGCACGGGCGCCACCGACACCGCCGTAGCCGACGAAACCAGCGGGCTTCTTGTTCCATTCGGTATAGGCATAGTCGAGAGCGTTCTTCAGAGCCGCCGTCGGCCCGCGCGTATATTCACCGGTCACGAAAATGAAGCCGTCGAATTCGTCGACCTTCTTCTGCCACTTCTGAGCGACCTCGTTCTGTGACGGGACCCACAGGGAGGAGGCGACCTCGTCGAAGAACGGCAGCGGATAGTCGCGCAGATCGACGACCTCAACCTCGAGGTCACCACGCTTTGCTGCAAGATCGGCGATCCATTTGCCGGGCACATCCGCGAATCTGGCTTCGCGCGTCGAGCCGAGCACCACGGCAATCCTGGGCTTGGACATTGTCTTCTCCTTTCAGAATCTGGTATACTTTGGAAACTGGCACTATCTAGGTGACCAATGCCGCAGTGCACAAGGAGGCACTTTTTTGAAACCAAGGCACCCGCACCGCAGTGAAGACTGCCGCGCCGTCAGCGAGATCCTTCAGCGCGTGGGCGACAAATGGACGGTCCTGGTTGTCGGCAAGCTCGGCGACGGGCCGATGCGCTTCAGCGAGCTTCGTCACGCCGTCGGCGGCATTTCCCAGAAGATGCTGACCACCACCCTGCGCGGCCTGGAACGTGATGGATTCGTTACAAGAACGGTGTTTCCCACCATTCCGCCACGTGTCGATTACGAACTCACCGATCTCGGCCGCGAGCTGCTGGTGCCGGTCAACGCGCTCGGGGAGTGGGCGCGCTTGAACACGGCACGGGTCAGGGAAGCGCGCATGCGTTTCGACCTCGCGCACGCCGCGTAAACATTTCCGGAACGGACTGTTCACGCCTGGGGGACGGGCGTCGGCTTTCCGCTGGCGTCGAGGCGCACCATGACGAAATCGGCGTCGGTGACTTTCTCCATGAGGTCCGACAGATAGCGCTGCGCCCAGGCCTCGACCTTGAGCACCATCGAGGTCCGTCCAATTCGTTCGATATGGGTGTAGATGCAAAGCGTATCGCCGATCTTCATCGGCTTGGCGAACGACATCTCCTTCACGGCGGCAGTGACTACCCTGCCCTTCGCCCGCTCGGCGGCCCGGATGCCGCATGCCAGGTCCATCTGGGCCATGACCCAGCCGCCGAATATGTCGCCCGCAGCATTGGCGTCGGCCGGCATGGCGAGCGTCCGCAAGGTCAATTCGCCGACCGGCTTTTCCGTCTCCACCGTCTCATCCTCTCGTTGATCCGCCCGTTCGTAAGGCCGGCCTGACGAGCCGTCAACGCGCCTTCGCAAATGTTCGGGGCAGTCGCTTTTTTCACAGGCCATGCCGTAAGGCCGACCTGTGCAGTGGAAACGCGAGACTAGGCTTGGCCGCATATCGTTCCAGCCGGGCGTTGAGCGACACTATCCATGCAGACCTATGATTTCATCGTCGTCGGCTCGGGCTCCGCCGGTTCGGTAGTCGCGGAGCGCCTGTCGGCGAGCGGCCGCTTCTCCGTGCTGGTGCTCGAGGCGGGTGGCTCGGACCGCCGCTTCTTCGTGCAGATGCCGCTCGGCTACGGCAAGACCTTCTTCGATCCAGCCGTCAACTGGAACTACAAGACCGAGCCCGATCCCGGGCTGGCCGGAAACGCCGACCACTGGCCGCGCGGCAAGCTGCTCGGTGGCTCGAGCTCGATCAACGCCATGGTCTGGATCAGGGGCCAGCGCGAGGATTTCGACTCCTGGCGCGACGCCGGCAATCCCGGCTGGGGATTCGATGATCTTCTGCCGATCTTCAAGGCGGTCGAGGACAATGAGGCCGGCGCCGACGATTGGCGTGGCCGGGCCGGGCCGATCCACGTCACCGACAACAGACGGAACGTGCATCCTCTCTGCCAGCGCTTCCTCGCTGCCGGCAAGGAACTCGGCCTGCCCTTGAACTCCGATTTCAACGGCGCGGAGCAGGACGGCGTCGGCATCTATCAGATCACCACGAAAGGTGGCCGCCGTATGTCCGCTGCCCGCGCCTTCCTGCGCCCCGCAATGAAGCGGCCGAACGTCCGTGTCGAAACCGGCGCGCTCGCGACCCGGGTCCGCTTCGAAGGCAGTCGTGCAGTGGGCGTCGACTATTGCAAGGACGGGCGCCCCTGTTCGGTCGGCGCGGCTCGGGAAGTGGTGCTTTGCGCCGGCTCCGTCAACACGCCGCAATTGCTGCAGCTTTCCGGCGTCGGCCCCGCTCCCCTGCTAAGGGAGTTCGGGATCGCAGTCGTCCATGCGAACGACCATGTCGGTGCCAATCTCCAGGATCATCTCGGCATCAATTATACCTACAAGGCCACCGTGCCCACGCTGAACCAAGTCCTGCGCCCTTGGTGGGGCAAAGCACTCGTGGGAATGCAGTATCTTCTGCTGCGCACTGGACCCCTGTCGATGAGCATGAACCAGGGCGGCGGCTTCTTCCGTACCGATCCGGGGCGAGAACGAGCCAACATGCAGCTCTATTTCCAGGCATTCTCGACAGTCATCCCCAAGACCGGCGAGCGACCGATCCTGACGCCCGACCCCTGGCCGGGCTTTTCGATCGGGCTGTCCAACTGCCGACCGACCAGCCGCGGCTCGATCATGATCCGCTCCGGGAACCCCTCGGCCTACCCGAAGATCGTTGCCAATGCCTTTTCGACCGACGAGGATGTCGCCGAGATGCTGGATGCCGTGAAATTCCTGCGCCGGATGGCAGCGACGAGGGTGCTGTCGGAGGTCATCGCCGAGGAAGTGCTGCCCGGACCCGCCTGCCGCACGGACGAAGAGCTGGTCCTCGACTTCCGCAGGCGCAGCGGCACGGTCTATCATCCCGTCTCGACCTGCCGCATGGGTCCGGATCCGAATACCGCAGTCGTGGACTCCCGGCTGAAGGTGCATGGCCTCTCTGGCCTGCGCATCGTCGATGCCTCGATCTTTCCCGGCAACGTCACCGGCAACACCAATGCCGCAACGATGGTGACCGGCTGGAAGGGCGCGGATCTCATTCTCGCGGACCATCGATAACGGAGGGCCTCATGAAGATCACGGACGTCAAGACCTTTGTCGTCGGCAATCCGCCCCCGGGCATCGGTGGTCGTTACTTCATCTTCGTCAAGCTCGTCACCGATGGCGGCGTCGTCGGCTACGGCGAGGCCTACAATGCCACATTCGGACCACATGTGACGGCGAAGATGATCGAGGACTGTGCCGAGCGCTATCTGGTCGGCCAGGACCCGCACGATATCGAGACCTTCTTCCGGCGCGCCTATTCATCGGGTTTCACGCAAAGGCCTGACGTTTCGATGATGGGCTGTGTGTCGGCGCTCGAAATAGCTTGCTGGGATATCATCGGCAAGGAAGCGGGCAAACCGGTCTACAAGCTGCTCGGCGGCCAGGTGCACGAGACGCTGCGGTCCTACACCTATCTCTACCCTCACACCGGCAGCGCCTTCCCCAGCGAGGCCGATGATCCCGACCGGAACGTCTACAACGACCCCGAGCTTGCTGCCGAATGCGCGGCGCTCTATGTCGCGCAAGGCTTCAACGCCGTAAAGCTCGACCCGGCAGGGCCCTACACCGTCTTCGACGGCCACCAGCCCCGGCTGGTCGATATCGACCTGTCGGCCCGCATGGTGAAGGCGATCCGCGAGGCGGTGGGAAACAAGGCCGACATATTGTTCGGAACGCACGGCCAGTTCACGGCATCGGGCGCCTTGCGCATGGCGCGGGCCATAGAGCCATACGACCCGCTCTGGTTCGAGGAGCCTGTTCCGCCGGATGCGCCGGAAGTGATGGCGCAGGTAGCGCGCGGCACGTCTATCCCCATCGCGACCGGGGAAAGACTGACGACGAAATGGGAGTTCGCAAGGGTCATCGAGACCGGCGCCGCGACGATCCTGCAGCCCGACCTCGGACGATCCGGAGGCATCCTCGAAACCAAGAAGATCGCGGCTATGGCCGAAGCGCGTCACATCCAGGTCGCCCCCCACTGCTACTGCGGACCGATCGTCGGAGCGGCCAACATCCAGCTCGCCGTCACGCTGCCGAACTTCCTGATCCTGGAGTCGCTGAAACAATGGGATGGTTTCCACGGTAAGCTCTTGAAGAAGAAGATCGCCTGGGAGAACGGCAACGTCATTCCCTCCAGGGAACCCGGGCTCGGTGTCGAACTCGACGAAGCGGTCTGCGAGGCTCATCCTTGGGGCGGCAAGCCGCTGCATCTGGAGATGGCGCAAGGGCCGCTCTTTCCCTAAGCATGTCGTTTACCCAAAACCGCTGCACACTTTTGGGTGACATACATTAGGATTTCGGTTCGAGAACAAGGGGTTGGGAAGACATTCGGAATCGCTTTGGAAGCAGCATCGGTTCCAGGCCGACGGTCATGGCGAACGGCGTCATTTTCCTGTCGTAGCAACCATTGCCGGCCGGAAGCTGGCTAGGGGTGATCAGCAGAGAGTATTGCAGCGCATCTCATTCCGGATGGAACGCATGCCGCTTGCAGGCGTTGCGTCAGCAAGGGACTTACGTCGGAAGCCAATGCTGTCATCGCTATGACAATCGTAGAGAAAATCGAGATCCCGCCCTCGGAAGCGATTGCATCGGTCCGATATTTTCCTGAGGCTGAAGACCTCGAGGTAACGTTCCAGAGTCGTTCGATCTATCTCTACTATCATGTACCGCCGGTGATCGCCGAGGGATTCTCCGATGCTGAATCGGCAGGCGAATATTTTCACGACAATATTCTCGACCGATACGAATTCGCTCGACTGAAATAACTGCCAGGACGACACCCGATCGATCCAGATCACCTCAGACGACCGCAATCCTCGCAGATCATCGCTCGTGTGTCGAAACGCGCGGCACGTGGTTCTTTAAAGCATTTTCGTCGAAGTGTGCAGCGGTTTCGGGGAAAAAGACATGCGCTATCAAGAATCTACAGCGCATGTCTGCGAAACCACAGTGTTCGAGATGAGGGCTACTTACGATCTTTTTCCCGCTCGGCCTCACGTTTCTGCCGCAGGACCTCGTCGGTTCCGACAAGATGCTTTGCACCTCCAGGGATCGATGTGGACACCACGGCGGGCGGATCGCTCGCTGGGAAGGTATCTTCAAGGCCAGACTGAAGCTGCTCCTCCAGCGTCTGCGCCTCCTCGGATCGCCCCTCGGTCCGCCGACCTTTGATGTCTTCACACAGTTGCTTGGTATCGGGAGAGCTTCGAACCTCTTTGACGACCGAATAGAGTTGCTCGATGGCGAACTCTCTCATGGATTCGAATTCCGCCCTTTCGTCATTGGTCCCCTCGATCAGGTCCGCCATCGACTTCTCGAAGCGATCGATCGCGTCCACACCCTGGGACTGACATAGACGGCGAAGAGCCTCCCGAAGAAGCAGCGGACCAAAGAATGCAGACGAAGCAAGTTTGATCTGTTCGAGCTTCTGTGGGTCGGTGGAGTTTAGCATCGTTAGCCTCCGAATCCGGACCACAGTTAACTGCGCTCGACGCCCCCCGGTTCCATCGAGTCCGTGGCGCGGTCTCTGTGGCTGTGGATTTTTTTCTGCGGCGCTCGTGGTGGCCGGCGTGGCTACGATCGAGGCTGGAGGCTAAAGCGTGTCGCTGGCAATCGGATTCGGGTGACACGCTTTAGGTCTTTGTTTTGCCGCATTCTCGCGACGCCGACCGAATCCGGTCGGCTGCGAAATGCTCTAGTGCCCGGGCCGCCCCGATTTGCGTGACCGCCGCCTGCGCTGTCGCTCATCCGCGGGATCCTCGTAGGATCCAATGCCGGCACGCTCTGGGCGTACAGGCCGCGCATCGTCGGAGCCACCGAGATCCGGCTTGGGCGGGGTCGGCCCTTCCACCGGTTTCTCGGTGCGGCGGACGGTCATCTCGTCGAGCGTGTTCTTGCGGAACAACGACCGGTCGCCCCCCTCTCCCGGCGTGCCGTAGTCGGCGCCATGAGCTTCCTGATGGCTCTGCTTCTTGAACAGCGAACGCGGGACGGCATTTGCGGGAACCGCAACGTCGGCGCCCATCTCGTCGAGATGCGGCTTACGGAACACGCCCTTTCCGGAGGGCTTGGCCATGTCCGTTCCCGGCCCCATGTCGTCGAGCGACGGCTTCTGGAACAGCGACCGGCCCGATGGCCCTTCCCCGGCGACACGGTGGCGGGCCACGCCCTTGTTGTGCTTGCCCTTCTCGCGCCCGGAAACGGGGCTCTCGCGTTCGGCTTCGCGCGCCAGGGGATCGTCGGATACGGTAAGTTCCATCTCGCGCAGGCGCTTGATCTCGTCGCGCATGCGCGCTGCCTTCTCGAAATCGAGATTGGCGGCCGCGTCGCGCATGGCCTTCTCCAGATATTCCAGATGGGCCTTGAGATTGTTGCCCATCATCGCCCCTTCGCTCTGGGCGAAACTGGAAATGTCGGCGCGGACATGATCCTTCTCGTAGACGGAATCGAGAATGTCGGCGATGCGCGACTTCACGCTTTCCGGCGTGATGCCGTTCTCGGCATTCCACGCCATCTGCTTCTCGCGGCGTCGCTGGGTCTCGGCCATCGCCCGCTCCATCGAGCCTGTTATCTGGTCGGCATAGAGGATGACGCGGCCGTCGACATTACGGGCAGCGCGGCCGATCGTCTGGATGAGCGAGGTCTCGGAGCGGAGGAACCCTTCCTTGTCGGCATCCAGGATCGCAACGAAGCCACATTCGGGAATGTCGAGGCCCTCGCGCAGCAGGTTGATGCCGACGAGCACATCGAAGGCGCCGAGCCTCAAATCCCTGATGATCTCGATGCGTTCCAACGTCTCGATGTCGGAATGCATGTAGCGCACGCGAATGCCTTGTTCGTGAAGATATTCGGTCAGGTCCTCGGCCATGCGCTTTGTCAGCACCGTGACCAGCGATCGGTACCCCGCCTTCGCAGTGGCGCGGATTTCGCCGAGCACGTCGTCGACCTGCGCCTTGGCGGGACGGACCTCGACCGGCGGGTCGATCAGGCCGGTCGGCCGGATGACCTGCTCGGCAAATACGCCGCCTGCCTCTTCCATCTCCCAGGCGCCAGGCGTCGCCGAGACGGCGACGGTGAGCGGACGCATCGCGTCCCATTCCTCGAAACGCAGCGGCCTGTTGTCCATGCAGGACGGAAGACGGAAACCATATTCGGCGAGCGTCGCCTTGCGCCGGAAGTCGCCGCGATACATGCCGCCAATCTGCGGCACGGTCACGTGGCTCTCGTCGATGAAGATCAGCGCATCGTCCGGGATGTATTCGAAGAGCGTCGGCGGCGGTTCGCCCGGCTGACGTCCCGTGAGATAGCGCGAGTAGTTCTCGATGCCAGCGCAAGAGCCGGTGGCTTCCAGCATTTCGACGTCGAAGCGGGTGCGCTGCTCGAGCCGCTGTGCCTCAAGCAGGCGACCGGCACGGTTGAGCTCGTCGAGCCGGAACCTCAGTTCCTCCTGGATCGACTTGATTGCCTGGTTGAGCGTCGGCCGAGGGGTCACATAGTGCGAGTTCGCGTAGATCTTGACGCTCTTCAGGGCACCGGTCTTCTGGCCGGTCAGCGGATCGAACTCGGTGATGGCCTCGATTTCGTCGCCGAACATCGAGATGCGCCAGGCGCGATCCTCAAGGTGGGCCGGGAAGATCTCGATGGTGTCGCCGCGCACCCGGAACGAGCCGCGCACGAAATTGATGTCCTGCCGCTTGTACTGCTGGGCAACGAGATCCGCCAGCAGCTGGCGCTGGTCGAGCCTGTCGCCGACCTCCATCTGGAAGGTCATCGCCGTATAGGTCTCGACCGAGCCGATACCATAGATGCAGGATACCGAAGCGACGATGATCACGTCGTCCCGTTCGAGCAGCGAGCGCGTCGCCGAGTGGCGCATACGGTCGATCTGTTCGTTGATCGAGGATTCCTTCTCGATATAGGTATCGGTGCGAGGGACGTAGGCTTCCGGTTGGTAGTAGTCGTAATAGGAAACGAAATACTCGACCGCATTGTCCGGAAAGAACTGCTTGAATTCTCCGTAGAGCTGAGCAGCCAGCGTCTTGTTCGGCGCCAGGATCAGCGCGGGGCGCTGCGTCTCCTCGATCACCTTCGCCATCGTGAAGGTCTTGCCGGAACCGGTGACCCCGAGCAGCACCTGCGTGCGGTCGGCGCGACCGACACCCTCGACAAGATCGGCGATAGCGGTCGGCTGGTCGCCGGCCGGCGCGAAATCGGACTTCATCTGGATGCGAATGCCGCCTTCCGATTTCTCCGGGCGTTCAGGCCGGTGCGGCGTCCAGATCTTGCCGTTCTTATGCAGCGGATTGCCGCTCTCGATCAGCTTCGAGAGCGCCGCAACCGTGGCGGTGACGCCCGAAGTCGGGAGGGACTCCGCGTCTTCCAGCGAGATGTCGAGGCCGGCGACCGGATTGAGGCCCGCCGCGGCACGCTCCTTGGCGCTGGCGGCCCCGCCCATGGAGGTTCCGCGCGCCGTCTTGGTCGGCGCGGCCGAACGCTCCGGGATCTTCTTTCTCGGCTTGACGGGCTTGGCTTCCCCGCCGCCGCGGGGTTCCGTATCCGCCTCGCGCGCGATCTGCTGCGCCCATTCCGAGACGGAGCCGGACAAAGACGCGCCGGACAACTCGGCCTGCGGCGCCTCCGAAAATCCCTTGGGCTCGAGCGGCTCGGACGCATCCAAGAAATCAGTCAGGGGACTGCGTCTTTTCCGGCTGCCGAAACGATCGTCCTTCGCCGGAGGCGACTTTCTGTCTGGGGTTTTGGCCATGGCCTGAATATGGGAGGAGTCCGGCCAAATGGAAAGGCCGAACATCCCAGCGTCGAAAACGACTGCGACCATCCTGACAGTAAGCTGTCAGGATCAGTGCGGCACTGCATCAGTGCCTTGGGTGATCATTCCCCCTCCGCGCCGCGCCGCCAATATGCGACCGCGAGCTGATCCCCCTTGGCGATGCCGCATTCGTCTCGCCAATATCGCCGTATCTTCTGGATGGCGTCGAATTCCGCGCCGGCCCAGCAGAAATGGGCGCGATCGTTCGGAATCGAGATCTCACGCACGACAGCATCGAGCGAAGGCGAACCGCCTTCCCGATAAAGCCAGCGCAGCAGGACACCGTCGGGCTTCGACAGGGCAATCCGATCCGCTTCGCCTGGGATCTCGATGATCGCATGGCCGGCGGCAGTCGCCGGCAAGCTTTCGAGAATGCGGGCGATGGCAGGCAGTGCCGTTTCATCCCCGACAAGCAAATGCCAGTCGGCCGCCCGGGCACTGCGCCCACCTGGACCGGCCATGCCGATGACGTCGTCGGGTCGGGCGCGCGCCGCCCAGTCGCTGCCGGGTCCGGCATCGGCATGCAGCACGAAGTCGATGTCGACCTCGCCGGAGCCAAGCTCAATCCGGCGGATCGTGTATTTTCGCACTTGTGGCCTTTTTGCCGGATCGATCGCATGCGCAAGGCCGTCAACACCTCGGGTCGGCCATTCCGGCGCCTGTCCCTCGGGCGGGAAAAACAGTCGCACATGCAGGTTGTCGTCGGACGCGAAGCGATCGAGATCCGGTCCGGTCAGCGTTATGCGTCGCATATGCGGAGTGAGATCCAGCACGCGCAATACGCGCATTTCGCGGAAGTCGGAAAACTCCTTCCTTTCCGCAAAGCCTGACCAACGGATCTCCGGCACTTCCGGATAGGCGAATTCAAGCACGTGAGCGGCAAGGAAGGCGGTAACGTCCTCCAGGCCCGCCTGGCTCGGCGCGTGGGCTTCCAGGGCCAGTTCCCCGGCCATCGAGCGAATGACCGCCTCGGCATCCTGCAGTCTGGCCCTTGCGACGCCGCCATCGACCGTCACGTCGACGTCATGTTCGGCCATGTGCGCCCGCAATGCCTCCATCACTGCGACAGGTTTGCTGAGACGAACGTAGGCATGAGTGGACGGCAAGAGGTTGCTCCATTGCTACAAGGTCGGTCAGCGGCCAAAGTATCGCCGCTCGACATGCTGCTGTTCTCACCGATCGAGCCAATAGACGCCGGACATCGGGACAGCGAGGAAATCGCGGTTGATGGCGTCGATCGTCTCCTGCGGATCGAGATCGGCGAAGCGGTCCGGATGGAAGATGCGCGCGAGCTTTTCGATCATCACGATGTGCGTGGGCGAATCGTTGAACATGTGCCAGAGCGCGTGCGCGCGCCCCTCCCGCACCGCCGACAGTTCCGCGATGCCGACAGAGCCGAGAAGGCGGTCGAAGGATTGCCGGGCGGATTCGCGATCGATGCCCGGCCCGAGCACCAGCCCGCCGCGCGCGGCGAGATGGGCACCGCCAGTCGCGATATAGATCTTCGGATCGTCCACGATCAGTTGTTCGAGGCTGACGTCTCCGTAGAGTCCCGGCACCCGCTCGAGTGCCACATTGCGCCCTCCGGCAAGTTCTATCATCTCGTTGAACACGCCATGTCCGGGCGTCGAACAGCATGGCATGCCGCCGGCATGGACGTGCATGAAAACGCTGGGCCGATCCAGCGGCTCGGACGCAAGGCGCGACCGCACCCGTTCCAGGTGGGCCATATAAAAGGCAGCGAAGGCGTCGGCGCGTTCCTCCGCGCCGATCGCCCGGCCGAGCATCTTCAGGCTGGGCAATGAATTTTCAAGCGGATGGGAAAAGAAGTCGACCACGAGGACCGGGATCCCGAGTTGCGTCAGCATGTCGATCGAGCGCCCGGTTGACGGAGCTTCGGCGTCGTAAAGGCTCAATATGACGAGATCGGGAGACAACCCGACGATCGTTTCGACGGCAAGGCCATCTCCGGCCACTCCGCCGATCACCGGTATCTCGGCAACCCGGGGGAATTTTTCCGCCCAGGCGGCGAAGTTGGAAGTGTCGCGGCTGAAATCGTCGCGCCAGCCGACGACGAGCGAGGCGGGGTCGCGATGGATCAGGCCTATGACGGAGAGATGCCTGCCGGCGCCCAGCACGATTCGCCGTGCCGGGGCGTGCAACACGACCTCACGACCCATGACGTCCTTTATCTGGATCGGGTCGGCGCGTGCCGGGGCGGCGAACGAACAAGCGAGGACGAGGCCGACGATCAGCGCCGACAGCCAGATCAATTGCCGCAAGAAGGATAGAGCCGGCGCACGACGAGCCGCACCTTTGTCGTCCAACATCCGATCCACTGTCACCATGTGTATTTGAGGCTGGCTGTCACCGTGCGGCCCGCACCGTAGTTGCAGCTGCCACCCGTCAGGTTCAGGCAGTGCGAGACATATTTCTGGTCGAAGAGATTGGTGACGCCGAAGCGCAGCTTGGTACCTTCGAACTCGTTGCGGATCGCTCCGAAATCGAGCTCCGCGCCGATGTCGACGAGGGCGCGGCTTGGGATGCGCAGTTCCGGCCGATAGGTGCTGTCGGTTTGATAGGAAGACGTAGCCCGCACGCCTGCGCTGAGAGAAAGCCCGTCGATCAGGGATGGCCGATAGTTGAACCAGACGGCTCCCTGATGTTCGGGAAGTCGCAGCATTTCCCTGCCCAGCTCCGCGCGATTGTTGGATTCCAGGACTTCCGATTGCGAATAAGCATAGGCGACCAGCACGTCCAGCGAAGGCGTTAGCTCATATTTCCCCTCCACCTCGATACCGCGAACCCGCTGCTTGCCGGTCTGGACCGAAAAGCGCGTGTCCGTGAGGTCGGGAGTCAGCGAATTCTCGACCTGCAAATTGAAGAACGAGATGCCGATCATGCCCCGGGCGTCGGCGGGCTCGTATTTTACGCCGATCTCGAACTGCTCCGCCCGCTGCGCCACGAATGGATTACCGCGAAGATCGGTCCCGAGAAGCGGGAGAAACGACGTCATATAGCTGGCATAGGGGGCGAGGCCGTTGTCGAACAAATAGGTAAGCCCGACACGGCCGGACAGCTGGCTTTCGCTGGTAGTGACATTGGTGCCGGCAATACGGTTCTCGCTGTCGATTTCCGACGTGTCGTACCGGAGCCCGAATGTTCCAACCCACCGATCGTAGCGAATCTGGTCCTGCGCGTAGAAGCCGATCTGCTGCTGCTTCTGAAGTCCCGAGCGTTGGACCGGTGCGACGGGAAAGTCGTAGCCATAGATAGGGTTCAGATAGTCGATGGGCGGGACGAAGGTGCCCGGCCCGGTATTGCCGAAAATAGTATCGGATGTAGTGCTGATATAGTCCAGCCCGAACAGCGCGGTATGGTCGAACGCGCCGGTCTGGAAATTCGCTTCGGCCTGCGTGTCGACGGTGAAGGACCGCAGCGCGTCGTCCGAGATGGCCGTTACACGGTTGAGGGTCGTGCCCGGTGCGGCGTAGGCAAAGGCCGGGTTGACGAGCACCAGATCCATGTTCTGGTCCGCGCCACTGTAGCGCAAGTTCTGTCGTACGGTCCAAGTGTCGTTGAAGCTATGCTCGAATTCATAGCCCGCGGCATAGAAGTCCCGGTTGAATTCGCCCCAGTCGGGATCGCCCAGGAACACGTCTCGCGGAATTTGGCCGAACGGATTGGGAAGCAGCGTTCCGACAGCCGGGTAGAAACGCGGACTGAAGACCGGGCGATCGCGCTGGAAATAGCCATAGAGCGTCAGCGTCGTATCGGCTGTCGGGCTCCACGTCAGGCTGGGCGCGAGCATCAACTGCCGATCGCGCTCGTGATCGATCTGCGTGTGAAGGTTCTTGGCAAGTCCCGTGAACCGGTAGAGCCAGGTGCCGTCCTCCGACAGTTTGCCGGTCATATCCACGGCGCCCTGTATCCCGCCGAAACCGGTTGTCTGCACCACGGCCTCCCGATGGGCGGTGGGCTGTGGGCGCTTGCTGACCAGATTGACGAGCCCGCCGGGGACGGTCCGTCCGTAGAGAACCGATGCCGGCCCCTTGATGACCTCCACCCGTTCCAGCGCGTAACTGTTGATCGTTGGCGTGGCGTAGCCGTTCGGGTCGCCCGGAAGCACCAGGCCGTCGAGCCACGTCATGCCGAAAGCGTTGAAGCCGCGGATATAAAGCCAATCGTATCGGGTATCGAAACCGTTAGGATCGGCAAGAACGCCCGGCGTATAGCGCAACGCTTCGGCCACCGTGTTGGCGCCCTGCTCGTCCATCTGAGCACGCGTCACCACATTGACCGCCTGGGGGATTTCGACCAACGGCGTCGCCGTCTTGGAGCCAACGGTGGCGCGTTTTGCCACTATACCGTCATCAGGCCCACGCGCCGGCTCCGCCCCTTCGGCCGTCACCGAAATAGTGTCCAGTTCCGTCACGCTCTGCGCGCCGGCACCGGAGACCATCAATGCCATGCAGGACACTGCGGCAGCCATTGCCCATAGCCTGTCCAGAAAAATGCCCTTGCTTCGCACCTGCGCCCCACCCGTAAACTTGACTTTCATTGTCATATTATGGCTTACAAAAGCACGAGGCGACTTACAACGCCGATGCCTTTGCGCGGGCGTCAAAGTCGTTTGCAAGAAGCTCAAAGGGCTTGAAACGCATCTGGACGTGATTTTCGCCGGATAAGCTCGGAGAATGGAAGTGCGGTGGAGCTGAACAGGCGAAACGTCATGCGGGTCGTGGACATGGCGCGGCGGCCCGGCGTAACGGTGGAGAGCCGCGACGACCGGCTGTCCATGGAGGCGCCGCTTTTCCGTGGCGCGTTCTGGCATCGCGAATTGCGGCGAGGTCTACACGTCCACGCCAGCGACGTCTTCGAGGAAGCCGATTTCACCGCGAACTCGTCTCAACTCCCGGGCCTGTCCTGCGTCTTCTTCCTGTCGGGAGAAGTCCAGGTCGAGATCGGCGGGCGCACTTTTCAGTTCCGCGGTGGCGACGAGTTGCGCGAGGGCTTCATCATCTCCAGCGCCCGCGCCGAAAGCTTCCGTCGGCTCTCGCGTGGACACCAGCAAATTCGCCATCTGGTGGTCTCGGCCACGCCGGAATGGCTGGATCGTGACGGGCTGGCGTCGGTGAACGATCATCGCCTTGCCCAGGCGCTTCTGCAGGATCACCTCGCGAGCCAAAGCTGGAGAGTGACATCGCGTCTCGCCGGTCTCGTCCGCCGGATTCTCGCATCTTCGGGGAATCAGTCGACGCTCCAGGACCTGCTGGTCGAGAGCGCCGCGGTCGAGATCGTCGCGGAAGCGCTTGCGGCTTCGACTCACCAGGACAATGCACCCGCCACCCGAATGCTGTCACCCGCCGAGCAGGCCCGCCTGAAGCGCGCGGAGCACTTCATCCATGCCCGATCGACCGGACGGCTGCACGTGGAGGAGATCGCGCGCGAGGCAGGTGTCAGCGTCAGCGGATTGCAGCGCCTCTTCAGGGCCGCATATGGGGCGAGCGTTCTCGATCGCGTCCGGCAGACCAGATTGGACGAGGCCCGCGCCCTGCTGGTTCGTGGCGAGGGCTCGATCCAGGAAGCCGCGCAGCGCGCGGGCTATACAAGCGCCGCCAATTTCGCCACCGCTTTCAAACGTCAGTTCGGCATGTCCCCGGGCGAGGCGTCAAGAGGCGTGTAATCTTCCCGTCAGCCGGCGGACACCGCAAAACAGGAAGAATAGCGCAGCGGAACTGGCGCAACAGCTCCGGTTCCCATAGAAGAGCGCCGTGTCGAGCAACTTCCCCCTTTCCTATCAGCTCTCCTGGCTGCCGCGCTTTCTCGTCCCCTCGCTGGGCGGCGACAGCGCCGGCTTCGCGCCACCGGCCGGCGGATCGCCATCATCCGCGGAGAAGGTCGTGCGGCTGGTTTTCCTTGGGGATATTTCGGCGGTGGCAGGCCGGAAGGCTCCCATTATCGACAAGGCGTTACGAGACAAGATCGCTTCGGCGGAAGTCGTCATCGCCAATTGCGAGAGCCCGGTGGTGGCATGGCCGCGAAAACAGCCGGGAACCCTCCTTGGAACCCGCCATGCGATGACACGTCAATTCCTGTCCGAAGCGCTGGCGGCGGCAGGTATCGCCACGGACAGGCTGGTTCTATCGCTTGCGAACAATCACGCCCTGGATCAGGGAACGATGGGTTTCGACGAGACCACGCGGGAACTTACCGATCTCGGCATCCGAACCGTTGGGGCTGTTGCCGGCGGCCCGGTTCCTGTGGTGGGCGCAGGGCCGATGACCGTCGGCATTGCCGCTTTCACAGAATGGCGCAACGCCCGTTCGACGGATTTCGCCGGCCGCGTCATGACCAGTGACGCTTTTGAACAAGACGGCCGGGTCGCATTGGAACGGGCCGACGCAGATCTGGTCTGCGCTATGCCGCACTGGGACAGGGAGTTCCGGCATTTCCCGCATCCCACCACCCGGGCGACGGCAAGAAGATTAGCCGAAAGCGGCGTCGACCTCATCGTGGGCGGCCATACGCATGTGGTCCAGCCCATGCAGCGGATCGGGGACACGCTCATCGCCTACGGTCTCGGCGACTTCCTCGGAACAGCCTGGCCGCATTGCAGATGGCCGCTTCGCTTAGGGGCGATGCTCCTCGTCGATGTCGCTGCCGACATCTCCGCCTCCGGCCGGCGACGGGGAAAAATAGCCTCCTATGAGGTGGTGCCGTTCCTGCGGCGACGGGAAAGCGGCCGCGAGCACCTTATGTCGATCGGCTCGGTCCCCGGCGCCTTGGGCAAGGCTGTCGAAGCGCGCTGGCGAACGGTATTTTACCATGACTAAAACTTACAGCAGCCGACAAATCATTGAATTACTAGCGGCTTGCAAGTATCGACCATCCATGCGATACAAATCGTCCTCGGGCATTTGCTGACCCGGAGACTGGACGTTTGGACGACCCCTTTCCCCGATACTGTAAATATCTGACGGCCCCACTTTGGCGGGGGGTTAATTCATGCGCAAGACGCATGATCGCCAAGCCCACCGGACCTTCTCGACCGGAAACGGGGAGGCCCTACCAGCAGCAACGGGTGAAGGAGAATTCCCCCCAATGGCTCAGACCGGCACCGTAAAGTTCTTCAACGCAACCAAAGGTTTCGGCTTCATCACGCCCGACGGCGGCGCCAAGGACGTGTTTGTTCATATCTCCGCGATCGAGGCTTCGGGCCTGCGCACGCTCATCGACGGTCAGAAGGTCACCTTCGACGTTGAGCCCGATCGCATGGGCAAGGGTCCCAAGGCAGTCAATCTGCGCACGGCCTGACAGACATAAAGCTATTCGCCTCGCGGAAGCGATGGCATGAGGCACGGCGGGATTCCGTCGTGCCTTTTTTTGCGATCCCGAGCTTTCACCAGAATCGACTTCTCTCCTCCCCCTGCAATGGTCGGAGTCGGCCAGCGTCAATAAGCCATATTGAAAGTTTCGCTTGATCACTCCCGGAAAATGAAGGACAAAATTCTCGTTCGGGCATTTGCCGGCCCGGAGACCGGAATAGACTGCTCTGAGGCCCGACCCAGTCGGCGCCCAGGTGATCGCGAAAAGAAGGGCGTCCGCGGCCCCGCGCGAGAACTGTTTCTGCTCCTCCAGTAAACGGCCGAGCCTGAGCGGGATGCAACCCGCCCAGACATGATGATGGTGGGACAAAGGAGTTTCCCATGCCGCAGACCGGCACTGTCAAGTTCTTCAATCATGCCAAGGGTTTTGGGTTCATCACGCCGGATGACGGGGCGAAGGACGTGTTCGTTCATATTTCGGCGGTGCAGGCCTCCGGCCTTCCCGGCCTTGAAGACGGGCAGAAAGTCACCTTCGAAACCGAGCCGGACAAGCGGGGCAAGGGTCCGAAGGCGGTCAATCTCAGGATCGGCTGAAGCCAATCCTGGCGCAGTCGGCCGGGGCTTTCGCTCCGGCGGGGGAGGCAGATCAAGCGGGTTCCCGCAGCGTATCTGTCCGGAGCGGATTTTGCTTGGCGCCCGGCAGCTGCTTCTGGCGCCAAATCGCTGTTATTGGCGTGAAACGCCGACCGGGAGCATATCGAGCCCCTTTCCGCCCGAGAGGGAGCAATCAGGCCGCCCCAGCGTGGAATAACGATCCGTTCAGCTTGCGTTCAGACTGGATGCTCCAGATTCCATTCGAGAGTCGAACCTCGTCGCGGAGTCTCATGCGAACAGTTCGACGCAAGGAGAGAGAGATGAACCGCTTTCTGAAGAGTTCGATTTTGTCCGCGGCCGTGGCGGCGACGACGCTTGCCGCCCTTCCTGCCGCCAATGCCGGAGGCCGTCACGGATGGCATCGCGGGCACTCCGACGGTGACATGATCGCGGCGGGCATTCTTGGTCTCGCGGTCGGCGCAGTGGCCGCCGGCGCGCTGTCGCAGCCGCGGGGACCGGTCTATGAAGGCCCGGCCTATGATCCCTATGTCGACGACCAGTACTACCCGCCGGCACCAGCCAGGCGCTACGAATATCGGCGCGTCGAATATAGCTACGGAGATATCGAGCCGTGGAGCCGCGAGTGGTATCGCTACTGCAGGAGCCGCTACCGTAGCTTCGATCCGAGTTCGGGCACTTTCGTGGGTTACGACGGCCGCGAGCATTTCTGCGTAGCCCGCTAAGCTGACGCTGTCACAGAACTGCGCGGCCCGGCGCGCGCACAATCGAGGTGGCCTGGATGTGTCAGCATCCAGGCCATTTGGCATTATACCAGAAACGGGTTGGTCAGCCGCTCCTCGCCGAAACGGCCGCCGGGTCCGTGGCCGCACAGAAAGCCGATGTCGTCGCCAAGCGGCAGCAGCTTTTCCTTGATGGAGCGGATCAGAGCCTCGTGATCCCCCCCGGGAAGATCGGTGCGGCCGATCGAGCCGTGAAACAAGACATCGCCGACATGGGCGAAGCGGGCGGCCCGGTTG
Source organism: Mesorhizobium sp. 1B3 (assembly GCF_050958605.1). NCBI lineage: Bacteria > Pseudomonadati > Pseudomonadota > Alphaproteobacteria > Hyphomicrobiales > Phyllobacteriaceae > Mesorhizobium > Mesorhizobium sp. 1B3. The sequence goes on along the minus strand of NZ_JBJHDO010000002.1, from coordinate 406,913 downwards.
AAATAGACAACGTGTCCCGGTGCATGGCCAGGACAATGCAACACTTCGAAAACGTGGCCACTGAACGACAGAGTGTCGCCTTCGGCGAGGAACCGATCTGGAACGCAGTTACGCACCGGATCCGTGATGCCGAACCGAACCGCCTGGGCCTCGAGATTGGCGAGCAGCGGCCGATCGGCCTCGTGGGGCCCGAGGATCGGCACATCCAGTCTCCCCTTCAACTCCATCGCGCCGCCCGCGTGATCGATATGACCGTGGGTGATCCAGATCGCCGAGATCGAAAGCCCGTTGTCGCCGACGGCCTTCATGATCTGGTCGATATCTCCGCCGGGGTCGACCACGACGCCCGATTTTTCCTCGGTGTCGAACAGGATTGTGCAATTCTGCTGGAAGGCTGTCACCGGGATGATGCCGGCGTTCAACTGGCCCATGATGCTGCCTCGTTTGCGTGCGGTCGCGCGCACACATAGTTGCAGCGAGCGGGTCAGTCCACCCGGTGGCCCGTACTTTCGGCCCATGGCAACGAGATCGCAGCGCAGAACAACGACAGCGAGAAGAGGCGCTTGGCGTGCGCGAGCGACATGAAAGAGGGAAGACGGGCGCGGACGTGAGAGGGCCGCGAGCGAGCGGCTCCTGGCCGCCCGCTGAGAGGTGAAGCGCCGGGATCAGGCCCTGTTCATGGATTTCATGACAGCGCCGACGATCGCCGTGAGGATCGCGCCGCCGCCGACGCCGCCAATCGCATCGGTGAGAAGGCTGCCCATGGCACCGCCTGCAGCGGCGCCGGCTGCCGGATCGCCTGTCGTCGCACCGCCGAGCAAGCTACCGAGGATTGTTCCACCGGCCACACCGCCGACCGCGCCGCTGATGATCTTCGTCAGCTGCCCCATGGCCGCTTGCTGGATCGCTGCACCCACACCCATGCCACCAATGACACCCGTAATGATCTGCACGATAATCGGAAGAACCGTTTCCATCGACTTTCCCTCCAAGCAAACCGAGACTCGGTGAGTCCGGCGTGCACAGTGAGACGCCGAATGGAACGAAAGTCAAAGGAATAAGCGAATCCGGAATTATCAACGTCCGCAAGTTGCGGCTCTTGAAGATCTTTGCGGTTCGTTCGCTTTCTTATTCCGCGGCGATGGCTCGCTTGGGCTGTACCTCGGCGGTGTAGTCGTTCATCAACGTCTTGACGATTTCGCCAACCTCGAAACGATACGGCCCGATCTCGGACACCGGCGTGACCTCAGCGGCCGTACCGGTGAGAAAGCACTGCTCAAATCCTTCCATCTCCTCGGGCTGGATGGTCCGCTCGACAACATCGAAGTCGCGACGGCGAGCGAGATCGATCACCGTCCTGCGGGTGATGCCGTCCAGGAAGCAGTCCGGCGTCGGCGTATGTATCCTGCCGTCCTTGACGAAGAAGATGTTGGCGCCGGTCGCCTCGGCCACCTGGCCGCGCCAGTCGAGCATCATGGCGTCGGAGTAGCCCTTCGCCTCGGCCGCGTGCTTGGAAAGGGTGCAGATCATGTAGAGGCCCGCCGCCTTGGCTTTGGACGGCGCAGTGCGCGGGTCTGGGCGACGATACTCGGCCAGGTCGAGCCGGATGCCCTTCAGCTTCTGGGCCGGATCGAAATAGCTCGGCCATTGCCAGATGGCGATGGCGCAATGGATCTTGTTGCCCTGCGCCGAGACCCCGAGCTGCTCGCTCCCGCGCCAGGCGATCGGACGCACATAGGCGTCCTTGAAGCCTTGCTTCTTCAACAGCTCTCGGCACGCTTCGTCGATCTCGGCCACGCTGTAGGGAATACCGAAACCGAGGATCCGGGCCGATTCGTGCAGGCGCTCGGTGTGCTCGGTGAGCTTGAAGATTTCACCGCCATAGGCGCGCTCGCCCTCGAATACGGCACTCGCATAGTGAAGGCCATGGGTGAGCACGTGGATCTTGGCGTCGGCCCATTTGACGAACTGGCCGTCCATCCAGATGAAACCGTCGAGCTGATCGAAAGGAACGGATGCCATGACTGCCTCCCGCGGGCCGGAGCCCGATCATCGTTGATTGTCGTCCGCGGCACGAATGTCTGCGGCTGGAGCGTAAGCGGAGCACACGGCAAAGGCAAATTTGAGGGAAATTCCGGAACAAGCCGTTTTTCCTTGCCTTTCCGTTCGAATTCCGCCGAAAAGCTTGACGAAAATTACCAGCGCACCCAATTTATGTCAACATGGCTGACATAATTGGCATTCTCGGGATTCCTATGGCCGAACGCATCGCCGAATACGCCAAGCCGATCAGGACGGCGCTGACGCTGGAAGACGGTATCGATTTCACGATCATCGAACTCTTCTTTTTCGCCTACCGCGACTTCACCTCCGACCCGGACGTCCTGTTGGCCGACTACGGCTTCGGCCGCGCGCATCACCGCGTTCTCCATTTCGTGAACCGCCGGCCGGGCCTTACGGTGGCCGAGTTGCTCGACGTCCTGCAGATCACCAAGCAGAGCTTGGCGCGTGTCCTGAAGCAACTCATCGATACCGGCCATGTCATTCAGGTCCAGGGGCCTCGCGACCGGCGCCAGCGCGAGCTTTATCCTACGGCCAAGGGTCGCACCCTGGCTTTGGCGCTGGCGCGGCCACAGTCACGCCGCATCCATGCTGCACTGGAAGGCGCAGGCCCGACTGAGCGGGAAGCAATCGAACGCTTCCTCAAGGCCATGGTGAATGCCGAACTCCGGGCCCAGATCGACAATCGGCCCAGAGAGTAGGATAGTCTGTAAGGGGGAGAGCGTATGGAGGCAGTCCAGATGACCGACCCATCTTCCGTGCCGGATGATGACGCCCCGCATTTGCTGGTCGTCGACGACGACACGCGTATTCGTAACCTTCTGAAGCAGTACCTGACGGAGAACGGCTTCCGCGTCACAGTGGCTGGCACGGCGGCCGAGGCGCGGCGCAGGCTTGCCGGCCTCGATTTCGACCTCATCGTTCTCGACGTGATGATGCCGGGTGAAAGCGGCGTCGATCTCACCAAGTCGCTTCGTGACGAGCGCGACGTCCCTATCCTGATGCTGACGGCGTTGTCGGAGACGGAAAGCCGCATTAACGGACTGGAGGCTGGCGCCGACGACTACCTGCCCAAGCCGTTCGATCCGCGTGAACTGATTCTCAGAATCAGCAACATCCTGCGTCGCGGCGGACCGCAAAGCGTGCCGAAGGTCGAGCAGATCGTCTTCGGTCCTTACACCTTCCAGATCGCCAAGCGCGAGCTGAAGCGCGGCGGCGAAGCCCTGCGGCTGACCGACCGGGAGCAGGAGATCCTCGCGATCTTCGCCGGGCGGGCCGGCGAAACCATCCCCCGCCACGAGCTGGTGGCCGGCGAATCGGAAGTGGGCGAACGTACGATCGACGTCCAGATCAACCGGCTGCGTCGCAAGATCGAGCGCGATCCGTCGAACCCGGTCTGGCTTCAGACCGTCCGCGGCATCGGGTATCGGCTCAGTGTCGAATAGGATCGCGGCGTCGGCAGGACGGATCGACGCGCCGGTTCCCTCGGAGCCGCCGACGTCCTAGATTAGTGCCTGCAGCGGCGTAAGGCCGCCAATGGAAAGGCGGATGGCGGCATCGGACATCACACCGGCGGATAAGGCGAGCACGCTATCGCGCACCATGCGGGCGATCGGCGCGACGCAGGCCGAAGAGGCGCCCGGCGGGTCGCCGAGAGGCCGCCGGGCGGGCTTCGTCCCCCACAACTGGCGGCGCTTCTGGCGGCTGGTTTCGCGCTACATGCCGAAACGCCTCTATGCACGCTCACTCATCATCGTGATCGCGCCGATGATCCTGCTGCAGTCGGTCATCGCCTTCATGTTCATGGAAAGGCACTGGCAGACGGTCACGCAACGCCTGTCGCAAGCGGTCACCCGCGACATAGCGGCGATCATCGACATGATCGAAACCTATCCACCGGGCGATAATTATGCCGAGGTCATCCGCATCGCGCAGGACAGGCTCTCCCTCAAGATCGACCTGCTGCCGCCCGCTCCCTTGCCGGCTCCGGGGCCGAAACCGTTCTTCTCGATTCTCGACCATATTCTGAGCGAGGAGATCACCAGGCAGATCAACCGCCCATTCTGGCTCGACACGGTCGGCAATTCCAACATCGTGGAAATCCGCATCCAGCTGGAAGACAAAGTGCTGCGGGTGTTCGCCAGGCGAAGCCAGGCCTATGCGTCGAACACGCATATCTTCCTGCTGTGGATGGTCGGCACGTCGCTGGTCCTGCTGACCATAGCGATCCCATTCCTGCGCAACCAGATCCGACCCATCATGCAGCTCGCCGAGGCCGCCGAGAGCTTCGGCAAGGGCAGGCCGACGCCGAGCGACTTCAAGCCGCGCGGGGCGGAGGAAGTCCGACGCGCCGGCATCGCATTCCTGCAGATGCGCGAACGAATCGAGCGCCAGATCGAGCAGCGCACGGCGATGCTCACCGGCGTGAGCCACGATTTGCGCACGATCCTCACCCGCTTCAAGCTTCAGCTTGCCCTGGCCGGCAAGAAGATCGACACGACGGCGCTCAACCAGGATATCGACGACATGCAGTCGATGCTGGAAGGTTATCTCGCCTTCGCTCGTGGCGAGGCCGCCGAGGACACCGGGCGGTTTGACCTCAGGTCCTACCTCGACAAGCTGGGCGATGAGGCAAGGCTGCGCAAGCGAGGCTTCACCGCCTCGATCGCCGGCAAGCCGGAAGTCCAGGTACGGCCGAATGCCTTCTCGCGCCTGCTCGGCAACATCATTGGCAATGCCTTCCGCTACGCCGAGAACATCAAGGTGACCGCGATCCACACGCGCGGCGCCCTGATCGTGACGATCGAGGATGACGGCCCGGGAATCCCGCCCGAACGGCGCGAGGACGTGTTCAAGCCTTTCGTTCGGCTCGATTCCGCGCGGCAGGATGTTGGCGGCACTGGTCTTGGCCTGGCGATCGCCCGCGATATCGCGCGCAGCCATGGCGGCGACATCACGCTGGACGAAAGCGCGATGGGGGGACTGAAGGCGACGATCAAGGTCCCGGCCTGACCAACGTTGATTCCGCCTCAAGATGCGGCAACGCCGTTCCATGCGAGGCGGCGGCAGCCCTGGAACATCCTTCATCTTCCCGTCATGCAATTCTGCTCAAAGCGCCGGGACGGTGAGGCGTGCCGCCGATTCCTGGCCGCCGGAAGACGGGAATTGCCCTTGCGGATCCTGATGGTGACCGATGCCTGGCGGCCTCAGGTCAATGGCGTCGTGCATACGCTGGAGCGGCTTTCCGAAGCTCTGCTTGGTTCGGGCGTCGAAACGCAATTCCTGACGCCCGCCCATTTTCGCACCCTGCCGCTGCCTACCTATCCCGATATCAGGCTGGCACTGACAACGCCTCGTCATGTGGCGCGGCTGATCGACGGTGCCGCGCCCGATCACATCCACATCGTGACGGAGGGGCCGCTCGGACTGATGGCGCGCCGCCATTGCCTTGCCGTGCGACGGCCATTCACAACCAGCTATCACACGCGCTTTCCCGAATATCTCCGCGCACGGCTGCCGATGCCGGAGGACTGGACCTATCGGTGGCTGCGCAACTTCCACAATGCGGGACAGGGAACGCTGGTGGCGACCCAGTCGCTGGCCAGGGATCTCACCGCCCGCGGCTTTACGCGCCTGAAGCCTTGGACGCGTGGCGTCGACACCGGGCTGTTCAGGCCGGATCGGCGCCAGGATCTCGATTTCCCGAAACCGGTTTTCCTCTGCGTCGGCCGGGTTGCCGTCGAGAAGAACCTGCCAGCCTTCCTCGAGCTCGATCTACCCGGGAGCAAGCTCGTGGTCGGTGATGGACCCGAACTCGAGAAGCTGCGGTCGAAGTATCCCCAGGTCTTCTTCCTCGGCCACAAACCGACGGACGACCTCGCCAATCTCTATGCATCGGCCGACGTGTTCGTCTTCCCCAGCCGCACCGACACGTTCGGCAACGTTATCATCGAGGCGCTCGCGAGCGGCACGCCGGTAGCCGCTTTTCCCGTCACAGGCCCGATCGACATCGTCGGTGACGGCGACGGCGGCATCGTCTCGGAGGATCTGCGGCAAGCCGCACTCTCGGCGCTCGGCATCAGTCGCGAGCAGGCGCGCGCCAAAGCCTTGCGCTACAGCTGGAGCTCTTGCGCCGAAATGTTCATGGATGCGGTGCGCTCAGCCCTGACGGACACTCCGCGCCCGTGAAGTCCTATACCATTGGCCAAAGCAACTGACCGTTCGCGCTGCCCCCTGCCGAAAACCTCCCCCTTGGGGCTACGAGATTCACACATCTCGTGGGGGCGCCCTGGATGGTGAAATATGTTTAGCAATGCACCGAAAGCCCAAAGAGCGGGATGGTTGCGGGTACCGGTCGGCCGACGATCCGCGTTGAAGGCCTGCGCCAAATCGCCAATGTTTGTGATTGGCATCGACATAGAAGCTTCGTCACCCACGGACCCGAGCGAAGCGAGGTGATCTGTGGATCCATTCCGTTCCATGCGGCCGGCCGCCCAACGGTGCGGAACGAAGCAGCCACCGCAAGCGATAGCAGCTATCATCCGCTTCTTCCGTACCGCCTGAGATGTGTGAATCCGGTAGGAGGAGATGTCCGGCAGGACGGAGGGCTAGCTGCGCGGCAGGCGCATCGCCATGCACATTTGCTTGGCGGCTAAAAAAGACGACCGCCGTTCGGAACCTTGCGCTCGATCGCGCCCAACACGACGTCGCCGTCCTCGTCGGGAAATCCGAGCGTGAGCACTTCGGACATGAACTTGCCGATCTGGCGCGGCGGGAAGTTGACGACAGCGAAGACCTGCCGGCCGATCAGCGTCTCCGGCGTATAATGCTTCGTGATCTGCGCGGACGATTTCTTGATGCCGATCTCCGGTCCAAAATCGACCCTGAGCTTGATTGCCGGCTTGCGCGCCTCGGGAAAAGGCTCGGCTTCAATGATCGTGCCAGCGCGGATGTCGACGCGATCGAAGTCGGCAAAAGTGATATCGGGCCGGCGCGGCCCGTTCCCGGCTCCCATGAAACCCTCTCAGGCGTTACCGTAGGTTTCGAACAGCACCCCGGCCAAGGCTTCCCTGGCCGAGACACCCGACCAGACGACGAATTGGAACGCCTGAAAATAACATTCGCAGGCTTCGAGCGCGCTCGAAAGCAGCACCTCGACCTGCTGGCTGGTCGGCTCGACCCCGCCGGCCAGGAGCAAGGACTGGCGGAACATGATCGCACCCTCCTGCTCCCAGAGGTCGAAATGGCCGAACAGCATCTGTTCGTTGATCAGCGAAAGAAGACGCAGGATCTCGAGTGTACGGGCCTCCGGAACCTTGATGTCGAAGGCGCAGGCAAGATGCAGGGCTTCGAAGTCCTCCATCCAGGAGAAGGAGACGTGATAGTCGGTCCAGCTTCCTGCGACCGAGATCGAGATCTCGTCGTCACCGTTCCGCTCGAAGGACCATTCATTTGCGTCCGCAACCTGCTCGATCACGTCCACGGGATGGGAATCGCGTGCAATGTCGAGTTCAACGAGTTCCATCAAAAATTTTTCCTGTCGTTCTGGGAGCGCCGGCTCCACTGGAGGGCACACGACAACAATTAAAAAACGCGGACGGGAGAAGGGTGGTACGATACGAGGTTCCCCTGCCGGGCCTCCCGTCGCCCGGCGCATGATCCCGTTTCCGAATCATGCAACAAATTCAGTCTATTGATGGAGAGTCGCGGCGCCAGCCCCTTTTTGCTGCGGGCGGCTGTCGGATGTGGATAGCGGCCTCTGTGCTCAATTCAGGCGGCTACCGTAAGCGATTCATGGCAAAGCGTTTTTCGACTCTGCGCAGATGTGGAAAAGTTCCAGATTATTTTTTTGTGCGAGGCCTGGATGTGGAGGAAGAAGCCGCCTTCGCGGGCGCCGGGCCATCCCGCTCTGCGAGACGAGCCTCCAATTCCCCGATGCGCGCGGCCAATTTCTGGTTTTCCGCGCGCGCCTTCAGCGCCATCTCGCGAACCGCCTCGAACTCCTCCCGCTGGACAATCTCCATCGAGTTGAGCAGACGCTCGGCCTGGGCACGAAAGGCGGTCTCGACTTCGCGGCGCACACCCTGAGCAGCGCCGGCCGCGTCGGTCATCAGCTTGGCGAATTCATCGAGAATGCGGTTCGGTCCGTTGGACATGGCAGAAACCTCGCGTGCTGTTGAGCACGTAATAGGCGAAATGGCGGATTGCAAGGAAGAAGCGGCGTGATGGATCGAATCGGGCTTGCTTGCCCGCCCGATCGCCTTGACCCCGCCAAAACCCTGCCGCATGGTCCGCGCCGACCCTGCCCGGAGACTGCATTGAGCGAATATCTGAGCCTGCCGCTTGCGGCCTTGCCCTTCCCCAATATCGATCCGATCATCATCCAGATCGGTCCTTTCGCGGTGCATTGGTATGGCCTCGCCTATATCGTCGGCATTCTGTTCGCCTGGTGGTACGGCAAGCGCCTTGTGACCAATCCGCGGCTGTGGCCCGGCGGCGAGCTTCCCATGAAGCCGACCGATCTCGACGATTTCGTCGTCTGGGCCGCCGTCGGCGTCGTGCTCGGCGGGCGCATCGGCTACGTCCTGTTCTACGATTTCGCCCGCTATCTCGCCAATCCGCTGGACATCTTCGCGGTCTGGCAAGGCGGCATGTCCTTTCACGGCGGCTTTACCGGCTGCACGATCGCAATGATCCTCTTCGCGCGCTCGCGCGGCATCGCAGTGTGGACCATGTTCGATGTCATCGCCGCGGGCGTGCCGGTCGGTCTCGGGCTGGTCCGCGTCACGAATTTCATCAATTCGGAGCTATGGGGCCGGGTCACGGGCGTGCCATGGGCGGTCGAGTTCCCGAATGGTGGCCCCTTCACCCGTCACCCCAGCCAGCTCTACGAGGCAGCCCTGGAGGGGCTTATCCTGTTCTTCGTCCTGCGCATCCTGACCCACAGCCTTCTAAAGCTGAAGCAGCCGGGATTCGTATCGGGCGCGTTCGTCACCGGCTATGGCCTCTCACGTATCTTCGTTGAGTTTTTCCGCGAACCCGACGCGCAACTCGGCTATCTCGTCGGCGGCTGGCTGACCATGGGCATGCTGCTTTCCGTTCCGATGGTGCTTGTCGGCGTCTGGGCCATGACTGCCGCATCGGCCCGAAAATCGGCAACGATTCTCGGAAAGCATGATGCGTAGTCTCGGTACGAGAGAGCGTCCTTTGCGCGTCCGAATGGACGCGCGGCGTTGCATGGCGCAACGCGCCTCGACGACACACGAACGGGCATGAAGGACCTCAAGGCTCGCATCGTCGATCTGATCGGCATGGAGGGACCGATCCCCATTGCCGACTATATGGCGATCTGCCTCTATGACCCCCGGCAGGGCTATTACACGACCCACGATCCGTTCGGCAGTGGCGGCGACTTCATCACCGCGCCCGAGGTGAGCCAGATGTTCGGCGAGCTGATCGGCGCCTGGGTGGTCGCCGCCTGGCGCGCACTAGACCGACCGTCCCCGCCCATCCTCGCCGAGATCGGTCCCGGCCGCGGCACGCTGATGAAGGACATGGTCCGCACGATCCTGCGGATCGCGCCCGAACTGCACGCTCTCGCCGATTTCCGCCTGGTCGAGGTCAGCCCTCGACTTGCCGAGGCGCAGGCGGACACCCTGCGGGATATGCCCGGCCGCTTCGGCTGGCATAGCGATATCGACGAGCTCCCGGGCCAGCCTCTCTTCATCGTCGGCAACGAACTCTTCGACGCGATACCGATCCGTCAATATGTGCGTACCGCGGATGGCTGGCGCGAGCGCTGCGTGACGGTCGACAACGGCAATCTCGTCTTTGTCGCCGGAGCCGGCTCCCTGGACGAAAGCCTGCTGCCCCCCGGAGCGGCCGACGCGCCCCACGGCGCGATCGCCGAGATCGCTCCGGCACGGTCCGCGCTGATGGAGAAAATCGCAAGGCGGCTCGCCGGCGACGGAGGCGCGGGCCTCTTCATCGACTACGGTCATTTAACCCCGGCCATCGGCGATTCCTTCCAGGCGCTGAGCCGCCATGCCTATGCCGACCCGCTCGCCGAGCCCGGCAAGGCCGATCTCACGACGCATGTCGACTTCGCTGCCCTCGCCGCCTCTGCCCGCGGTGTCGGCCTCCATGCCCAACTTGCCACGCAAGGCGACTTCCTGTTGCGCATGGGTCTGCTCGAACGCGCCGGCCGCCTCGGCGCGAAGGCGGACCTGGCCGTCCGGGAGCGCATATCCCAAGCCGTCGAAAGGCTTGCCGGTCCGGATCAGATGGGAGAGCTGTTCAAGATCATCGCCGTCTCTACGCGCGCTCTGCCCCCATTCGTCTAAGCAGTTTTCGGAAAAGTGTCCCGCGATTTTCGGGCAGAAATCTGCGGCAAAGGAGGAAGCTCACCCGGTGAGCGTGGCGGAGCGCGCCCGCCTGGTTAGAACGATTGACACTCTCCCCACCCCTGCCCCACTGTCCGCTCGCGGGAAAGCACCGGCTTGACGAACGCAGTCCAGACGTGAACAAGGCAGCCCATGCAGCTTGACCCAGTCCGATCATCCTTACTCGATCAGGCGGCCGCCAGCGGTATCCGTCACGGCTTCTTCACCCGTGCGGGCGGCGTGTCGGACGGCATTTACAGAGGCCTCAACACGGGCATCGGTTCGAATGACGACCCGCAAAAGGTCCGCGAGAATCGCCACCGCGTGGCCGAATGGATGGGGGTCGCGCCGGACGCGCTGCTCAGCGTCTATCAGATCCATTCGCCCGATGTGCTGATCGTTCGCGAAAAATTTACCGGCGAACGTCCGAAGGCCGATGCCATGGTTACGGATCGGCCCGGCCTTGCGATCTGCGCGTCGGCCGCCGATTGTGGCCCTGTTCTCTTCGCGGACAGGGAAGCGCGCGTCGTCGGTGCCGCGCATGCGGGCTGGAAAGGGGCTTTGACCGGGGTCCTGGAGAACACGGTCGCTGCCATGGAGAGCCTGGGCGCGAGCCGCGACAGGATCGTGGCCGTGCTGGGACCCTCGATCAGCCAGAAAAACTATGAAGTCGGGCCTGAGTTCGTCGCCCGCTTCCTCGAGGCTGACGCCGGGAACCACATGTATTTCGTCCCGTCCGGTACAGCGGACCACGCCCTGTTCGATCTTAACCGCTACACGGTCGATCGCCTGAAGAAAGCCGGTGTCCAGGCGGAGGCGCTCGGCCGCTGCACCTATGCCGAGGAAGAGCTCTTCTATTCCTACCGTCGTACCACTCACCGCAACGAGGCCGACTACGGGCGGCAGATTTCCGCGATAGTTTTGGAGACCTGACGATGGCGCTGCATTTCGAACGAAGCGAATTCGACGCGCGGCGCGACCGGCTGCTGATCGAGATGGCCGCCAAGAAGCTCGACGCGATCCTGCTTTTCGCCCAGGAAAGCATGTACTGGCTCACAGGCTACGACACTTTCGGCTTTTGCTTCTTCCAATGCCTGGTGGTGAAGCTCGACGGCTCGATGACCTTGCTGACGAGATCCGCCGACCTGCGCCAGGCGCGTCACACCTCGATCCTCGACAATATCGTCGTGTGGACCGACCGCGACAACTCAAATCCGGCAATCGACCTGCGCAACCTCCTCAACGATCTCGGCCTGCTCGGCGCCCGCATCGGCGTCGAATACGACACGCACGGCCTGACGGCCTTGAACGGGCGCAGGGTCGACGAGCAACTGCAGACCTTCGGCCAGATCGCCGACGCATCAAGCATCGTCAGCCGGCTTCGCCTGTTCAAGAGCCCTGCTGAAATCAAGAAGGTCGAGAGGGCCGCCGCCCTTTCGGACGACGCCCTGGATGCCGCACTGCCGCTTATCGTCCAGGGCGGCGACGAGGGCGCGATCCTCGCTGCCATGCAAGGCGCGATCTTCACAGGTGGAGGCGATTACCCCGCCAACGATTTCATCATCGGCTCGGGTCCGGACGCGTTGCTGTGCCGTTACAAGTCCGGCCGCCGCAAGCTCAACAAGAACGACCAGCTCACGCTTGAATGGTCGGGCGTCTTCAATCACTACCACGCGCCTATGATGCGCACCGCGCTGACCGGCAGGGCCACGAAGCGCCACCAGGAATTGTTTGAAGCGGCGCGAGACGCACTCCTCGCGGTTGAGAAGGCCATGGTGCCCGGCAAGACCTTTGGCGACGTTTTCGAAGCTCATTCCCGCGTGATGGAGTCCCATGGACTGACCAAGCATCGGCTGAACGCCTGCGGCTATTCGGTTGGCGCACGCTTCGCTCCGTCCTGGATGGACATGCCCATGTTCTATCAGGGCAATCCGGAACCGATCGCGCCGGACATGACGCTCTTTGCCCATATGATCGTCATGGACTCCGAGACCGAAACCGCGATGACGCTAGGCCGGACCTATCTCACCACCGAGTCCAGCCCGAAGCCGTTCTCGCGTCATGGTCTCGACTTGATCGTGCAGTGAAACCATAATGACAGCGGATAGCGGAGACTCGCGAGGAATGAGCCGAACCGTCGCCATGGTGGTGGCGTTGCTTGCCGGCGTTCTGCTTGCCGCGTGCACGACTTCCGACGTGCTCGAACCCTCCTCCTTGACCGGGACGCAGCAGCCGCCCGCCTCCACGACGCCCTCTCCGGCCATCTCCGCACCGGATGCAACGGCCGCGACATCGTCGACAACGGCTTCCGGGCAAACAGCGCCGGGGCAAGTCGCGGCGATCAACAGCTCCACCAAAATCCAATTCGCCCCAATCGTCGGTTCGACCGTCGAAGCGGTCACGCCGCTGACGGAGCGCATCGCGCTGAAGGCCCGGGAGCGCGGCATTGGGCTCGCCCGATCGGACGATCCCACCGCGACTCACGTGCTCAAGGGCTACCTCTCCGCGATTTCGGAGGGCAACGGGACCACGGTCATCTACGTCTGGGACGTGCTCGACGCTTCGGGCAATCGGCTGCACCGCATCCAGGGGCAGCAAAAAGCGACCGGCAAAGGCGAAGGCTGGGTAGCCGTGTCGGGCGAAACCATGCAGTCGATCGCCGACGTGACCGTCAATCAGTTGGCCACCTGGCTGGCCGGCCGGTCCGGCTAGCACGGTGCGAACCCTATCGGGATTTCGCTCTCGTCGAGATTCTTGGGATTTTCAGGCCGAATGCGTCTCTTCGCCGCTTGCAATGGCGGCGAAGGAGACTAAAAGCCCCGTCATCTGGGCGGGTAAGCCAAGGACTCTTCATGAAACTCTTTGCGGGTAATTCCAACCGGGTTCTGGCCGAGGCTGTCGCCCGCTATCTGAACATTCCCTTGGGCAAGGCCAGCGTCCGTCGTTTCGCCGACCAGGAAATCTTCGTCGAGATCCAGGAAAACGTGCGCGGCGAGGATGTATTCATCCTCCAGTCGACCTCCTTCCCGACCAACGATCATCTGATGGAATTGCTCATCATGATCGACGCGTTCATGCGCTCCTCGGCACGGCGTATCACTGCGGTCATCCCTTATTTCGGCTACGCCCGCCAGGACAGGCGCGCCTCCGGGCGCACCCCGATCTCGGCCAAGCTGGTCGCTAACATGATCGCACACGCCGGCGCCAATCGCGTGCTGACGCTCGATCTCCACGCCGGCCAGATCCAGGGCTTCTTCGATATCCCGACCGACAACCTCTTCTCCGTCCCGGTCATGGCTCGCGACGTGAAGGCCAAGTACAAGCAATTGTCGAACGTCATGGTCGTGTCGCCCGACGTGGGCGGCGTGGTCCGTGCGCGCGCGCTCGCCAAGCGGGTCGACGCGCAACTGGCAATCGTCGACAAGCGTCGCGAACGACCAGGAGAATCCGAGGTCATGAACGTCATTGGCGACGTCAAGGGGAAGGACTGCCTGCTCTTCGACGACATCGTCGATTCCGGCGGAACGCTGTGCAATGCCGCGGACGCACTGCTCGCCAAGGGCGCCAGCAGCGTCACCGCCTACATCACGCATGGCGTGCTGTCGGGCGGAGCCATCGCGCGTATCACCGGCTCCCAGCTTCAGGAACTGGTGATCACCGATTCCATCCAGCCGACCCAGGCGGTCATGGACGCCCACAATATCCGCGTCGTCTCGATCGGCGACCTGATCGGCGAAGCGATCTCGCGCACGGCCCAGGAAGAATCGGTTTCGAGCCTGTTCGACTGAGCGCAGCGTACTAGCGGATCCGTCTCGGCTATCCCATCGCGAGTTTCCAGCCCATGCCTGCCAGCGCAGCCGCTGCCAGGACGGCGATGAGGTTTGCCCTGAAGACGATCAGCGCTATGCCGGCCGCCAGTGCGATGAGCATGCTCCCGGGATCGAAGGTGGGCAGATCGGGAATTGCGAATATGAACGGTCCCACCTCGATGTCCCGGACGACGCCGAACAGAACGTGCAGCGCGAACCACAGAGCCAGATTGGCAATGATGCCGACCACGACTGCCGTGACGGCGGCGAGGGCGCTGGCCAGCCAGCGTACATTGCGGACGGTCTCCACATAGGGCGCACCGGCGAAGATCCAGAGGAAGCACGGCACGAAAGTGAACCATAGCGTAACCACCGCGCCGGTTACGCCGCCGGTGAGCGGATCGAGGCCGGAAAGACGCGCACCTCCGAGAAAGCCCACGAAGACCAGTACGAGGATCAGCGGTCCAGGCGTGGTTTCGGCAAGGCCAAGCCCGGTGAGCATCTCGTCCGCCAGCAGCCAGTGGTGGACTTCGACCGCTTGCTGGGCGACGTAGGCCAGCACGGCGTAGGCCCCGCCGAAAGTCACCGCTGCCATCTTCGAGAAGAACAACGCCTCCGCGGCAAAGACTTCGAAGGTGCCGGACATCGATGAAAGTGCCATGAGGGGGAGCAGCCAGATCGCCAACCATATTGCCGATGTCTTCAGGAAACGTCCGAGGCTCGGCCTTGCCCATTCGGGTATCTCGGCGGCTGCTTCGGATCGTTTGCCGTCATCCGTCGCATCAAGCGCCATCAAGGCGCCGCAGAGGACGGCGCCGAGTATGATCAAGGGAAAGGGCAGCCGCAGAAAGGCGATAGCGACAAAACCGGCCATGGCGAGCGCCAGCGCGAAGCCGTGACGCACTGAGCGCCGCGACATCCTGATCAGGGCCTCGAGCACGACGGCAAGCACGGCGGCCTTCATGCCGAGGAGCAATCCCTGTATCAGCGGCACGTGACCGAACTGCAGATAAATGGCCGATAGGGTCGTGATCACGAAAGCGCCGGGCAAGATAAACAGCAGTCCGGCGACAAGGCCGCCACGCACCCCGTGAAGCAACCAGCCGGAATAGATGGCGAGTTGCATTGCTTCCGGCCCAGGCAGGAGCATGCAGTAGTTCAGTGCATGAAGGAAACGCGCTTCGTCGAGCCAGCCCTTTTCCTCGACAATCACGCGGTGCATCAGGGCAATCTGCCCGGCCGGCCCGCCGAAAGAAAGAATGCCGATCCTGGCGAAAACACGCGTGGCTTCTCCCAGCGTGACCGACCCGCGCGAATCGATGGGCGCGTTCATGCCGACACCGAGGGCGAAGGCCAGTTATGATGCTCGTCGACGGCATAGCGACACCAGCCGTAAAGCGCATCGTAGATCATGAGGCCCTTTTCCAACTGTACCCGATCGTCCCTTTCGATCGCCGAGAGGCCGAGCGAAAGGGCGAGCAGCCCCGCGGCTTGAGACTCCAGATCGAGCCGTGCAGTGTCCGCCCCGCGCACGATGCGCGCGAGATGCTGGAGTGGAGCATCGCCAAGGCCAAACTCCGTAAGGAGCGTGTCAAAGCTGCATGTGTCGCCCCTATGCGAATAACGGACGCCTTCCACATCGAACGGGGTCGCACCGATCTCATCGGCAACATCGCGGACCCACTCGGGCGCGACGAAGAGAACGGTCGCGAAAGGATCGATGAACCGCCGGATCAGCCACGGGCAGGCGATCCGATCTATCTTCGGCCTTTCCCGAGTGACCCAGACGCTACCGTCCGCCGAGGTCACGTCGACTCCTGGCGCGTTCATCTTGACGAGCGTTCCCCCTGCCCCGGCGAAGGCCTCGATCCCGCCTTCAAGGAGCGCCACGTCGGCGCCGGCTTCGGCAAGACATGCCGCGGCTAGGGCGCTGACATTGTGGCCGTGGGTGCAATAGACGACGAGGCCCTTGCCCGCCGGCATGCTCGGATACCATTCGGCCGTTTTGCAATGGTCGCGCCAGACCGCGGCCGCGATACGGGTTGGCGCGGAACGGAAGGTTTCGGCGCGTCGCACATCAACGATGATCGGGCAATCTTCCGCTCCGATCAGTGGGATCAACTGTTCCGGTGATATTGTCCGTGGCATGGCAACCTCCGCAACATAGCGAAGGCGGAGCTTGGGCCGAAGCCTAGCGGGGAGTCCACCATGCCCCCGAGACTGGAATTTTAGCGAATTGAGCAGCCGCGGACAAGCAACAAATCCCGGACCAGTGGGCTGAATTTGGAAGTTATCCGCCTGTCTACGGCAGTTCCGCGGGACGTGCCCGGAACGCCTCGCGGATGGCGTCGGCCATGCCGTCCACCGCGGCCCCCTTGGAGCCGCGGTTACGGTGCAGGACGACATTGGAGGAATCGATCGTGTCGAAGCCGTCCGCGACCGTCAGTTCGCGACATCCCGAAGGGATGTTGCTACGCGAAACAGGCGCGATCGCGAGACCCGACTCCACGGCGAGCATCAATCCGGCGCTGTTGTCGCTGCGGCAGGCGACCCGATAGTCGATCCCGCACCGTTCCAGCGATTTGATCGCGAACTCCCGGGACCAGCGGGAATTCTCGTAGAGCGCGACCGGAACCGGGTTCCCCTCATGAATACAATGGACATTCGAAGTCACCCAGACCGTCGGGTCGTTGAGCAGGATTTCACCCCGCTTTGAAGGGCGCCATTCGAACACGACCGCGAGATCGAGTTTGCCCTCCTTGAGTTCGGCCATCTGATGCGCCGAATGGCCGTACCGGGTCGTAACCTCGACATTGCGATGGAGCTTGGCGAAGGCGGCGAGCGCCCGCGACAACACCGAATATCCATATTCCTCGGGGATGCCGATGCGCACCGGCCCCTGCAGGGGAGGAGCCGCGATTGCGGCCGAGGCTTCCTCGAGCATTCCGACGACCCGCCGCGCATTGACCAGCAGCTGATCCCCCTTGATGGTGAGCTTCACCCCCCGGGAGCCGCGTTCGAAAAGCGCGGCGCCGACCGTTGCTTCCAGACGTTTCATCTGCATCGAGATCGCCGACTGGGTGCGGCCGACATGCTCAGCCGCACGGGTGAAATTGCCGGTATCGGCGATCGCCACGAAGGTGCGCAGGAGGTCGCTGTCAAGCAGGGCTGGCATGATAAGCCATAACAAAATCAGATACCGCGCATCATTCCAATTCGTTCCAGGAATGTCAATCGAGACGCGACCAGCGGCCGAAGCGGACACGCTATGATTGCGCATCATGGTTGGTGGCGGCCTTGCTCTCGCTAAGGTCGAGCCGCATCACATGCCGTCGCGAACCCGCCCGCCTACGGCGGTGAAGCCCCGCCCCTTGAACAGATCGACAAACCCCCATGAACCGGAAGCTCGGCGAATCCGGATCGACGGGATATCCTTCGAGCAACTGGGCGCCGCGCTTCCTCCCCAGGTCGATCGCGGCGTCCAACAGTCGCCTCGTGGAGGATGCAACATGTTGGAAGGCCGATTTCACAAGCGCCTGCAAAAGAAAGCTCGGAAAGGATACCGGGGGTGGCCGGTAGCAACGATCGCCTTTTATGGTCCGAATCTCAGCCAGGCGACAAAGGTCGCCGTTGGCATCGTGCAATCCGAGAATGAAGGGGTCCGAGATTTACGCGCCTGGAAAGTGGCCGAGGGTGACGTCCGCGCCGACCCCGGCATTACCGGCGAGATACTTGAATTCCTCGAGAAGCATCAGGTTCGGACAGTCGCGATGAGTGACGGCATCATCGGGTGCCCTCACGAGGAAGGAATCGATTACGAAGGCGAGTGGTGTCCAGTTTGCGAGTTTTGGCACGAACGAGATCGTTTTACAGGACAGAAGGTCAAGTGAAGCGAGCACGACAGATTGAGGTGGTGATAGTCGGGCTCGCCGGACCGTGGGGCATAAGAAAATCGAATGACAGACATCATTTCAATTCGCTTGGAAAATGCCCGAGCCTGCGTGACAATGCTGACGGGAAACACGGGACGGTTGCGTGATGCGGCTCGACGATCTGCCGGCAATGAACAGGCGCCATGTCGGATATCCCCGGAACGACCGCCTGTTGCGGGATGCGGGGCTCAGTCCCGACGAGGCCTTCGGGCCCGCCAAAGCGTTTTGGTTGGAATGGAAAAGCCGACGCGAGCCTTGGCTGCTTTGAGTAAACCCAGCCATTGATGGTCCTCACTCCCCGCCGCGCCACGTCGCGGCGGTCTTTTTTTCTAGAGAAGAGCTGCATCGGGCGAAATCTTGCGCTTCACCGCCCCTTCCGCTATAGAGCGGCCACCCGCGTAGACACCCTTGGAGGCAACGCGGAGGAAGGCCGCCTCAACCGGCGGCTTTCAACGTTTACGGCAAAGCCTCGGCTGCCGCGAACGCTCCATAACAACGCGAAAGGAAATGCCATGAGCGAAACTTACGAGCTCAAGGCCGAAGCGCGCGAACGGGTCGGTAAGGGGTCCGCCCGGGAAGTTCGCCGCAACGGCAAAGTGCCTGCAGTGATCTACGGCGACAAGCAGCCTCCCCTGGCGATCGCCCTGAGCTACAAGGATATCTTCTACAAGATCCACGGGGGTGGTTTCCTGACCACCGTCGCCACGATCGACATCGACGGCAAGAAGATCCAGGTCCTGCCCAAGGACTACCAGCTCGATCCCGTCCGTGACTTCCCGCTCCATGTCGACTTCCTGCGGGTCGGCAAGAACACCGAAGTCAACGTGCAGGTGCCCGTCCACTTCATCAACGAAGAGAAGTCGCCCGGCATCAAGCGCGGCGGCGTGCTCAACATCGTCCGCCACGAAGTGGAGTTCCACTGCCCGGCCAATGCGATCCCGGAATTCATCACCGTCGATCTTGCCGGAGCCGAAATCGGCGATTCCATCCACATCTCGGCGGTGAAGCTGCCGGCTGGCGTGAAGCCTGTCATCACCGACCGCGACTTCACGATCGCAACCGTCGCCGGCTCTGCCGCCATGAAGCCCGCGGCCGAGAGCGAAGAAGCTGAAGCTGAGGAAGCGGAAGGCTCGACCGAGGAATAGACTGGGAGGCCGGAACCGTGCTGCTCTTTGCCGGTCTCGGAAATCCCGGCCCCAAATACGCCAACAACCGGCACAATGTCGGTTTCCTGGCGGCGGACGCCATCGCCCGTCGCCATGGTTTTTCCCCCTGGTCGAAGAAGTTCCAGGGAGAAATCGCCGAGGGGAAGCTCGGCGATGAAAAGGTTATCCTGCTGAAGCCCCAGACCTTCATGAACCTGTCCGGCCAATCGGTCGGCGAGGCGATGCGCTTTTTCAAGCTGGGACCTTCGGCGCTCACCGTTCTCTACGACGAGATCGATCTCGTCGCCGGCAAGGTTCGCGTCAAGACAGGGGGCGGCGCTGGAGGGCACAACGGCATCCGCTCGATCGACGCCCATGTCGGGAAGGACTATCGTCGTGTGCGCATCGGTGTTGGGCACCCCGGTGTCAAGGAGCTGGTGCACGGCCATGTGCTGGGAGATTTCTCCAAGGCCGACAAGGGGTGGCTGGAGCCGCTGCTCGATGCGATCGCCGACAATGCCGATCTCCTGGTCAGGGGCGACGACAACGGCTTCATGAACAGGCTGAGCCTCGCCATTCCCGGCGACAAGGCGCGGCCGGAAAAGCCGGCAACAAAGGCCCAGAGCCACATCCGGCAAGCACGGCCGCAGCAGCCTGCCGCCAAAATGCCAGAGACCGGCCCCATGGCGGCCATGCTCAAGAAGCTGCTCGGAAAGGATTGACGGCCTTTTCCGAAGCCGGGCTTGACGGGCCTCGCTCCGTTCCCCATAGCCCTCGCTAAAATCGAATTCCCGATAGGACCGGATCACATGGGTTTCAAATGCGGCATCGTCGGCCTGCCCAATGTCGGCAAGTCGACGCTCTTCAACGCACTGACCAGAACTGCGGCCGCCCAGGCCGCAAACTATCCATTCTGCACGATCGAGCCCAACACCGGCGAGGTCGCAGTGCCCGATCCCCGGTTGGAGAAGATCGCGAGCGCGGCGAAATCGAAAGAAATCATCCCGACGCGCATTTCCTTCGTCGACATCGCCGGCCTGGTGCGCGGCGCGTCGAAGGGCGAAGGGCTCGGCAACCAGTTCCTCGCCAACATTCGCGAGGTCGACGCGATCGTCCACGTGCTGCGCTGCTTCGAGGATGACGACATCACCCATGTCGAAGGCCGCATCGACCCTGTGGCCGACGCGGAGACCGTCGAGACGGAGCTGATGCTGTCCGATCTCGAAAGCCTGGAGCGCCGTATCGTCCAGATGCGCAAGCGCGCCACCGGCAAGGACAAGGAGGCGATCACAGTTCTGCCGGTCATGGAGAAGGCTTTGGAACTGCTGCAAGCGGGCAAGCCGGTGCGCGTGATGCTCGACGGCATCGCCACCGAAGATCTCAGGATCCTGCAGGGCCTGAACCTTCTCACCTCCAAGCCTGTGCTTTACGTCTGCAACGTCGCGGAGGCTGACGCCGCAACAGGCAACGAGCATACCGAGGCGGTCGAGGCGATGGCCGCCGCCCAGGGCGCGCGCAGCGTCGTCATCTCCGCGGCCATCGAAGCCGAGGTGGCGCAGCTTCCCGACGAGGAGGAGCACGAATTCCTCGCGGCGCTCGGCCTCGACGAACCGGGCCTGGACCGGCTGATCCGTGCCGGTTATGAACTGCTCAACCTGATCACCTATTTCACCGCTGGGCCGAAGGAAACGCGCGCCTGGACAATCGTCCGGGGCACCAAGGCGCCGCAAGCCGCAGGTGTCATTCATACCGATTTCGAGCGCGGCTTCATTCGCGCCCAGACGATCGCCTACAACGACTTCGTGACACTGGGTGGAGAAGTGCCGGCGAAGGAAGCCGGCAAGGCTCGCGATGAAGGCAAGGAATACGTCGTTCAGGACGGCGATGTCATGCTCTTCAAGTTCAATACCTGAAATACTGCGTCCTGCATGTCCTTGGAAGGAGCGGCAATCCGATGCCGCTCCTTTTGTTTGGGCCAGCCAACGAGCCTCAAGAAAAAAGCTGGCCCGAAGCCAGCTCCTTTCGAAATGGGTGGGAGGTGACGTCCTGCTACCGCGCCTGTTTCTTCAAGCTCGTCTTGTGCAGCAGCTTGTAGAACGGGCACACTCCGAACAGGCCAGTCAACAGCGGCACGATGCCGATCAATCCGAACCAGCGCAGCGGCGCCTCGGGTGCGAGGAAAATCATCGTAAGCAAAACCACGCCGGCAAGAGTGCGCGTCGCCCGCTCGCTGAAACCAACATTCTGTTCAAACATATGAAATTCTCCGGAAGGCACTAAGAGCGCCGCACGTCCTTGCGGACGCACGATGGCGCTTTATCTCTCTGTCTTGGCCGCATCTGCCCGCAACCAAGTGAGGTCCACCCGGCTGCGATATGCTGTAATTACCGACTCATCGGCCCGCCCAAACGATGTCAGCGCCGCCGCAGATGGGGGTGTTCGCGCCAATTCGCAAGGGCCGGCCCGCAACCGCACATAAATGTGAAAGCGCCTGTTGCCGGGCAACCATACCTCAGCGATCAACCCACAGGGGGATGCCTCCCGCGTCGCAAGACACGCGGCTTGACGCGATCCGCCGCGGGGGCTAACCCGCGCAGATCGGCTGAATTTCGCTGCAAAATATCTGTCGCAATCCTCAACTAAGCGACGTCGAGCGCCTCATCGAAGCCCAGGGAGAGATTTCCATGCTCAAGGCATTCGTGGTGGACAACGAGCGTCTGCACATGGTCGATGGCCTCGCCGCGAACGCGGACAAGGTGGTCTGGGTCGATCTCGTCAGCCCGACCAGGGAAGAGGAGCAGGCGATCGAAAAATGGCTGGGCGTCGGTGTCCCCACCCGCGAGGAAATGGAGGAGATCGAGATCTCCAGCCGTCTTTATGCAGAGGATGGCGTCTACTTCATGACCGCTACCTTGCCCGCCCATACGGACAGCGATGAACCGGTGATCGCGCCGGTAACCTTCGTGCTGGCAGGCAAGCGATTGGTCACGATCCGCTATCACGAACCGCGCGCCTTCCAGACATTTCCGATGCGAGCGGAAAAGGCGTCGATCGGCTGCACATCCGGCGAGACGATCCTCGTCGGATTGCTGGAGGCTATTGTCGATCGCCTCGCCGACGTCCTCGAACGTATCTCGCGCGACATCGAGGTGCTGTCGAAGGAGATCTTCTACCCCACCGAGACCAAGGCATCCAAACGCAACGTCGGTTTCCTGCTGCTGCTCAAGCAGATTGGCCGGAAGGAATCGCTCACTTCAAACATGCGCAACAGCCTGACTACCTTGCAGCGGCTGAGCGGTTTCTTGGCCAACGCCACCGGCCAGGCGAAGGACGGCAAGGATGTGCGCGCCCGGGTCAAAACCCTGTCCCGTGACGTCGCCTCGCTGGCCGACCACGCCTCGTTCCTGTCGCAGAAGATCACGTTCCTGCTCGACGCCACCCTTGGGATGATCAACATCGAGCAGAACGCCATCATCAAGATCGTGTCGGTGGCCGCGGTCGTGTTCCTTCCGCCGACGGTCGTCGCTTCAATCTACGGCATGAATTTCGATCTGATGCCGGAACTTAAATGGAGCCTCGGCTATCCACTCGCGCTCGGTTTGATGCTTGTCTCGGCGGTGTTTCCGTTTTGGTATTTCCGTCGGCGCGGATGGCTGTGAGCGCGATAGGACAAGGATCGTTCGCGGCTATGCCACCCTCGCCTTCGCCTTGCCTTCGTGGCACGCCCGGTCCATGGTAATCGTACAAGTTTGAACAGGATGGGCCATGACCACCAAGAAATGGGCCTTCGAGGATTTCGAGGAAGGCGGCACGATCACGCTCGGCAGCAAGACCGTGACGGCGGCCGAGATCATCGAATTCGCGAGCGAGTTCGACGCTCAACCGATGCATCTCGATGAGGAGGCCGGCAAGGCCAGCATCCTCGGCGGCCTGTCGGCCTCGGGATGGCATACGTGCTGCGTATTCATGCGCATGATGTGCGATGGCTTCCTGCTTGATTCCACGTCCCAAGGCTCTCCGGGCCTGGACTATGTGCGCTGGAAGAAGCCGGTCCTGGCGGGCGACACTCTCACTGGCCGCAGTCGCACGATCGCCAAGCGTATCTCGAAATCGAGGCCCGGCCTCGGCTTCGTCACCGTGCAGAGCGAACTCGTCAATCAGCGCAACGAGATCGTTCTGGAACTGCAGAATACCGGCATGTTCCTGACCCGCGAGGCAGCGGCATGACCCTCGACGAGTTCTTCGGCATAGGCGTGACGACCACGCTCGGCACCCACATATTCGAGCCGGAAGAGATCAAGACCTTTGCTGGCAAGTTCGATCCGCAGCCCTTTCATCTCGACGAGAAGGCGGCGGAGCGAAGCGTGTTCGGGCGACTTTGCGCCTCCGGCTGGCACACCGCCGCCACCTGGATGAAATACAATCTGATGACCCGCGCCGACCAGGAGCTGAGAAGGTGGGCCGGCCCTGGCCCGATGCCCGAATTCGGACCCTCGCCCGGCTTCAGGAATCTGAAGTGGCTGAAGCCGGTCTATGCCGGCGAGGCGATCACTTTCACCCGAACCGGCATCGAGCACCGGGCTGTTGCTTCTCGGCCGGGATGGCGGCTGCTCACCATCCTTGCCGAAGCGTTCGACTCCTCCGGCGATAAGGTCATCGAATTCACCAGCGCCGTGTTGGTGAAGGTGGAATAGCGCGACTGCAGAACGCGGCGCTTGCGGACCGGCAGGCGCCGCGCGAAAATTCGTCTTCCAATGTCCGAATTTGCCAGGTTCAGCCGTCATTGGGCCGAGCGATCACGACCCGCTCGCAACCGAAAGGACAGGACGATGCACTACTCGCTTCTTTTCTATCAAAGCCCCGAGGAATTCTCGGCACGCGAGGACCCTGAACAGCGCGACGTTTTCTTGGGTTCCTTCGTCCCTTACATGAAAGCGCTGCAAGAGGCCGGGATTGTCGTCACCGGAGCTGGCCTGGAGCCTCCTAAGACAGCGACCAGCGTGCGGCCAACAGCAAGCGGACACCGCGTGCAGGATGGCCCTTTCGCCGACACGAAGGAACAGCTTGGCGGTTTCTTCATCATTGACGTTCCCGACATGGATACCGCGCTGAAATGGGCGGCGCGTTTTCCCGCCGGACCGCATGGCGGTGTCGAAGTTCGACCCGTCCTGCCACCGAACACGCACGCCGAGATGCTGAAATCGGTGGAGGCAGCGACCTATTGACGTGATGGGCAACGTCCACGACGTGGTGGAGCGAGCGGCCCGGGAATCTTACGGCCGCTTGCTCGCCTTCCTCTCCGCCCGCTCGAGCGACATCGCGACGGCGGAGGACGCTCTGATCGACGCCTTCGAAGCGGCTCTCGCACGATGGCCGGAAAGCGGAATCCCGGAAAGGCCGGAGGCTTGGCTGCTCGTTGCGGCGAGACGCAGGCTTATCGACGCGGCACGACGTCAGCAGACGCGCCGGCAGTCACTGCCGGCGCTGATCGCCGCGGCTGCCGAAGCTGAGGAGCTTTCGTCCGGCCCCGGAGGCCTCGGAGACGAACGACTGAAACTCCTCTTCATCTCGGCCCATCCGAAGATCGATCCCACGATCCGTACCCCGCTGATGCTGCAAACGATCCTGCGGCTGGACGCCGCCCGGATCGCATCGGCCTTCTGCGTCAGCCCTGCTGCAATGGGACGCCGCTTGTCGCGGGCAAAGGCAGTCATCCGAACCTCCGGCATTCCCTTCGAAGTCCCCACCCCTGATGACCTTCAGCCACGGCTCGACGCCGTCCTGGAGGCGATCTATGCGGCTTATGGCAGCGGTTGGGATGATGTGGCGGGCGACGATCCGCGGCGCCGCGGTTTGCCGGAAGAAGCGCTACATCTCGGGCGATTGGTCGCCGCGCTGCTTCCAGCCGAGCCCGAGGCGCACGGCTTGTTGGCACTGATGCTCCATTGCGAGGCCCGACATCCGGCACGACGGGATGCCCAGGGTTCCTACGTGCCGCTCGCCGAACAGGACTGCGGGCTCTGGTCGCAACCGCTGATCGATGAGGCCGAACGTGAGCTTGCCCATGCGGCTGGTGCGGGACGGATGGGCAGATTCCAGCTGGAGGCCGCGATCCAGTCCGTGCACGCCAGTCGCGCGAAGACGGGGCACACCGATTGGAACGCGGCGGTCCTGCTTTACGAGGGGCTTGTGCGCATCGCTCCGACAACCGGCGCGGTGGTCGGCCGCGCTGCGGCCATCAGCGAATTGCGGGGCGCACAGGCTGGGCTGGCGCTTCTAGCGGAACTTCCCGAGGCCGCTTCCAGGATCTATCAGCCTTACTGGGCGCTCCGCGGTCATCTTCTCAGCAGGGTTGGTCGCGTGGATGAAGCGCTCGAAGCCTATGAGCGCTCGATCGGCCTATGCGATGACGCCGCAATGAGGGCTTTCCTGTACGGAAGGACGCGCGAGCTCAGATAGAGAAATTCCAGCAAAGTGCATGGCGTTTTGTGCCCAGAATTGCGTAAGAACAAATGGGCAGAGCGTTTCCGCGGTTTTAAGAATGGTCAGTGCCCGTCGAAGGCGACGAGCGTTCGCACCGGCACGTCGAGCGCCTCGAGCTTCTGCCTGCCACCGAGATCCGGCAGGTCGATGACGAAGCATGCCGACACGATGTCCGCTCTCATCTGGCGAAGCAGCTTCACAGCGGCTTCCGCCGTACCGCCCGTAGCGATCAGATCGTCGACGAGGATGACCCGCTCGCCCGGAGCCACCGCATCCCTATGCATCTCCATCTCGTCGAGTCCGTATTCGAGACTGTAGGCAACCCGCACGGTCTCGTGCGGCAGCTTGCCTTTCTTGCGGATCGGTATGAAGCCGGCCGAAAGCTGGTGCGCGATTGCCCCGCCGAGAATAAAGCCGCGTGCCTCGATGCCCGCGATCTTGTCGATCTTGAGACCAGCCCAGGGCTGGACCAGTTCGTCCACGGCCCGCCGGAAGGCACGCGCGTCGCCGAGCAGGGTCGTGATGTCCCGAAACAGGATACCCGGCTTTGGATAGTCCGGAATCGTGCGGATGGCGGAGAGCAGCGTATTCTCGATGGGCGATTTCATGGCAGGGATCCGGTTCGCGACATTCATGCCGTTTTCCAGTTCGAATGAAAAGGGCGCCCGTCAGGCGCCCTTCCAAAACAATATCCGGTTTCCGCTCAATGCGGTGTGCCGGCCCAGACCTTGCGCTTGGTGAGATAGACCAGCCCACCGAACAGGATCAGGAAAACAATGACCCGGAAGCCGGTCTGCTTGCGGTCCTCAAGATGAGGCTCGGCCGCCCACATCAGGAAGGCCGCGATGTCGCGTGAATACTGCTCGACCGTCTCTGGCGAACCGTCCTCGTAGGTCACTTGGCCGTCGGAAAGCGGCTTGGCCATCGCCAGCGACTTACCCGCTATGAAATACGGGTTGTAGTGCGTTCCTTCCGCGATCTCCATGCCGGCCGGGGGCTGCTCGTCATAGCCCGTCAGCAGGGCGTGGATGTAGTCCGGTCCGTTCTCGGCATACCCGGTGAAGATATCGAAGACGAAGGTCGGGAAGCCACGTTCCACACCACGCGCCTTGGCGATGAGCGAGAAGTCGGGTGGCGCCGCGCCGTTGTTGGCGGCTGCCGCAGCGATCGCATTCGGAAACGGTGATGGGAAGTAGTCCGTCGGCAGAGCCGGACGTTCGAACATTTCACCGTCGGCGTTGGGCCCGTCCTGGACAGTGTATTCAGCCGCGAAGGCCTTCACCTGGGCTTCCGAGTAACCAAGGCCTTCCAGGCTGCGGAAGGGGACAAGGCTCATGGAATGACAAGCGGAGCAGACTTCCTTGTAGATCTTGAGACCGCGCTGAAGCTGGCCCCTGTCGTAAGTGCCGAACGGCCCGGCGAAGGACCAGTCCTGCTGCACCGGCTTGTGGATCGGGAAGTGGGTCGGCTCGGCAGCGCTGTGCCCAGCCTCCTCCGCCGCATTCACCGCGCCTGCCGCAGCGAGCACGAAGCCGAGCGCCGCCAGTCCGCTGAGAATCTTCTTCATGAAAACAGTCCTCTCAAAGATTCTCTACGTTTCAACTCTTGGCTTCCGCCGCAGCGGTCGCAACCGGCGTCTCGCCCTTCTTGGCCAGCACCGCCTCGGTGATCGAGTTGGGCAGGCGACGCGGCGTCTCGATGAGGCCGAGCACCGGCATGATCACAAGGAAGAAGGCGAAGTAATAGAGCGTGCCGATCTGGGCCATCACCACATAGGAACCCTCCGCCGGGCGGGATCCCAGCCAGCCCAGGAAGATGGCGTTCAGGAAGAACAGCCAGAAGAACAGCTTGTACCAAGGACGGTACACCGCGGAGCGAACCCTGGAGGTGTCGAGCCAGGGGACGACGAACAGCACCGCGATGGAGCCGAACATGGCCAGCACGCCGCCCAGCTTGGAGTTGATCGGGCCGATATTGAAGGTGATGGCGCGCAGGATCGCGTAGAACGGCAGGAAGTACCATTCAGGCACGATGTGTGCAGGCGTCTTCAGCGGGTCCGCGACGATGTAGTTGTCGGGATGGCCGAGATAGTTCGGGATGTAGAAGACGAAATAGGCGAAGACGGCGAGGAACACGACCATGGCGAACGCGTCCTTGGTGGTCGCATGCGGCGTGAACGGAACCGTGTCGGTCTTCGACTTTACCTCGATGCCCGTCGGATTGGTCTGACCCGTCACGTGCAGCGCCCAGACATGGAGCACCACGACGCCGGCGATCATGAAGGGCAGCAGGTAATGAAGCGAGAAGAAGCGGTTGAGGGTCGGATTGTCGACGGCGAAACCGCCAAGCAGCAACTGCTGGATCCATTCGCCGACCAAGGGGATGGCGGTGAAGAAACCGGTGATGACGGTCGCGCCCCAGAAGCTCATCTGTCCCCAAGGCAGCACATACCCCATGAAGCCTGTCGCCATCATCAGCAGATAGATGATGCAGCCCAGGATCCACAGCAGTTCGCGCGGCGCCTTGTAGGACCCGTAATAGAGACCACGGAAAATATGGATGTAGACGGCGATGAAGAAGAACGAGGCGCCGTTGGAATGGAGGTAGCGCAGCAGCCACCCCGAATTCACGTCGCGCATGATCCTTTCGACCGACTGGAAAGCGATCCCTGTATTGGCGGCATAGTGCATGGCGAGCACGACGCCGGTCAGGATCTGCGCTACCAGCATGATCGAAAGGATGCCGCCGAACGTGTAGGCATAGTTCAGATTGCGCGGAACTGGATAGGCGACGAAAGAATCATAGACGAGCCGCGGCAATGGCATGCGCGCATCGATCCAGCGCCCGATACCGCTCGTCGGCTTATAGGTCGAGTGTCCACCAGCCATGGAAATGCCCCCTTAGCCGATCCGGATTTTAGTGTCGGAGATGAATTCGAATGCCGGCACGGCCAAATTCTCCGGCGCCGGCCCCTTACGGATACGACCGGCGGTATCGTAGTGCGAGCCGTGGCAAGGGCAGAACCAGCCGCCGAAATCGCCGGACTGGCCGAGCGGCACGCAGCCGAGATGGGTGCAGACGCCGACCATGATGATCCAGTTTTCTTTGCCTTCACCGGCAGAGCGGTCCGCATCGGTGGCCGGGGCGTCGGATGCGATATTGGCGTTGCGCGCAACCGGATCCTTGAGATCGGCGAGCGGAACAGCCTTGGCCGCCTCGATCTCCTCAGGCGTGCGGTTACGGATGAACACCGGCTTGCCGCGCCATTTGGCCGTCAGCGACATACCCGGCTCGAGCGAGGAAACGTCCACCTCGACAGAGGCCAGCGCGCGCGTGGAAGCATCGGGACGCATCTGGTCGATGAACGGCCATGCCACGGCGCCAGCGCCGACAACACCGGCCATGCCTGTCGCTATATATAGAAAATCTCGCCGGGTGGGCTCCGTCGTATCGTGTGCGCTCACGGGACTCTAATCCTTTTCCCTCATGATCGCCGGCGGTCGAGCCTTCCCCCGCTCACCAACGCCGGCCCGACGGCGCATGGCGAACGGGCTAGCGAATACCTCCGGCATTGTCGGGCTGGTTTATGCGTGAAGAATGCGCTTGTCCAGACGCCTGACGGCCTCAGGGCAGATTGTCGCGGGCTTTATTCCCAGCCCGGATTTTCTGGCCTTGCGCCGATCTGACAGACGGCGCTCGCATCGTCGAATCCGGTGCTCGGCACAATGGCGGCAATTGCCGCTTTGGCCGGAACAAGACACCAACGACCTGCATCACTTGGCGCCCAGCCGGACGAGGACCGCCTTCGGGATGTCGTACTCACGAATCACGGCCTCATGGCGGCGCATCCCGCATAATTCGCGCTGGATGAAATAGGCATGTACGGCTTCGGCGGCATCGCGTAGGAGGCGCGGCCTCGCCTCACTCTCAAGCGCCTCGGCACGCAGAAGTGCGAGCGTCTCCTCGACGCGCCGGCCGGCACGGCCAAGAGCCGAGGCCATTTCGCCGGCGATCTCGTAGTCGAGCACGTTCGACCCGCTTTGGGAGGATGTACGACCCGAAGAGAAGCTTGGCGGGCGCAAAGCCATCTGCCCTACTCCGCCGCCAGGCTTTCGGCAAGGAAGCCGCCGGATTGGCGCTTCCAGAGCTGCGCGTAGAGTCCGCCTCTGGCGAGCAGTTCGTCATGGGAGCCCTCTTCCACGATCCGGCCTTGGTCGAGCACGACCAGTCGGTCAAGGGCAGCGATGGTGGACAGTCGATGCGCTATGGCGATCACGGTCTTGCCTTCCATGAGCCGATAGAGGTTGTCCTGGATTGCCGCCTCCACCTCGGAATCCAGGGCAGACGTCGCCTCGTCGAGGATCAGGATCGGCGCATCCTTGAGCATCATGCGCGCGATCGCGATACGCTGGCGCTGGCCGCCTGAAAGCTTGACCCCGCGTTCCCCGACATGAGCGTCATACCCGCGGCGCCCCTTGGGGTCCTGCACATCCATGATGAAGTCGTGGGCCGCCGCCCGTTTGGCGGCTTCGACGATCTCGCCTTCCGTCGCGGTGGCCTTGCCATAAGCGATGTTGTCTCGGATCGAACGATGCATCAGCATGGCGTCCTGGCTGACCACCCCGAACTGCGCCCTGAGCGACGGCTGTGTCACGGAGCGCACATCCCGCCCGTCGATGAGGATGCGCCCCTGCTCGACATCAAAGAGGCGCAGCGCCAGATTGACGATTGTCGTCTTCCCGGCCCCTGACGGACCGACAAGCGCGACGCGCTCGCCCGGCCGGATATGGAGGTTGAGATCCTCGATGATCCCGCCGCCCTTGTCGTAGTGGAAGGAGACGTTCTCGAACCGTATGTCGCCCGCGGCGCGGGGCATGACGACGGCATCCGCGGCGTCACGGATCGCCGGCCGGACAGAGAGCGTGCCGGTCGCATCCTGGATGGTGGCGTAGTTGCGTATCAGGCCGTTGACGTTGAACATCATCCAGCCCGACATCTGGTTGAGCCTGAACACGAGGGCGAGTGCCGCTGCGATCGCTCCCGTCGAGATGTTGCCTTGTGTCCAGCTCCACACGGCGATGGCGCCGATCGCGCTGACCATGGTACCGTTCAGGAGGGCGACGGAGGACCGTACGGTCGTGATCGCACGGGTCAGGCGGAAGACCGCTCCGAGAAAGCTCTCCATGCCATCCCGAATATAGGCGTGCTCGCGCCGCCCGCTGTCGAAGAGTTTGACCGCGACGATGTTGGTGAAGGCGTCCACCAGGCGGCCATTGAAGATGGAACGCTGGTCGGCCGTTTCACGGCCGGCGCGCCGCATCTTCGGCAGAAGGAAACGGACGATCGCGAGATAGCCGATGAACCAGATGCCGACGACCAGCCCCATCAGCGGGTCGAGCGATACGAGGATGGTGATGGCGAGAACCACGAAAGTCAGAAACGACCACATGGTCTGCAACACATTAATGATGAAATCGCCGACGGCCTCGCCGCCCTGCATGATCTTGGTTGCGATACGGCCAGCAAAATCGTTCTGATAGAACGAATAAGGTTGCTCTATCACGCGCCGGAACGCCTGCCAGCGCACCATCGAATAAAACCCCGGCACGATGATCTGCTGCTCGACCACGGCCGAGGCGACCAGGATCGCCGTGCGCGCCACGAGCACCAGCAGGAGCAGCCCGAGGAGCTGCGGCCAATGGTCGGCGAAGAGCCGCGCCGGGCTCGATGAGTCCATGAGGTCGATCAGCCAGCCGACCGACCAGTACATCGCCGCGTCGATTGCACCGGCAAGGCCGCCCACGATCAGCAGCAGGACGAAGGGCCATTTCGCTTGACGGGCGAAATAGAAGATGAACTCCCAGGCCGAGGCCGGCAGCACCTCCCGATCCGTATCGTGAAACGGGTCGATCGCGCCTTCGAAGCGCCGCCACAAGCTTTCGGGGAATTCGTCGTCGTTCATTCCTGCGCCTTTTTCATCCGGCCGGAGCGGACTCCAGCCGAAATGGATATAGGAACGCCAAGGTGATTGGCCGCATCATTCTGCGGCCTCCGTCTTGATCGCCTCGCCGATCTCCTTGCCTTTCGTGGCCACGGCTTCGATAGGCTCCTCGTCATGCAGCAGGAAACCGCCGGACTGGCGCTGCCAAAGCTGGGCGTAAAGGCCGCCCTTCTCGACCAGAACGTCGTGAGGACCTTCCTCGACGATCCGGCCATTGTCCATCACCACCAGCCTGTCCATGGCCGCGATCGTCGACAGGCGATGCGCGATCGCGATCACCGTCTTGCCCTCCATCAGCCGATAAAGGTTCTCCTGGATTGCCGCCTCGACTTCCGAATCGAGCGCCGAAGTCGCCTCGTCGAGGATCAGGATAGGCGCGTCCTTCAGCATCACCCGCGCGATCGCGATGCGCTGCCGCTGTCCTCCGGAGAGCTTGACGCCGCGCTCGCCGACATGGGCGTCGAAACCCTTGCGCCCCTTGGCATCGGCAAGCGACGAGATGAAGCTTGTCGCTTCGGCGCGCCGCGCCGCCTCGACCATCATCTCCTCCGTCGCGTCAGGCCGCCCATAAAGAATATTGTCGCGCACCGAACGGTGAAGCAGCGAGGTGTCCTGGGTGACCATGCCGATCTGCGCCCGCAGCGAATCCTGCGTGACCGACGCGATCTCCTGCCTGTCGATCAGAATGCGCCCGCCTTCGAGGTCGTAGAAGCGCAGGAGCAGATTGACGAGTGTCGACTTGCCGGCACCGGAACGTCCGACCAGCCCGACCTTCTCGCCCGGCCGGATGGAGAGCGACAGGTCCTCGATGACGCCCTTGCCCTTGCCATAGTGAAAGCGGATGCGGTCGAATTCGATGCCGCCCTCGGCAACCTGAAGCTGACGGGCATCCGCCTTGTCTTCGACGAGACGCGGCAGTGAAATCGAGCTGATGCCGTCCTGCACGGTGCCGATATTCTCGAACAGGGCGGACATCTCCCACATGATCCATTGCGACATGCCCCACAGCCTGAGGACGAGACCGATCACCACGGCCACCGCGCCGATCGTCACGGCCTCGTTCAACCAGAGCCATATGGAGAGCGTCGCGACCGACGCGAGCAGCATCGAGTTCAGAAGGTAGAGCCAGGCGTAGAGGCCGGTGACCAGTCGCATCGTCCTGTAGACCGTGTCCATGAAGATGCCCATGCCCTCCCGGGCGTAGGAGGCCTCACGGCGCGCGTGCGAGAACAGCTTCACCGTCTGGATATTGGTGTAGCTGTCGACCACGCGGCCTGTCATGACCGAGCGCGCGTCGGCCTGCTCTTCCGAGACCTTGCCGAGGCGCGGAATGAAAAAGCGCAAGAGCAAGATATAGCAGACGAGCCAAACGGCGAGCGGCGAGGCAAGGCGCCAGTCAGACGAGCCTACGATGAGCAGCATGCCGAGGAAGTAGACGACGACATAATTCAGCACGTCGACCAGCTTGATGACGCATTCGCGCACGGCGAGCGCGGTCTGCATCAGCTTCGTCGCGATGCGGCCGGCGAACTCGTCCTGATAGAAGGCCATGGACTGCTTCAGCAGGTAACGGTGCACCTGCCAGCGGATGCGCATGGGGTAGTTGCCCATGAGTGTCTGCTGGTTGATCAGCGAATTGATGAAAACGGTTGCCGGCAAAAGCACCAGGACGACAAAGGCCATGCCGGCGAGCTTCCACCCCTCCGTCTGCAGGAAGGTTTCGCGGCTTTGAGCGGAGAGCCAGTCGACGATCGAGCCGAGGAAACCGAACATCCAGACCTCGGCCATCGCCACGCAGGCAGTGAGCGTCGCCGAGACGGCGATGAACGGCCACGCTCCCTTCGTGTAATGTAGACAGAAGGCGATCAGCGTCCTGGGCGGTTCGACCGGCTCCTCGAGCGGGAACGGATCCAGTTTCGTCTCAAACCAGCGGAACATTTTCTGCTCTTTCGAATGTCGTTGTGCCCATGCGGGCACCGAAAATCAAACATCTGCGGCACAGCCTTGTCGGCGCTTGCCCGCTCGGCTTCACATGCGCTTCCGACCGCCTCTCGCCAAGGAGCGGCCTGAGCACTCCTGACAGATCGGTGGCTGCTGCCGCCTCCGGCGGGTTCGTGGGCTCCTCGCGCTGAGCCACAGACCTGGGCGAGACGGCGGGCTTATTTCGAAAACTGGCAGGCATCTTTGATTCCTTCGAATGCGGAAAGTATTTCCGGCGGGAATCGGGGTGATGCAGCCTTCAGAAAACGCGTCGAACCGAAACCGCCGTCAGGCTAGGCGCCAGCCGCATGGGCGAGCCGATGCGCTACGTATCCGGTAGATATTCATCGCCGCCTCCTTCGGTTCGAGTTGACACTGCACGTTCTGTAGACGATTTCGCCGGAGATGGCCATGCCCCAGAACGGTATTCTGCAACCTGCCGTCGGTCGTGTCGCCTGAAAGACACTCCAGGGAAAGGCTCGAAAACGTGGCGAGAGGCCTCCGCATCGCGCTCTATCAGCCCGATATCGCCGGCAACACGGGCACGATCCTCAGGATGGGCGCGTGCCTGGGCCTGGCAGTCGACATTATCGAGCCTGCCGGCTTCGACATGAGCGATCGCGCGCTGAAGCGCGCCGGCATGGATTATCTCGAAATGGCCGCTCTCACCCGCTACGTGAACTTCGCGCGCTTCGAGGAATGGCGCCGCAACGAAGGCCGCCGAATGATCCTGTTCTCGACCCGTGCATCGCGACCCTACACGCAATTTTCGTTCGCCGATGGAGACATCCTACTCTTCGGCCGCGAATCCGCGGGGGTACCGGACAACGTGCACGACGCAGCCGACGCGCGGCTCGTGATCCCGATGAAGGGCGGCGGGCGAAGCCTCAATCTCGCGCTTTCCGCGGCAATGGCGGCCGGCGAGGCGATCCGGCAGGTCGGTTGAACGGCGCCTCCAGCTGATCAAGAGATAGAACCGGAGGACCATGCCATCGGCAAGGCGGGATCGTCCGGAAAGTCCTGCCCAACCGCGCATGCAGGGCCTCCCTCGTTTGGTATCGAAGGATTGCTTCATACGACCTCAACCTAAATTGAGGTCAAGTGTCGACGTTGGATGCTGCCACCGGGTCCGTGCCGGCTCCAAGCTTGATTTTAATCGGCGGCCGGAAGCCGGCGCATCGTGAATTCGATCACGTCGCCCGGACGCTCGGCCCAGCTTTCGATTTCCGTCCAGTAGGCCTGCTTCGGCCAGCGGTCGAACCACTCGCGCGCCTTGTCGCGGGCGGCAGGCCGCGGCAGCACGAAGGTTTCGCGGACAAAGCCATCGCGCGGCAGCCGCGTCTTTTCCGCGCGAGAGCGGTCTAAACGCTTCTTCAGCCCATCCAGCGGTGGTCTCGTGGGGGCGCGCAACGAAGAACTCCTTGACCCATCCACTGAAGAGATTAGGGATCGCAACCGGAAAAAACGAGTCCTTTGGTGCTTGCCGCCTGTTTCGGCCGCGCCCTTTCGCAAGGAAACCCATGGAACGGCCAGAAATCCCGGCTGGTCTGCCGGATGACATCGAGCAAAAAAAGACACGGGCGCGCACCTGGTTCGAGGATCTGCGCGATCGTATCTGCACGGCCTTCGAAAACCTCGAGAACGAGGTGCTGGGCCCGCTCGCCTCCTGGACGCCCGGCCAGTTCGAAAGGACACCCTGGCTTCGTGACGAAGGCAAGGGCGGCGGCGGCACCATGTCGATGATGCATGGCCGGGTTTTCGAAAAGGTCGGCGTCCACACCTCCACCGTCCATGGCGAGTTCTCTCCGGAATTCCGCAAGCAGATGCCGGGCGCCGAGGAGGATCCACGCTTCTGGGCGAGCGGAATTTCGCTGATCGCCCATCCCTGGAACCCGAACGTGCCCGCCGTTCATATGAATACGCGCCTCGTCGTCACCTCGCGCTGGTGGTTCGGCGGCGGCGCCGACCTGACGCCGATTCTCGATCGTCGCCGGGTGCAGACCGATCAGGACGCGATGGATTTCCACCGTTCCATGCAGTTCGCCTGCCAGAAGAACCCTGCCGTGGCCGATTATCCGCGGTTCAAGGCCTGGTGCGACGAGTATTTTTATCTTCCGCACCGCGACGAGCCGCGCGGCATCGGGGGCATCTTCTTCGACTGGCAACATTCGCCAGAGGAAAAAGGCGGCTGGGAGGCCGATTTCCGGTTCGCGCAGGATGTGGGGCGCTCCTTCCTGGTCGTCTACCAGCACCTGGTGCGAAAGAACTTCAACCAGAATTGGACTGACGCCGAACGCGAAGAGCAGTTGGTGCGCCGCGGCCGCTATGTCGAGTTCAATCTGCTATACGATCGTGGCACGATCTTCGGTCTGAAGACCGGCGGCAATGTCAACTCGATCCTGTCCAGCTTACCGCCGGAGGTCCGTTGGCCTTGAATTTGATCAACATTCGGAATTGACTGGCAAGGGCAACCATTCACCGGTTTCGATGTTATATTGCTCCCGGAGCGGACTTGCCTGTCTGAGCGCCGCTCCGGACCTGGAATGAGGAAGGAGACACGCCATGAAGGAATTTCAATGCGGCTCGCTCGTACCCGGTTGCGACTGGCACACGCGCCACGAGGAGGAAGCTGAGATCATGCGCCGTGTCGTGGAGCACCTGCGCGAGACGCATGGCGAGACCATCATTCGCGAAACGATGATCGAGGCGATTCGTTCGCGCATCGAAAAGGTGCGTGACGCCGCCTGAAACAGGGCGCGCGGCCCCGGCCGTTCTTCGATGACTAGGATCGTGGGCGGCGGGCGGCCCGCTCGAGCAGCACGTTGCGTTCCAAGGTAAAACCCGACTCGACCCAGGCTGTTTCGAGTTCGCCGAGCAGCTTGCCAATGTCTGGACCTTTTGGCACACCGAGCGCCAGAAGATCTCCCCCATTAATGGGAAAGGCGGGTTTTCGCCATTTTTGCGCAAAACGCAGCAGGCGCGAATATCCTCCGGCTTCGACGAGCGCGGCGTCGTCCTGAACGGCGCGCCAACGTGCGGCGGCAAGGTCAAGCCTCAAGCGGTCCACGAGACCCTGGCGGTCACCGCGATAAAGCGCTTTTGCGAGCATTGCCTCGCTCGTCGTCGACCCAAGTCGCGGCGCAGTCGCCCAGCCGGCGAGCCGCTCCGCTTCCGCATTCGAAAGCTTCAGCCGCTCCGCCAGTGTTGCGACACGGGCCGGATCCGGCGGAACCAGGGCCTCCAGCCGGAGCACCGCATCCGGTTCCCAGCCGAGATCGGCGCCGGCCTTGACCACGCCATGGATGGCGTCGATGCCCCATTTCTCGCTCTCCGGCAGAACCTTCGTCAGCACCCCGGCCTGGCGCATCCAAAGAAGCGCCCGCGAGGGATCTGGAGCAGCGAGCAACTTCTTCAGTTCCGTCCAGATCCGCTCGACCGACAGCCTGTCCAGCCCATGCTTGAGCCGCGCGCAGGCCTTCAACCCTTCCGCGTCTGGCCGGCCGGCCCCATACCAGGCGAAAAACCGGAAAAAGCGCAGAATGCGCAAATAGTCTTCGTGAATGCGCGTCTCCGCATCACCGATGAAGCGCAGCGTCCGGCTCTCAATGTCGGCCACGCCACCGACATAGTCTATCACTGTGCCATCGGCATCGGCGTAAAGCGCATTGATGGTGAAGTCGCGCCGTGCCGCGTCCTCTCGCCAGTCGCGCCCGAACGCCACCTTTGCCCTGCGCCCATCCGTCTCGACGTCGGCGCGAAGCGTGGTAACCTCGAATGGCCGCCCGTCGGCGATCACGGTGATTGTGCCGTGCTCGGCGCCCGTGGGGACTGCTTTGAAGCCGGCAGCCTGAGCCCGGCGAGCCGTCTCCTCCGGTGAGGTCGTCGTGGCGATGTCAATATCCGAGACGCTTGTGCCGAGCAGCGCGTTGCGGACCGCTCCCCCCGCGATACGCGCCAGATCCCCGCCTTGCGACAGCGCCGCCAGGAGCTTCTGCAGGCGCTCGTCGGACAGCCACTGTGCTCCGGCGATCGAAACCCCGACGCTCACGCATAGAGCCTTTCGTAGAGCGTGCGGATGATGCCCGCTGTGACGCCCCAGATATACCTTTCGCCATAGGGCATGGTGTAGAAGAACCGTTCTTTGTTTTCCCACATCCGGCTATCCCGGCTGTGATTGGCAGGATCCATCAGGAACGACAAAGGGACCTCGAAGGCATCGTCGACCTCATCCCGGTTTATGGTCAGGAAGAAACCCGGGCGCACGACGGATAAGACCGGTGCGATCCGGTAGCCGCTGCCCGAAACATAATCCGGCATGCGCCCGATCACGTCGACGAAGCTGCGATCGAGGCCGATTTCCTCTTCGGCTTCGCGCAGGGCTGCCTCTTCGGGCGAGCCGTCGGTCGGGTCGATTCGACCGCCGGGGAAAGCGACCTGCCCTGAATGGCTTCTCAGTTGCTCGGCACGCTTGGTGAGGAGCAGGGTAGCCTGCTCGCCATGATCGACGACGGGGACGAGTACAGCTGCATCGCGCAACGGCCTTTGGAAAAAAAGCGGCTCTATGCCGGGATTCCATCGGTGATCGCCATAGTCGGCACCGCCCTCGAGACCGCGCTCCAACGCCGCGCGGATGCGAAAATCCTTTGGGGAGAACAGCTTGGCCGGCGCGTCGTCCATATTCAGGCGCTCAGCTCCCTGAGCTTCTCCATCGGCATGATCGGATAGACCTGCCCGTTGGAGCGCACGGCGAACATCGACATGCCGCCGACATCGATCTCTTCGCCGTGCTCGACGAGCTCATACATGACCGGGCGCGCAACCAGCGCCTCGAGGCGTCCGCGCACCAGCACATAGGGTTTCAGGCCTCCGGTCTCGTCTTCGTCCACGAAACGAAGCGGATGGTCCGGCCCCACCTCGACCACGTCGCCGACATTGGTCCGGAAGGTGATGACCCGTTCATCGCCGATACCCGACACATTCATCTCCACGACCACGAAGGGCGCGTCGACCACGCGGATGCCGACTTTTTCCACCGGCGTGACGAGGTAGGTTCGACCATCCTCGTCCTTGCGCAGCACGGTCGAAAAGAGCTGGACCAGCGGCATGCGCCCGATCGGGGTGCCCAGATAGAACCAGGTTCCGTCGGGACGGATCTCCATGTCGAGATCGCCGCAAAAATCGGGATTCCAACGCTCTACGGGAGGAAGACCTTTGCCGGCCCGGGCCGCACGCGAGATGAGCGCCTCCAGCCCCTGGGCGTCGGAGGCCCCCGTCAGACTCCTGTTGGCGTCGTCCTGTTCGGCGGTCATGGTCACGAAATAGTCACTGTTGTCGCGCTTGTCAGCAAGGAAGGGTGATTTAAGTTCACCGAAGTGACGCCGCCAAGGTGCGAGCCGAGGATCGTGCCTGGGACCGGGTGTCCTGGACGAACAAGGGGATCCGCCTGATGAGCGTGATGATCAAGGAAGCGGCGATCGGCGAGCGCGAGATGATCGCGGAGGCCGAAAAGGCCCTTGACGATATCTCCAAGGTCCGCGAGGGCGTCGGCCGCGTGATTTTCGGCCAGGAAAGCGTGGTCGAGCGCTCGCTGGTAGCGTTGTTGGCCGGCGGCCATGCCCTGCTTGTCGGCGTTCCCGGCCTCGCCAAGACAAAGCTGGTGGAGACGCTCGGCGTCGTGCTCGGTCTTGACTCTCGTCGCGTGCAGTTCACGCCGGACTTGATGCCCTCCGACATCATCGGTTCCGAGGTGATGGAGCAGGACGAGAACGGCCGGCGATCGTTTCGCTTTATCCCCGGCCCGATCTTCGCGCAGTTGCTGATGGCGGACGAGATCAACCGGGCGAGCCCCCGCACGCAGTCGGCGTTGCTCCAGTCGATGCAGGAATATCACGTCACGGTGGCAGGCGCGCGCCATGACCTGCCCTCTCCCTTCCACGTGCTCGCCACCCAGAATCCGTTGGAACAGGAAGGCACCTATCCCCTTCCCGAGGCTCAGCTCGACCGCTTCCTGATGCAGATCGATATCCTTTACCCCGATATCGCGGCGGAGCGGCGGATCCTTCTCGAAACGACCGGTGTCGAGGATGCCAGCCCGAAAAATGTGCTCGACCCCGCCCGGTTGAAGGCGATCCAGCTGCTGATCCGCCGCATGCCGGTGCCGGAAAGCGTGGTCGAGGCAATCCTGAACCTGGTCCGTTCGGCACGCCCCGGCCAGGGCAACGTGGAGACGGACAAGCATGTTGCCTGGGGCCCCGGCCCCCGCGCCAGCCAGGCGCTGACTCTATGCGCCCGTGCTCGCGCCCTCTACGACGGGCGGCTCGCCCCTTCGGTCGACGACGTGCTGGCCCTGGCTGAACCGGTGCTCCAGCACCGCATGGCCTTGACGTTCGCCGCCCGCGCCGAAGGCATGAGTGTGCGGGACGTGATCGCCCGACTGGTGAAGGCGCAGGGCTGAACATGACGGCATCGAGGCCACAGGCTTGATGGCGCGGATCGGTGAAGCCACCGCCCCGACTGCCACGCGTGAAGCGCTTGCCCGCGGCCGCATACGCGCGTCGCTCGTCCCGGATCTGCTGGTCGAGGCGCGCCGAATCGTCAACACGGTAATCGCCGGCTGGCACGGACGCCGCAAGCGCGGCATCGGCGAGAATTTCTGGCAATTTCGGCCCTATGTCGAAGGAGACGCTATCGCCCGAATCGATTGGCGCCGCTCCGCGCGCGACGATCACACCTATGTGCGGGACCGCGAATGGGAGGCTGCCCATACGGTTTGGCTGTGGGCCGACCCGTCGGCCTCGATGCTCTATAAATCGAGCGGAGCGGCGATTTCCAAGGAATCGCGCGCGCTGGTGCTCATCCTGGCACTCGCGGAACTCCTGTCGCGTAGCGGCGAGCGCATAGCCTGGCCGGGCCTCACAGATCCGTTCACCGCGCGCAGCGGCGCGGAACGGCTGGCCGCGCAACTCGCCCAGGCGTCGGTTTTACCGTCTAGGCCCGATCTTTCCGGCATACGCCGTTTTTCCGACATCATCATCGCCAGCGACTTCCTCGATCCTGTCGAGGACACCAAGGCCTGGCTCGACGTACTGGCACGACATGGGGTACGCGCCCATCTGATCGAGGTCGCCGACCCCGCAGAGGAGACCTTCCCTTATGCCGGCCGTACGGAATTCACCGATCCCGAATCCGGCGACAAGTTGACGGCTGGCCGTGCTGAAACGCTCGGCGAGGAATATCGCCTGCTCTATGCCGCACGCCGGCAGGAGCTCGCGGGATGGTGCAAGCGGCTGGGCTGGAGCTACACGGTCAACCACACCGACCGGCTGGCCTCCGACGCCCTGGTGCGCGTGCACATGGCCATGACCGCCGACAGCGGCTATGCCGCGAGGACGGGCGCATGAGTTGGCTTTCGTTTTCCTTCGGCGCGCCGATGGTCCTGTGGGGCCTGCTTGCCCTGCCCGTGATCTGGTGGCTGTTGCGGTTGACGCCCCCGATGCCGCAGAGAGAGGTCTTCCCTCCTCTCAAGATCCTGGCGCGCGTGCTGAGACGCGAGGAGACACCGCACCGCAGTCCTTGGTGGCTGACACTGCTTCGCCTGCTCATGGCCGCTCTCATCGTGCTCGCGCTAGCCGAACCTGTCTTCAATCCACGCCAGGAGTTGCCTGCCGGCGGCCCGGCTCTAGCGCTCGTCGTCGACAATGGCTGGGCGAGCGCGCCTGACTGGGACCGACGCATAGCCACCGCGGAACGGCTTGTCGACGATGCCGCCGCCAGCGGCGTCCCGGTGTTGCTCGCCTTCACTGCAGAAAGACCCAACGCCGACATCGGTCCGTTCGATCCGGAAGCGGCACGCGACCGGCTGCGCGCGGCCGCGCCGCGCCCGGTGCCGGTCGATCGGCCTGCCGTGTATGCTCGCGTCGCGGCGGCGCTGCAGGCCATACCCGGCGCGAGCGTGGCCGTGCTGTCCGACGGTCTCGCCGCCGAAGGCGATTCACAGGCATTCGATACGCTCCTGGGGCACGATCCGTCTCGTCTTGTGTGGGCGGTGCCCGACCGGCTCGGTCTTGCCGGCTTGACTGGAGCCGAGAACGCGGTGGAGGGCTTCACCCTGACCGCGATCCGCGCGCCCGGTGATCCCGGGCCGCGCAACGCGACCGCGGGAGCCTTCGACGACAAGGGCCGGCGCATAGCCGATGCGACCCTTACCTTCGGCCCGGGCGAGACGACCGCTACT
Source organism: Mesorhizobium sp. 1B3 (assembly GCF_050958605.1). Lineage (NCBI taxonomy): Bacteria > Pseudomonadati > Pseudomonadota > Alphaproteobacteria > Hyphomicrobiales > Phyllobacteriaceae > Mesorhizobium > Mesorhizobium sp. 1B3. Next base: position 364,888 of record NZ_JBJHDO010000002.1, on the reverse strand, counting down.
GGACGCATGGTCGTGCCGTTCGAGTTGCGCAACGATTTCGCCGCCATTGCGATCGACGGCGAGCCGCAGGCCGGAGCCGTCCGCGTTCTCGACGAAAGCTCGAAGCGCCGACGCGTCGGCCTTCTCTCCCAGGCCGAGGCCGATCAGGCGCAGCCGCTGCTGTCACCGCTCTATTACATCCGCCGCGCCCTCGAACCCTTCGCGGATCTCGTCGTGCCGCCAAGTTCCGACCTTGCCGAAGCAATCCCCCAATTGCTGGAGCAGAAGCCGGCGATGATCATCATGGCTGACATCGGCACCATTCCGGCAAACGCGCACGAACAACTGACCGAATGGCTGCACAATGGCGGTACGCTTGTCCGTTTCGCGGGTTCGCGCATGGCCGCGGCGGAAAACGACGAGGAGTTGCTGCCCGTACGCCTCCGTCTCGGCGAGCGCTCCCTGGGCGGCACCTTGTCCTGGACCACGCCCCAGCCGGTCAGCGATTTTCCCCCGACAGGCCCCTTTGCCGACCTGACGCCGCCGAGGGAAGTCACGGTGACGCGCCAGATCCTGGCCGAACCGACACCCGACATCGTCGAGCGAACATGGGCGAACCTCGCCGACGGGACACCTCTCGTCACGGGTGCCGGTCGTGAGAAGGGTACTGTCGTCCTTTTCCATGTGACACCCGAGGCGACATGGTCGACCTTGCCGATTTCCGGCAGCTTCGTCGACATGCTTCGGCGCCTCGTGCAGATGTCGCGCAATCAGGGCGCGGCTGCCGCCAGCGGCGCCGCAAGCGCGGGAGCGCTGCCTCCTTATCGGATGATCGCCGCCAATGGCGCTCTCGTGCCCCCTTCGCCCGATACCAAGCCGCTCGTTCCTGGCCCTGATGCCGAGGTGACGATCGAGAATCCTCCCGGCCTCTATGGCGGCGAGGAAGGCGTGGTCGCCCACAACCTACTCAGGGCCGACGCTGCCTTGACTCCCATCGCTCGGCCACAGCTTCCCGCTCCAGTGACCGAGTTGCGCTATGCTTTCGACGAATCGCGAGACATGAAAGGCCCTCTCTTGGCCGCAGCGCTGCTTCTCATGGTGCTCGACACGCTTGCCGTCCTCTGGATGGGTGGGTTCCTCTCCCGGCGCGCGCGAAAGACAGCACCCGGGAGCGCAACGGCGGCGCTCGTCCTGGTCGCGGCCGGCCTGTTCCTCGGTGGACCGGACCGTGCCGCCGCGCAGGACGCACGACCGACGGATGCCGACGCGGTGGACGCGATCTCCGTCACTCGTCTTGCCTACGTGGTGACTGGCGACGCGGCTGTCGACTCGATCAGCCGCGCCGGGTTGACGGGTCTCTCTCGGTTCCTTGCCGAAAAGACAGCACTCGAACCGGGTGAACCGGCCGGAGTCGACATCGCCAAGGATGAACTCGCCTTCTACCCCCTGCTCTATTGGCCGATCGATCCGTCCGCCGCCATGCCGTCGGACGCGGCCATCGCGCGTATCGACGCCTATATGAAGCAGGGCGGAACGGTGCTTTTCGACACGCGCGATCAGTTCGCCTCGGGCCTCGACGGTTCCACTAGCGCCGCGACGGAGCGCCTGCGCGACATTCTAGGCGATCTCAACGTTCCGCCACTGGAACCTGTGCCGCAGGACCATGTGCTGACCAAGGCTTTCTTCATCCTTCCGGAATTTCCCGGCCGGTTCAACGGTAGCCCGCTCTGGGTGGAGACATCTCTCGACGCGACCAACACCGACAACCGACCGGTCCGAACCGGCGACGGCGTGTCGCCGATCATGATCACCGCCAATGACTTCGCAGGCGCCTGGGCTATCGACGAGAACGGCGATCCCATGTTGCCGACGGTGCCAGCCGACCCCATGCAGCGGATCTACGCGCTGCGGGCCGGCGTCAACATCATGATGTACATGCTGACCGGCAACTACAAATCCGATCAGGTGCACGTGCCGATCCTTCTCGAAAGGCTGGGGCAGTAGCATGAACTGGTCGGTCGCCCTCGAACCGCTCCTGCCATGGATATGGCTCGCCGCCGTGCTGGTGCCGCTGGCGGTCCTGGCCCTCGTCGGGCTCCTATTCAGGCAACGCGGATCAATGCTGCGGCTGGTCGCCCTGGCGGCGCTTGCGGCGGCGCTGATCAACCCGGTCCTGCTGGACGAGGAACGCGAACCGCTGAAAAGTGTAGTGGCGGTTGTCGTCGACCGGAGCCAAAGCCAGGACATCGGCCAGCGGACCGAAGAGACGGATGCCGCGCTCGCGGCTCTGCAGGAGAAGCTTGGCAGGTTCAAACAATTCGACGTTCGTGTCGTCGAGGCGGGCAATGCGGACGCCGCCGACGAACGTACGCAGACGAGGCTCTTCGGCGCGCTGGAAGGCGCCTTGCGCGACGTGCCACCTTCGCGCATCGCCGGCGCGGTGATGATCACCGACGGCCAGGTCCATGATGTCCCGCAGAGCGCCGCCAACTTTCATGCACCGCTGCATGCGCTGGTCACCGGTCAGGAAGACGAAAAGGACCGCCGCATACGGTTCGAGAGAGCGCCACGCTTCGGTATCGTGGGCAAGCCGCTCGAAATGACATATCGCATCATCGACAGCACGGGAGAAACCGGCACCGCCCACGTGCGGGTCTCGATCAATGGCGAGCAGGTCTCCGTCGAGCAGGCGCCCATCGGCCAGGAGATTCCGCTCGACATCACCATTCCGAACGCGGGACGCAACATCGTGGAACTGTCGATCGAGCGGGTGCCCGGCGAATTGACCGACACCAACAACCGCGCGATCGCCCTCGTGGACGGAATTCGGGAGAACCTTCGGGTGCTTCTGGTCTCAGGCGAGCCCCACGCCGGTGAGCGCACATGGCGCAACCTGTTGAAATCCGACGCTTCGGTCGATCTCGTCCACTTCACCATCCTGCGGCCGCCGGAGAAGCAGGACGGGACGCCGATCAACGAATTGTCGCTGATCGCCTTCCCGACCCGCGAGCTGTTCGTCGAGAAGATCAACGACTTCGACCTGATCATCTTCGATCGCTATCAACACAGGGACGTGCTGCCGATCCTCTATTACGACTACATCGCCGAATATGTCGAAAAGGGCGGCGCGCTTTTGATCGCAGCCGGGCCGGAATATGCCGGCGAGCAGTCGATCTCCAAGACCCCTCTGATCGCTGCGCTGCCCGGACTCCCCACGGGCGAAGTGGTCGAGCAGGGTTTCTATCCGCGGCTCACCGAGCTTGGGAAGCGTCACCCGGTGACAAGAGGCCTGGAGGGATCTTCCGTCGAGCCGCCGCATTGGAGTCGGTGGTTTCGGCTGATCGGTATCGACCGACCCGAGGGCGAGACGGTGATGAAGGGCCCGGACGATCGGCCGCTGCTGATCCTCAACCGCAAGGGCGAAGGCCGCGTCGGCATGTTCCTCTCCGATCAGGGCTGGCTGTGGGCCCGTGGCTTCGAGGGCGGAGGCCCGCATGTCCAGCTCTATAGGCGCATCGCCCACTGGCTGATGAAGGAGCCCGAGCTGGAGGAGGAACGTCTCACCGCCGCCGGCCGCGGAATGACGCTCGACATCAGCCGACAGACCATGACCGACGACCCGGGCCCGGCACGGGTGATCACGCCGAGCGGCAAGACGCTCAACGTGCCGCTTTCGTCATCTACGCCCGGCCTTTTCACGGGCAGTGTGGAGACCGACGAGATCGGCCTTTACCAGGTGGGCAATGGCGACCTCTCCGCGCTTGCTCATGTCGGTCCCGTCAACGCTCCCGAATTTGCGGACGTCGTTTCCACCGAGGAGGTCCTGCAGCCCTTCGCCGAGGCAACGGGCGGCAGCGTGCGCCGGCTGCAAGGTACGACTGGCCTCGACGTGCCCGATATCGTGCCGGTACGCAGCACAAGCTCGACGACAGGAGGCGACTGGATCGGGCTGAGGACCACCAACGACAGCGTGCTGAAATCGGTAAGCCGCGTGCCTCTCTTCGCCGGCTTCCTGGGCCTTGGCCTGCTTCTGCTCGCGTTCGGCTCTATGTGGTATCGCGAGGGGCGGTGATACGGTCCGCTCAAAGGTTTTAGCGGGCTTGCTTCATTGCGAGGGCTGGGACGGTGCACCGGAGCCCCGTGGCATCCGTACGCCGGCGAAAGCGACCGCGATGACCAGGAACGGGCTCACGATGCTGAAGATCGCATAGGGAGCGTAGCTGAGCGTCGCCACCCCCAGAGTCGCGGCCATGTAGGCTCCGCAGCTGTTCCAGGGAACGAGCGCGGAAGTCGGCGTGGCGGCACCGCCGACGGCACGCGAAAGGACGACAGGTGCGAAGCCGCGCTGTGCGAATGCCGTTTTGAACATCCGCCCCGGCAGAACGATGGCAATATACTGGTCGGCCGTGACGATATTGGTCGCGAACACGGCCGCGACCATGGATGCTATCAAAGCGCCGGCGGATCTGACCATGTCGATGACCGGGGTAATCAGTTTGTCGAGCACGCCGGCTTTCTCGACCACCCCACCGAAGGCAAGCGCGGTAACGATCAGCCAGACCGTGTTCAGCATGCTGGCCATGCCGCCACGCGTCAGAAGCTGGTCGATATCCGGATAGCCTGTGCCTGAGACATACCCGCTCGCCAGGGCGAGCCAGACCCCCTTGATGTAGGCGAGCCACGTCGGCAGGTCCTCGCGTCCGGCGAGCCTGGCGAAGGCGACCACGCGCTCAGGCGCGACGACGGCGGCGAGCACACCCGCCACGAGCGCGCCTATGAAGATCGTGGTGAACGGTGGAAGTTTGAGCAGCGCCAAGACCACGACGACGACGAGCGGCAGGAACAGCAGCAGGGACATGTCGAACGTGCTTTGGATGGCGGCGACCTTGTCGCTCGTGTCGAATTCGGCGGGTCTGCCGAGCAGCCAGAAGAAGGCGAGCGCGATCGCCAATGCCACGGCGGACGTGAGGGCGGTCTCGCGGACATGTTGATAGAGGTCGACGCCCGCGATCCCGGCGGCGAGATTTGCGGAATCCGACAGGGGCGAGGTCGTATCTCCGAAATATGCGCCCGAGATCACTGCCCCTGCGGTGATGGCCGGGTCCATGTCGATGTTGAGTGCTATGCCCACGAGGCCGATGCCGATGGTACCGACCACGGTCCAGGAACTGCCGATGCAGAACGAGACGACGGCGCAAATGAGAGCCGCGGTCATGTAGAAATAGGCAGGGCTGAGCAGTTGCATTCCATAATAGACCATCGCGATAAGCGTGCCGCTGAGCGCCCAGGTGCCGATCAGAGCGCCCACCGAGAAAAGAATGAAGATGGCGCCGATACCGGAACTGACACTCTCGATCGCCGCCGCATGAAGCGCGGCCAGCGAATGGCCGCGCCGCCAAGCTATAAGCACCGCGATCATGGTGGCGACGACAAGCGCGACCTGAGTCGGTCCCGCCGCTCCGGCCTCGCCGAACAGGTAGTAGGAGAGAGCGATCAGGACGATCAGGCTCGCGACGGGGGTCAGCGCCTCGATGAGTGTGAGCGGTTGAGGTTCGTCCGATGCTGTGGTCAAGTTTGTTCCACCTTGTGCATGGTCCCCGCTGCCCTGGACAGGAGCGCGCCCTTCCTCCCACGTTCACCCGCATCCAGCCGGCCAGTCACCTCGACCAGCCGGCCAGTCACCTCGACCAGCCGGCCAGTCACCTCGACATCCTGAGCCGCGTATCGGCCCGGGATCGTCGCCGCTCAGGGCATGGGCGAATGACGCTTCTTTGATAGAACCGTGCTTCCGACACTCACTCATATTCTTGTACATCGGCGAGAACTATAACTCGGTCGGAGTTGCCGATGGATGAGTTCAGAATCCCACACTTGTGCGTTGGATGCCCAATATGGTGGGCGGGCCATGTGAGATGAGAAGAAGGCAGGGGATGAGAGGCGACACCCACGCCGACCGTCCAAGCCGTAATGCGGCTCCCCTACGCCGGCACTTTCAGACGATCCTCGTGATCGACCATACCTGACAGGAGCGCGACGGTGCCGGGCTTGATCTCGACCGCGAGCAATCTCGCGAGATCGACCGGCCGCGGCATGGAGATCTGGCCGCGAGGAATGCGCTTGAAGCCGAGAGGACCGTAATAAGGTTCGTCGCCCACCAATATCACCGCGCCGGCGCCAGCCTGTCCGGCCGTCTCCAGCGCCATCTTCACCAGCCGCCGGCCGATGCCGATGTTCTTGTATGCCGGCTTCACCGCGAGCGGCCCAAGCATCAGCGCCCTGCCCTCGCCGGCAGCGACGCGTGTCATTCTGACGGACGCCACGACCGCGCCGTCATGCATTGCAACGAAGGACAGTTGACGCTCGTGCGGCCCACCTTCACGGATGTGATAGGCAGCGCGAACAAAGCGTCCCGGCCCAAAGGCTTCCGCGTTGATCTCTTCGATTTCAGGATCGTGCGCCGGAGCTTCCGGCAGATACGTCACGTCGTCGGCATTCATGGTCTTCTCGTCCGTTCGATCTTGCGAATTGGTCGACCGCAGCGCCGGATGGCCCCGCGGGTTCAGCGCTCGTTCAAGCGCTGGCGCCAATTCGTCGTCGGTCGATCCGGATCATGAAGACAGGTGACATGATGAATCCCGCTAGCATCCATTTGCGGCCTCGTCCATGGGGCCGTTAAAAAATTTTGCATCGAACCCGGCATGTTGACGATGCGTTCATCCCATGCCCCTGGCGATACCGCCCTTTCCGATTACATCAGGGGCGAGAATCAAAAGGGAATCGAGCTGATGGGATTGCTTGTCGAAGGGAAATGGCACGACGTCTGGTATTCAACCGAGGAGACGGGCGGCCGTTTCGAGCGTTCGCGGTCACAGTTCCGCAACTGGATAACCCGTGACGGCTCTGCCGGCCCGAGCGGCAAAGGCGGCTTCAAGGCAGAGCCGGGCCGCTATCATCTCTATGTCTCGCTTGCCTGCCCATGGGCCCATCGAACGCTGATCTTCCGCAAACTGAAGAGGCTCGAGGACGCGATCTCGATCTCGGTGGTCCATCATCATCTTGGCAAGGACGGCTGGACGTTCCTTGCGAAGGACGGCGGCACAGGCGACCACCTCTATGGCCTGGAGTTCCTGCACCAGATCTACACCAAGGCCGATCCTGCCTATTCCGGCCGGGTAACGGTGCCGGTCCTGTGGGACAAGCAGTGGCAGACGGTCGTCTCCAATGAATCAGCCGAGATCATCCGCATGCTGAACTCGGCTTTCGACGAATGGAGCGACCCTTCGCTCGACTTCTATCCCGAGGCGTTGCGGGACGAGATCGACGCCTTGAACGCGATGATCTATCCGGCGGTGAATAACGGTGTCTACCGCGCCGGCTTCGCCACCAGCCAGGAAGCCTATGAAGAGGCCTTCGACGACGTATTCGCCGCGCTCGACACGCTGGAAGAGCGCCTTTCCAGGCAGCGCTACCTGACGGGGAACCGGATCACCGAGGCAGACTGGCGGCTGTTCACGACGCTCTTGCGCTTCGACCCGGTTTATGTCGGCCACTTCAAGTGCAATCTGCGGCGTATCGCCGAATACCCGAACCTTTCGAATTATCTGCGCGATCTCTATCAGATCCCAGGCATTGCGGAGACCGTCGACATCGAGCACATCAAGAAACACTATTACGGCAGCCACGGAACGGTGAATCCAACCCTGATCGTACCGAAAGGGCCCGAGATCGACTATGGCGCACCGCACGACCGGGCGCGGTTCGGCAAAGCGTAGTGCATCCTTCGAGGTTCGCTTCGCTCGCACCTCGGGATCGGACAGGTTGGCGCTACGCCCCTCATCCTGAGGTGCCCGCGAAGCGGGCCTCGAAAGATCACCAGTATTTCGAGACCGCAGCTCCTTCAAAGACTTCCCTGATGCGTCGCAGCGTGGCGGGCGTGGTCGCATCCGGCAGCCGGTCGAGCGGAAAGAAACGCGCTTCGGCAATCTCGCGATCCCGCAGCTTCGGGGCGCTCTGGCGAAAGCTGGTGACTAGGTAGAAGCCGACATGGTCACGCCGGCTCGACCGCGCATTGTAGTGCATCGAGCGCAGGACCGGCGGCCCTAGGAGCTCGATATTGCCCTCCTCCTCCAATTCGCGCACCAGCGCCTCCTCCATCGTCTCTCCCGTTTCAACGCCTCCGCCCGGCAGTTGCCAGCCTGGCACGTAGGTATGGCGGATCAGGAAGACGGAATTGGAGGCGGCGTCGTGAACGAGGCCGCGGGCGCCGAGCGTCATCGGCCGTCGCAACACGAAATAAAGATGGAAGAGCCTGGCGCGCAAGCCGGGCCAACCCGTCTGGCGGAATCGTGCTTCCTCCTCATCGCTCGTGCGCGACGAAGCCAGTTCAACTCCGGTCGGTCCTGATCTAAGAAGGGCCATGTTCAGGCTTGCGCATCTTTCAGACATCCATCTCGGGCCGCTTCCCGATGTAGAATATTATCAACTCGTCTCCAAGCGGGCGCTTGGTTATGTCAATTGGCACCGCAATCGTCGGCGCTTCCTGCATGACAGTGTGATCGACGCCATCATCGCCGATATGAAGGCGGCCGAGCCCGACCACATTGCCGTCACGGGAGACCTCGTCAACCTCGCGCTCGACATCGAGATCGATATGGCGCGGCAATGGCTGGGGCTGCTCGGCGATCCCCATGACGTCTCGGTCGTGCCGGGCAACCACGATGCCTACGTACCCGGCGCCTTCGACAAGGTCTGTCGCGCCTGGGGCGCTTGGATGACAGGCGACGACAGCGGCCCGCCCGCCGACCGGCGGGCGTTTCCTTACATGAGAATAAGGGGCAACGTTGCGCTCATCGGCGTGAGCTCGGCGCGCGCCACGGCGCCTTTCATGGCGACAGGTTTCTTTCGGGAACGCCAAGCGCGCCGGCTCGCTAGGCTGCTCGACGAGGCGGGCCGCCTCGGCCTTTTTCGCGTCGTCATGATCCATCATCCGCCGCTGCGCGGTGCGGTCTCCCCCCACAAGCGGCTGTTCGGCATCCAACGCTTCCAGAACGTCGTGCACTCTCACGGTGCCGAACTCGTGCTGCATGGCCATTCCCATTTGCCCAGCGAAGGGACGATCGAAGGACCGGGCGGGCAGGCGGTTCCGGTCATCGGTGTCGCCGCAGCCGGTCAGTCTCTGGGCGGTCTCAAGCCGGCCGCTCAATTCAATCTCATGGAGATCTCAGGCTCGCCTGAAAACTGGCGCGTCAAGCTGATGCGCCGAGGGTTGACCGGTGCGGCCTTGCCGCCATCCGAACTTTCAGCGGTCGAGCTCTATCCGGAAGCCGCGGAGAAGCCTGCCATGCTCAGAAGCTAGTCCACAGCGGGGAAAGCCTGTCCCATAGGAGCGTGCCGGTGAGGAGAAATCCGACCAACGCCCCGGCCAGGACAATCAGCAAGGCGGACAGCACGGGCCACCAGGCACGCGAGGACCTGGGTCTATTCTTGTTGCCGCTTTCGCTGCCAGCGCCCGGAAGCACCGGCTCGGCGGCGCCTTCCATAAGCCGCTGGCGCTCGACCAGACGCTCGGCGATGTAACGCGTGACCTGATCGGCGACCGGCTTCATATCGGTGGATTCGGCGAGCACGACCCGGCCAAGTCGTGTGTCCTTGAGGAAACGATAGGTGCGCCGGTCGCGTCCCATGGTAACGTGGCTCACGGCGTCGATCCACAAGCGTGGCTGCAGGCCCGACGAAATGACGAAATCGAAATTCTCGACCTCGCCAGGCACATCCTCGAAGACCGGTTGAAGCTCGGTGGCCAACATTTCGAGGCGCATGCGCTGTGCTTCGCGCATCTCCACGACGACATCATCACGATCGGCGGCAGCGTTTTTCACTTCCCGAATGACGTCGGAAAGTTTTCGCGCCTTGTCGATCGCAGTCACCTTCTCGCTTGCGTCGCTCATCGTCCGGACCTCGCGCTCAGCCGCGTCGGCCCGCAAACGGACGCACGGCACTCCACTGCGCACTTAAGCAAGCATTAACATAAAGCTTCCGGAAAAACACGCAATTCGCCGCCTACCCTCGCCAAGCAAATGCTCGGCCGCCTCCGTTGTGGATGGCGAAGAAAAATCCATGTCGCATCTTCGTCTCGGGGTGAAAACCGGTTCCTTCCCCCCGTCGGTGTTTTGCTCCTATTTCTTATCATGCCACTGCTGCCGGTCGCGCAAGGAAGCTCCTATGCCCTCACATCTGCTTCGATCCGTCTTCTTTGCGGGCCTTGCCCTCGGGATGCCGACGGCTTTCTCCCAGCCGGCGTCCGAAACCACTGCGACGAAGCCGGTCGAAACAGCCGCGCCGCGCGCCGTCGTTGTCGACTTCGAGAACGAGACGGCGCTCAACGCGCTCGCCGCCAAGGGGAAAACCGTAGTGTTCTTTTTTGCAAGCTGGTGTCCGAACTGTCGCGCGACCGTGAGCGAACTCAACGCCCGATGGGCAGACGTCAATCCGGACATCACGCTCGTCGTTGCCGACTACGACAAAGAGGCGGGTCTGAAAGCGAAGTTCGGGATCACCTATCAGGACACATTCGTGTTGCTCGACGAGAAAGGCAATGCCACCAAATTGTGGAACGGCGGAGGCGTCGCCGGCTTGAACGCGAACACCTCGTTCTGATCCCCCTGCATGCCTGTCACCATCGGATTGGCTTTCCTGGCGGGCGTCGTCACCGTCCTGTCGCCCTGCGTCCTGCCGCTGTTGCCGGTGATCTTCGCCACAGCGGCGCAGGAGGGCAGATCCCGTCCGCTGGGCGTCGTGATCGGCTTCGTCGGCAGCTTCACGCTTGCAACGCTGGCGCTGAACTTCCTCGTCCGCTCGCTTGGCCTGCCCCCTGATATCAATCGGATTCTGGCGTCAGCAATCCTGGTCGCGCTCGGACTCCTGCTCGCGGTTCCCCCCTTCCATCATACATTCGAGCGCCATGTGGGCGCGCTCGTCGGCCGACTGCCGAGAGGCAAGGGCGGATCCCACAGCGGGCTCCTTGGCGGATTGGCGGTCGGCGCCGGGCTCGGCTTGGCGTGGAGCCCCTGCGTCGGACCGATCATGGCATCCGTCATCACGCTTGCGCTGAACCAGCAGGTGAGCGCCGGTGCGGCAGCCGTGGCGCTTGCCTTCTCCCTCGGCACGGCGCTGCCGATGGCGGCGGTGCTCGTCGGCGGGCGCGGCCTCGTTACGCGTCTCCGCTGGCTCCAGGCCAATGCTGTTCTTTTACAGCGCGCGATGGGCTCGATCCTGGTCTTGACCGGCCTCGCCATCCTGACGGGCTGGGACAGGTCGATCCAAACGCAGCTCCTGATCTGGTTCCCCGGATGGGAACAGGCGCTCACCGGTTGGGAACCGCGACCGTATCGCTGAACCAGCCCGCAGGAGCTTAGAAAAACGTGCTACAGGCGGCGCGAAATTGGCAATCCTGCGTCTTCAGTTCCGGCAATGCCTGTAGGCAAATCGGGGCATCCTTCCAAGCAGAGGTAGTTGCCATGTCGACCACAACTTTCCGTTCACACCTGCTCGCAGGTGCCTTCGGTGCCATCGCGCTGACCGCCATCCCTTCGGGCCTCGTATCCGGCATAACCGCGGCGCATGCAGAAACGGCGCTGCCGATCATCGTTTCGGCGCTGCAGGCCAAGCAACTTATCGCCGCGGGCGCAAAGATCGTCGACGTGCGGTCCGCCCAAGCCTATGCCAAGGGCCATATTCCCGGCGCGGTGAACCTGCCCTGGCAAAAGCTCAACGTGTCCGAGAGCGACGGCATCCGCAATGAATTCGCGAGCGACGCGACGTTCGAGAAGGAATTCGGCGCCGCAGGGCTGAGCTATGGCGACACGATCCTGATTTACGACACCACTGCACTGCCCGGCCGCGCCTATGTCGCCTTCGAATATGCCGGCCTCGGTGACAAGACACACGTGCTGGACGGTGGCGTCGCGGCATGGTCCGAAGCGCTTTCGACCGATCCCGTCGTCACTTCCGCCACCGACTTCAAGCTCGACCGCAAGAAGGACATCCGCGTCGACAAGAGCTATGTCGCGGGCAAGATCGGCGCCTCCGACGCGATCATCATCGACGGACGCAACGAAGATGCCTATGCCGACGGGCATATTCCGGGCGCCCAGGCGCTTCCCGCCGCGAGCCTGCTCAACAAGAACGCCACGCTGCAGTCGGAGCCCGTTCTCACCGCGCTTCTGGAATCCAAAGGCGTGAAGCCCGACCAGGAAGTCGTCTCCTATTGCGGCAGCGGGGTGGCGGCGGCCAACAACTATCTTGCCCTGAAGAACCTCGGCTACAAGAACGTCGTCCTTTATGACGCGAGCTGGGACGAGTGGAGCCGCGACCCGCGTTCCGGACAACAGGTCTCGCTCGCCAACTATACGTTCGAGGGCACGCCGAACGCCGGAACGGACGGCAGCCCGCAATTCCTCGACGAGAAGCAGGTCAAGGCGCTGGCCGGCGACCCCAAGGTTGTCGTCGTCGACGTGCGCTCGCCCTCCGACTTCGCGGCGGGACACATACCGGGTGCCGTCAACGTCTACTGGGACTCGACGTTCGATAGGGATCGCGTGCTCCTGCCGGCCGAACAGCTCAGGAAAATCTATGCGGACGCAGGCGTCACGCCGGACAAGCGCGTCGTACTGTTCACGCGCGGCGGCCTTCAGCTCTCGCACAGCTATACGGTGCTCAACGTCCTGGGTTACAAGAAGGTCGACTTCTTCACCGGCAAGTTCGAGGGCTGGGAGAACGGCGCTTTCAAGCGAACCTGACCCTCACGGCTCGGGCCCGAGCTGTCGCCGGATCACCTCCACGACCAGCTCGGGCACTTCGTCGATCAGCATGTGGCCGGCGCCGTCGACACGATGAAGCGCGAAGTGCGGTGGCAGGTCGTCCGCCTGATGGATGGGAAGCACGCCGTCCAGCTTGCCCCAGACGGTCGCGACAGGCATGGTCAGCCCCGCCAGCCATTCACGCGGAATGACTCCCTGCTTGCCGTCCCGGCATATCAGCCCGCAGATCTCAATCAGCTTTTCGGTCTGCCCCGGCAGTTCGCGAAGCGCGAAACAGCCACGCTCCATGTCTTGGGATAGCGGGCTGTTGAAGCCGATCATTCTCTCGAGCGCTGTCCGAATCTCCATCTCGGTTCGGGCTGCCGCATAGCGGGCTAGCAGGCGGTGATTGATTTCGGGACCGAAGCCGCCGGGCGCAAGGAGGGTCAGCGAAGAGACGCGGTCCGGCTCGCTCGATGCAGCAATCGTGGCAACAGCACCGCCCATCGAATGACCGACGAGATGGACGCGCTGCAGTCCTCTACGTGAGAGATCGTCGAGAACGGCCTTCACCGCGACCTTGACTGGGCCACCTCCCGACCAAGCGAGCGATTCGCCGTGGCCCGGAAGGTCGTAAGCGATCACTCTCGCCCTGTCGGAGAGCGCACCCTGCACCGCTGTCCAGACCTTGTGCGAGCCGCCGAAGCCATGAAGCAACACGACCACCTGCGAACCTTCGCCGGTCCGGCGCGCAAAAAGCTCGTGATTCACTTTTCCCCCGTTTGGTTGCCTCAACTCGCGCTTCCGAGCCCGGCGGCTCGCAATGCCTGGACGAGCTTTTCGGTAAGATCCGGCGGATAGCTGGATTTCTCCAGCGCGGAGCGAGGATCCTTGATGAATTCCGGGTATGTGTCAGCCAATTCCTTGACCAAAATCTCGGTCTGGCGCTGGTTTCCCTCCCAGTGAGCGGCGATGATGCGAGCGGCGAGGTAGTGCGGACGCTTGCCGGATATCAGCGCTTCCGTCGCGCTCGCTGCCCTCTTCATGTCTCCCAGCATGAATTTGCCGAGGAAGAGAGAGTAGTCCCACCAGCTCGGATGCGAGCTCGAAGCCTCGACCGCCCTTTCCATGATCGGGCTGCCGTCCGCATAATCGCCCGAATAGATCAGCGCATAACCGTAGGCTGCGGCCATGCTGAGATCATAGGTGTTCAGCTCATAGGCTTTTCTCATCCAGCGGATCGACTCGGCCGTATTGCCGTTGCGGCCGAGAATGAAACCATAGGCGCGATGAGCATAAGGGCTGGTCGCGCCGGCGAGAACCCCGCGATGCGCGAAATCCATGGCCTGCTCGAGGGTCGCTCCCGAAGGATAGGCGTAACCATCGGTGATCGTCTCCAGGACAAGTGCCGCAAGCTCTGAATAGATCAGGGGCGATTTCGCACCGGCGTCGAGAAGCCGCTGGAAGCAATCATATGCGGCACGGTGCTTTTCCGGCGTCTGGTCGAGATAGTAGTTGTCGTTGAGGAGCAGACATTCGGTCAGGCCCGATTGCAGCTTCCTCTGCTCGATGAAGCCGTAGATCACGCCGGAAACCGGCACCGTCGAACTGAGCATGTCCGCCACCTGGTCGTCGAGCTCTTCGCGGCTGCTCGCGGACGGGGCGAATTGCCGCGAAACCAGAACGGCGCCCGACGAGCCGTGCTGAAGCTCAACGACAACATTGCCGGCGGCGGGCAACGGGCTGATATCGAAAACGAAATCCCGCCCTGGAGTCTTAGCTTCCGCCCCTCCGGGATTGTGCTCGCGGGCGATGAACTCGACCGTATCGAAGCCTGCGAGCCCCGCCCTAAAAATCGTGGCCAGCTTGGCCGAGTCGGCGTCGGCGGCATCCGTCGATATGTGCACCGTGGGCAGTGTCTCGATCGGATAGGATGGCCCGATGCTGGCCGTGGAAAAGCCTCTCCCCCCACCAGCCATGGCGGCTTCCTGCACACCCTCCTGTGGGAGGGTGATACGCAATACGAGGAAACCCAGCATGGCGATGATGGCGCCGAGCGCCATCCAGAACATGCGCACATGGCGGGCCAATTGTGGACTGAGAGGCGCCTGTTCGTCCGCGACTGGGGACGATTCGCTCGAAGCCGGGATGTCGACCGGCCCTTCGGCGAGAATGATATCCTCCGCCGGCTCGGGCGCGATGGAAGGGCTCGGCGCGGACACGATCTGGTAGGCCGGAACGTAGCTGCCGCGCGGAATGGTGACCCTGACGGGATCACTGGTTCCTTCGCTCGCATAGTACTGATCGAGAAGCTCGCGCAGGCGTCCGGCCTGGACACGCACCACCGCGTCGGTCGACGGGTCGAACTCGGCATCCTTGCCGAACACGTCCATCGCAATGGCGAAGCCCTTGAGGCGCTCGGCCTCGCCCGCCTGCTCGCGGTCGATCAAGTATCGGAGGAGGTTCCGCGCCCGCTCGGAACGGCCAAAGGTCTCGCTGCGGAGCACTCGCTCCAGCATCTCGCGCACTGCGGGGGCGGCAGGCGTGTCGTATTGCAAGCGTCGGATCCTCGATACCCACGCGGAACTATGGCGAAAACCTTATCGCGACTACCAGATGGTATACAACCAGTACCATCCGCTAATTTAGCAGGTGAATGGCGCAATCCCAAGAAAGTTGACGAGAAAAGTCTTGATGGCCCCGCCTTGCCGACCGGCCGGACGTGTCCGGCAAGGCAGCGAGGCGGCGGCATCCAGGCCACCGGCCCTTTTTGTGTCGCGACTATCGCGCGAGGGCAGACCCTCGTTGGGTCTCCCGGCTACCCGACCAAGCGGTTCACGGCCGAAACAACGGCTTCCAGCGACGCCGCCACGATGTTGGTGTTGATGCCGGCCCCGAACAGCCGCCCGCCCGGATGCTCGATCTCCACATAGCTGATCGCAGCCGCGTTGGAACCGCGCTGGATCGAATGCTCGGAATAGTCGAACACCGAAACCGGGATTCCGACGTGACGGGAAAGCGCGTCGACGAAGCCGTCGATCGGCCCGGTTCCAGACCCCGTGATCGTCTTCTCGATGCCTCCGTCCAGGATCTTGGCCTCGACGATCCGCTGGCCTTTCCGTTCGGTGTCAGGATAGGTGTGGTGATCGACGAACTCGAGCCGCGCGCCGGGCTGGTCGACATAGACCTCGAGGAATCGTTCGTGGATGCGCTTGGAGGGGACCTCCTTGCCTTCCGCATCGGTGATCTGCTGGATGTCCTGGCTGAACTCTACCTGGAGGTTGCGCGGCAGGTTCAGGCCGTAATCGGCCTGCAGCACATAGGCGATGCCGCCCTTGCCCGATTGCGAGTTGATGCGGATGATCGCTTCGTAGCTGCGGCCCACATCCTGCGGATCTATCGGCAGGTAGGGCACCTCCCAGATCGGCTTGTTCGCCGTCTTGATCGCCTTCATTCCCTTGTTGATGGCATCCTGGTGGGAACCCGAAAACGCCGTATAGACCAGCTCGCCGACGTACGGATGCCGCTCCGCGATCTTCATTTGATTTGAATACTCGTAGACGTCCTTCATCCGATTGATGTCGGAGCAGTCCAGTTCCGGATCGACGCCCT
The DNA here is from genome assembly GCF_050958605.1 of Mesorhizobium sp. 1B3. Lineage (NCBI taxonomy): Bacteria > Pseudomonadati > Pseudomonadota > Alphaproteobacteria > Hyphomicrobiales > Phyllobacteriaceae > Mesorhizobium > Mesorhizobium sp. 1B3. The sequence continues at coordinate 348,500 of NZ_JBJHDO010000002.1, read as the reverse complement.
GAGTGTACATGTTGAGCGCCATCGTCACGACATCGACATTGCCCGTGCGTTCGCCATTGCCGAACAAGGTGCCCTCGACACGGTCGGCGCCGGCCAGGAGGCCCAGTTCGGCCGTGGCCACGCCCGTCCCGCGATCATTGTGGGGATGCAGCGAAACGATCAGCTTGTCGCGATTGTCGAGCTGCCGGCACATCCACTCGATGCGATCCGCGTAGATGTTGGGCGTCGACATCTCCACGGTCGAGGGCAGATTGATGATGAGCTTGTTCTCGACGGTCGGCTTGACGATTTCGGCCACGGCGTTGCAGATCTCCAACGCCACTTCGAGTTCGGTGCCGGTGAAGCTTTCGGGCGAATACTGGAAGCGGTAGCCACCGCCAGCCTTGGCCGCCATGTCGGTGATCATCTTGGCCGCGTCGGTTGCGATCTGCTTGATGCCCGCGACATCCTTCTGGAACACCACGCGGCGCTGCAACTCGCTGGTGGAGTTGTAGAAATGCACGATAGGCGTCTTCGCGCCCTCGAGCGCCTCGAAGGTGCGGGTGATCAACTCGGGACGGCACTGGACAAGGACCTGCAGGTCGACGCCGTCGGGCACATTCCCATGCTCGATCGCCCAGCGTGCGAAATCGAAATCGGTCTGTGAGGCCGAGGGAAAGCCCACCTCGATCTCCTTGAAGCCCATGTCGAGCAGAAGCTGGAACATCCGAGCCTTGCGCTCGTGGCCCATCGGATCGATCAGCGCCTGGTTGCCGTCACGCAGGTCGACCGAGCACCAGATGGGTGCCTTCTCGATACGCTTGTTCGGCCAGGTGCGATCGGTGAGGCCCACCTCGGGATAGGGCTGGTACTTGATCGCTGCCTGCGCCATGTGGCCTGCGGCGCGGATTTGGCTTGTCTCGTTCATCTTCTCGTCTCCTGGCGGCCCGCCATGCACTCGGCCAAGCGCTGAAGCACCGCCTCTATCAGGGATTCATGGATTTGTTGCGAAGGGCAAGGAGCGTCGGCCGGCATCGATCGCCGGGTGCTCCTTGTCAACGAGCCCGGCGATCGCCGATAAGGCCGAGAAGAAGGAGCGTAGAGGAAAGGGCGCGCAACGTCTCGCCCAGCAATGCGGACGGACGGGAGGCCGAAATGTTCGGGCGCGAAGTCATGATCGAGCCTCTTACAGGAGCACGGCCGCCGAGACAAGGTTCTTTTGGCGAACTCTGCCTGAGGATCGGCAAGCCTCCGTCGACCCCGGCGTGCGCAACGCCCAAGCCCGACCGAAGGGTCTTTCAGGCTTCCGGCAGACGGCTTTCTTTTCGCCTTCGATCCCAATAGAGCTTGGATCTTACAGCCTTGGTACAGGACGGGCATGCGACCGAAACCGGCAAGACGAAGCAACCGCGAGCGGACGGAGACGACCCGCGCCGAATTGATTGCCGCTGCGCGCCGCCTGTTCATCGAAAAGGGATATGCTGAAACCGCCACGCCCGACATCGTAGCTGCGGCGGGGCTGACACGCGGGGCGCTCTACCACCATTTCGCGGACAAGCAGGCTCTGTTTCGCGCGGTCGTCGAAAACGAAGCACAAGTGGTGGCGCAAGAGATCGACCGCGCCTCCCCATCAACTCTGCCCCCGCGCGAAGCGCTGGTGCAAGGCGGTGAAGCCTTCCTCGCCGCCATGGCGCAGCCTGGCCGGACCCGGCTTCTTCTGCTCGACGGACCAGCAGTCCTCGGCCGTATCGCGATGGACGAGATCGACGGGCGCCACGCCGCACGCACACTCAGGGAGGGCCTGGCCTTTGCCGCCGAAGCTGATGCCGTGCCGAGAAGCATCCCGATCGACGCAGTTGCGCATCTTCTTTCCTCGGCCTTCGATCGCGCCGCCCTTGCAATTGCCGCAGGCGCTGACCCGACCGACTACAAGGTCGCCCTTGCGGCCATGATCGACGGCATTCTCATCCGAGCGGCCTGACGGGCTGACGCAACACCGTCTTCAGCTTTTCCGGTTTCAGCTTTTCCGGTTTCAGCTTTTTCGGCGCCGTCTTGCCTGGATCGCCGAGATAAATCTCGTGACGGCAGGTCCACGATCTCGAAGCGGCTACGGGCGGATCGAGGGACGCCCTCGGCGTTTTCCGGCTCGCCCGGCGACCATCGTCGTGAACGCGCAGTCGAACATCGCCCCGACCAAGCGAGGCAGCGGCGCCTGTTCACCGACGGCACGAATATTCCTGCCTTTACTTGCGGAGGCGAGTGCTCGTTGTCCAGCGTTAACGGTCGAAGAGCCTTTCGCCCTGCTCGTCGATCAGTTGCTGGGCCTTTCGGATCGACACTTCGACCGCGTCGTCCAATGCCGCGAACCGGTCGGCCCTGATGAAGCGGTGCTCCCTGAGCGTCCCGGCGACTTCCTTGCTGATGGTCCCGCAGGTCTGGAACTGGCCGCCTTCCTTGAAAGGCGTGGCCTTGATCAGAAATCCTTTGTGCTCGATCTCCTTCGCCGCGGCCGCGCTGGAGTCAGCAGGCGACTGTTCAGAGGAACCCAGGCCGAAGAGGCGCTTCAAGAAGGACATTGACGAATCCACATTGCTGGTCAGCCAGACTAGCTTTTTCGGATCGCCGCGTCGAGTTTTGTGCCTTTCTTGGGGTTCGTAACCACTCCTCTTTACTAACATACAATCTGTATGTATGTTAGTGGTGATCCAGGAGGAACGGACATGCGTAAGGCCGCTCCGAGATCGCGCCGCGAAGTCCTTGCGCTTGGTGCCGCGTCACCTGTCGCCACGGCAGTGGGTTTAACGTCGCCCGCGCTTGCTCAAGGTGCAAACATCTCTCCACCGACCCAGAAAGAAAAATCCATGCGCGTTCGAGATCTCTATCCCCTGATCACCACTCCCGCATTGTTCGAAGCTCGGGACTTCTACGTGAAGCACTTCGGCTTCGACGTGCTCTTCGAAGCGAGTTGGTTCGTTTATCTGTCCGGCCCGGGCGAAAGCGAAACACGCGGCGCCACCCTGGCTTTCATGCATCCCGATCACCCGTCGAACCCACCGGGACCGGAGTCCTTTGACGGTCGCGGGATGATCTTGACGATCGAGGTTTCTGACTCGGCGGCGGTGTTCGAGAAACTGTCGCGCGAAGGTGCGCCGATCGTGCATCCGCTGACCGCGGAAGATTGGGGCCAGCGGCGTTTCATGACCCGGGATCCAGCCGGAGTGCTGGTCGACATCGTCGAGCAGACCGCTCCGAAGCCCGGCTTCTGGGAGAAGTATCCCGCCCCGGTGCGATAAACCGGTTCTTTCAAAGGCTGGCCGGACGATCGTCTTCGCCCGGCCAGGGCGTCAGCTACCGCCGGAACAGCGCTTCCAGCGCATCGGCAGCCTGCTCCAGGATCTCGATCGCTTCGTCACGGGTTTCCGGCCCGGCGTCGAGCGCTTCGGCCAAACCGGCACGAAGCCGCCGCCGGACCTGGCGCAGCTTGCGTAGGCCCTCGGGCATTTCGCGTTCACGCGGATCAGGTCCCTCTCCGCCGTCGCGCCAGTCGAACCATTCGCGAGCGCGCGCCATCTTGCGGCCGAAACGCTCGATCTGTTCCAGTGCCTGGTCGGCGACCGCACGGTTTTCGCCAAGATGGGCGCGCCCTTCCCCGGTGATCGAGAAGACCTTCTTGTTGCCTTCGGAAACCGAAGCCGCATAACCCGCTTCTTCAAGGAAAGTGAGCGTGGGATAGACGACACCCGGGCTCGGGCTGTAGATCCCGCTGGTGCGTTCCTCCAGGGCCTTGATGACGTCGTAACCGTGGCGTGGCGCTTCCTCGAGCAGGGCAAGCGTGATCAGCCGCAGGTCTCCGTCACCGAGCATGCGCCCGGCACGGAACATGTCGCCGCCACGCCCGCCGCGACCACCTCCCCTGTGGCCGCGACCAAACGGGCCGAAACCATGGCCGCCCTTGCCGGCCATGAACCAGAAGGCGCGTTCGCCTCCATGAGAGCATCTATGCATGACATACCTCGCGTTGTTTCTTACGATATATCGTAATTAGCGCATTTTCGCGCCGATGCAAGATATATCTTACATACTATCGTAGGAGGCCTGCTGCAGGATTCGCATGAGCCGAAGAGCGCCTCAGCCGAGCGAGTTGATGATTTCGCGGTAAGCCGCCTCCGGAAAAGCCTTCAAGGTGCGGGTTCTCACATTTCCGCCGGAAGCGAGTCCCAGGGCGAAACGCGCCATCACGGCATCGTCCGGCGCTTCGCAGACCGCCACCATGTCGCATTCGCCCATGGTGAGGTAGAACTCTCTGAACGAGCCGCCCATGTCGGAAAGCATCTTTTTGCCGGCGTCGAGCCGCTTCGGCGACTCCCGCACGTTCTTCACGCCCTGCTCGGTCCAGTTGATCAACAGGATGTAGGTCGTCACGTCACACCTCCCTCGGCGTCGTGACGCGCAGCTGGACGCTCTCGGCCCAACGCCGATATGTCGCCCTTCGCCCGATGAGAATATGTCTCTCCCTGGCTCCGCCGGCAAGCAAGCGGAGATTTCATCGGCCAGAAGAGATCACCCCACTTGGAACAGCGTCCGCAGATTCTTACGCCGCGAGCGGAGGACCTCCGCCTTGAGCAATTCAGGCCTGGTCAGGCCGTGGAGGAAATCGTCTCTTGCAATGCGAGCATGTCGGCTTCTGTCTTCAACCACGCCAGCCTAGGAAACGCCGTTCGACCAGGCCGATCACCCAGTTCATGACAAGGCCCATGATCGAAAGGATAGTGACGCCGGCGAACAGCCGCTCCAGATCGTAGAGCGCGCCAGCCTCCAGGATGTAGGAGCCGACGCCGTATTCAGCGCCGAGCATCTCGGCGGCTACCAGCAGGATGATGGCGATCGAGATCGATACCCTGAGGCCGGAAAGGATGGCCGGGAAGGCGCCGGGAAGGACGATCTTGCGCACGATCGACCACCAGGTGAGACCGAAGCTCTGGCCCATCCGGATCAGGCTGCGATCGACATTGTCGACGGCACCATAGGTGGCGACGACCGTCGGCGTGAAGGTACCGAAGGCGATCAGCGCATATTTCGACGCTTCGTCGATGCCGAACCAGATGACGAAGAGCGGCAGCAGCGCGATCTTCGGGATCGGAAACAGCGCAGCGACGAGCGGCACGAGGCCGGCGCGGACAAGGCTGAAAAGGCCGATCATGACGCCCAGAGACACGCCCGCCACGACCCCGAGGAAGGCACCGACGATGAGCCGTTGCAAGGAGGGCAGCAGGTGCTTCCACAACAGCCCGGTTTGGTAAAGCTGCACCAGCGTCTCGAGCACGGCGGAAGGCCGCGGCAACGTGAGACTCGAGATGAATTCCGAACGGGTCCCGATCTCGGCGAGCGCGATCAGCACGACGAAGACGAGCAGGCCGATTCCGCGGACATGCTGAGGCGCGAAACCTCGGCCGCGAAACTCGACCGGGCGAACGGTGGCGTCAGACATCGATGAGCTCCTGGTCGGCGGCGGCCGCTTCCTCGCGCATCAGTTCCCAAAGCTGCTTCTGCTTGACTTCGAGATCGGGGTTGCCCAGTTCCCGCCGGTCGAGCGGCAGGTCGATGTCGACGATCTCACGAATGCGTCCTGGGCGGCGCGATAGCACGACGATGCGATGGCCGAGCCGAACGGCCTCGGCGAGATTGTGGGTGACGTAGACGGCGGTGAACGGCTGGCGCGTCCAAAGCGAAGCCAGATCGTCCATCAAGAGCTCGCGCGTCTGGCTGTCCAGCGCCGAGAGCGGCTCGTCCATCAGCATGACGGCCGGGCGGACAGCGAGCGCGCGGGCGATCGCAACGCGCTGCTTCATGCCGCCGGAGAGCTGCTTGGGCAGCGCCGCGCGGAAATCCGAAAGCCTGGTCCGCGCAAGCACATCGGTCACGATACGATCCATCTCCGCGCCACCGACGCGGTGGTCTTCCAATACGAGGCGGATATTGCCTTCGACCGTCCGCCACGGCAGCAGCGCGAAATGCTGAAAGACATAGGTGAGCGGATTGAGCGAGTCCTTCGGTGGCTCACCGACCTGCAGCACCGAACCCTTGGCCGGCACCTCGAGCCCGCCGAGGAAACGCAGCAAGGTCGACTTGCCGCATCCGGATGGTCCGACGAGACAGACGATCTGGCCACGTGGGATGTCCAGCGAGATGTCGCGCAGCACTTCCACGGCACCGTAGCCGTGGCTGACATTGTCGATGCGCAGGTCCATGGGAAACTCCAGCGGAGGCCCGGTTGCGGGCCTCCGTCATCCTAGATATCGAGGGGACGATCAGATCGTCTTCACGTAAGACGTGTCGAAGAGCATCTCGGGCGTGATGTTGTCTTTCACCATGCCCTCGGACTTGAACCAGTCGAGCTGCTCGGTCACCGATTTCAGCGACAGCGCCAAGCCCTTGTTGATACGCATGGAGCCTTCCACCAGGTTGTTCTTGGCTTCTTCGTACGGCCGGTCGGCTTCCACGTATTTGTGGCAGATCTTGGCGATTGCATCCACCTCGGCGGCATCCGCCTTCTTGTCGACGAAAGCGAGATTGTAGTCGTCGACGGCCTTCGAATAGGCCCGGATGAAGGCCTCCGTCTTCTGGCGCTCCTCGGCCGCATTCTTGGTCGAGGTAAAGACCGTGGTGACCTGATAGTCCGGCGCGTAGTCGGAGACGAGGCCGATCTGCTTGGCAGAGCCTTCCCCGATCATCTTCTTGCCGATGCTGGACTGGATCGCCCAAGAGTCGATCTGGCCCGACGACAGCGCGCCGACCACGGCGCCGACCTTCTGCAGCGGCCGCAACTGGATCTCGGAAAGCGGGATGTTGTTTGCCTGCGCGATCTTGTGCGCCATGAAGTGGAAGGACGAACCGGTGGTGGTAATGCCGAAACTTTTGCCGGCGAGTTCCTTCGGACTGGTGAGCCCTGCCTCATAGGCCTTGTTCGAGGCGAGGACGATGGCGCCGACGAGACCCTTTTCCTCCGTCAGCGCGCCGCCTATCACCTTGATGGCATCCTTTTCGGCAAGGCTGATCAGGCCGCCGCTCATCGCCGTCACGCCATAATCGGCGTCCCCCGAAGCGATCGCCACGGCCATCGGCTGCGCGGCTTCGAAGAACTTCAGTTCGACGTCCAAGCCCTCTTCCTTGTAGTAGCCGCGCTCATAGGCGATGAAGCTCGGCGCATGGCTGGCCAGCCGGATGACGCCGAGATTGACCTTGGCGGCGGCACGCGCTGGCATGCCGAGGCCCAGCATGACGCCGGCCGCTCCGAAACCGACGAGCGCCTGGCGGCGGTTCAACGAGAACTTTTGCATTTTTCGACTTTTCCTTCCCTGTGTTGCCTCTTGCGGGGCGGTTGGAACCGTGTTGCCACTTGCAACGCGGTCATTCAAGAACCGAATCTCTTGCAGGCCATGCCTTGAGCGCATGAAAGCCGGGGATCTTATGGTCACCTCGGGCCCGCCGGGTTTCCTGCGCAGCATATCGATGAGCTTTTTCGGATTGCCCAGGCGCGGGCGCTCGCGGCTCCGAGGGACTGATACTTGGAAGTCGGGCGATTTTTCGACTCTTTTCACCGTCTTGCCGCACGTGCCTTGGCATTTCTACCATCGGCCCAGGAATGCGGTCAGTTCGGCCAGCACATCGCCAGACGCCCTTTCGGGAAGCAGGTGGCCGCCCAGCAGCCCTCGCCCGGCGACGTCGTCGGCCCAATCCCGCCAGATGTCGAGCGGAACCCGCCCACCCCCGTAAGCGCGCCCCTCCTCCCACAGAACGAGCACCGGGCAACCTATCCGTCGGCCGGCCTCCTGGTCTTCCCGGTCATGGACCTCGTCTATGCCAGCGCCGGCGCGATAGTCCTCGCAGACGGCGTGACGGACGCCCGGATCGAGAAAGCAGCGCCGGTATTCGGCAAGCGCCAGCGGATCGAGATGCTCCAGCCCGCCGGCCATCTTCTTCAGCGTCGCATCGAGGAAATAGGCGGGATCGGACGACAGAAGCCGTTCGGGCAGGTCGTAGGGTTGGGCGAGCATGAACCAATGGAAAGCACCCATGCCGAAGTTCTTGTCCGCTCCCGACCACATCTCGATCGTCGGCACGACGGTGAGCGAGGCGAGCGCGGTCACGCTCTGCGGCTGATCGAGCGCCATGCGATAGGCGACGCGGCCGCCACGATCATGACCGACGACGGCATAGGTGTCGTAGCCCATGCCCGTCATCATCTCGTGGAGCTGTTCGCCCATCCAGCGTTTGCTTCCAGGGTCGGCTGGGTTGGCCGTCACCCTGCTGTCCCCGTAGCCGGGAAGGTCCGCCGCCACCACCGTGTACCGCTCCGCCAACCGCGCGGCGAGACGGTGCCACGCGGCCTTCGTCTCGGGATAACCGTGCAGGAGAAGCACCGGGTTTCCCGAGCCTCCGACGATAGTCGAAAGCCGCGCTTGCGAGGTGGCGACGGTTTCTTCCCGGAAACCCGGAAAAAGCTTGGCTGTGGCGTTCATCTGGTCAGGTGAGCGGGGAAAAGTCCGTCGGTTTGAGGATGGCCGATTTCAGCTCGACTACGGCGTCGAGTTCCTTGTTGCGGGCGCTGAACTCGACCCAGCGCGGATCACCCGCCAAGGCGGCACGGCGTGCGGCACGGTCGTCGAGGCTGTCATAGGCCCAGATATGGACGACCTGGTTCACGACGCCGAACTCGGTGGTGAAGAAGCCGACCAGCTTGCCGAGCAGTTCCTGCTGAACGGGAAGCGCCTCGCGCTTGTAGAGCGCGAGCCAATCGCCCATCCTCGTGGGTCTCAGCGTGTAGGTTCTCATTTCATAGATCATCGCAGGCAGTCCTTCCTATCGAAGCTGTTTCATCCGGTCCACCGCGTCGAGTGCGGCGATATAGCCGAAGGTGAGCGCCGGGCCCAAGGTTATGCCCGGCCCGGGATAGGTCCCGTTCATGATGGAGTTCATATCGTTGCCCACTGCATAAAGCCCTGGGATCGGCGCACCGGCGGCATCCAGCGCACGCGCATGCGCATCGGTGCGGATGCCTCGCGCCGAACCGAGATCGCCGGTCACCAGTTTGACCGCGTAGAAGGGTGCTTGCGCGACCGGCGCGAGACAGGGATTGGGTCCATGGGCGGCATCGCCCATGGACCGGTTGTAGGAACTCGACCCCTTGCCGAATTCTGGATCATCGCCGCGAACGGCACCTGCATTGTAACGCCCGACGGTTTCTCTCAGCGCTTGCGGCGCGATGCCGATCTGGCGCGCCAGCGCCTCGATGCTGTCGGCCTTCAAGAGATATCCCTGGCGGATCAGGGCGGCATTCGACGCCGGCGACGGCCGAGCGAGGCCGAGGCCATAGGCGCCGATCGCCCTGGAATCGCAGATCAGATGGCAGGGCGAATTCGCCTCGGGATCGGCCAGCATGGCGAGAACGAAACGATGGTAGGAATCCGCCTCGTTGACGAAACGCCTTCCGAGCCGGTTCACCGCGATCAGGCCGGGCTTGGCACGATCGGTCACGAGATGAGGGAATTTCTCCTCTCGGCCGTCTTCATGCGTGAGCACGGAAACCGGCGCCCAATAGAAGTTGGAGACGAGATCTTGCCCCAGAACGGCGCCGGCGGACGCGGCGAGCTCCAGGCCGTCGCCGATATTGCCGGCCGGCGACATGGAACGGTGTGACGAACCGGTTCCCGGGCGCCACCTGCCAGCCTCAGAAGAAGCGCCGAAGCCTCCGGTTGCGAAGATCACGCCGGCCCTCGCACGGATTTCCCGCACTCCTGATGGCGTATCGACGACGATGCCACGGATTTCGCCACGTTCCTCGATCAACGCCTTGGTCTTCAATCCAAGCCGCAGGTCGACGCCGAGATCGAAAGCGGACCGCGCCAGGCGGGCGATCAGCGCATTGCCCACGACGAGGCGCGTGCCGCGGTCGTGACGCAGGCGATCCCCGGCGTAGCGGATGAGCAGCTTCAGGCAATGGCGGAGCGACGCCCATGAGCGGCGCGCATTCAGGAAATGCTGGATGTCGGCACGATTGACCATCATGCCGCCGAACAGCAGCATCCCTTCCGGTGGCTTGCGCAGTTCGCCAAAGCGCTCGCCGAGCCGGCTGCCATCATATTCGAGCACCTCGAGGGCACGCCCACCGTCCGACGCGCCTCCGAGTTCCATGTGATAGTCGGGCGAGACCGGCCGAACCTTGAATTTCAGCTCCGACTTCTCTTCCAGGAAGGCCAAGGCTTCCTCGCCCCTGGCAAGAAAAGTGTCGACCAGCTGCTGGTCGATGCCGTTGCCGATCATGTTGCCGAGATAGGTTCTGGCGGCGGTGAGCGAAGCATCCAGTTTCGCTCCGACGGCTTGACGATTGCCGGGGATCCAGATCGTGCCGCCGGAGATCGCGGAGGCGCCGCCGAACCGGTCTTCCTTCTCGACCACCAGGACCTTGAGCCCGTGATATGAGGCGGTGACTGCAGCGGCGAGCCCGGCGGCACCGCTGCCGAGCACGATCAGATCGGCCGCTGCCGGCCCGTTGTCCTGTCCCTGCATCGCTCTCCTCCCCAAGCGCTCAGATCAACGCGCCCTGCCCATCCAGTGTCTTGCGCAGCATGTCCGGCCCGTGCGCCCCTCCGGCCGCGACAAGTGCTGCCGAAACGCCGGCTGCATGGCCCGTGGCGAAGGCGGTGCCCATCACCCTTGTCGAACCGTAAGCCTTGGCATCCGCGCCGATCACCCGGCCCGCCAGCCGCAGATTGTCGACGCCTGCCGCCTCGACCGCTCCCGCCCGGATGTCGAAGAAACCCTCGCCGCCAATATCGACGAAGCGGGTGCGTCCGGGAGCTTCGTGCACTTCCATGGGCCAGGCGGCGCGGGCGACGCCGTCGGCATATCGCTGCCCCGTCAGGCCATCCATCTCGGTCACATCGGCGCGCGACAGAGGCCGCCGAGTCTCACGAATGCCGATCTGCGGACCGGTCGAAACGAGATAGGCCTGCTCGAAACCTGGGTGCCTGCGCAGAACTTCCAGATTGCGCCAGGCGAGTTCGCGCGCCTTGAACTCGACGGCCGTCAGGCTCGCGCCAGTGATGCCGTCGGTCTCCAGGTCGATCGCCATCCACCAGATGTCGTTGGTGAGCGGCACGCGGGACACGACACCGCCGTCGTCGCGCAGGATCGGCATGTCCGTTGTCTTGTTGTATTCGCGGATCAACTCCGCCATCAGCGCGCGATCAAAGATCACTTTATCCGATACGCCTCCGATCCGGATCGGCAGCGAAGCAGGCTGGACATGCGCATCCTGCCCGCCCGGCTGGCTGAGCGGCACACCCGCCAGCGTCGCGAGCGTGGCCTCGCCACTGGCGTCGACGAAGGCGCTCGCTTCAACGGTCGTAATGCCGGCATGATCGATCAAGCTGACGGCGCGGATACAGCCATTCTCGACCTCGGCCCCGGCAAGCCGCGTATGGAGCAGCACATCGACGCCGTTGCGCCGGGCCAGGCGATCGAAGGCGAGCTTCGTTGCCTCGGGATCGAGCATGACGACCCAGTAGCCGCTCTTGGAAACAATCGGCGCGATCTCGACGCCGAGCGCTTCCAACTCCAGCAAAAGTTCCCGGCCGACGCCGAGCACGGCCTGCCGCGGCGTCTCGCCGCGGAGGAAGAAGCCGCAATAGGCGAGCACCTGCGCGTTGGTCGCGGCGCCGCCCATGAAACCGTAGCGCTCGACGAGAAGCGTCCTGGCGCCCGCCCGGGCTGCGCCGACTGCCGCGGCGATACCGCCGGCGCCCCCTCCGACGACCACGACATCGTAGGTCAGCGCGCTCACGACAGGGGCCTCATCACACCCACGAAGCCGCCGAGCAGGCCGAGCTGGGCCTTGGCCATCTGCGGACCTGTCTGAATTCTGAGACCTCGCGCCTGCGCAGCCTTAAGGAACGGCGTGACTTCCGGGGCGGTGACGACATCGGCGACGAGGGCGGAGCCGGGCAGCTCGCCGAGGAGATCCTCGCCGACCGGCAGGGGATCGCCTGGCTTCATGCCGAGCGGCGTCGCGTTCACCACCAGATCGAACCCAGCGGCGTCGGCGCTGGCGGATACGGCCACGTCGGTCGCTGCGAAACTCTGCCCAAGCTGATCTGCGAGCCGCTGCGCACGTGCCGTATCGACATCCGAGACGACAAGACGAGCCACGCCCGCCTCGCACAGCGCGTGAGCGATGGCACTTCCCGCGCCCCCACCCCCGACAATTAGTGCGCGCCTCCCGGCCGGATCGAAGCCGTTCGCCCGTGCGGCGGCGACGAAACCAAGCCCATCCACCATGTCGCCCCTCAACGTGCCGTCCGCCTCGCGCCGAACCACATTCGCCGCCCCCAGCAGCGCGGCACGCTCGCTGAGGACATCGATCCCTGCTGCAACCGCCTGCTTGTGCGGGATCGTGACGACGAAACCGTCGAGATTGTCCCAGCGGCGTACGAGCGACAGAAAATCCGCCACGGCTTCCGGCTTGATGTCCATGGCGATCATCGCGACATCGGCGCCGGCTTCGGCAAAGACCGCGTTGAAGTTCTCCGGCGACTTCACCTGGGTCACCGGCGAACCGATGATCGCGACGATACGCGTCGTGCCCCTGATCATTTTCCGCATTCCGCTCTTGGTCGGTCCCTTCAGCTTCGGAACGGAAAATGGCCGGGCTCTCTCCCCTTGGCCAATAGAATGTGCGACGTAGGCCATAATGCGAAGTTATAGACGGCGTCAGATTTGAGGCACCAAACTAATGGCCAAAGCAAGGCTGAAGGAAAGACAGATCGAAGTGTTCCGGGCGGTGATGGCGACGGGCTCGCTAACGTCGGCTGCGCAGCAGCTCGGCGTTTCCCAGCCAAGCCTCAGCATGACGATCCGCCGTTTCGAGGACGAGATCGGCGCCCCGCTTTTCGAACGCATCGGCGGACGGCTGCTGCCGACCGAGGAGGCAAAGCTCATTCTGGTGGAAGTCGAGCGTGTCTATGGGCAGTTCGACCGCTTGTCGGAAGCGATCCGCTCAATCGCGACAGGCGACGCTTCAGTCTTTCGATTCGGCACGACGCCGAGCATCGGCATGCGCCTTGTCCCGAAGGCACTGAAGCGCCTGAAGGAGCGTCATGGCGCCCGCACCTTCTATTGCGACTTCCTCGCGCAGAAGGACATCCGCGACTACCTGCTGTTCGGCCAGGGCTCGTGCGTGACCACGATCGCGGAAGCTAACGACCCGACGCTCGACACGAGGGTGATCGCGAGGGGAAAGCTGGTCTGCCTGATGCCGCGCGCGCATCGGCTGGCGCGCCACGCGTCGATTTCGCCGGGGATGCTGGCGAAGGAAACTCTGATTTCCTTCGCGCCGGAGACACCGCACGGCCGCTATATCGACGCCACCTACGCCCGGGCCGGTGTCGCCAGGAGAACAGATATCTTCGTCCATTTCGTCGAAGCGGCGATCTCCTTCGTCTCCGAGGATATCGGTGTCTCGATCATCGACCAGTTCTCGGCCGTGGATTGCGAGCGGGCCGGCCTCGTCGCCATCCCGATGGAAAACAGCGTCGACATTCCCGCTTATGTCCATTGGTACCGATTCCGCCCCCGGCCAAGAGCGACGGACGAACTGATCGAGGCATTGGTGGAGATCGCGGTCTGATCTACCAATGCCCCCGGCTGCGGTTCCAGCGATAGAGCAGTGCGGCGAAACCGTCATAGACCAGGCGTGTCGCCGGCAGGATGAGGGGATTGCCGAAAAGCCGGGCCAGCCAGCCGTGCCCGGGCGTCTCGCGCCAGATTGCCACCGCAACGTCGGCGCCGACCAGCAGTCGTCCCCTTCCGTCCAGCGCGTGCAGGCGACGTCTGACGTCTTCAACCGACGCGCCATGTACGGCAAGCGCGTCGGGTTCGTGATTTATGTCGCGAAAGACGATATGCCCCGCCTTCACCGCTTCAGCGAGCCGGCTCTTCTGGAATCGGATACCGGCATCACAGACCGGGCAGCGCGTATTGTACCAGACGGTCAGCGCTTGCCGGGGCATTACAGCGGCTAGCTGTCGAGGAAGCTCCGGAGCTTGCGCGACCGGCTCGGATGCTTGAGCTTGCGCAGCGCCTTGGCTTCGATCTGGCGGATACGCTCGCGGGTGACGGAGAACTGCTGCCCGACCTCTTCCAGCGTGTGATCGGTGTTCATGCCGATGCCGAAACGCATTCTGAGCACGCGTTCCTCACGCGGCGTGAGCGAAGCCAGCACCCGCGTCGTCGTTTCGCGCAGATTGGCCTGGATCGCGGCGTCGATCGGCAGGATCGCCATCTTGTCCTCGATGAAGTCGCCGAGATGCGAATCCTCCTCGTCGCCGACCGGCGTTTCGAGCGAGATCGGCTCCTTGGCGATCTTCAGCACCTTGCGCACCTTCTCGAGCGGCATGGCGAGCTTCTCGGCCAGTTCCTCCGGCGTCGGCTCGCGACCGATCTCGTGCAGCATCTGGCGCGAGGTACGGACGATCTTGTTGATCGTCTCGATCATATGCACCGGGATGCGGATGGTCCGCGCCTGGTCGGCGATCGAGCGAGTGATCGCCTGCCGGATCCACCACGTCGCATAAGTGGAGAACTTGTAGCCGCGGCGGTATTCGAACTTATCCACTGCCTTCATCAAGCCGATGTTGCCCTCCTGGATCAGATCCAGGAACTGCAAGCCACGATTGGTGTATTTCTTGGCAATGGAGATGACGAGGCGAAGATTGGCCTCCACCATCTCCTTCTTGGCGATGGCCGCCTCGCGTTCGCCCTTCTGCACCTGGTTCACGATCTTGCGGAACTCGGCGATCGAAATGGCGGTCTCGGTGGCGAGATTCTGGATCTCGGCGCGCAGTTCGCGGATGAACTCGCGCTCCCTGCCGACGAATTCCTTCCAGCCGCGCGTCGACAGGTTGGCGATGCGGGTGGTCCAGTTCGGATCGAGCTCGGAACCCTGGTATTCCCGAAGGAACTCGTCGCGACGCACGCCGTGGCTCTCGGCCAGGCGCAGCAGCTTGCCCTCGTTCTGCACGAGACGCTTGTTGATGTCGTAGAGCTGCTCGACCAGCGCCTCGATGCGAGCCTGGTTGAGCGAGAGCGACTTGACCGCGGTGATGAGCTCGTCCTTGAGCTCCTTCAGCTTGCGGTCCTGGCTGGGCGACAGCGTGCCGGCATCGGCCAGACGGTTCTCGACCTGCTGGTCCTGCAACTTGCGCAGCTTCTTGTAGGTGTCGGCGATGACGTCGAGCGTCTGCATGACCTGCGGGCGCAGTTCCGCTTCCATGGCGGCCAGCGACAGGCTCGCCTCGTCTTCGTCGTCTTCCTCCTCTTCGACCCTGTTCTCGCCGCCGACATTGGTGATGTCGTCGTCATCGCGCGAACGACGGCCAATGCGCTCCTCGGGCTTGGGCTTCTCGCTTTCCTCGATGCGCTCGACGACCGGCGCCTGCTTGGCCTCGGGGCCGGCATAGGTCGCCTCGAGATCGATGATCTCGCGCAGCAGGATCTTGGCTTCGTTGAGCTCGTCGCGCCAGATGATGATGGCCTGGAAGGTCAGCGGGCTTTCGCACAGCCCCGCGATCATCGTCTCACGTCCGGCTTCGATGCGCTTGGCGATGGCGATCTCGCCCTCGCGCGACAGAAGCTCGACCGATCCCATCTCGCGCAGGTACATGCGCACGGGATCGTCGGTGCGGTCCGTCGGCTCCTTCTTGGCGACGGTCGCGACCGCAGTGCCGGTCTGTTCGGCAAGCTCGTTGGCGTCCTCTTCCGAATCGGAATCGCCAGCTTCAGCCTCTTCGCCTGCTTCGTCGTCCTCGACAACGTTGATGCCCATGTCGGACAGCATGGCCATGGTGTCTTCGATCTGCTCGGACGTGACCTCTTCGGAGGGCAGCACCGAGTTCAGCTCGTCCATGGTCACATAGCCGCGCTTCTTGGCGGCCTTGATCATCTTCTTGACCGCATCATCGGAAAGGTCGAGCAGGGGGCCGTCGGTTGTCCCCTCGCGTTCGGTTTCGACCTCTTCCTTTTCCTTTGTCGCCATGCTTTATCGTCTCCAAGCGGCCGGTGGTAACGAGAACGACAAGGGCATTCTCGGGCCCGGGTAAATCGTGTGCGTCAGGTGGTGCGCTGCGCCATCGATGCGCGTAACCGACCTTGCGTTAAATACCGATTAACCCTGCTATCTGGGGCGAGCTTGCAGTTCGTCCAGATCGCTAAGCACTCCGTCCAGTTGCTGTTTCGGTGCGGGAGCTTTCCCGCGTTAACTTTTCGAATCGTCCTGATTCCGTTATTCCAGCACAAGGTCAAGCGGCTGTGGCATGATTCGCGCCAAAAAAGCGAATCAAATGCATTAGAAGCTTCGGCCCGCACGTCCGGACGAGACGCCAAAGCCCTCAACGAGCGCCTCAGTCGCCTGTACATCGCGAAATTGGGCCTGAATCTCGACGAGGTGACGGTAATTTTCATCCGTGGGGTTCGTCGCCAACGCCGCCTCGGCTGCTTTCAGCTCCCTATGTAGGGTGCGTGCGCTGCGGTGCAAGTGCAGGGCTTGGGAGAAGGCCTCGCGGGCATCTTCCGCCGCAGCGTCCTCCAGCGCCGGCCACTGCCTTGCCTTGCGGACCAGATCTACACAGCGTTGCCAGCAATCGGCAAGCCCGGCCTGCTGGAGCGCCTCGACGATCGCCTGCCGCTCATGCGCCGCGCCGTGTGCCAGTGCGTCGATCACGGCTGAATGGAGCCGATTGAGATCGGCATGGGCGAGGTCGAGGGTCTCGACCTCCTCGAAATGCGTGTCGATCAGGTCGGGATGATTGATTAACGTAACCACCAGGACCGTTTCGCGCAGCGGCAAAACGCCGCCTGCCTTCCTCACCAGCGACGAACGCATCAGGCTCTCGGAGATCGTCAGCCTTCCCGGCGTGGCAGCGCCACCACGCGGCCATTGTCCCCGCCCACCGGGGGGCCTGTCCCGGTCACCCGGCCGCGCAGGCCGGCCGCGCGTGGAACCGAAGAAGGAATGGACGCGGTCGCGCATTTCCTGGGTGTAATGGAACCGAACGCTTTCGTCGCGGATGCGCGAGGTAAGCTCGCGCAGGGTCTTTTCGAGTTCGGCTTTTCGTTCCGGAGTGTCGAACACGCCTCCCGCGGTCTCGCGCTGCCACAGCATGTCGGCGAGCGGACGGGCTTCGGCGAGCACTGCCCGGAAGGCATCAGGACCTTCGTTCCTGACAAGATCGTCGGGATCCTGCCCTTCCGGCAACAGGGCGAAACGAGCGCTGCGCCCGGGTTCGATGGCCGGCAGCGCGAGATCGGCGGCACGCCATGCCGCTTTCAGCCCAGCCTTGTCGCCGTCGAAGCAAAGCACGGGTTCGCTCGTCATGCGCCAGAGAAGATCGAGTTGGTTTTCGGTTAGCGCGGTGCCAAGTGGAGCGACCACATTCTCGAAGCCGGCCTGGGCCAGGGCGATCACATCCATGTAGCCCTCGACCGCGAACACCGTGCCGTCCTTCTGGATGGCTCTCCTTGCGCGAGCGTGGTTGTAGAGCACGTTCCCCTTGTGGAAGAGGTCGGTTTCGGGTGAATTCAGATACTTGGCCGAAACGTCGGACGACATGGCCCTTCCCCCGAAGGCGATAACGCGCTCCTTCGGATCGAGGATGGGGAACATGATGCGATCGCGAAAGCGGTCGTAGGAGACGGGCACGTCCGGGCCGAAATAGGTCAGGCCGCAGGCCTCCATCTGTCCTTTTTCCACTCCTTTCGCCGCGAGGTATTCCTTGAGGGCGTTGCGGCTATCCGGCGCGAAGCCCAGGCGGAAGCTCTGCTGGGTGGCCGGCGTAAGCCCGCGATCCCTTAGATAGGCCCGCGCCCTGGCGCCGGCGGACGACTGGAGTTGATCCTGGAAAAACCTGGTCGCGAGTTCCATCACCTCATGAAGCGTGGCACGCTGTTTTTCGCGTTTCTCCGCTTCCGGGTCGCGGGCCGGCATCGGCACGCCCGCCATGTCGGCCACCCGCTCCACCGCTTCGGGAAAGCTCAGCCCGTCGAGTTCGGTCAGGAAGCGGAAATGGTCGCCGGACACGCCGCAACCGAAGCAGTGATAACGTCCCTTGCGGTCCTCGCAATGGAAGCTCGGCGTTTTCTCGCCGTGGAAGGGGCAGCAAGCCCAGTAATCGCCGCGCTGGACGTTTGTCTTCCTCCGGTCCCAGTTGACGCGCTGGCCAACGACCGATGAAATCGGCACGCGGTCGCGTATCTCGTCGAGGAAAGAAGGTGGAAAACGCATCGATCTGGGCTCGTCTCGTCTCCATATAGGCGTACCGGGCGGAACAAACGACTCCTATTGCAGAACTTGCCCCGTGATTCACAGCCGCCCTTCACGTCCGACGTCGCGCCGACACGTTCCGTCGGCCCTAGACACAGCGAATGGATCGCCCCAGATTATTATCCGGCTAATATGTATGATGGGAAATTCGGCGAAAGAGACTGAAGTCTTGGCGGCAAGGTACCCTTCTCTGTCCTGCCGGACATCTCCTCCACGAGAGGAGAGATTGGCTGTCATTCGCGTCGGCGCCCGTTCTGCTACGTTGATGATCGGCGAAAGCGGATGAGCGGTTCGATTGTCCTGCTGCACCTGGCAGGTGCGGTAGCCCTGCTCTTGTGGGCCACCCGAATGGTGCGCACCGGCGTGGAGCGCGCCTATGGGGAGGTCCTGCGACGGAGACTTCGCGCCACGATGCGAAACCCGGTTGCGGCCGTCCTCACAGGTGTCGCGCTCGCCATCGCGCTGCAGAGCTCCACGGCGGTAACGCTGCTCGTCGGCTCGTTCGCGGGAGCCGGCATCGTCAGCGGCATGTCGGGGCAATTGGCAGTCCGCGGTGCCGAGATCGGCTCGGCACTGGTGGTCAAGCTGCTTTCCTTCGATCTGAGCCTGCTCGTGCCCGCCTGCCTCGCCGCGGGCACCGCGATGTTCATGGCGACGGAGCGACGCGCCTGGCGCCAGGCAGGGCGCATCCTCGTCGGCATCGGCCTTCTCATCCTCTCGCTGGAGCTGATCGGCGAGGCCTCGGAACCCTTGCGCGACAGCAGGCTGCTGCCGGTCATTGTCGACTATCTGGCCGGCGATCCCGTCACGGCCTACCTGCTGGCCGCCTTGATGACGTGGCTATTCCATTCGAGCATCGCCGCGGTTCTGCTCTTCGTCACGCTGGCCGATCGCGGCTTCATTCCTCCTGGGCTAGGCGTGGTCCTTGTGCTCGGCGTCAATCTCGGCAGTTCCGTGATCGCGCCTCTGTTGACCCGCGGCGCGGAGCCGGCCGTTCGCATCGTTCCCATCGGCAATCTTCTGATGCGTGGCGCGGGCTCGCTCGTCATGTTGATCCTATGGATCTGGCTTCAGCCCTCGCCCGACTGGCTTGGCTTCAGCGTGGCCGACCAGATCGTCAACGGGCATATTTCCTTCAACTGCCTGATCCTGATCGCCGGCCTGCCGCTCGCCGGGTTGGTCTATCGAGCCTCCCAAGGCATTGTTGCGCTTGCCGCGCCGGTGCCCTCGGCGGACAGTCTCGCAGTCGCGGAAGTCAGCGCCCTCGACGAAACGGCGCTGGACCGACCGGCCCAGGCGCTCGCCAACGCCACGCGCGAGGTGGTGCGCGTCTGCGAGACGGTGGAGATCATGCTGCGGCGCATCATCGAACTCTACGAGAGGGCGGATCCGGAAGACATCAAGGCGCTTGCCGCACTCGACGACAGGATCGACCGCAAGCATGCCGACATCAAGCTTTACCTCGCCAAGATCACCACGCGCGATCTGAACGAAGACGAGGCGCTGCGCTGTCAGGAGTTGCTCGGCGCCTGCGTCAAGCTCGAACAGGTCGGCGACATCATCGTACGCAATATGCTGGTGCATGTGCGCAAGAAGAACGAGCGCAAGCTTG
Source organism: Mesorhizobium sp. 1B3 (assembly GCF_050958605.1). NCBI lineage: Bacteria > Pseudomonadati > Pseudomonadota > Alphaproteobacteria > Hyphomicrobiales > Phyllobacteriaceae > Mesorhizobium > Mesorhizobium sp. 1B3. The sequence continues at coordinate 328,536 of NZ_JBJHDO010000002.1, read as the reverse complement.
AGTTCACCGAGGAAGGCTGGCGAGACCTGAAAGCGTTCCATGCGACGGTGCTTGCCAATGCCCGCCTCGCCTTCAACTTGCTGGTCACGCGCGACGCCGAGACGGCGCGCCAGCTTGTCCAGGAGAAGGATCGCCTCCGCGCCCGTGAGAAGGAATCGAGCCGAAACCATTTCACCCGACTGAGCGAAGGCTCCGCCCGTAGCCTGGAGACCAGCACGATCCATCTCGATACGATTCGCGACCTCAAGGAGATCAATTCGCTTCTCGCCTCTCTGGCGTATCCCGTCCTCGAGGAACACGGCCTGCTCAGCGGCTCGCGTCTTCGGGCAACTTGAGCCAGCCTTTCAGTAACGGCCACGCAGCAACAGGGCCTGGGCAGCAGCCGAACGTTCCCGCGGACCAAGAGCTGCCCAGCGGCGCGCCCAGAAGTCCTCGGCCTCGCTTGTGTCTTCGTTCCATTGCCGGATCTCGACCCTCGCCCGGCCCATTTCCACGGCTACGCGGCAGCCACCCAGAGCGCGATAATGATCCACGAAATCGAACGGGTCGAATACGCTGGTGGCCGTCCAGTCGAAACGGGTCCCGGCCGAACGAGCCGCCCCGACAGACCGTGACAGGCTGGTTTTCTGTCGCAGTTCCTGCGCCTTGGCTACGACGGCTCTGAGCTTACCCAACTCGATGGGAACCGGGGACCGTGCCCGCTGTAGCTCGAAGATCTGGTTGTTGACGTCCTTGAGGATGCGCCACAACGAATAACCGTCGAATGATGGGCTGCGCGCAATCTTCCCTGAAATTCTCTCTATTTCGGTCGGCATTCTGCGTGCCTCCGTCGCTGGCCTACGCCCCCAGCGAAGACAAATTTAGCAGCCGCGATGAGAGCCGTGGTTAATGTTTTCCGTAAGATTTTAGAGGCCCGCATCATCCGTTGGAGGTAGCGGCCGCCACGCCCCGGCCGAGCCCCTTGCTTCGCGGCGCGGCACCTCGGCCAGGGGCCGAGGCCCGCGATGACAGGACGTATGCTGATCCGCTATCCGGCGGCCGCGCCCTGCCCGGACGGTACGACGAACGTTGCGCCCTGAGGTATGGCGCGCACTTGCAAGGGATCAGCCCTGCCGCGAATATCGATGCTGCAGGTATTGAAAGCCGTGAGATCGACCCCCGAAAGCTTGGCGGCGGTCTCGGAGATCACGATCGCCACGTCCAGTTCCTTCGCCGCCAGCTCGAGGCGACTCGCGACGTTAACCGTGTCGCCGACGGCCGTGACGCCCATAGCGTCGCGATATCCCATGAGGCCGATAATCGCTGGACCGACATGGATTCCGATCGCAACCTGCAACGGCGCCCCTATTTCGCCGGCGAGCTCGTCATTGAGCGCGGTAATCCCTTCCATGATCGCGGCCGCCGCCGACAAGGCCTGGCGGCAGGCCTCGTTTTTGGTCGTCTGGGTGCCGAAGAGCGCCATCGCGCCATCTCCAATGAATTTGTCCACCCTTCCACCGGCCTGTTCCACGGCCTTGCCCACGACCGAAAAATAACGATTGAGGAGGAATACGATGTCGAAGGGCAGCCGGTGATCGGACAGCTCCGTGAAATTTCGGATATCGCAAAAGAGAATGGCGATCTCCCTCTCGCGCCCGGGCATCGAAATCAATCCGGCCGACGGCATTGCCCTGCCCCGCTCGGGATTGAGCAGCGGTGTGACGCTGATGCTCGTGGTCGGCCGCAACTGGCAAGCCAGCCGGACGTTCGGGCCCGCGCCGATCCTCGCAAGCGTCGCCCGCTCCATCGTGTTCGGGGGCGACAATTGCTCGAGCCCCTCCGAAACTCTGACCCGACAGGTCGAGCAGCGTCCACGACCGCCACAGACGGCGTAATGCGGGATGCCTGCGATCCGGCTCGCCTCCAGCACCGTATGTCCCCTGGCCACCCGGACGACGTGACCGTCTGAGTAGCGAATCTCGATAGGGTTGCGCCGTTCCCGCCAGATGCGGAGCACATGCAGGCCGAAGACCAGGGCGAGGATGGAGATGAAGAGCGCGTAAGTAAGCGCCAGGATCTGTTCCTTACGGCGCAAGCCCTCGACCAAAACCGCCGGATCGACGGCCGATGTGCTTGACGGCGCGCCCTCTGCCGCAAGCTCGCGCGCGGCCCCGAAGAAACCGAGTAAGGCTAGCACGGGAACGAGCACGACCACGACCAACAGCCATGGCGCGACCCGCGGATACCAGGCGCGGAAGCGCATCCAGAAATAGAGCCCGAGACAACCGTGGACCCAGACGACGACGAGGGCGACGGACTGGCGCGTGGTCAGGAACGTCGTGCTCCACAGGGCCTCCAAGACGAAGGCGTAGGTATCTTCCACACCTGTCAGCGCATGGAACACGCGGGTTCCGATCACATGCTCGGCGAGCAACAACGGTATCGCGAGGCCGAGGAAAATCTGTCCCGCTTCGCTGAGCGGCATCACGAAAGTGCGCTTTCGATAGAGAGCCCACAGAGCCAATGCCGCATGCACGGCGACGGCGCCGTAGAGAATGATACTCCCGATCGGGTTTCGCCACACCAGCAAGAACAGCGTGCGCGCCGTCTCGGCCGCCTGCAGCGAGATCAGGAGCAAGGCATGGTTGAGCAGGTGCATGACGACGAACGCCATCAGGATGACGCCCGAACCCAGCCGCAGCCCGCGCACCTCCTTCGCTGAAAGCCGCCAGCGGGCCCGGGATCGCGGAGAGGATACCGTGCTCATCCCCAGGCCAGCCCGTTCTTTGCCCAATTCATTCGTTTCCACCATGCTCGAGGCGAAGGCTCTCCACCACATAGGACGAAGAGCCGTCATCAGGAAGTCACGGTTCTGACACACACTGTCCCGGCCGACAAAACGATGGCAACGGACTGTTGGCGAGCGCCATCGTTACATGAGCCGGCCGGGCCGAAGTTAGATGAATCCAGCCGGGCCGGCTCCCGTCCCGCACGGCGCCCAGGCTTGACGGGGCAGAATTCCGCCTATTGCAGCATGCCCTTCACGACGCCACTGGCCTTGGAGAAATCCATCTGACCGGCGTATTTTTCCTTTAAGGCGTTCATGCAGCGCCCCATGTCGCGCAGGCCCTCGGCACCGACCTCGGCGATGACCTGCTGGCAGGCCTGCCGGACTTCCTCTTCGCCGAACTGCTTCGGCAGGAAGCCGCGAATGATGGCGATCTCGTTGCGCTCCTGCTCGGCCAGTTCCAATCGGCCGCCTTCCTCGAAGGCCTTGGCGGATTCCTCGCGCTGCTTCACCATCTTCGCCAGGATCTGCATGATCTCGTCATTGGTGACGGGATCCTTGCCCGCGCCGCGATGGACGATGTCGCGGTCCTGGATCGCGGCACGGATCAGCCGCAGTGTGGAGATCCGCGTCTTGTCCTGGGTTTTCAATGCGTCTTTGAGCGCTGCGTCGATTATCTCGCGCATGGCATTCTCCTCTAGCGACAGCAACAATAGCGCCGCGGGAAGCAGGAAGCAAACCGGGAGCGGGATCTAACTTCCTGTTTTAACTAGGAAAAATAAATCGCCGCAGCCCAGCGCCCGGTCATTGACCCTCTGCGCCCATTCGCCTATTGTCCGCGCCTTGCATGGACTGATTTCATTTTGTGCACGGGGGTTTGCGAGAATCGCGGAGCCCCGTGCGTTTCGCTGCGCGATATGGCCCCGAACGGGTTTCCTTTCAAGCCGCAGCCTCTACGACGGAGTGACGACATGGCCGCGACGACCGCCCCCTGGGCTCCTGAAGTGCCGACCGCGCTTCTGGTGCTGGCCGACGGAACTGTCATCGAGGGTCGCGGCCTGGGCGCGACCGGCAGCGCCGTCGCCGAAGTCTGCTTCAACACGGCTCTCACCGGCTATCAGGAGATCCTGACCGATCCGTCCTACGCGGGACAGATCGTCACCTTCACCTTCCCGCATATCGGCAACATCGGCACCAATGCGGAAGACATAGAAGATCTCAACCCGGCGGCGCGTGCCGGCGCCGTCGGCGCGGTGTTCAAGGCCGACCTGACCAACCCCTCGAATTACCGGGCGGCCGGCGATCTCGATCAATGGCTGAAGCGACGCGGCATTGCGGCGATCAGCGGCATCGACACGCGCGCGCTCACCGCGCTCATCCGTGAAAAGGGCGCGCCCAATGCCATGATTGCCCACGCACCTGACGGCAAGTTCGACATCGACGATCTGAAGCAGCAGGCGCGCGCGTGGTCGGGTCTCGTCGGCCTCGATCTCGCCAAGGAGGTGACGTCCGGCCAGTCCTCCGTCTGGACGGAAACGCCTTGGGTCTGGAATGAAGGCTACGGCTCGCAGGAAGCGCCGACGATGCACGTCGTGGCCGTCGATTATGGCGTGAAGCGCAACATCCTGCGCCTGCTCGCGGGTCTCGGCGCCAAGGTGACCGTCGTTCCCGCCAAGACCGGCGCAGACGAGATCCTGGCGATGAAGCCGGATGGCATCTTCCTCTCCAATGGTCCCGGCGATCCTGCGGCCACCGGCGGATATGCCGTGCCCGTCATCCAGGACCTCCTGAAGACCGACATCCCGATCTTCGGCATCTGCCTTGGCCACCAGATGCTCGCGCTTGCCGTCGGCGGCAAGACCGAGAAGATGCATCAGGGCCATCACGGGGCGAACCATCCGGTGAAGGACCACACGACCGGCAAGGTCGAGATCGTTTCGATGAACCACGGTTTCGCGGTCGATTCGAAATCCCTGCCCGAGGGCGTGGAAGAAACTCACGTATCGCTGTTCGACGGATCGAATTGTGGCATCGCGCTCAGGGGAAAGCCTGTCTTCTCCGTGCAGCACCACCCGGAGGCCTCGCCCGGCCCGCAGGACTCGCATTATCTCTTCCGTCGCTTCGCGAACCTCGTCCGCGAACGCAAGGGCGAGCCGGCGCTGGCCGAGCGCTGAGCGAGAAAGCCGGAAAAGACAAAGGCGGCGGTATTCGAGAGCGAGGCTGCCGCCTTCTGTTACAGCTGTTCAGATGGAATGTTGATCGTGTCGCAGTCCTGGAGCTTGCCGCTCTTGAGACCGCGCGCAAACCAGGTCTGCCTTTGCCGCGAAGTACCGTGGTTGAACGACTCCGGCACGACGTAACCCTGCATCTTCTTCTGCAGCGTATCGTCCCCAATCTGTTTCGCAGCGTTGAGCGCCTCCTCCACGTCGCCCTGCTCGAGCAGCCCCTTCTGGGCGGTGAAATGCCCCCAAACACCGGCAAAGCAGTCTGCCTGAAGCTCCACCCGGATTGACATCTGGTTGGCTTCGACCTCGCTCATGCGCTGCCGCAACTGGTTGAACTTCGGCAAGATGCCGATGAGATTCTGGACATGGTGACCGACTTCATGCGCGATCACATAGGCTTCTGCGAAATCGCCCGATGCGCCGAACTGCCGCGAAAGCTGGTCGAAGAAGGCCGTATCAAGATAGACCTTCCCGTCGTTGGGGCAATAAAACGGCCCTGCGGCCGAAGACGCGAAGCCACAGGCTGATGAGATCGAGCCGGAGAACAGCACGAGCCGGGGCTCTTCATAGGTTTCGCCCTCGGACTGGAAGATGCCGCTCCAGACGTCTTCGGTCTCTGCAAGCACGGTAGAAACGAACTGCTTCATCTCGTCGGAAGATTGCTGACCGGACTGCGTGATTTGGCCGCCGCCGCCCGGCGCCATCTGGCCACCATCCTCGGTCAGGATCTGCAGCGGATCGATTCCGCAAGCCCGCAATGCAAAGAACAGGACGACGAGGATGACGATCGTCGAGAGCCCGCCGCCGCTCGCGCCCCCGATCGGGATACGTACCGGTCCGGAGCCGCGTGGCCGCCCGAAACCGCCGGGAAAGCCCATGCCTCCTTCGCCGCGCCGGTCTTCGACGTTGTTACTCTGACGGCGGCCTTTCCAGAGCATTCCCATTTCTCCCGACGCATCCACCCAGCCGAGTAGCGGCAGAGCGTAAAACAAATGATTACCGGAACGGTTGCGCCAAGTCACAATGTTTTTGGCGCAAGCAAAGTGGGAGAATACGGAGAGCCAGTTGTTTGGCTCGACAGCCGCTCGATCTGAGGCGCAGTTGTCCACCGCGATAACGGCGCAGCAATTACCCGCTTAAAGCGTATGCGCGAAGCACAACCATGGCGCGCCGCTTGCTCCGCCGAGGTGACAGCGGCCGGCTCAATGCGGAGCCGGCCGCTATCGTCCTAGCGATGAGCGTGTGCGTGCTTCATGTTCGGCAGGAAGATGGTCAGCAACCCGAGCAGGGGCAGGAAGGAACAGATCGTATAAACGAAGTCGATGCCTTCGGCATCGGCGACGACACCGAGCACCGCTGCACCGAGCCCTCCCATGCCGAACGCGAAGCCGAAGAATATCCCGGCGACCATGCCGACCCGGCCCGGCACCAGCTCCTGGGCGAACACGATGATCGCGGGGAAGGCTGACGCCATGATCAGGCCGATGATCGCCGACAGGATTCCGGTCCACACCAGATCGACATAGGGCAAGGCCAGGGTGAAAGGCAGGACGCCGAGGATCGAGAACCAGATCACCGTCTTGGCGCCGAACCGGTCGCCGATCGGCCCGCCCAGGATCGTGCCTGCCGCCACGGCGCCCAGCAGGATGAAGAGCAGGACCTGCGACTGTTGCACGCTCACGCCGAACTTATCGATCACATAGAATGTGTAGTAGCTCGACAAGCTCGCCATATAGACGTTCTTGGAGAAGGTCAGGACTGTGAGTACCGCAAGCGCCATGACGATCTTGCCGCGCGGAAAGGGCAGCGCCTTGCTCGCGGCGGGCCGTTTGGCAGCAGCGATGCGATAGCTCGCGTACCAGCCGCTCACCCGCCAGAGAATGACCATGCCGAGCAGCGCCACCAGCGAGAACCAGGAAATGCTTTCCTGGCCACGCGGCACCACGATGAAGGCGGCGAGCAGCGGCCCGATAGCCGTCCCGATATTGCCGCCCACCTGGAACAGCGACTGCGCAAGACCGTAGCGACCGCCCGACGCCATTCTGGCGACCCGCGAGGATTCGGGATGGAAGATGGCCGAGCCGAATCCGATAAGCGCAGCGCCGACCAGCAGCAGGCCGTAATTGCCGGCATGGGCGAGCAGCACCAGACCGACCAGCGTAGAAGCCATCCCTACAGGCAGCGAATAAGGCATCGGACGCTTGTCCGTGTAGATGCCGATAACCGGCTGGAGCAGGGAGGCGGTGCCCTGGAAGGTCAGTGTCAGCAGGCCGATCTGCCAGAAATCGAGACCATATCCGTCCTTGATCATCGGATAGAGCGCAGCAAGGAGCGACTGCATGACATCGTTGAGGAAATGGCAGAAGCTTACCGCCAAGATGATGGCGTAGACGGTATTGTCCTTGTGGACGGGAACGTTAGCAGCGGTCGTATCGGTCAAAGGAATGCTCCGGCAATAAAGCCAAACGCGGCCGGCGCTTTCTATACGCCCCTTGATTGCGACCTGCTTTCGTGGTTTGGTCCATTACTTTCGAGAGTGGGCCATTTCATGCCGGAAACGGACTTCAGAACTGCTCCTCCGGCGGACCTTGGCCGTCTTCACGCCGAGCGCCTGAGCTGGCTCGAGAAGGCTGAAGACGCCGTGATCGCCCTCCCCGGCGACTATCCGGATGGCTATCGCGTGCCGGACCACAGCCACAGCCGGGCTCAACTCCTGCACGCGCGAACGGGCATCGTGAAAATCAACTCCAGCCAGGGCCGCTGGATGGTGCCACCGGAACATGCCATGTGGATCCCCGCCGGCGTAGCGCATTCGGTCGAGATGCTCGGCGTCGTGCGGATGCTGTCGGTCTATGTGAGGCCGGATGCGGTCTCCGGCCTTCCGGAAGGGCTGAGGGTCGTCGGCCTGACCGGCTTGGTGACCAACCTGATCGTCGAGGCCATGGATCTACCGGATGAGGCTCCGGCAACCGGCCGGGCCGCACTGGTCAAGGCGCTTCTTCTTCTCGAGATCGCCAACCTGCCGCAACGGCCGCTGGGCCTGCCCTTCCCCGCGGATCCCAGGCTGGCCGGCCTGTGCCGACGCTTCGTCGAGAAGCCGTCGCCGCATGCCACGATCGAGGACTGGGCAAGACGCACGGGCATGAGCCGGCGTACTTTCACCCGGACGTTCCTGCGCGAGACCGGCTTGAGCCTTTCCACGTGGCGCCAGCAGGCCTGCCTGTTCGCCGCGCTGCCGCGGCTGGCCGAAGGTGAGCCGATCACCAGTGTCGCGCTCGATCTCGGCTACGAGAGCGTGCCGGCCTTCACTACCATGTTCCGCCGCATGCTCGGCAAGGCGCCGCGGGACTATTTCAAGGGCACGAAAGACTAGAACTCGATCACCCGGGCAACCTGCGAGCCACCAGCCGGGAAATCGGTGGCCCGAACAGGAGCACGAAGAGGAAACGCGCCATCTGCAACGCCATGATGAAGGAGAGGTTCACGTTCTGCGAAGCCGCAGCGATGATCGCGACGGAATCCATGCCTCCAGGGCTTGTCGCCAGATAGGCCGTTAGGGGATCGATGCCGGCGAAGCGGGCGAGCAACCAGGCAAGCCCGCCGCAGAATATCATGAGGGCCAGGATCGAAATTATGATCTGCGGCAGCGCCCGCGTCGCGTGACGCAGGATCAGACGATTGAAGTTGAGGCCGACTGACCAGCCGACAAGAGCATAGCTGGCCGCCAGCAGCCATTCCGGCAATTGCAGATCGAGGCCAAGCCCCAGATGCAGGACAGCCCCGAACAGCATCGCGCCGAGAAAGAAAGGCGACGGCAGCTTGATCAGATAGCCCAGCGCCCCGCCAACGGTCGCGACAACCACGGTCGTGGCGAAGGCCGGCCAATCGATCGGCGGGAACCAGATCACGGCCGGGGGCTCGACGCCTGAGGTGTCGACGAAAGTGCGTGCGATCAATGCGGCCGCTACCGACACGAATATCACCCGCAAATATTGCATGAAGGCGACGAGGCGGGCGTCCGCGCCAAATGCATCCGCCATCAGAACCATGGCAGTCGCCGCCCCCGGCGCCGAGCCCCAGACGGCAGTGGTACCCGGTAGGATCCGCCACCGGCTGATGAGGTAGCCGAGAAAGCTCGACGCGGCGACCGTGGCGAGCACGGCGGCGGCGAAAAGCGGCCAGTCGTCGGCGAAGGCCGAGAGGATCTCCGGCTCTATCGACGCGGCAACGAGACAGCCGACCACGGCCTGTGCCGCGCTGAAGGCCCGGTTCGGCACACGCACGGAAGCGCCGTTCGTGCCCGCCAGGATCGCAGCCAGCATGGGCCCGATCAGAAGGGCGGCGGGAAGGTGCGCGAGTTCGAGGATGGCCGCGAAAATCAGCGAATGGGCGACGATGAAACCCCATTGGAGAGCGCGGCTCATGCCCGCCAGCCTGCCCGGCGGCGAAGACGGCTGCTTCAATTCCATGGAGCGGTCCTATTGGTGTCCTATGGTGACGGCCTGGCTGCCAGGCTCTCGGAGGGGCATACAGGATCAATCAGCGAATGCAACCTTCGCAACCGCCGCCAGACATCGGCCGCTACGGCATGAGCTGGCCGCCATTCACCTCGATGACCTGGCCCGTGATGTAGCCGCTCATCATCGCGGATGACAGGAAGAGATACGCGCCGACGCAATCTTCGGCCATGCCCGCCCTGCCCTGCGGGATTGTAGCCACCATCGCCTTCATCTGCTCGGCGCTGGAATAGCGCTCATGGAAAGGCGTCGCGATCGTGCCCGGCGCGACAGCGTTGACCCTGATGCCGTCGCCGATGAGTTCCTTGGCAAGGCCGCGCGTGACGTTCGAGACGAACGCCTTGGCCGAGCCGTAAAGCCCCGCCCCTCCTCCCGCACCGTTGCGCGCCGCGATCGACGAGGTGTTGACGATGAAGCCGCCGTTCTTCTTCAGCCAGGGGATGGCGGCGCGGCAGGCAGTGATGACCGAACGCGCATTGAGATCCATCACGGCGTCATATTGCGCGTCGGTCATCTCGGCATAGGGAACCCGACCGAGCATGCCGCCGGCATTGTTGACCAGCCCGTCGAGCCGGCCGAAATGCCGGGCACATTCCTCAACCACCCGCTCCACATCGGCCGAGATGGAAAAATCGCCCTGGACGAGGAAAACCTCGCCGCCTACGTCGCGGATAACGCGCACGAGTTCCTCAGCCGCGGCCCTGCTCGCATTGTAGTGAAGGCAGACCTTGCAGCCTTGTGCCGCATAGGCGCGCGCAAGAGCGGCCCCGATGCCGGTCGAAGCTCCGGTCACGAGGACCGCCTTTTCTGCCAGGTCGGGGATCACGAGCCTTGCGTCGGTCACCGGAGCCTTCTCCACCTTCACGTTCAAGCAGCCTTGTCCCTCGCCTTGCGTGGGAGATGCGCAACCACATTCTCGATCATGCGCATGCCGGCGTTCTGGCCAAGCGTCATGATGGATTCCGGGTGGAACTGCACCGCCGCCACCGGCTCCTTGCGGTGCTCGAAGGCCATGATGACGCCGTCCTCGGTTTCCGCCGTCACCTGGAAGTCATCGGGCAATCTCACCGGATCGGCGAAGATCGAATGGTAGCGGCCGACCGTCACTTCCCCAGGCAGGCCCGAGAAGATCACGCCGGGCTTCGACACGCGGATGCGCGACGGTTTGCCGTGCATGGGGACATGCAACTGCCTGAGCTCGCCGCCATAGGCTTCCGCAAGCGCCTGCAGTCCCAGGCAGACGCCGAAGATCGGCAAGTCGCGTTTGCGCGCCTTTCGGATGGTGGACGCGCAGTCGAAATCCTTCGGCGTGCCGGGTCCGGGCGACAGCACCACGAGATCGGGCTTGAGAGTATCGAACAGTTCATCCGCGATTGGGCTGCGCACTGTCGAAACGGCGGCCCCGGTCTGGCGGAAATAGTTGGCCAGCGTATGGACGAAGGAATCCTCATGGTCGACGAGCAGGATGTTGACCCCTTCGCCAACGCGCGCCGTCGACCGCTCCACGCCGGCCGAATTACCCACCTTGGCATCGCGGATCGCTGAGAGCATGGCGGAAGCCTTGAGTTCGGTTTCTGCCTCTTCTTCCTGCGGATCGGAATCATAGAGCAGCGTGGCGCCGGCCCGAACCTCGGCGATGCCGTCCTTGATGCGGATGGTGCGCAGCGTCAGGCCGGTATTCATGTCGCCGTTGAAATGGACCATGCCGATCGCCCCACCGTACCAGGCGCGGGGGCTCTTCTCGTTCTGCTCGATGAAACGCATGGCCCAAAGCTTCGGCGCCCCCGTGACGGTGACGGCCCAGGCATGGGACAGGAAAGCATCGAACGCGTCCATTCCGTCGCGAAGCCGGCCCTCGATGTGATCGACCGTATGGATGAGGCGCGAATACATCTCGATCTGCCGCCGTCCGATGACGCGCACCGAACCCGGCTCGCAGACCCTCGACTTGTCGTTGCGGTCGACGTCCGAGCACATCGTGAGTTCGGACTCATCCTTCTTGGAGTTCAGGAGCTTCAGGATCTGTTCGGAATCGGAAATCGCATCGTCGCCCCGCTTGATGGTGCCAGAGATCGGGCAGGTCTCGACGCGGCGCCCATTGACGCGCACGAACATCTCCGGCGACGCACCGATAAGATACTCCCCTTCCCCGAGATTGATGAAGAAGGAATAGGGTGAAGGGTTGATCGTCTTCAGTCGGCGCGAGATCTCGGACGGCGCCGTCTCGCAGCGTTCGTAGAACATCTGACCCGGCACCACCTCGAACAAGTCGCCGCGGCGGAAGCTTTCCTTGGCCCTTTCGACCAGGGCGGCATATTCGCCGGGCTCGTGATCCCCGCGTGGCGGGATGCGGTCGGACGGTCGGAACGGTTCCTCGACGCGCTCGCGCAGCAGGCCTTCGGTCGAAAAGCCGGCGCCGGAGAAGTCGTAACGATCGGTCCAGGCCCTGGCCGAATAGTGATCGACGACCAGGATCTCGTCGGGCAGAAAAAGGACGAGGTCGCGCTGGCCCGCCTTGCGCTCCAGCGTGAGATCGACTGGATCGAACTGATAAGCAAGATCGTAGCCGAAAGCGCCGTAAAGGCCGAGGTTCGAATCGTTCTCGGTGTGGAAGAGCGCCGTGACGGCGCGCAGCACCGTGAAGGCGGAGGGTACGCGGCTACGCTCCTCCTCGGTGAAGACCCGGGCGGGCTCCGCCACCTGCAGGCGCAGCAGGCGGACCGTTTCCCCGACAATCGTCACATCCGCCAGCGGCCTGATTGTCTCCGCGATGATCGGCAGCAGAACCTCGCCGCGACGGTTGAGCGCCTCGATGCTCATGGCCCGGCCACGCGCCGAAATCGCAAGCGGCGGATCGATGATGGCGGTGTCCCAGCGGGTGTAACGGCCGGGAAACTCGTAATTCGAGGAGAAGACTGCGCCGCGCCGGCTGTTCAGCCCATCGATCCAGGCTTCGATCGCGCCGTGGTACGGCACGTCATGTCGATGCCTGGTGATTTCGATGCCCCCGGCGGTCGCGAAACGCTCGGCGCCGTTCTCCAGAATTTCGACCGTCATTCCCGTCTCCTTGTCCTGCCGCTGGAGATCCGGAGGGACGCGAAAAAACAAATGGCCGCCCGGACTTCTCCTGCGGCCACCCATCATTTTCACGCGCACGCGTTCGAGAGGCCGCTGTCAGCAGGCCCGCCACCACATGTTCATGGACGAAAGCGTGTTCATGAGGATTCCCATAGCTGCGATTGCAACGGCGCGCAACTGGATTCGCTGCCGTGGCGGCAATCCCGACAAGCGGCGGGGCGCCGGAAATCGCCCCGCCGCATTGCGGCAACTACTCTACCCCAGCAGCAATGGGCGATGATGCAGTCGCCGCGGTCCGGAGAAATTGACGGGGACGATGGCCTTCAACAGCCCCTCGCCAGCCGCCACGTCGATGGCGCGCTTGGAAGCGCTTGATTTCGTGCATATCGCGCCTTGCGTCATTGATTTGGCAACAAGTGGTGCCAATACAAGGCGAAATATTGTCGCGTCCTAATGGATAACATGCTACATTCTCTGGATGTTCACGCCAAGCACCAACCGACACAATTTCGCGCAGCTCGTCCTCTCCGTCGCGCGGCTGTGGCGGCGCGCAGCCGACAAGGTGCTCGACGATTACGGCCTCTCCCATGCCACAGCCATGCCGCTTGTGACGCTGTCGCGGCTTGGCGACAGTACTCGGCAAGGCGTGATCGCGGAGCAGCTCGGACTGGAGGGGCCCTCGCTTGTAAGGGTGATCGACCTCCTTCTTGCCGAGGGGTTGGTCACCCGCATGGAAGACCCGACCGACCGGCGGGCGAAGATATTGTCGCTGACGGAATCCGGCCGCCAACGGGTGGTGGAGATCGAGCGCATCCTGGGTGACTTGCGGAGCGATCTTCTGGCCGAATTCGATATAGCCGAGTTCCAGGCCGCCGAGACATTGCTCAGACGGCTCGAAACGAAGCTCCTCGGTCAGAGCTGACGAACTCTACGGTACGGCACCGACTTTCGGCTGCGTACAAGGCGTTTGTCCAGCGTCCGGTTGGAAGCGCGACGCCATCCTAAGCCATGGGTTTCAACTCTCCGGCAATCGTCGGCAGTAGCTCCGCCACATTCGGATGGATGTGCACGGCCCTTTGCAGCGTCTTGACCGGCGCCTTGGCGTACATCAGGTCGAGCACGCTGTGGATCGCCTCGTCGCCGCCGGGCCCGAGCACCGAGCAGCCGAGGATTTCGTTGCTCTCGGCGTCCACGAGGATCTTCATGAAGCCTTGGGTCTCGCCCTTCTCGATTGCTCGCCCCACCCGCGTCATCGGACGCTGGCCGACCAGCGCCCGCCGCCCGGACCTGCGCACATCGGCTTCCGTCATGCCTGCCCGGCCAAGCGGTGGGTCGATATAGAGCGCATAGGCCTGGATCCGGTCGCTCACTCTGCGCGGGTCGTTGTCGAGCAGATTGGCCGCGACGATCTCGAAATCATTGTAGGAAGTATGGGTGAAGGCGCCCCTGCCGTTGCAGTCGCCCATCGCCCAGATATGTGGAACGCTGCTTCGCAACTGGTCGTCGACCTCGATATAGCCCCGCTTGTCCGTCCGGACGCCCGCCTTTTCCAGATCGAGGTCGTCGGTATTCGGCTTGCGGCCCAGCGCCAACAGAACGTGGGAGCCGACGACGGGCGCTTCGCCGGCCCGAAAGCCCACCGCGACATCGCTGCCACGGCGCTCGAAACTGATATCGGCGGCGTCAAGTTCGACCCTGACGCCCTCGTTTTCGAGGATGTCCTTGATCGCCGCCGAGACATCCTCATCCTCGCGCGCGATCAGCCGCGTTCCCTTCTCTATGACCGTGACCTCGCTGCCGAAGCGGCGGAACATCTGAGCGAATTCAAGTGAGATATAGCTGCCTCCGGCGATCACGAGATGGCGCGGCAATTGGTCGAGATCCATCATGGAGGAGTTGGTGAGGTAGTCGATGTCGCCGACACCCGGCAGGTCGGGGACCGATGCCCGCCCACCGACATTCAGGAAGATCCTGTCCGCCGAAAGCAGTTCGTCGCAGACACGAATATCATGGGCACTCTCGAAGCGGGCGTGCCCGCGATAAAGCGTGCAATTCGCCATGCCGCCGATCCAAGTCTCGAGATTGCCGCGCGCGTCGTTCGACACCTTGTCCTTGCGAGCCTTGACGGCCTTCATGTCGATGCCGACATGGCCGGCCAGCGTCACGCCGTAGTCCGCGGCGCGATGCGCGAGGTGAGCGGCATAGGCGCTCGCCACCATGGCCTTGGTCGGCATGCAGCCGGTGTTGACGCAAGTGCCGCCGACCAGCTTGCGCTCAACGAGTGCGACACTCATGCCAGCCTCGCTGAGGCGACCGGCGAGAGGCGGCCCGGCCTGTCCGGCCCCGACGATAATGGCATCGAACTTCATGACACGGCCCCCACGATCAACAGCGCTCCCAGGATCGCCACGGCGTCTTCGATCAGCGCCGCCGGACGGTCCCGGCCAAAGGCCAGCGCCATGCGCGCCCTCGCCTCGGCGCCACCATAGGTGCCGAGCACCGCTCCGATCGCTCCGGCGACCAGCCCGCCGACGGTCAGTCCCGCCCCGGCGCCGATCACCGCACCGGACAGCCCGCCGGCCACGATGCGGGCGCCGAACTGCTGAGGCACCTTGCGGCTCGGCGTCGACGGCAATTGGTCCGCGATCAGCTCGGCGATTGCCGCTATGGAAAGCACGGCAACGGCGATCCAGTGGCCCATGAAAGCGGCCCAGCTTCCTCCTACCGGCACCCAGCCGAGATAAGCGCCCCAGCTTACGGCAGCCGGGGCCGTCATAGTCCGCAGGCCTGCGACTATACCTATCAATAATGCAAGCAGATAAAGCGACATTTCGATCCCCTCGGTGGACCTCGGCTGCTTGACGCCAAGGCGCAGGGATCGTCCACGATCCCTGGAGCTTCCGCAAGGGTACCTGTCACATGACTTTCACGCGCCGTCGCTACCCAGCCGGCTCAACTGCAATGGGGTGATTCATGGCCTTCGAAACGAACGACGCCTTTGCCGAAACCTTCACCGAGACCGGCAAGGCGGCGCCACCACGTTACCTCGGCATCCGCTTCGACATGTCCGGCAGGTTTCTGCCAACCCCAGGCAATACGGTGGTCAGCCATGTCGTGGCGGGATCACCCACCCAAGCCGCGCTCGAGCGCGTCAGACAGGCATTGATCGACCTGCCCCATGGCGATCGTTTCGCCTACACGCCCGTTTCCAGCTACCATATGACGATCTTTCAGGGCACGGTCGAAGGCCGACGTCAGCGCGGCTTCTGGCCCGAAGGGGTGTCCGCGGATGTTCCGATCGAGGAGACTACGAGATTTTTTCTCGAGCGGCTGGAAGGTTTCCCGCCAGCTCCGCCCTTCCGGATGAAGCCCGCTGCGGTTACGCCGCTCGGGCTCGTCGTGACCGGCGCAACCGACGAAGACGAACGCGTGTTGCGCAGGCTGCGCGACGACTTGACGGTGCCCTTCGGCTATCGCCATCCCGACCACGACAGCTACAGGTTCCACATCACTCTGGCCTACCCTAAGACCTGGCTGCCGGCCGGAGCGGAAGAGGCCTATCTTCCGGCGCTGGTCAGGCTGACGGATTCCTTGATCGAAGAACTCGAGATGATCGAGCTCGACGCCCCCGCTTTCTGCGTGTTTCCCGATATGACCGAATTCCGTCCGCTCAAAATCCTTGCGCGGTGAACGCCGCTTGGCTGTGGCCCAAAAGGAGATTTGAGTTCCCCGGCCTCCTGTAAAGGCACGAGGATCGAGGAATTTTCGTCCCCACATACCCGCTTTTGGAGCATGAGATTTCTATGGGCGTCGATTTGGCAGAGGCCGCCGCCTTGTCCCGTTCGGCGGCGGGCCTAGATTAGCAGCCAATTCGTACCGATCGGCACGAAGTCTGAGAAAGAATGGAAAACAAGACAATGAGCTGGCTCAAATCGATCTTTGCCGCCGCCGTCATCCAGGCGCTCGCCATCCTGCCCGGCCACGCCGGCGCCAATCTGGACGCCATCAAATCTTCCAGCACCTTCCGGATCGGCACCGAGGGCACCTATGCGCCCTTCACCTATCACGACTCGACCGGCGCACTGGTCGGCTTCGATGTCGAGATCGGGCGCGAGATCGCCAAGCGCCTCGGCGTGAAGGCCGAGTTCCTGGAGGGCAAATGGGATGGCCTGATCGCCGGTCTCGACGCGAACCGCTACGACGCCGTCATCAATCAGGTCGGCATCACCGAGGCGCGCAAGCAAAAATACGATTTCTCCGATCCCTACATCGTTTCCAAGGCGGTGCTGATCGTGCGCGAGGACAATGACGAGATCAAAACCTTCGAGGACCTCCAGGGCAAAAGATCGGCACAGTCTCTCACCAGCAATTTCGGCAAGCTCGCCGAAGCGTCGGGCGCCACCCTGGTGGGCACCGATGGCTTCGACCAGTCGATTCAGCTCGTGCTGAACGGCCGCGCCGACGCCACCATCAACGACAGCCTGTCCTTCTACGATTTCCGCAAGCACAAACCGGACGCCAAGGTGAAGATCGCGGCGCAACAGGAGGAAGCCGATGCTTCCGGCGTGATCGTGCGCAAGGGTGACCCGGAACTGGTGGCCGCGATCAATGAGGCGTTGAAGGCCATTAAGACCGACGGCACCTACAAGCAGATCGCCGACAAGTATTTCGGCCAGGACGTTTCGAAGTAATTTTAGCTCCCTTTGTTATTGCTCCGGCTCGGCCACAAGCACGGGCCGGAGTTTTTGTTCGCTTCCGCCTTTCCACACCGGATTATCGGCGAAAACCGGTTCCCACTGCCCGGTCCAATGCTCTACACCGAAAAAGTCCTGGCTGAGAGGAACTCCCAGTGCCGCATTGGCTTCAATTGATGCTCGATTCGCTCGGTCCCTTGCTATGGGCCGGCTTGATCTTCACCATTCCTTTGACGCTGCTTTCCTTCGCCTTCGGTCTGATCGTCGGGCTCGCCGTGGCATTGATCCGACTGTTCGGCCCGAGACCGCTCGCAGCCATCGTGCAATTCTATGTCTGGATCATCCGTGGCACGCCGTTACTGGTCCAGCTCTTTCTGATCTTTTATGGCCTGCCCAGCGTCGGCGTCGTTCTCGATGCTTTTCCGGCGGCGCTGATCGGTTTCACGCTCAATGTCGGCGCCTACACCTCCGAGATCATCCGCGCCGCGATCTCCTCCGTTGCCAAGGGGCAGTGGGAAGCATCCTTCTCCATCGGCATGTCATGGGGCCAGACCATGCGCCGCACAGTACTGCCGCAAGCAGCGCGCGTCGCCGTGCCGCCGCTCTCCAACACCTTCATCTCCCTCGTCAAGGATACCTCGCTGGCGGCCGCCATCACGGTGCCTGAACTCTTCCAGTCCGCTCAGCGCATCGTGGCCGTCACCTACGAGCCGCTTATCCTCTATATCGAGGCAGCCCTTATCTACCTGGCCATGAGTTCGGTGCTTTCGGCCCTGCAAGCCCGTATCGAGAAGCGCCTCAGCCAGTACGGCGGTTTCATGGAGGCACGGGCATGATCGAGCTGATGCATCTGGAGAAGCGCTTCGACGATCATGTCGTGCTGAAGGACATCACGCTTTCCATGCCCGAAGGCAGCGTGACGGCCCTGATCGGCCCCTCCGGCGGCGGAAAGAGCACCTTGTTGCGCTGCATCAACCTGCTCGAGATCCCGACCGCCGGGCGCGTACGCATAGGCGAGGAAATGCTCGACTTCCATCCCGGGCAGCGCGTCGGTTGGGCCCTGATCCAGCGGTTGCGCCGGCAGACCGGCATGGTCTTCCAGAACTTCCAGCTCTTCCCGCATCGCACCGCTCTCGGCAATGTCATGGAAGGACTGGTGACCGTGCTCAAATGGCCGAAGGAACGCGCTCGCGAAAGGGCGATGGAACTGCTCGACAAGGTCGGCCTAGCCCACAAGGCCGACGCTTGGCCAGCCACGCTTTCCGGCGGCCAGCAGCAGCGTGTGGCGATTGCCCGCGCCCTCGCCCCTTCGCCACGCGTTCTCCTTTGCGACGAGCCGACCTCGGCGCTCGACCCCGAACTGTCCGGCGAAGTGGTCGACGTTCTCGCGCGGCTCGCACGGGAGGGCACGACCATGGTGATGGCCACCCACGATCTCAGGCTGGCGTCGCGCATCGCGGGCGAAGTGGTATTTCTCGACGCCGGCGCGGTGGTCGAGAAAGCTCCGGCGGCGCGCATCTTTTCCAGCCCGGAACGCGAGCGGACCCGCCGCTTCATCGCTTCGCTGACTCACAGGGAAGTCGAAGGCGACAACGGCGCCTCATGATCCGGGACTACCGGCCCGCTTGACATCCGGCCGCCGGTGAACCACCTTCGTAGCATGGCACGCGTCTCGTTCAAGAACCACGCTCTCTTCCGGGTTTGCCCCATCGCGGGATCCTAGCCCCGGTTCGGTGCTGCGCGCCCGAACCGCGGGCGGAACTCCAACATTTGAACGGTTCCAAATCGACAACCCCCGTTCACAGCGCGCCAGCCAACTCTCTCCCTTCTCGTAACAGCCTATCCGTAACGCCATCGCGCATCTGCGGTGAGGCACAAAAACAGGACTGTTGAAAATGACCACTAGAGCCCGGCGCAAGCCGGTGATCACCATTTCCCAGACGGAACGCGAGCGGCTGTTGGCGCTGGCCGAGGCTTTGGCCGAGCGCAACGCTGAACTTGCCGACACACTGTTCGGTGAGATCGAGCGCGCCCGCGTCGTCGCCGACGGGACGGCCCCCGAAAACGTGGTTCGCATCGGATCGCAAGTCACCTACCAGCCCGATGGGGGAGAAGCAAAGTCGGTCACGCTGGTCTATCCTGGCGACGCCGACATCGACCAAGGCCGCATCTCCGTCACCACTCCGGTCGGCATCGCGTTGATCGGCTTGTCGACCGGCCAGTCCATCACCTGGACGGCGCGCGACGGTCGCACGCACGAGCTGACGGTGCTTGACGTCCGTCAGCCGGCAGAGGCGTAGAGCCGACCTTGATGCGACTGATTCTCCACGCAGGAAGCCTGATCACGGGATAGCAGCCCCTGCGGCGATGCATGCGCGTCCCGCAGGGGCACCGGCTACCTCGGACACTCTTGCGACCGGCAGCTCCCCTCGACGGCCTGCCGTTGGAGAACGACATGTTGGACCGCGAACGCTGCCTTCTCACCACGAAGGATTTCACCATTCTTGAAGTCATGCTCGACCGGCGGCTCTCGACCGACCCCACCATGGCGCCGCTGATCCGCCGGAAGCTTGACACAGCCGTGGTCGTCTTCCGCGAAGACGTCCCCGTCAATGTGGTCACGCTCAACAGCCGGGTCACCTACCGTGTCGGCGACGGAGAAGCGGAACCCAGGATCATCAGCCATGACGAACTGCGCGGGCTTGTCGGCTTCACACTGCCCATCACCCATCCGCGCGGGCTTGCTCTGCTCGGACTGCAGGAGGGACAGTCCATCGAGATTCCGGTGAACGGCGGAGGCGTCGAAACCCTGACTGTCGAGAAAATCCTGTTTCAGCCGGAGGCGGCCGGAAGGACGATGACCGAATCGCGCCGGGCAGGACGACGGCTGCGGCTCGTCTACGACGCCGACGCGCTCCCGGTGGCCGTGAGCAATGCCGAATTCGCCGACGGGCCGGACGACCCCGGCCCCGCGGCCGCGTAAAACGAAAGTGCCGGTCGGACGGTGGTCTCGCCCGACCCGGTCAATCGAAGCCATACGGCGCCGAAACGTCACGCCGTGATGATGTAGACGATCTCCATGCTGTTCGGGTCGACAATTATGATCCGACCATCGGCCAGCACGAAATATTTGTAGCCTTCATAGGCGGGTACCAGTTCCACGATACGCGGAGGAAGCGTGTGGACCTCGACGGTCTGGGGGACGGCCGTGCCAACCGTGACGTCGAAATCCACGCTGGCGGCCGGTTCGATCTTTTCCTCGGCTATGATCTGCCGGATTTCGGTTCGCTGTTCCGTAGTCACGTCGATGCTTCCGGTGGTTTCCCCGGAAACGCCGCCTTCCGGCTTCGCTGTCTTGTCGGTCGATTGACCCTGCTGGGTCTGGGCCGAACCTTGGTTCGTGTCCTGACCAGGCTGTTGCTGGTCGCCGGCTGCGGAACCGGTTCCTTGTTGCTCGCCGGAATCTGCAGCGCCCGGCTGCGCTTGCGTTCCCGTGGTTCCTGAGTTTCCGCCTTCCGACTGAGTGTCAGATCCGGCTCCAGTTCCGCTGCCCGATCCTGCTGTCATGCCTCCCTGCGCATCCTTCGGCATGGTACCGGACTGCGGTCGCTGCGCATCGCTTTGCCCGGAGACCGATCCTGTCCCGGATTGAGCGCCAGGCTGCTGCGTGGAGTCGCTTTGGGCCAGCACCGCGCCGGGAGCGATGCCCAAACCCAAGATGACCGCGGATCTGATGATGATGCTTTTCATGGTCTGGCTCCTAGGGTTTCGTCCCTTCAGAGCGTCCGAACGTCTTCAAAAACTCGGATGTTCCAATTTTTCGGATCAGTCTTTGTTTCGAAAAGACATCAGGCCGCCACCAATTGCTGGATCAACTTGCCGGGCCTGGCCTCCCGCTCGATCTGGTCGAAAGTGCATTGGCGCGGCGCCTTGTCCGGCCGCCAGCGCAGCAGTTTCGTGCCGTGACGGAAACGATCTCCCGTCACCTGGTCGTACCGCACCTCGACCACCAGTTCATGGCGCAGCGGTTGCCATTCGGCTGAACGTTCGGTGGACCAGCGGCTCGGGCCGCCGGGCGCGTTGCCGGTGAAACCGGGCGCCCCGGTGAGAGCCTCCAGGCGTTTCGTCAATGACGGCCTCTCCTCGTTGGAGATGGTCGACGTAAAGCCGACATGATGCAGAAGGCCAGCGGAATCGAAGAGCCCCAGCAGTAGGGAGCCGACAAGCCTGCTGTCGCTGGCATAGCGAAAACCACCGACGACACAGTCGGCGCTGCGCAGCCGCTTGACCTTGAGCATCGACCGCTCGCCGTACTCATAGCGCCCATCCACCCGCTTCGCGACGACGCCGTCCAGCGCTCCACCGGAATGCTCGAGCCAACCCATCGCTTCATTCCGATCACGCGTGTACGGCGAAAGCCGGAATAGACCGCCAGGCGGCATTTCACGGAAAAGCGTCTCTAACACGGCGCGGCGTTCTGCAAGCGTCGCGTGGACGATGTCGCCAGCCTCGCGGCGCAATATGTCGAAAAGGATGAAAATGGCAGGCGTTTGCGACGACAGCTTGCGAATACGGCTCTCGGCGGGATGGAGCCGCATCTGAAGCGCATCGAAAGCGAGCGTTTCACCGATGGGGATCGCCAATTCGCCGTCGATGATGAAGTCGTCTGACGCAGCCGACAGGACGGCTCGGATCACCTCGGGGAAGTAGCGCCCCAGCGGCTTACCGGATTTGGCGCGCAGATCGGCCAATTCTCCCTTCCGATAGGCAAGACAGCGAAAACCATCCCATTTTGGCTCGAACTGCCAGACGGGCTCGTTGGGCAGGTCGTCGACGAGCCGCGCTTCCATCGGCTCGACCACAGCCTGGCCAGTCGCGGTCAGGCCCGGCGGGGGATCATTGGCTGGCTTGGCTGCTCGGCCCATCGGTGCGTCCTCCGCACCGTAACCCTATCGACAGAACCTGGTTCCCCGATGTCTTCTCGTCCTCCTCAGAACAGGCCCTCGATCTGGCCTTGTTCGTTGAGGAAAATCCTCTCCGACGACGGGATCTTGGGCAGGCCGGGCATAGTCATGATCTCGCCGCAGATAGCCACGACGAATCCCGCTCCCGCCGACAGGCGCACCTCGCGCACGGGCACCACATGTCCGCTCGGCGCGCCCCGCAGATTGGGGTCGGTCGAGAACGAATATTGCGTCTTGGCCATGCAGACGGGAAGATGCCCATAACCCTGCTGTTCCCAGGCGTGCAACTGGTCGCGAACGGGCTTGTCGGCGATCGCCTCCGAGCCGCGATAGATGCGCTTCACGATGGTGTCGATCTTGTCGAACAACTTCATGTCGTCCGGATAAAGAGGCGCGAACTGAGCCTGGCCGCCCTCGGCGAGCGAAACAACCTTGTGGGCAAGCTCCTCGATTCCCGCCGATCCCAATGCCCAGTGCCGGCATAGGATCGCCTCCTCCCCGGAGGCCGCAACGAATTCCCGGATCGCCTGCAATTCGGGCTCGGTGTCGGACACGAAGTGGTTGATCGCAACGACCGCGGGGACACCGAACTGCTTCACATTTTCGATGTGGCGCCCGAGATTGGCGCAACCCTTCTTCACCGCCTCGACATTTTCCCGACCGAGGTCCTCCTTCTTCACGCCCCCATGCATCTTCATCGCCCGCACCGTCGCGACGATGACCGCGGCCGCCGGCTTGAGGCCGGCTTTCCGGCATTTGATGTCGAAGAACTTCTCTGCCCCAAGGTCCGCGCCAAAACCGGCCTCCGTGACGACATAATCGGCGACTTTCAGCGCCGTTCTCGTGGCGACGACCGAATTGCAGCCATGGGCGATGTTGGCGAACGGCCCGCCATGCACGAAGGCAGGGTTGTTCTCCAGCGTCTGGACCAGATTGGGCTGAATGGCGTCCTTCAGGAGCACCGCCATGGGACCATCGGCTTTGAGGTCGCGCGCATAGACCGGGCTCTTGTCACGGCGATAGGCGATGATGATGTCGCCAAGCCGTTTCTCCAGGTCTTCGAGGTCGTTGGCCAGACACAGAATCGCCATCACCTCCGAGGCCACGGTGATGTCGAAGCCCGCTTCGCGCGGATAGCCGTTGGCGGCACCACCCAGCGAGCAGACGATCGTGCGCAGTGCCCGGTCGTTCATGTCCATCACCCGGCGCCACGAGACGCGGCGCGTGTCGATCCCCAGCTCGTTGCCCCAGTAGATGTGGTTGTCGATGAGAGCGGCGAGCAGATTGTGGGCCGTGGTGATGGCGTGGAAATCGCCGGTGAAATGAAGGTTCATATCCTCCATCGGAACGATCTGGGCATAGCCGCCGCCCGCGGCCCCGCCCTTCACGCCGAAATTGGGGCCGAGCGAGGCCTCGCGGATGCACACGGCGGCGCGTTTGCCGATTCGGTTCAGCCCGTCGCCGAGACCGACCGTCGTGGTCGTCTTGCCCTCGCCAGCCGGCGTCGGACTGATGGCGGTGACCAGGATCAGCTTGCCCGCCTTGTTATCCTGGACAGACTTGATGAACTCCGCCGAGATCTTTGCCTTGTCGTGGCCGTAGGGCAGAAGGTGCTCGGCTGGAATGCCGAGCTTCGCGCCGACTTCAACGATCGGCCTTTTCTTCGCCGTTCGCGCGATCTCGATGTCGGACTTCATTTCGGCCATGAGGCTCCCCCGGTGTTTTCGTTCGCCGCATTCGTGCGACGCCATGTCGTTCCGCTCGGCTGCAAGCGCTCAGACGCTCGCACCCTCCTCCGGCGCGCATAGAAGCGCGACGGACAGGTCCGCCGCCGTCTCAAAACAGCCGCCCGATGCGCGAAAAGCGACAGCGGCAGCACGCTCTATCTGTCGAGCACGGCGCGTATCTCGACGATCTGGGAGCGCGCTCGCAGGAGGTTGAACCCCATGGTTGCCAGATGCGAAGGAAAGATGAAGCTGGATTCGTTCCCGTTGGAGATGATCCAGGGCTGCATATTGAGCGAGTCGCGCATCTGCGTGTGCATGATATCCCACAGCGCGGTCAGATTGCGCTCCCGAATGATCGCGGAAAAGTCCGATCGGGCAGCCTCGAGAATTCCGTGATAGG
This sequence comes from Mesorhizobium sp. 1B3, assembly GCF_050958605.1. NCBI lineage: Bacteria > Pseudomonadati > Pseudomonadota > Alphaproteobacteria > Hyphomicrobiales > Phyllobacteriaceae > Mesorhizobium > Mesorhizobium sp. 1B3. Next base: position 304,164 of record NZ_JBJHDO010000002.1, on the reverse strand, counting down.
CGTAAAGCTGGCCATAGGCGAACCAGAACCGGTCGTCGGCGCGCGGATCGAACCAGCCGGCGTCGGAGGAATCGATCTGACCGCGCAGAATATCGGTGGTCGAGCCCATGTCGCCGGCGATACGGTCGAGGAAGAGCAGCAGATTGTCGGCGCGGGCATCGAACGTGGCCTGGCATTTCTCGAGACTGTCGTTGAATGCGTTCAGCTTCCTGATCGCTTCACGATAGACGCTTGGGGTCGGGCGGGTGGGGCCGCGCAGGCCGATATACCAGGCGGTTTCGTCCCATGCGAGCGCGGTGCGTGCATCCTGCAGGTTCTGGTCGATCCGCGAAGTGCCGCGGGTGCGGCCGAGCGTGTCGACGAGTTCGGTCGTCGTGCGGCGCAGGACCTGGTTGATCCCCAGCTGGAAAGCGGCCTTGTTGTCGAAGAACGGGGTATTGCGCCACGGCATTCCGAAAAAGCCCAGCTTCGATGCCAGCATGGAGGAAATCCAAGCGTTCTGGTTGACGTTGAAGTCGACGAGATAGGCCGAAACGGCGGCAATTTCGGAGGGCTTGCAGCTCTGTACCGCGGTTCCGCCGCCGGTTGTGTCCGGCGCGGCAGGCTGTCCGCCACCGGGTTGCGGCGAGATCGGATCACCGGCCAGTACATTGGCGGCCTGAGGCGGCGTCACAGTGCCGGCTGGAACTCGATCCGGATAATCCGGATCGAACCCATTCCAGAACTGTGTAACGTAAAAGAAATAGCCGTAGAAGCCGATGATGCCCACAACGATCAGCCCGACTATGGCCTTGAGCGTCCAGCCGCGTTGTGTGTACCAGCGGCCGAGCCACATGAAGGGCCACAGGATGGCGCCGATCACCAGGCCGATGCCCCGGCCGATCCAGTGAAAGATCTTGGTGACGAAATTCACGATCGGATCAAGCATGGCAGTTCCACCCCAGGCATCTGACGTCTCGGTTGCGCCGGAAGAGCATGCGACGTCCCGAAACGAAAGCGCACGTCAATGTTTGTCGACCAGGCCGTAGAGGTGTTCGCGGAACGCCTCTTTGTCCTTGAGATATGAGGTTTTCAGAATCTCCACAACGTCCTCGCGCCACACGGCATTGGCACTCTCGTAATCCTTGTAGAAACCCTGCTTGTTGAAGATGTAGCGGGAGATGAAATCCGAGGGCACGAAATCCGAAATGAGCCGGTTGGTGAGCCAGGCGTCGGGATGATCGGGCTTCGCCCGCACCACCAGGAAGCGGTGGAGCGGAAAGACGTCCTCGAGCCGGAGGTGACCGAGCTGGGCGACTTCGCGCTTGGCCATGTTCAGGAAGGGAAAGTTGCCGTCACGGTTGATGAGCGTCGCATTGTTGTGGATCCAGGCTTGCAGCCACACCTTGTCGGCCGAGACCAGATCGCGCTGCGGATCGGTGGCATGGATGAGGCCACGGATGATCATCTCGGCGCGGTGCTCGAGATAACCGGAGGTTTCCAGCCAGGAGGCGCGTGGCAGCTCGAGCCGCCCGCTCGAGGCGAGGAAACGGAACACCCGGTCGGCGTCGCGGATCGAGAGATAGCTCACCTGCCAGGGCCGCGACCGTCGGAAACCCGGCGCCGTGGGGTCGCCGATCACCGTGATCATGTCGGGGTCGATGAAGACGTAAAGCCCGCCGAAATGACTGGTCCAGAAGGTATTGTGGCGGAAGATCACCTGGTCGGGGACCAACGCATTTTCTCGAATATCCCCACAGACTTTCGCGAGTTCGACCATGCGCTCCAGCATGGCGTTGTCGCGCCAGGCTTCGGGCTCCTGCTTCAGCCGGTCGACCAGCTTACCAAGTTCCGCCGCCTTGCCGAGCACGTCCTCCGCCGACAGGACCTTGAATTCCACCTGGTTGATCGACAGGAGATCCTCGACATCCTCCACCTTCTGGACGGAATCCTCGATCTCCCCGTAGATCACGTCCTTGATGGTCAGCGCGTCGATCGCGCGGCTGTTCTTGGAGAAGAATTCGTAGACGAGCTGCGAGGTGTTGGAGAAAGCCGTATGCACCACCGGCAGGTCGATCTGGGCCGGGGTGAGAATGATGAAACGCCGGTTGACCTCGTTGGGGTCGAGATAATTGTAGTTGCCCAGTTCCTCGGCGACCTGCGGCGAGAAGCCCGTCCGGTCGATATGGAAGGCCTCGAGCTTCACCGGCCTCAGCCCGAATGCCTTGAGCGCCTTGTTGTAGCGCTCGATCAGATGCGGCTCCTCGATCCTAAGCAGCCGGCCATAGATCAGTTCATTGTCGCGCAGCAGGTCCATGCTAGGCGCCGCTCCACTCGGCCGATGGCGAGGACCCCTCATCCGGCCCTTCGGGCCACCTTCTCCCACAAGGGGAGAAGGGAGGAGCCTGGCAAGTCCGTCCGCGCCAATCGCCAATGTTTGCGGCTTTGCGGAAGCCTTGATGCCAAGCTCCCCCTTCTCCCCTTGTGGGAGAAGGTGGCCTCGCGAAGCGAGGTCGGATGAGGGGTCCTCGCCTCTCAACCATTCCACTGCCCCTTGGCCTTCAGTTCCTCGATCTCGCGCACTGCGCGCTCGCGCAGTCGGGCGTCGCGGATCATCCTGGAAACGGCCGCGTCGTCGGACCGATCGGAATAGCGGAACTCGGAATCAGCGTAGCGGTTGATCTCCTGCATGACCATCTCCATCGAGAACGGCCCGCGCAGCTCCTCGATCATCGCTTTCTTCTCGTCATAGGGCTTGTGCATGAAGATCTCCGGCTTCTCGAACCAGTCGTCGGGAAGCTCGACGTCCATCGCCCGCATCTTGATGGCATCGGTCACGTTCTTGATGGCACGGCCGGTGAAACGCGGCTCGGCCTCCTTGATCATGTGGAGATAGATGCCGACATCGGCGAGCGTCTTCGGCGCTCCTTTTTCGCTGATGAAACGCTCATAGACCTTCATCAGCCCTTCTTCCCCGGGTTTGGAATGGCTCTCATAGGCGTCGGCCACGGCGCGCTGAATCTCCTGCGCGGCGTAGAGGTCGTGCTCTCCGAGAGGGATCTTGTGGTTCTTGCCGGCCAGCAAGACGAAGATGTCGATATAGTCGTCCCGCGTCTGCGGCCCGTCGACCAGCCAGCGTGCGCTCGCCCGCTGGCGGAGCGCATCGTCGACGTTCTCGGGATAGTTCGAGAACATGCCGAAAGAGCAATTGCCACGGATCACCGTCGTCGCGCCGGAGAAGGCCGCCATCAGCACGCCGGTGATCTCCTGCTGGCCGGCCGACGCCCGGTCGTCCGAGCGCTTGGCCGCGACCTGGTCGATGTCGTCGATCGTGCCGAAGCCGATGGCGCGCGGATTGAGTACGTTGTCGATGAACTGCCGGCAGTTCTGGCCGGACTTTCCCTGGTAGGACGAGATCTGATCGACCCCGAAATTCTCATAGACGAACGGGTACGAGGCGACCTGACAGTAGTCGTTGACCAGCCCCGCAATCATCTGGATGAGCGTTGTCTTGCCGGTGCCAGGCGCGCCGTCGCCGATGAACGTGAAAAGGAAACCGCCGAGTTCGACAAAAGGATTCATTTGGCGGTCGAAATCGTAGGCCATCAACATCTTGGCCAGCCTGACGGACTGGTACTTGGCGATGTGATTGCCCACGACCTCTTCCGGCTTCTTGAAGGTCATCACCAGCGGCTTTGCCTTCCGCCCGGGGGCGACATCGAAACCGTCGAGCGTGAAATCGTCCGCGTCGATACGGATATGCGCATCCTCGAATGCCCCAAGTCCGTCGAAGCGGCCCTTACGCGTGAGCAGCCCGTCGATCGCAAGGCGCGCGAAGGCGCGTGCCCGGGCAAGCAGTTCGGCTTCGTCCTTAGACCCGGAAAGCGACTGATCGAGCGCGGCAATGATCGACTTCACCGCGTCCTGCGGCGTGTCGAACAGGAAGCCGGGCTCGGCGATATCGTTGGGCGGCTCCCCCTCCCCGTCGATGAGTTGCAGCAGATAGGAGGCGAAGCTGAAGGCCGAGACGTAGCCGGACGCCGACAGAAGCTTCTTGAACTGCGAGGCCTCGTCCCCTTCGAGCGGCGCCCGGGCGTTCTTCGCCTGCAGGCTTTCGAGATCGGTCGAGCGGGCGAAGACATCGGCCACCGCGAGCGCGATCTCGATGCCGCGCCGGGTCCGGTAAAGAAGTGTATGCTGACCGATCGACATCAGCAGGTCGCCGGGCCGGACGGCGGCGACCGTCTTCGCCAGTTCGACCTCGCGCGTCTTGCGCACCGACCCAGTCGACACCGGCGAGACGAAACGCCGGCCAGTTCCCGCAAGCTGCGTGCCCGACTGCGCCCCCGCGTCCTCCAGCACCACGATCCGCGTGATGAAGCTCTGAGCCGTCACGCGGTGCTTCTCGATATCGGCTTCGCTGATCGTGGTCAGGCCAGTATCCATCGAACTCCCCTGGGTGCCCGCCAGCTGGCCCGCATTGCCGAAATTGAACGCGGCTTAGACATCCGAAATCACCTGCCCCTTTGACAGGATGTGCACCTTATAGCCCGCGAAGATCTTCTCGCTTTCGCCGGCGGCATAGAGCGCCTGATAGGCCTCATGCGGCACCAGCGCGTGTTTCTCGTAGCTCGACACGCCCTGCCGTGCCGCCTCGAGATCGTCCGTATTGATGAAGAACTCCTGCGTGGACTTCTCGCTGGAGAACAGCCCCCTGCGCCCGGGGCGCTCGGCCTTGGAATAGACCTCCTGGATCGTCCAGGTCAGCAGCCAGGCATTCTCGACCTTGCGCACCTTGGAGAGCACTTCGGCCACCGTCGAATTGTGTTCCGTTATTCCCGCCGAATAGAAGGGGCCGAGCACCACGCGCCTCAGTTGCTTGGGGTGGAGCGTCTCGAAATCCTTGTCGAGATTGACGGCGATCGTTGCGGGAGAGAGGGAATAGGCAGAATTCTTCTCGGTAAAATCATCGAAGCGATGGGCAAGCTCGGGGTTGAGCAGCCCGTCGACGGGAAGCGGAATTTCCACGCCCTCGTCGAGCTTGCCGTCTCGGCCGACGAGTTGCTTGATCATCGGCGTCGAGGAATCCTCCACCGTCGCCATGTAGATCAACGGCAGGTTCGCCGCTCCATCGAAGCTCGCCCAATGGACGAGATAGAAAGGCCGGCCCGTCTTCGGGTTCACCGAGACCTTGGCCGTCTGGGCGAGCGTGAATGGCCCGAAGGCTGAGCCGTCATCGACGTCCTCGAGATAGAGGCGCTCGGCCATCGACCGCTGCAGAGCGGCCGGGAATGCCTTGTGCCGCAGGATGAAATCCGCCATCTCGGCGCGGATCTCATTCGGCTCGGGAATTGCGGCAAGGCGTTGGCCGGCACTACGCCGGTCGTTCTCAAGCTCCAGCACGTTCTGGAACACCGGGAAACCGCTTTCAGCGCGGGAAATCCTGAAGCTCTCCATGAAGCCGAGACGATTTCGCCAGCAGGAGAAGGATTTTTCCAGCCGCGCGATATATTCGGCCACGACCTTGGCGACGATGCCGTGTCGGTAGAGTGGCGAACGATCGTCGCGCATGAAGATTTCCAGACCGCCGAGCGCCGCGGCGATCGCATCGAAATAGCGCGTGGCGGCATCGGTCTCTGCGGTCATGGGGCACTCCCCAAAAGTGAATGCTTCTTGACACCCCCCTCTGTCCTGCCGGACATCTCCCCCTCAAGGGGGGAGATCGGTCGGCCGCTTGGATTTCGCCACTCAGCAACGTCCCAAAAGGAGCGTTGCGGCCAGTCACAGCCGATCTCCCCCCTTGAGGGGGAGATGTCCGGCAGGACAGAGGGGGGTGTCATGAAACGCGAGCTTCCCAAGCTTACGACTGCACGTAGTCCGATGCATTATGCTTGCGCAGCACCTCGTCGAAGCGCCGGGCAAAGGCCTCGTCTGCGAGCTTCTTGCGCCGCTGGATGTCGGCGGTTGCAACCATGTTCTTCTCGTGCAACTCGAGCAGGTCGCCGATGTGCTTCTGGGCGGCCGCGCCGATCCCGGCCATGGTCTCTTCGGCTGTCGTGTCGACCTGACTGCCAAGCGTGTTGATCTTGTGGGCGACATCCTGCTGCGCGGCCGTCTTCAGGCTGTCCTCGAGAGCCTTGTAGAGGACGATACGCTGTTCGGTGTCGATGGTCAGCTTGTTGATCAGCGTGTTCTGCGCCGCGATCTGGTTGTTGAGCGAATCGACGAAGGTCTGGAACATCGAAGTATAGCGTTCGAGCGTCTGGCTCTCGGCCAGAAGTTCCTGCTCTTTCGCCTGCCTCTCATTGTACTCGGTGGCGAGCTTGGAGCGCTCCGCCTCGAGTTGCGTTCGCTCGGTCTGGTTGGTCGAGGCGGCGATCTTGTTCTCGATGTCGAGCAGCATCGGATTGAGCTCCTCGATGCGTTTCTGCGTCGCGGTGAGGTTTTCGATCGTGGACTTGCGGCGCTCGATAACCTGGGCGAGGCTTGCCTCTGACGTCTTGTAGCGTTGATCCAAGACCTGCTTCTGCGCCTTCAGTATGCCGACGATCTTGTCCGACTTCGCCAGGAGTTCCTGAAGATTGCCGGCCAGCGACATGTTGCGCACACGCTCCGTGCGCATGCGCTGCTTGCTCTGCTTGGAGAAGATGCCGACGAAGGTTTCCCAGCCGGTGAAGTTCTTCATGCTTTCGAACTCGGCGCCGAACACGTTGGTCGCGTCCTCGAGCCCGATGATCAGGTCGGCGATATTCGCCTCCATGACCTTCTGCTGCTTCAGGACGTCCTCGATCCGCGCGTTCTCGATGTCGAACTCGGCCGAGCCGATCTTCTCGTCGGTCTTGGCCAGCTTGTCCAGAAGCGTGCCGGATTGCTCGATCCTGGATCGCATCTGTTCGACGGCCTGCTGGGTCTTCTCGATCTCCGCATCGAAATTCTGCAGGGTCGCCATGGTCTTCTCCGGGGGTCGCGAGCTGGTCGGGCCGTGCAAATATAAGTGCGCGGTATAACGAATGAAAGGCGAAAGGAAGAGCGTTGCGCCGAGCACAACCGCAGCGTTAAAAATTTAGCGATCCGATTTACCTTTTCCTTCGCCACATGGGCTAGCAGGCGCGGATCACGTGCAGTGTCTCCTCCCTCCTCAGGACGCCATGAATCTCGATTTTCCGACCCTCTACGTGGTCATCCTCCTCAATTCGCTCACCCTCACGGTTATCTGGGGGGCGATCGCCTATGCTTATCACGGCTTCCCTGCCGCCAGGCATTGGCTTGCCGCCAACATCCTCACCACCACCGGCGGCGGGCTGCTCGCCATGCAGGGCGAGGCCTTCGATTTCCTCCTCGCCGCTGTCGGCAACGGCCTGGTCATACTCGGCTTTGGCCTGGTCCGGACCGGCGTCAGGAGATTTTTCGGCAGAAGCGGAGGGTGGGTCGTCAGTATCCTGGTAACTGCTGGCGCCGTCGCCGCGCTCGCCGCCTTCGGCACAAGTTCCGAGAGCCGCAATGTCATCTATGCCACCGCTCAGATCGTGCTCGTCGTCCTGGTTGCCTTTCAACTGCTGTTCCGGGAGGAGCGGAGCCTGGGCACCCGGGTCGCGGCGGTCGCCATGATCGTCGGCATTCTCGGCCAAGCCACCGAAGCCGTCACCAATCTGATGCGTATTGGCGGAGCCCTTTCTACCGACGATTATTATCGTTTCGCTGCCGTCTACCTGCTCGCCATCATCTTCGCCGCGGTGGTCTGGAATTTCGGTTTCGTCCTGATGGCGATCGACAGGTTGCGAAGCGAACTCGCCACGCTCGCCGTCATCGATGAACTGACAGGCGTGCCCAACCGTCGCGGCTTCATGGAACGTGCCGGCCTCGAGGAGCAACATGCCCGCCGCACCGGCCGGCCGTTCTCGCTCCTCTTGCTCGATCTCGACAACTTCAAGGCGATCAACGACAATTTTGGCCACGCGGCCGGGGATGCAAGCCTCGGATTCTTCGTCAGGACCGCGGCAAGGCTTCTCCCGGAGCAGGCAATGCTGGGCCGGTTGGGCGGCGACGAATTCTGCGTGCTTTTACCCGAAACGGACCTGCAGGCAGCCGAAACGGTCGCCGACGATCTCGTGCGACTGTTCAGGGCGACAGTTTTCCGCTGGAAGGGCCAGACGATCCCGCTCACTGTCAGCATCGGCGGTGCGGAATGGTCGGCATCGGACCCATCGGGCGTTGCCGGCACCATCGAGAATGCCGACACTGCGCTCTATGAAACCAAGAGCCGCGGCAGGGACGGCTGCTCTATCTTCCGCCAGACCTCGGCCGGCGCGAAATCGCCGGTCCTGCTTCGTGCACAACCAGTGGGTCCTAAGACCGCACGAACCCAATGAGATCCTCCGGTTCGATGCGACCCATCTCCTCCTCCCAATGACGGCGACAAAGCGAGACATAGACATCCTTGCCGATCGCCACCTGCTCGCCCTGTCTTGCCACCTTGCCGTCGGGCCCCAGGCGCACGACCATGGTCGCCTTGCGGCCGCAGCGGCAGATGGTTCGGACCTCGCGCAACTCGTCGGCGAGGGCGAGCAGCGCCTGGGAGCCGGAGAAGAGCTTGCCCTGGAAATCGGTGCGCAGCCCATAGCACATCACGGGAATGTTGAGCCGGTCGCCGACACGGGCAAGCTGCCAGACTTGTTCCTCCGTGAGGAACTGCGCCTCGTCGACGAAGACGCAATGCACGGTGGTGCGGTCGTGATGTTCCGCGATGCGCCCAAAAAGATCGTCGCCGTCGCGAAAGAGTTCCGCATCGGCCTCCAGCCCGATGCGAGACGAGACCACACCGGTGCTCTCGTCCTTACGGTAGTGCCCGGCGATGAACAGCATCGTGTTCATGCCACGCTCCCGGTAGTTGTACGATGCCTGGAGCAGCATCGTCGTCTTGCCGGCATTCATCGTTGCATAATGGAAATAGAGCTTGGCCATGTCCCGCTTTAAGCCGATCGCGCCCCTGGCGGGGAGTGGCTGGCCACGCCGTCCACACCAAATCTCGCCCGCGGGGCGGCCTTGCCGCATCCGGCAAAGCGCACGGCGCGACACGCGGCTTGAAACGACGGCAAAATGGTGTTGTGCTCCTGGCACAATCAAAAACCGCGTCGCGCCGACGAAGAATGGGAGACTGTCCATGTCGCGTATGAAATCCCTGGCCGCAGGTCTCGGCCTCACGGCCTTCCTCGCCACGGGAAGTGCCTTCGCCGCCGACCCTGAAAGCTGCAAGACGGTAAGGCTTTCCGACGTCGGCTGGACCGACATTCAGGCGACCACCGGCGTCGCCTCCGTGCTCCTGACGGCGCTCGGCTACGAGCCGCAGGTCATCCAGCTCTCCGTGCCGGTCACCTATGCGTCGCTGAAGAACAACGACCTCGACGTCTTCCTCGGCAACTGGATGCCGTCGATGACGACGGACATCAAGGAGTACGCCGCGGAAGGTTCGGTCGAGACCGTCGCCAAGAACCTCGACGGTGCGGGCTACGGCCTCGTGGTCCCGACCTACGTAGCCGAGGGTGGAGTCAAGGCGCTGACCGACCTTGGCAAGTTCAAGGATAAGTTCGATGGCAAGATCTATGGCATCGAGGCCGGCAATGACGGGAACCGAATCATTCTCGAAATGATCGCCAAGCCGGAGAACAATCTCTCTGGCTTCGAACTCGTCGAATCTTCCGAAGCCGGCATGCTGACCCAGGCCGAGCAGGCCATGAAGGACAATCAGTGGATCGTGTTCCTCGGCTGGACCCCGCATCCCGTTATGGGCGAGATGAAGATCACCTATCTCGATGGCATGGGTGATTCCGGCTTTGGAGCTGCCACCGTGCATACCAACGTGCGCAAGGGCTACCTGACGGAGTGTCCGAACGTCGGAAAGTTCGTATCCAATCTGAAGTTCGACCTGTCGATGGAAAACACCATGATGGACGCCATCCTCAAGGGTGGCGACGCCAACACGGTCGCAAAGGAATGGCTCAAGGCCAATCCCGATGCGATCACACCCTGGCTGAACGGCGTCACGACCTTCGACGGCGGCGATGCCCCGGCGGCTGTGAAGGCCGCGCTGGAGGGCTGATCGGCATAAGCCCTTAATTCTACCGAGTCAGAAAAACTTAGCAGCTTCAGTGGTTGGCATCGTTTTGAGGAATATGTGGAGGCGCTGAGCGGCGTTTTTATGCCGATCGCAAGCGCCTCTTTCATAACCATTGCAGCGGGCTGTTGCTGCCAGGGAGCGCCCGCCTGGGTCTTCACGGCCCTCCCCCTTTACACCGCCATGTCGAGGATCGTGCTGGCAGCGCGGGCGCTCAGCTGACGGCGGACGCGCTCGGTCGGGCTGCGCCGGCAATTGGCGCAGATCCCCTGGACGAGCATCAACGCGGCCTGTCGGGTTCGACGAAGAACTGCAATCCGACGATGCGTTCGAGGAGCAGTATCATGAGCATCGTGAACAGCACGAGGGTGGTCGAGATCGCGGCGACGACCGGCGTGCCGCTCTCCTGGATAAACGAATAGATCTGCACGGGCAGCGTCGTGACATGGGGACCTACGAGGAACATGGTCACCGTCACCTCGTCGAACGACAGGATAAAGCTGAACAGCAGCGCCGTGATGACGCCGGGACGGACAAGGGGCACGGTGACGCGCCAGAATGTCTGCCAGTTCCGTGCGCCGAGGCTGAGCGAGGCCTCCTCCATGGACGGATCGAGCTTGCGCAGGCTGACCGAGATGGGACGATAGGCGTAAGGCAGCGTTATGATGCAGTGCACGAGCAGAAGTCCCGCGAATGTCCCGTAGATTTTGAACATGGACAAGAGAGCCAGCATCGCGACGCCGAGCGCGGCATGCGGGAACAGGATCGGCATCAGCACCGCCGTCTCGAACACATTGGCGAACCGCCTGTTCGACCGTACTACAACGAGCGCTGCCATGAAGGCGGACAGCGTGCTGACGACGGCCCCGGCTGCGGCTAGGCCAAGGCTGATCATCAACCCTTCCAGCCAGCGTGGGTCCGACAGGAACTCCGCGTACCAGCGCAGCGACAGCGCGCCTGGGGGAAACCGGATGTAGCCGACCTCGCTGAACGAGGAAACGACGACGATCAGAATCGGAGCGGGCAGCAGAAAGATGAGGCACCACAGGGCGACACGACTCCACGCCACGCTCATCATGCTTCATCCTTTCGGTTGTGGGACCAGGCGGTCAGTTTGCGTTCGAGCCGCTGCAACGGCAGGACGATGGCCAGACCGGATAGCAGAAGAAGGAAAGCCAGCATCGATGCCTTCGGAAAATTGAATGTCTGGATGGCCTCCTGGTAGATCTGGGTTCCGACCATGCGGTCCTGCACGCCCCCCAGCAGGATCGGTGTTACGATGGCGCCGGTCGACATCAGGAAGACCAGGATTGACCCCGAGATGATCCCCGGAACGGACAGGGGCAAGGTCACGCGCAGGAAGCCGTGCCACGGTCGCGCCCCGAGGCTCTTGCTAGCTTCGTCGAGGCTTCTGTCCAGATGGAGCAGCACCGTCAAGATCGAAATGATCATGAACGGCACCAGCACGTGGACAAGCCCGATCACCACACCCGTGGTGTTGAACATCAGCCGGATGGGGCTTTCGATCACGCCTACCCATTTGAGCAGTTCGTTGACAAGCCCACGCGGGCCGAGAATGACGATCCAGCCATAGGTGCGCACGACGATGCTCACCAGCCAGGGCAGGATCACCAGGATCATCAGGACGTTGCGATTGCCCTTGTGCCGCCAGATGCCGAAGGCTATCGGATAGCCGACGACGATGCTGAGAAACGTGACCACGAGCGAAACGGCGATCGTGCGCACGTAGATCCAGATGTAGTCCGGGCGCGCGATGAACTCGCGATACAGCGCCAGCGTGAAGCCGTCGTCGTCCACGAACGCCATTGCGATCATCCTGACGACACTGACGAGAAACAGCGTCAGCAGCAGCAAGGCCGGCAGGAGCAGGACGAAAGAGACAAACCGGTCTCGCAGCGGCCGCCCGAGCTCTCGCGCGGGCTCCGCGGCCGATCTCGCCATTCCGGTCAATGAAGCCATAGCTACCCCTCCCTGTGCCGCATCGGGATCAGATCCGTAGGAATCTTTTCGCGTTCTCGTAAAGCCATTTGCGCTTGACGCTCTCGTCGAGCGGCAGCGCTTCTACCTCCCTCACGGTGCGTTGGATCGGCATCATCGGGTAGGCGGAGCCGAAAATGATCCGATCTTGGAGGAGCGTGCGGCCGTATTGGAGCAGCGGCTCATAGCCCGAGCCGGGCACGTTGAGATATTTTGGCCGAACCGCGACGAGACCGATATGGACATTGGCGTGGCGCCAAGCGACGCCGATCAATTCGTGCACCCAGGGAAATCCGGGGGGCGCCGCGCAGACCCGTAGTTCAGGAAAATGCACCATGACCTCGTCGAGCAGGATCGGCCGGCCGTATTCCATCAGCGTCGCGGTGGAGAAGTTGATGCTGCTGTGGATGTTGACCGGCACGTCGAGCTCGACGCATTTCGCGTAGAGGGGGTAGAGGCGCTTGTCGTTGATTGCGAGCTTGTGTTCGAAGCACTGCAGGTTCAGGCCGCGCAGGCCCATCTCGCGCACCGCAGTCTCGAACTCGCGGACCGCCGTCATGCCCTTGTGCGGATCGACTCCCGCGAAGCCGATGAAGCGCGGGCCGTTCTCGCGGCAGAACCTGGCGACGTCCTCATTGGAAATCCGCCATCCGAAGGTGGTTTCCAGATCGCGGGCCTTCACGACGATGTGCTGTGCGCCGACGCTGTCATAGGCCGCGAGGAATTCTGCGAAGGTGTCCGTGCCGCTTTCTCCGGCCGCCCGCTCGCTCGATGCATAGACGGAGCGATAACGCTGCAGGTGCGATGTGTTCGACTGCGTGAACTCGGGTACCGGAGGCCGGCTGCCATAGTCGATGATCATGTGCGTTCCGCCTCGACTGCGAGTGAGGGCCAGGCATGTCGCCACGGCTTGAGGTGCGACAGGGCCGCAGCCACGGCCACGAGACGCTGCTCCTCGTGCCAGGGCGCGACAACTTGCAGACCGACGGGGATCCCGTTCGCGGCGAAGCCGCATGGCACCGAGATCGCAGGATTTCCGCTGGGGTTGAAGGGGATGGTGTAGCTGTACCAGTTTTCACGCAGTGATCCGACCGGCGCACCGTCGACCGTGAGAGGTTCGTCGGCGCGCTGTGAGGCGGGCAGCGCGGGTGCCGAGACCGTTGGTGTGACGATCACGTCGGCATGATCGAACAGCGCCTGGATACGCCTCAGCAGCTCGGTGCGCGCGAACAGCGCCTGGCGCACCGTTTCCGCGCGCAGCTTCACGCCGTCCTCGATCGACGCCACGGTCGTGCTGTCCATTCTGTCGCGCCAGCGTGCGAGCAAGTCCTTGAAGCGTGTTCCCTGATAGGACCGCATGAGCAGGAGAGCTTCGTCCAGGGCCCAGTCAAACTGCCCGGGGCCTTCGACGATCATCGCCCCGCTTTCGGCCATCAGCGAGACGGCGTGCGAGCAATGCGTTTCGACATCGGAGTCCAGATGCCTGTTCACCGTGCGCGGCAGCCACATGACCCGCAGGCCACGCAGCACGGCGATAGGATCATCGGCGAGGCGGAGTGGCATCTTGCTGCCGCCAAAAGACCATGGGTCACGCCGGTCCGGGCCCGCCATCACATTGTGGAGCATCACGAGGTCCTCGACGTCCCGCGCCATGCTGCCGATGCAGGTCAGCGAACCGAACAGATCCGGCGAGGTTTCGTGCGGCACCGCTCCCAGGGTGGGCTTGAGCCCCACGACGCCACAGCAGGCAGCCGGTATGCGCCCGGAGCCGGCACCGTCGGTGCTGACGCCGAGGGGGCCGAATCCCATGGCCACGGCCACGGCCGCGCCGCCGCTCGAACCACCGGGGGAGTGCTCCAGCGACCAGGGATTGCGTGTGACGCCATGCAGCGGGCTATCCGTGAGGACCTTGTGGCCGAGTTCGGGCGTCGTCGTCTTGCCTATGATAATGCCGCCCGCGTCGCGCACCCGCGCGATCGCCCCTGCGTCGTGCTTCGGGATATTGTTCTCGAAAGCGATCGATCCCAGCGCCGTGCGCATGCCCGCGGTCGACAGGAGATCCTTCACGTGAACCGGAAGGCCATGAAGCGGGCCCCGGCACACGCCTGAGCTGAGCTCGACGTCAGCTGTGTCCGCGCCCCGGAGCGCCTCCTCTTCGTCGATCAGCGCGAATGCGTTGACCGGACCGTTCAGGCGCCGGATACGATCCAGGAAGATCCCCACCACCTCGCGAGACGATAGCTGTCGTTCGCGGATCAAACGCGCCAGCTCATGCGCCGGCTTCTTCCAGATATCGTCCATGATTTCTTCGTCCTCGCTCAGCGCCACAGCCCGTCGACCCGGTCATATGCACCGACCCGCAGATCGCTCTTGGCACGTATCAGCTCGCTCTTGGCGATCTTTTCGGAAGGGGTCTTGGGCAAGGAGGCCACGAATTCCAGGTATCGCGGCACCTTGAACGAGGCCAGATTTCGCGTGCAGTGGTCGAATATCTGCTGGGTGGGCAACTCGTTGGCAGAGGCGTCCGGCTGAAGGACTATGTAGGCCTTCACTTCCTGCCCGCGCAGGTCGTCCGGAACGGGCACCACGGCGGCGTCGTGCACCTCGGGCAGGTTCTTCAGCACGGCCTCCACTTCGCGCGCCGCGATGTTCTCACCGGCCCTGCGCACCATGTCCTTCAGTCGTCCGACGATGTAGAAGAACCCCTTTTCGTCCTGACGGAACAGATCGCCCGTGCGGAACCACTCGCCGAAATAGGATGCCTGATTGGCCTCGGGCTTCTTGTAATAGCCAAGCATCATGCCGGGGCCGCGTACGATCAACTCGCCGATTTCCCCCCGTGCAACGTCGTTTCCGTTCTCGTCGACGATACGGCATTCGCGAAACGCTGTCGGCACGCCGCAGGAACCGGAGCCGATCATCTCGGTAACCTCGAGCGGCATGAACAGCGTCGGCCCCGTTTCGGTCATGCCGAATGCTTCCATGGCCGGGGCATTGAACCGCTTGCGCAGCTCGGGATGAACCTCCTTTCGGACGCCGTAGATGTTCGCTCGCCGCAGGTGGGAGAGGCCGTCGTCGGGGCTCGGTGGTTGCTTGAAGACCACTTCGGGAAACAAGCAGAAATTGATGCGATGCTCGCGCAGCCAGCCCGCGAACTTGCTGGCGCTCTGGCGTTGCGCGACGTAGAGCGTCCCGCGCTGATGGAATGCCAGGAGAAGCAGCCACTGCGGATCCAGATAGAAGAACGGCGTCGAGGCCAGGACCCGTTCGAAACGCTTGCCATCGCGCATACCGTTGACCTTGCTCGCGCTCAACCAGTAGCGGTGGGTCAGCATGCAGCCCTTGGGGAAGCCGGTCGTGCCGGACGTATACTGGATGTTCATCAGATCATCGTGCCCGATCGAAGCATCCGCAACGAAAGTTTCCGTCTGGCCACGCGCCAGGTCCTCCCAAGAGCGCCCTATGGAATCGGTCGTCGGCGCTCCGAGCAGAGCGATCCGATCGGCCGTCACGGAAAACTCGTCCGCGTCGTCGGCGCTGGGCGGCAGCAACGAGGCGAAGTCGCGGTGCACGATGAGAAACCGGGCCTCGGAATCATCGAGGATGTAGCGCAGCTCGCGGCGTGTGTAGCGCACATTCACCGGCACCATCACGGCGCCCAAGCGAGCGAGCGCCAGCCAGATCGTGGGCATCTGGGGGCAGTTGGGCAGCATCACCGCGAGATGGTCGCCGCGTGCCACGCCCCAGGCCCGCAGCGCATTCGCCGTGCGGTTCACCTCCTGGACGAGCTGCCTGTAGGTGATGGTCTCCCCGCTCTCGAAGAAGTTCCAAGCCAGCGTGTCGCCGGCTTCGGCCGCGGCCTGGTCCAGCAACTGCCCGATATTGGCGGGTAGCGGGTCGGCCTCGATGGCCAACCTGCGCTGATCCGGCGACATTTGCGCCAGAGCCTCAACAAAGCTTTCTGTAGACATGGTTCGATTGTCCATGGAACGAGGTCCAGTGCCGTAATCGTTTGAAAATGGGATGGCAGCACCGGTGCGTCGCAGCCGGCACCGGCGCGTGGTTGGTGCTAGTTGGATCCCGCGATCAACTTCTCGATGGTGTTGATGCGTTCTTCCTCGTGGTCGGCGACATAGGCCC
Source organism: Mesorhizobium sp. 1B3 (assembly GCF_050958605.1). Taxonomy (NCBI): domain Bacteria; kingdom Pseudomonadati; phylum Pseudomonadota; class Alphaproteobacteria; order Hyphomicrobiales; family Phyllobacteriaceae; genus Mesorhizobium; species Mesorhizobium sp. 1B3. Next base: position 287,936 of record NZ_JBJHDO010000002.1, on the reverse strand, counting down.
AGTCCGGCTGGTAGAGTTTCGGCATGAGCTCCTGCAGCGTCATGCCCATCTGCTCTTCCGCCTCCTTCGGTAGCTTGGCCGTCTGGTTGAGCGGGAGATAGCCGCCAAGCACGGAGCCGCGCAGCTGGGGTTCGGCTTGCGATACGTAGTCGAGGAAACGCGTGGTTGCTTCCATTTCGCTGGCGCCCTTGGGCACGACGAGCAGGTAGGGGATCATCAGGGCGCCTTCCTTGGGCACCACCATGGTCACATTTTCCGCTCCCTGCTGGCGCAGATGCCAGATGCGGCCGGAGTAATATGGTCCAGCGGCAATTTCACCGCGTGTCAGCAGGCCATTCATATGCGCGATCGAGCTGTAGGTGGTGAGCGTGTTGCTCACCACGCTCTTGAGCAGGTCGAGGCCGGGCTGTACGTTCTCGACGTCGCCGCCGCCCGCCTTGGCGAATATCGGCAGGTCATAGGACGAGAGATAGATCGGACGCGTTATCGCGATCTTCTCCTTCCATTTCGGATTCGCCAGCTCACTCCAGGAGGAAAAGTCCTCCGGCTTCGCCATGTCGGTGTTGATCGCAATGCCGTAATACATGAAATACGGGCTTGCGCCGGCCAGCCTGCCTTGGGCGTCGCGCATCAGGTAATCCGGATTGGTCTCGGCCGCCGCAGGAAGCGCATCTGCTTCGAACATCTCGATCAGCCCGTCGCGCATCAGATTGGCGCCCTGGGGATAGGTCACCATGACGGCATTGTATTGCGGGTTGCCGGCCTGAGTCCGCAGCTGCGCTTCCGGCGTCGGAACGGGCACAATGCGGATCTTGATGCCGGTCTCCTTTTCGAAGGGCTCAGCGAAGGCGGTCTCCCAGACCTTTTCGACGCCGCCGCCCCAGGTCGCCACGAGCAGTTCGGTGGCGCTCGCGCTCCAGGAGAGGGTGGTCAAGAACCCCACGGCCGCAGCCGCGCTCAATCCAAATCTGGTTGGCATATAATCTTCTCCCTTGCCTGACCTGATATCTACCTTCCGCGCGCTGCCTATGCTTCGCCTGCGGGAACGAGCGCGGCCCCGTCGATGGGCCACGCGAGCCTGACGGTATCTCCCGGACGCCAGATCCTGCCGTCGGCATGGGTACTCGGCTGGAGTGCAACGAAAGCCATTTCGCTTGTCTGGATCGTGTAGCGCGTGTTCGCGCCAACATAGGAAAGGTCCGAGACCACCCCTTCGAAATAAGTGTCCTGCATGCTGTCGAGCGCCACATGCTCGGGCCGGACCGACAGGCCGACAGGCGAGCCGACCTGGAACGAGGCAGGCGACCGGACGGGTATGATCCTGTCGGTCGCGTCGAGGCGAACCGCGAAGACGTCTCCGTCGCGGCGCGTGACGATTCCCGTCAGAAAGTTGGAATCGCCGACGAACTGAGCGACGAAAGGCGTCGCTGGCCGATCGTAGACTTCGCGCGGCGTACCCAGCTGTTCGAGCCGTCCCTGGTTGAAGACCGCGATGCGGTCCGACATTGTCAGAGCTTCTTCCTGGTCGTGCGTGACAAAGACGAAGGTGGTGCCGACCCGTTGCTGGATCTGCTTGAGTTCGCGCTGCAATTGCCGCCGCAGCTTGAGATCGAGGGCGCTGAGGGGTTCGTCGAGCAGCAGAACCCTGGGACGGATAACGAGCGCCCGGGCCAGCGCGACCCGTTGCCTCTGTCCGCCGCTGAGTTCGTGAGGATAGCGCCTGTCGAAATCGGCTAAGCCGAGCATAGCGAGCGCTTGCGATACTTCACGCCGGATCTTGTCCTGCGCGACTTTGCGGGCCTTCAGCCCGTAGGCGACGTTTTCCCCGACCGACAGATGCGGAAAGAGCGCGAGATTCTGAAACACCATGCCGATTGGTCGATCATAGGGCGCCGCCTCGTTCATGCGCTTTCCGCCGATGAGAATCTCGCCGGAAGTGGGCCGTTCAAAACCCGCGATCATGCGCAGGAGGGTTGTCTTGCCGCAGCCGCTGGGTCCCAGGAGCGTCAGGAACTCTCCCTCCTCTATGCTCAAGGAGACGTGGTTGACTGCAACGAATGACCCGAAACGCTTCATCACGGAAGTTGCTGTCAAAATGGCTTCGGAAGTTATGTTCTTTCTCTGCAACATCGCATCCCCTGGGTGGCTGGGAGGCACACCGTTTTTGGCTATTTTTGAGGTGTACCTACCTTCCGGGTATACCGAACCACACGGCAACAACGTGGTCAAATATCAAGTTCTTCCAAAAACATAACTGGATGTTATGTTCTGTGGGAAAGAGAGGAGGTCCCATGGCGCTCACGCACCGGCAGTTGGAAGCATTCCATGTGTTTATGGAGACGGGCACGGTGACGGGGGCCGCCGACAGGCTGCGGATTTCTCAGCCGGCGGTGAGCAAGATCCTGGCCGCGCTGGAATACGATCTGAAGCTCAAGCTGTTCAAGCGTGTCCGTAAGCGGCTGGTGCCGACCAACGAGGCGCATATGCTTTATGTGGAGGTCCATCGCCTGATGACGTCGATGGGCGACATCGAGGAGTTCGCCAGGGATCTGGCTCAGCTGCGCAGCGGCGAGTTAAGGGTTGCCGCCGCGGCTTCGATCGGCCACACGCTGCTCGCCGACACCATCGCCGCCTTCGCCCGCAAGCACGACAAAGCCCGGATCAATTTCAATGTCAGCACGTCGATCAGCCAGCTTGTCGTCAGCCAGCAGGTCGATCTGGGCTTTACCCTGCTACAACTTCAACATCCCGCGCTGGTGACCGAACCGTTGTTTCACGCGCGCGCCGTCTGCATCGTTCCCGTGGATCACCGCCTCGCTGGACAGTCGACGATCTCCGTTGGCGACCTGGAGGGCGAACAGCTCATCTCCTTTATGCGCGAGAGCCGAATGCGCCACCTGATTGACGCCAAGTTCGAGCAGCACCGCGTGTCCCGCCTCTCCCAGTACGAGGTCTTTACCTCGGTCGAGGCCTGCGGGCTTGTAGCGCGTGGGCTTGGCGTGTCGGTTGTCGAACCGCTTGGCGTCATCTATCGGAACGACCCCTCGATCGCGATTCGCCGTTTTGAGCCATCCGTGGAATTCACCTTTTTTGCGATGCGGCCCAGGCATCGCGAGACGACCCCGTTGGCCGCGGCCTTCATGGCCGAGCTCGACGGTCAGATCGAGAGGCTCTGCCGGCACGGCGACGAGCGGTTGGAGATAAGGCTGCCGGGAAAGCCGCTGTCCGGCGGAGTGGAAGAGGCGCTGGCTATCTGAGCGGGCAATGCCGGTGCGGCCGGCCTTTGCCGGTTCATCCGCGTGTTGCCGCGACATGGCGAAGGACCTCCCTGGCGAGTTGCGGGACCGCGCTGGGCAGATCCCATGCCCCTCCTCGGCAGCACCACCAGCCGTGCTGCCTGGAGTTGGCGGTGCTCCGCGCCCGATGTGCGACGCGAAGCCGATCTGGAGTGGAGGGCGGTCGCTGGCTCCACGACCATCGACGACAACTTTGGCCGTCAGGTCAAGGATCTGCGGGATAACGATATTGGACTGTGCTGCTCGCGCAGAGCATCGGCCGATTGACGAACTATCTCGGGAACCTGCTTCTGACTCGGTAGAACTGATTCATTTGACTGGGAAGGCGGTCTTCCCGGAAGGCGGACGCATTGACGGAATCGATGCCGCCGCTCTAGCTTTTTAACCCGCATGGGATTTCTTGCGGGGGCTGCCTTTTCGCATCGGACCCGAATTGGATTTGGTTTCGGTCCGGCGCCAGACTGGTCTTGAGTTCCGCCCGGCCCTCACGCGGGTGGGCAAGTGGCATCAGAGGGGAAGATGGATCCGATTTCGAAGCTTCTTGTCGCTTACAAGATTCCGATCGGCGCCTGGGGAAAGGCGTTCTTCACCTTCCTCACCGACAATTTCAACGCCCTCTTCCGCGGCTTCTCCAGCGGCCTGAACACGCTTCTCGACGGACTGGTCGATACTCTGCTCGTCCTGCCGCCGGTACTCGTCGTCGCACTGATTGCGCTGCTGGCCTGGTATCTCCAGCGTTCCAAGGCTCTGGCCCTCGGCGTCGTGATCGGCCTCCTCTTCATCATCAACCAGGGGCTCTGGAAACAGACGGTCCAGACGCTTGTGCTGGTGGTCGCCGCTTCCGCCGCCTCGATGCTGATCGGCGTGCCGCTCGGCATCTGGGCGGCCCACAAGCCCAGGGTTTACCGGGTCATGCTGCCCGTGCTCGACCTCATGCAGACGCTGCCGACCTTTGTCTACCTGATCCCGGTGCTGACCCTTTTCGGCCTCGGCAATGCGCCGGGTCTGATCGTGACCATCATCTTCGTCATCCCGACCGCCGTGCGGCTCACGCATCTCGGCATCACCTCGATCCCCAGATCCATCATCGAAGCAGGGGAAGCTTTCGGCGCGACGCGGCGCCAGATGCTCTGGAAGGTCGAGCTGCCGGCCGCCCTGCCCACCATCATGGCGGGCCTCACCCAATGCATCATGCTGTCGCTGTCGATGGTGGTGTTCGCCGCCCTGATCGGCGCCGGCGGGCTGGGCACCGAGATCAACCGCGCGCTTGGTTCGCGACGCATCGATCTCGGGCTGGAGGCCGGTCTCGCCATCGTGGTGCTGGCCATCGTGCTCGATCGCATGACGCGCATCGGCGTGGGAGGTAAGAAATGACCATCGCCGTCGATTTCAGGAATGTCGACATCATTTTCGGTCCGGAGGCGGCCGACGCCCTCGCCATGGTGGACAAGGGGGCAAGCCGGGCCGAAATCCTGGAAAAGACCGGCAACGTCCTGGGTTGCGCCGGTGCCAACCTCACCGTCCGGGAAGGTGAGATCTCGGTTCTGATGGGGCTGTCGGGTTCGGGCAAGTCGACGCTGCTGCGCGCCGTCAACAGGCTCAACGTCGTCAGCCGCGGACAGGTGATGGTCAGGGATGGCGACGACATGATCGATGTCGTGTCCTGCGACGAGGCGACGCTCAGACGGCTGCGCCAGCATCAGGTCGCGATGGTGTTTCAGCAGTTCGGGCTTCTGCCCTGGCGGACCGTGGAAGAGAATGTAGGCTTCGGTCTCGAACTTGCAGGCATGCGAGAAACCGAGCGTCGCGAGCGCGTGCAGAGTCAGCTCAAGCTGGTCGGCCTCGACCAGTGGGCACGCAAATACGCGCATGAACTCTCGGGCGGCATGCAGCAGCGCGTCGGGCTCGCCCGGGCTTTCGCAACCGAGGCGCCCATACTGCTCATGGACGAGCCCTTCTCGGCGCTAGACCCGCTGATCCGTACAAAGCTCCAGGACGAGTTGCTCCAACTCCAGGCGACCCTCAAGAAGACGATCATCTTCGTCTCTCACGATCTCGAGGAAGCGCTCAAGATCGGCAGCCACATCACCATCATGGAAGGCGGCAGGATCGTTCAGACCGGCTCGGCGGAAGACATCGTGCTGCGCCCGGCCAGCGATTACGTCCGCGACTTCATCGCCAATGTGAACCCGCTCTCCGTGCTCACCGCCTGGAACGTGATGCGGGACCGGAGAGACCTGGAAGGGGCCGGCCGCGGCTGGGTGTGGCTCGACCGGCGCAAGACCACGCGCTTCAAGCTGGACAAGGCCGGGCTGGTGGTAGCGGCCGAGCGCGACGGCCGGCCGGCGGCGTGGACGTCCTGCGACGACGTCGAGAAATTACCGGAGGATGCTCCGCCCGTCTTTTGGGCACAGCTCGGTACATCGCTCAAGACGGTGATGCTTGCCATACATCGTTCGCAGACGGCGCCGGTGGCGGTCTTCGACGACCAGTCTCGTTTCGTCGGTGCGATCGGCGTCAGGGACGTGCTGAGCGCCGTGCTGAGGCGATGATCGCGCCGAGACGGTGGACCCTGAAGCCTCCATATGCGAAACTGGGGCATCAAGCCTTTGCCTATCGCCATGCCTCAGACAGTCCTGAAACCACGCACCAGGACCCGCCCGAAGATCGAGCGTCCGAAGCTGCACAAGGTCATCCTGGTCAATGACGACTTCACGCCGCGCGAATTCGTGGTGCGCATACTGAAGGCCGAGTTCCGCATGAACCAGGAGCAGGCTTACAACGTGATGATCACGGCCCACCGCCGCGGGGTCTGCGTGGTGGCCGTCTATACGAAGGACGTGGCCGAAACCAAGGCGACACGTGCTACCGATGCCGGGCGCGCGGCCGGATATCCGCTGCTGTTCACGACCGAGCCAGAGGAGTGAACCGCTTCACTTTCCGCTTGGCACTCGCAGCCACACCCGCTTACCATAGCGGGGATTGTTCTAGACTATAACATTTTGGAGGAGACCTCATGAACCCATCAGGCGTTGTCGCGATTGTAACCGGCGGCGGCTCCGGGCTCGGCGAAGCCACGGCACGCGCCCTTGCTGCCAAGGGCGCGAAGCTCGCCATCTTCGATATCGGAATCGAAAGGGCCGAGAGCGTCGCGAACGAGATCGGCGGCATCGCCGTCAAATGCGACGTCTCCAGCGCCGAGAGCGGCGAAGCCGCGCATGCCGAGGTGGCCGAACGGCTCGGCCCGGCGCGCATTCTCGTCAATTGCGCCGGCATCGGCATCGCCATGAAAACCGTTGGCAAGGACGGGGCTCATCCGCTCGACCTCTACCGCAAGGTGATCGAGGTGAACCTCGTCGGCACGTTCAACATGATCCGGCTGTTCGCCGTGCGGGCCCAGGAAGTCGACCCGCTCGAAGGAGGAGAGCGGGGCGTCATCGTCAATACCGCGTCGGTGGCGGCCTTCGACGGCCAGATCGGCCAGGCCGCCTATTCCTCGTCCAAGGGCGGCGTGGTGGGCATGACGCTTCCCGTCGCGCGCGATCTTTCCCGCTCCGGCATCCGCGTCTGCACCATCGCGCCCGGCATCTTCCGCACGCCGATGATGGCCGGCCTTCCGCAGGAGGCGCAGGATTCGCTCGGGCAGCAGGTTCCCTTTCCGCCACGGCTCGGTGATCCCAGGGAATATGCCGCCCTGGCGTGCCACATCGTCGAGAACCAGATGCTGAACGGGGAGACGATCCGCCTCGACGGCGCCATACGCATGGCCCCTAAGTAAGGCGATTGTCGGAGGACGCTTCGCAGGGACGCTTGCAAGGATGAGGATCGTCGAAGATAAGTAGATTTGAATAGTCAGGAATACGGAGCCCGGTATGGAAGAGAAAAAACACGTCATCCGGGAAACCGACGCCCAGGCGATCCGCCTTGCCCGCACCCTGATCCGGGCCGCACGTTACGGCGCGATCGCCGTACTCGACCCCGGGGATGGCGCTCCGATGGCCAGCCGTGTCGCCGTGGCGACGGACCTGGACGGCGCGCCGATCATCCTGGTTTCAGCCCTGTCGGCCCACACCGGGGCGCTCGTTGCCGATCCGCGTTGTTCCTTGCTGGTCGGCGAACCCGGCAAGGGAGACCCGCTGGCCCACCCCCGCATCTCCGTTTCATGCCGGGCCGTTCGTCTGGAGCGTGGAACTCAGGACCATGCGCGGGCGGAAAGGCGCTATCTCAATCGCCATCCCAAGGGAAAGCTTTATGCCGGCTTCCCCGACTTCTCCTTCTTTCGTCTCGAACCCCAGGGCGCGAGCCTCAATGGCGGCTTCGGCAAGGCCTATCTGCTCGGCCGCGCCGATCTCCTGGTGGAGAGCGCAGCGACGGATGAACTCGCGGCGCGCGAGCAGGGTGCGATCGACCATATGAACGAGGATCATGCCGACGCCATCGCGGTTTACGCGAGGCAATTCGCCAAGGCCTCCGGCGACGGCTGGGTTATCACGGGCCTGGATGCCGATGGCATCGACATCGCCAATGGCGATGACATCAGGCGCATCTTTTTCCCGCAACCGCTAGCCGGCGCCGGCGAATTGCGGCAGGCGTTGGTCGATCTCGCAAAGGCCGGGCGCGCGCTCGAAGGAAGCCCGGATTAGATCAGTTTCGACAGCTCGACAAACCTGCAGCGGAAGCGCCGAAGCACGCGCTGGTTGAAGCGCTTGTGGTTCGAAGAGGATGTATTAAGTTAGCAGTCGTGTGGCGATTCACGGTCCGGATTCGGATCGAGCTCGACCGTAAGGCGTTGTTGCCCCCGCAGCGCCTCGGCGGAAAATTACGAATGTGGGAAAGATGACCTCAAGGAAGTTCATCGAAAATTCAGGGGCGGCCGCTGCACTTCTCGCCTTGCTCGGCAACGACAAACGCCTCGTCATCATCAGCCACATTCTCGACAACGAGATGTCGGTCGGGGAGATCGCCGAAAAGGTCTCGCTCAGCCAATCCGCGCTTTCGCAGCACCTTGCGAAATTGCGGAGCCTGGATCTCGTCGAGACGCGCAGGGAAAGGCAGATGATCTTCTATTCCTGCCGCTCGGAAGCGGTCCGTGCCCTGCTCGGAACACTTGACGAAATTTTCGGTGCCGGCCCGCAAATCGAACGTCCGCTGCTACGCCGAAGCGGAACGTGACCGAAAGACTTGCTTTCGCAGCAATCGCACGGCAATCCGCGGTGCATGAGACCGGAAAAACATGTCAAAACCCATCCTGAACCGGGCAGGCTCCCCACGGCGGAGCTGATCACCGATCCTGACGATCCGCGCGTATCAGCCTTCCGGAACATCCGCGAGCGCGATCTGGTTGGTCGCGAGGGGCGTTTCATCGCCGAAGGCAAGGTCGTTCTCGACGTGCTCCTTTCGGCAGGACGCTTCCCGGTCGAGTCCATCCTTGTCCTGGAGAACCGCCTCCCCGGACTTGCCGGGACATTGAGCCAGGTCCCGGCGGGAGTACCTGTCTACGTCGCCTCCGCCGGGGTCATGGACGCGATCGCCGGTTTTCATATCCATAGGGGGATCCTGGCGCTCGGACGGCGTCGGCCCTCGGAAACGGCCGCGGCGGTGCTGGCCGGCTCCCCCTCGGATGCCGCCTTGGTGGTCGTGCTCGTCGGCATTGCCAATCATGACAATGTCGGCGCGATCTTCAGAAACGCCGCGGCCTTCGGGGCCGACGCGGTGCTTCTGGATTCGACCAGTTGCGATCCCCTCTACCGGAAGGCCACGCGCGTTTCGGTTGGCGCTACCCTCAAGGTACCCTTCGCTGGCGGACAAACCACCGAGGACCTGCTCGAGGCCCTGGATCGCCATGACTTCATCCCGATCGCCCTGTCACCTCGCGGAACCGAGGACATTCGAACGATGGAGCGTCCACGGCGGGCGGCCCTCTTCCTCGGCACGGAGGGCGACGGGCTGCCGCACGCCCTGATGGAAAAGATGCGAACGGCACGCATCGCCATGGCCCCCGGCTTCGACAGCCTCAACGTCGCGACGGCGGCGGCAATCGCCTTGCACGAATTGCGGGAGAAGAGATAGCCGGTCCGGCCTTGCAGGCCGGCAAACCTGCAACGTGTCGCGTGAAAAAAGGATTCACGCGACACGTTGCAGGTTCTTGGTTTGCGCATGCTTTTTTCCCGAAACCGCTGCACACTTTCGGGAGACATGCTTTATGTTGGCGTTTTCTGGAGCGCCTTCACGCGGTCAGCGAGGCTTGTGATCTTGCCGGCGGCATCCGCTCCGGCCGGCGCCGGCGCAGCGAGCGCCTTGCCGGCAGGCGAGTCCGGCCCCTCGATCGCCACGGTCATGGCCACCATCTCTGCCGCCAGACCTCCGATCCCCTGGCGGAGCTCGGCGCTCTCCTTGGCCGTGAGGTCGCCCCGAAGCTTTCGGTTCTCGCGCGTCAAGCTCGTTAGTCGCGCCGCGAGCCTGTCGCGCTCCTCCTTGAGCTTGGCGACCGTCTGTTCGATTTCGGCGTTTGAATGGTCCATGGATGCCTCCTTTGCGGCAACCGTCGGTGCCTGTGTCGCCGGACTGGCCTGCACGGGCGCTTGCGACGACGCCTTGGTCGTCGCCTTCACCCGCTCCTTCAGCCGGGTGATCTCCCTGTCGCGGCGTCCGAGCTTTTCATCGCGGTCTGCAAGCTCCGACATCAGTTCTTGATGCTTCCTTTCCAGCTCTTCGATCTTCTTCTTCCCGGCGGCCACCGTCTCCCGGGCAAGACGCATTTCGACGGCGGCATCCGTGAGCCGCCGTTCATCCTCGTTGCGTCGGTCCCGGATTTCCGCCATCTCGCCAGTCAGCTTGTCGACCTCGGCCTCGCGGGCGACCAACTCGATCTGACGATTGCTCGAGACGAGTAACGCTTCGTTATGCATGCGGCCGAGCTTCTCGATCTCTTCTGCCCGCTCGCCGAGGAGTTTGTCCGCCGCAGCAAGCCGGTCTTTGAACCGCTTGATTTCCTCTTCACGCCGGAGCAACTCGGTGCTCAACCCACCGCTTGCATCCGAGACCTGTGCCAGCGCCTTGTCACGCTCGGCGATTTCGGAAGCCAGGCGTTTCATCTCCAGCCGGTCGCGCTCGATCTCGATGGTCTGCGCGGTCGTTTTTTCGCGCAGCGATTTCATTCTCATTTCGAGGCGCCGTGTCGCCATGGCGAACTGCGCCCGCATACCATCCTTGTCGGCCTGAATTTCTGCCTGGGACAAAGGCGTGGAAGCCTCCATGCGCCGGCGCGTGAGCACAAGGGCCCGCCGCCAGATGGCAGGCGCGACCATTACCGCCAGGAACCCGGCGCACAAAAAACCCAAGGCGAAGAAGAGTATGGACTGGATCACGCGTCGCCACCTTTTGGACTCTCTTTGCCACAGGGCAACCTGCCGAATCCAGTGCCGCGCGGCACCGTCATCCGGTCAGAACGGATTCCAGGTCGGACTTTCCGTCAGCTTGAGGTAACCGACCTTGACACCCAGGCGGGCGCCCACACCCGTACGCACGGGCACCAGCAGGACATTGCCGTTCTTCAGCACCTCGAAGCCGAGGCCGGCTACGGCATAGGCCGAACCGGCGACACCGCCGAAGCGCCGGTAGACACTGGAGATATCGTCCAGATTATAGACGAGGATCATGGTGCGCGAGCCGGCGCCGCCGAAATCCCAGCCGAGCGACGGTCCCTGCCAGAACACCTTATGGTCCCCTGCATTCTTGGTGTAGAGCGTACCTTCGCCATAGGTGACCCCGCCAAAGAAAGCGCCTGAACCCTCCTCGCCGAGCACATAACCGTTGGGCAGCCCGTATGAAGCGAAGATCTTCTCGATCAGCGTTCCCAGGCCGCCGGAGGTCGCACCGAAGAAGCGGTGGCCGGAATCGACGATTTCCTGGGCTGTGTATTCTTCCGCACGCGAAACGCTGGCAGCGAAGATGAGAATCGCCAGGGAAAAGAACGACGCCGCGATCAGCCGAACGAATTGTCGGCCTTCAAGTCTGCAAAACATGCTTCCTGTCTCCGTTCGGGAGCACATCTGCCGACGCCCGGCCCCTACCGTTCTTGGCGACGATTCGGCGACCATTACCTGGCAAGCTATGCCGTAATCCTTTTTCAACCATTAAGCTCTCATATCAAGATGGCAGATCGATGATCGTCAGCCAGCCGCCGCGCCCACATTTCCGCGCTTTCCTGGTTCTCGCGACGGCAGCCCGCGCTCCGGTTTCTTGCTGATGGAGGGACCGCTGTGTAAACCGATTCCCGATGAAGCAGGCGTGATTCGCACATGCCTCGGGTCATCTTCAACGGCAGGCAAGCACGATCCAGGAATCTTTCATGGCCGACCTCCACACGCTCTCCGCACCCGACCTCGCCGCCCTTTTGTGCAGCAGGGTCTGCCACGACATAATTTCTCCGGTCGGTGCCATCAACAACGGACTCGAGCTCCTGGATGAAGGAGGCGCCGACGAGGATGCCATGAACCTCATCCGCGCCAGTGCACGCAACGCGTCGGCCCGACTGCAATTCGCCCGCATTGCCTTCGGCGCAGCGGGATCGGCCGGCATGCTGATCGACACGGGCGACGCCGAGGCGGTGACCGCGGCCTATATCCGCAACGAGAAGCCGGAGCTTGTCTGGAATGGGCAACGAGCGCTTTTGCCCAAGAACAAAGTGAAACTCCTGCTCAACCTCGTCCTGATCGCCATTGGCACCATTCCCCGCGGCGGCAAGATCACCGTGTCGCTTGACGATGTCGAGACCGAGCCGAAATTCACGCTCGCTTCTTCCGGCCCGATGGTGCGCGTGCCGCCGAAGTTCCTGGAGCTGCATTCCGGTCAGAGGCCGGAAGAGCCGATCGACGCACATTCTGTTCAGCCCTACTACACGCTGCTCCTGGCGCGCGAGGCTGGCATGACCATCTCGATTCGCGCCACTCCCGAGGAAATCCTGCTTTCGGCCGCTTGAGTGGCGGCCAGCCCTCTTTTCCAGGGATGAGCGGAGGGGGTCGTTACAGATTTAATTATCGGTTTTCCCGGTTCTTTACGCGGGTCCGTTAGCATCGTTCCCAGCTTACAGGCTAATCCTGGACGCGGACACTTGCCGAGGCACGTGACGCTCCAATGGCTTTATTTCGTGGCGTGGGGAAACTGGAAAATGAAGCGGTGCATGTTCGTCGACGACTCGAACGTCGTTCGGAAGGTCGCCAAGCGTATCCTCAACAGCCCCGATATGTTGGTGATCGAGGCCGACAGCGGTCAGGGTGCGCTCGACATGTGCGGCGCAGACATGCCTGACATCATCGTCGTCGACGGAGTCCTTCCCGACATGAGCGCGGAGGAATTCATCCGGCGCGTGCGCCGGATGCCGAGCGCCGTCAAGCCGCAGATCGCCGTGAGCCTGGTGGAGGTCGACATCGGTGCGATCATGCGCGCCAAGCGTGCCGGCGCGCAAGGTTATCTCCTGAAACCGTTCAATCGCCCGCAGCTTCTCGAACGCTTCCGCCAGCTCGACGCGGCTGCTTGATACCGGCGGCAATGAGGATTGACCTTTGCGCAAGCCCCTCATCTACTTGCCGGCATCTCTCCGCGCATTTCGCGGGAGAGATGTCTCGCAGGACAGTGAGGAGCAACCCGCTGCCGGTCAAAGATCAACGTCCACGGTATGAGGCACTCGAGACTACTTCGACCTGGACGGGCTAGCTCCGGCAAACAAAAACCCGGCGCGAGGCCGGGTTCGATGGCTGAGCGGCAGGCGCGGTCAGGCGCTGGCGCGGATTTCTTCCGGCTCGCGCAGAACGTAGCCGCGTCCCCACACGGTCTCGATGTAGTTCTGCCCGCCGGACGAAGCGTCGAGCTTCTTCCTGAGCTTGCAGATGAAGACGTCGATGATCTTCAGCTCCGGCTCGTCCATGCCGCCATAGAGATGGTTGAGGAACATTTCCTTGGTGAGCGTGGTGCCCTTGCGAAGCGAGAGCAACTCCAGCATCTGGTATTCCTTGCCGGTCAGATGCACGCGCTGTCCGGCGACCTCGACCGTCTTGGCATCCAGGTTGACGAGCAGATCGCCGGTGACGATGATCGACTGGGCATGCCCTTTCGAACGGCGGACGATGGCGTGGATACGCGCCACCAGTTCGTCCTTGTGGAAAGGCTTCGTCATGTAGTCGTCGGCTCCGAAGCCGAGGCCACGCACCTTGTCCTCAATGCCGGCCATGCCGGAGAGGATCAGGATCGGCGTCTTGACCTTCGACAGGCGCAGCGTGCGCAACACCTCGTAACCAGACATGTCGGGCAGGTTGAGGTCCAGGAGAATGATATCGTAGTCGTAGAGCTTGCCGAGGTCGACACCCTCTTCGCCGAGATCGGTCGTATAGACGTTGAAGCTCTCCGATTTCAGCATCAGCTCGATGCTCTGTGCGGTCGCACTGTCGTCTTCAATCAGCAGAACACGCATTCCATTCCCCTTTCTGCCGCCGCGCCGGTCCTGAACTTCCGGCGCCGAAGCAGTGATTGCCTGAATCGGAGGCTGCCATCAAATGGTTAACAAAATCTGATTCCGCTTGGCAAGCGTTATCTGATTTTTCAGCTTCTCGACACACCTTCTTGAATCTAAACATTAAACGCAGGAGCCAAATCCTTATGCGGAACTTTAACAAACCGCCGCAAGAGACTCCCGCGACTCGGCTTGTTCAGGTCGACCGCAACGCCGGAATTTTTACCGTGCCTTAAGTCCTGACGCGTATGATTAACAATGCCCGTAAACGAATGGTTACCATCGGCCAAAATCTTAGGGATTTGTTTCCTTTCGGCAGACAGGCTGGTGGACGGGCAACGGAGCCGCCTTTCCGGGCGGTGGCGGTTCCGATGCGACGCCGGTTGGTATTGTGGAGTAGCTAGTCATGAAGTCACGTGAGAATCTCGTCCGGTTAAAGCAGTTCCAGGTGAACGAGAAGCGCAGACAACTCACGCAGCTCGACACCATGATCGCCGAATTCGACCGGATGGCGAACGAGCTCGACGTCCAGATCGTCGCCGAGGAAAAGAAGGCTGGTATCACCGACACCAGCCATTTCGCCTATCCCACCTTCGCGAAGGCGGCGCGTCTGCGTCGCGACAACCTCAAGAATTCGCAATACGACCTGATGCAGCAGAAGAAGGCTGCCGAGTCCTTGCTGGCCGAGGCCGAAGCGGAGCTCTCCAAAGCCGAAATGCTGGAATCTCGCGATTCCCGGGCACGGGACGCGGAAGGCGGCCGTAGCGCCATGATCGGCTGACGGTCGCGCCCTGCCGGCGTATCCTATTTCGACACTATCCGCTGTTTCCAAAGGCCTCGGAGCGAGATCGTCTCGCGCTGGGCCCTGCATCTCTCTCTTCTCGAACAAAAGCCCCTGGAAAAGCGCGCGCCGCAATCCAGATGATATGGCGCGGCGTCGCGAGCGGGCGTCGCTCTTCGCGAGGGGGAGGCTGCGGATGCGCACCGTCACGCAAAGGGCATTCGGAGGGCCCGAGGTTCTCACACTGTCAGAGGGGCCCGATCCTGTGCTGGGCCCGGGCGACATCCTCGTTGGGGTCAAGGCGGCGGGCATAAACCCAGTCGATGCGGCCGTCCGTGCCGGCCTCTACCCGCTCCTGGGCGACCCACCCTTCGTCCTGGGCTGGGATATCTCCGGCGTGATCGAGGCAGTCGGATCGGGCGTTACAGGCGTGGCTGCCGGCGACGCCGTGTTTGGCATGCCACGCTTTCCCAAGCAGGCGGCCGCCTATGCCGAGAAGGTCGCGGCTCCGGCAAGCGAGCTCGCGCCCAAGCCGCGGGGGCTGAACCACATCCATGCCGCAGCCTTGCCGCTTGCCGGCCTTACTGCTTGGCAGGCGTTGGTCGATGCCGGTGCGCTGAAAGCAGGCCAGAGAGTGCTCGTCCACGGCGCGGCCGGTGGCGTGGGCCATCTTGCCGTCCAGATCGCCAAGGCGCGGGGCGCTTTCGTGATCGCGACCGCGAGCGAGAACAAGACGGATTTCGTCCGCAACCTCGGAGCAGACGAAGTAATCGACTACCGCAAGGAGGACTTTACACGGCACGCGCTCGAGATCGACATAGCGCTCGAGACGGTGGGCGGCGATCACGCGTCCGAGACTGTCAAGACGTTGCGATGGGGAGGCGTGCTGGTGTCGCTTCTGGCCGTGAACGACGCGGCCACGACCGCTGCCCGGGAGCGCCGCATCAGGGTCGAACGCATGTCGGTGCGTCCTGACAGGGCCGCGCTTCTCGAACTCGCGCGGCTTGTCGAAGCGGGCAAGCTCAAGGTCCATGTGGAGCGGACCTTCGATCTGGCCGAAGCCGCGGCGGCGCACGTCTTTCTCGCCACCAGGCCCAAGGGCAAGATCGTTCTGACGACCTGAATGCGAATACGGAACGAGGGCGTATGGTGCTGCGCCCTCGGCTCGCCGGGAGCCCGAATGGTCCCTATCTCAGTGACGGTATTGCTGGATCCTGGTGGTACGCAGACCTGCAAGACCGTATTCATCGATCGATGCCTGCCAGGAGAGGAATTCCTCGGTGGTGAGCTTGTAGCGCTGACATGCCTCATCGAGGCTCAACAGCCCACCGCGCACGGCAGCGACGACTTCGGCCTTGCGCCGGATGACCCAGCGCCTCGTGTTCGAGGGCGGCAGGTCGGCAATCGTGAGCGGACTGCCGTCGGGCCCGATCACATACTTGACTCGCGGTCTAACCAGATCGGTCATCGTACTCTCTACACTACTCAAAGACCTAATCCTCCCCAGACTAGCCGCACAGCTTTAAAAAAGGCCTAAACGAGGAAGATGGGCTGTAGAGCCTGACTTAACCAAGGATTCACCACGATCGGGCGGATTCGTACCGGGTTCGAGGACGGCCGAGGCGCCGTCCGTCCGAGGTGGCGGCGGCGCTTTGCTTGACCTATATTGCGAGGGTTGGCATGAAGCGCCGCTATCAAGCATCGGAACCTGAGCCCATGAACAGCCTGGATCTCCCGGCCCGTCCTGAAGACACCCGCGTCGTCGTGGCGATGTCGGGTGGCGTCGATTCCTCGGTTGTAGCCGGCATCCTGAAGCACGAGGGTTACTCCGTGATCGGAGTGACGTTGCAGCTCTACGACCACGGAGCGGCGACCCATCGCACCGGCTCCTGCTGCGCGGGCCAGGACATCGCCGACGCGCGCCGCGTCGCCGAGACGCTCGGCATTCCCCACTACGTGCTCGATTACGAGGAGCGCTTCCGCAAGGCAGTGATCGATCCCTTTGCGCAAAGCTACGTCTCCGGCGAGACGCCCATCCCCTGCGTTTCCTGCAACCAGACGGTCAAGTTCGCGGATCTGCTGGAGACAGCGCGCGACCTCGGCGCCGATGCGCTGGCCACGGGACATTACATTCGCTCGCGCGCCAACGGCGCGCATCGGGCGCTCTATAGGCCCGTCGATGCCGATCGCGACCAGAGTTATTTCCTTTTCGCCACCACCCAGGAGCAGATTGATTATCTGCGCTTCCCCTTGGGCGGCATGTCGAAGCCCGAGGTCCGCAAGATCGCCGAAGAGATGGGCCTGACCGTCGCGGCCAAGGCCGACAGCCAGGACATCTGCTTCGTCCCGCAGGGCAAGTATTCAGACATCATCGCCAAGCTGAAGCCGGAGGCCGCTTCCCCCGGCGATATTGTCCACATAGACGGGCGCGTGCTCGGGCGCCACGAGGGCATCCTGCGCTATACGATCGGCCAGCGCCGCGGCATCGGCATCGCTTCGGGCGAGCCGCTTTATGTCGTTCACCTCGATGCCGACCGCGCACGTGTCATCGTCGGCCCAAGGGAAGCGCTGGAGACGCATAAGATTTACCTGCGCGCCATCAACTGGCTGGGCGACACCGCGCTCACGCAGATTCCCGAAGAGGGCCTGGAACTCTACGCCAAGGTGCGTTCCACGCGCCCGCCGCGGCCGGCGATGCTTCACCATCGCGACGGCAAGGTCTGGGTCGAACTCGCCCAGGGCGAATCCGGCATCGCACCGGGTCAGGCATGTGTGCTCTACTCGGACGACGGCAACGAGGCCCGCGTTTTCGGCGGCGGCTTCATCGAGCGTTCCGAGCGGGGTGCCGAAGCGGAGGCGATGCTGTCGCGGCTCGCCTCCGCGCCGGCCCGCATTCCTGCTGAATGAGGGCAGACAACCAGGGCGCCGTGCCTCCGCACCGACGCATGGCTGTGGCTTTATGCCTTTAAACGGCGCGGCACCGCCCGCAAATGCTTCAAGCAGGTGAAGCGTGCATCCCTGCCCCGCGCCCGCAAGTCGCCGGGATGGGCAGACATTGAATTTCTTTGCCTCAACCGTGCGAAACAGTGCCGGCAGTAAGGATCTGCAAAACGCGGATAGCTTCCTCGCCGTCGGTCCGCGGTTCGGCCCGAGTGGCGATGCAATCCATGAAATGCTGCAACTCACGCGTCAGCGGCATGCCCTGTTCGACCGGCACGTATGACGGTTCGTTCTGGGTGAAGGCCCATTGTCCGCTGTCCTGCCAGATTGCGTGGCGGTAGACGGCGAGCTTGCGTTCCCAGGGTTCGACGTCGTCGAACACGGCCATGGCCTTGGTGCCGACGACGGTCAGCCGGCGCTCGCGGTAGGGATTGAGCCGCGATGCGAAGAGATGGCTCCGCAGGCCGCTTGGAAAGTGCATATGGAGGAGCGCGAAGTCACTCAGGTGATCGAGCAGTGCCGCCCCCTCCCCGCGAACTTCGTCCGGGGCCTCGCCCGTTATCGCCAGAATCATAGACAGATCATGCGGCGCAAGGTCCCAGAGCGCATCATTTTCGGTGTGGAACTTGCCGAGGCCGAGCCGGTGGGAGTGGACATAGCGGATTTCGCCGAGCTCGCCCTGGTCGATCAGCTCCTTGAGCTTCTCGAACGCCGGATGGAAACGCAGGACATGGCCCACCATAAAAACACGATCATGCGCCTTGGCCGCGGCCACCGCGCGCTCGGCATCGGGAACGGTCAGCGCGATCGGTTTCTCGACCAGCACGTCCTTGCCGTTCTCGACGGCGGCAATCGCCAGCTCGGCATGGAACTGAGGCGGCAGCGCCATGACGACAGCATCGATGTCTTCGCGCCGGAAGAGCTCATCCGGTGGGATCGCCAGGCATTCCTGTTCGGTGGCGAAACCTTCCGCGCGCGCGAGGTTCGCGTCGGAGACCGCGTAGAGGGTGCCGAGCGCCTTGAGGGTGCGGATATGGTTACTGCCCCAATACCCGCAACCAAGGACAGCGATGCGCGGTTTCATGTAATCCGTGACTCTAGAAATCGTGGCGGAGACATAACGGCGGGGCCGCCCGAACTCAACCCCTGCGGGGTCCGGCGGCAAGGAGCGGATCGTCGCGGTTATGTGCAAATACGGCACCGGAAAAGCCAAGCTGCGTGCTTGACAGGCTCGGCATCGCAACCTTATATCCGCGCGTCCTCGGCGCCCCGCCCGATCCGCTTATCTCAAGCGCGACCCGGAAGGCACCATCGGGGCGGAGTAGCTCAGTCGGTTAGAGCAGAGGAATCATAATCCTTGTGTCGGGGGTTCGAATCCCTCCTCCGCTACCAAATTTACCAAGCAATTCAGCATCTTAGGAACAGTCATCCTGCGGACTTGCGGCTTATCCATGTGGCATCGTGTTGCGCGATGCTCCCCTTGTTTTCTGCGGGTTCTCGCTCGACCACGGCTAGTCCGCGCGACATAGAATGCAACATGACGGGGCGGCAGGAGGAGCATCGCTGTGCTCACCTGTGATCGATCACATGTCACTGCGGAAATCGGCAGTGTGTCTCGGGTGAGTTGGCTACTCGGCCGGCCCTTTGAGCCTCACGCCAGGCCCGCCACCATTCTCGGGAATGAACTGGTGCAGGGGGATCGGATGTCCGAGCTTGTGACAAAGAAGGACCTGGAGCTGGTATTAAAAATTCAGACGACCCGGCTCACGAAAAATCTGACAGTGATATGGGGCATTGCACTTCTCTTTTTCGTGATGGCTGTGCTCATCATCGAATAATCAGCGACCGCCGACGCGGATCAAATATCCTGCCGCGCGCGCAAGGCTCGCTCCTGTAGCATGTCCGACGATCCCTTAGCGCCTCGACCGGCCGGTTCGCCTACAGGCGTTTTTGAACACTGGCGCGACTACCAGAGCTGCAACGCTGGGGCGGTTGGGGCTTCCCGCGGGGCAAGACCACTGTCTGGCCCGATGACGGCAAGGTGACGTTTTATCTCTCCGGCCATGGAGCGCCCATCACGATACCCATCGACGCCGAAGAGATCGTCCACGTCGAGAACCCTAAGGGTAACCGGGAACGCGGCCGATCCGATTGACACAGCTCTGTCTGCGAGATCACAACTGAGCGACCTAGCAGAAATCGCTCGCGACGAGCCGACCGATTTCTGGTAAATTGAGGTACCGCAAATGAAGGCCGCTTTTTGCTGGATCAGCAACGGCCTATTCATCGGCGAGGATCCGATCATGAATAAGATCATGTCTTGCTTGGGCGGCACGAACGTGGTTGTCGCCTTCGCCGTTATCGGCATCGTTCCAGCAATCGGTGCGCCGATTAATCTGCCAATGAAGCAGATCGCCCACCCGTCGGAAATCACCTACGTAGACTGGCATGGCGGCGGCTGGCATGGCGGCGGCTGGCATGGCGGCGGCTGGTACCCGGGTGGCTACCATGGCGGCCGGCACCCCGGTTATGGCGGCTATTACGGTGATGACTTCTTGGTTGCCGGAGGGGCGCTATTGCTTGGGGCTCTAGTCGGCAGCGCCATTGTCAACAGCGCCTATCAGGGTGATCGCTACTATCAGGAAGATAGGTACCCACACAGGTACAGGCGCCCCTACTACAGCCACAGATACTCATACACGCCATACATTTCCCATCACGGTGACCCGTACCTTGGATGGCAACGCGGCTTTTAGGCCGCCCCTAGCGCATCCCCCCGCCGGGGCGTGAGGCCAGTACGGCATGGCCATCCCTGCCCTAGCCGTCCTCATCCCACGAGAGCAGATGCGCCCGCGGGTCGACCGTGAGGCTTGGGAACACCTTACAGCGTCGTCCTCTTTAGGCCGCCGTTTCTTCTTGCGCGGTCGCTGTTCTTACTCTTAGGCACCTCGTTAAAATCGTTTAGGTCATCAGAGGATTGCGGGTCGAGACGATGCGCTATCGCGAGATCATAGATGACCCTCAGGATGTTTCGATCCTGCACATCAGGGTCGCTCAAGGCAACAGAGAAGCCTTGACAATATTGGCACTCGTCGCCTTCGGAACTTTGGCGACAATATGTTGAAATAGAGCCTCCCTCACCAAACCCTGTTCTGCACCATCGACGAGAGCGTCGTAGATTTTCTGAAGCTTACCGCCCAAGGCAATACCCTGTAGCAAAGCGACACTGCCACTGTGTAATACGTCACGATTCCCTTCTCAGAGTGGGGAATTTCGGGTGTGGACGCAAGCTCGTACGGTTGCGACTATTGTCTTGGATTGACCTAAAGCAATTTTGAACAGCATATAGACAACTTGATGGGTGAATCGCTCTTTAATGAGGAGCAATATGGCCAACCATAGATACGTTTCAATTGCAACTATTCTGGTAACCTTAGCAATCACGAACCTTCCGGCGCATGCGGCCGAGAGTGCATTAGCTGGCTTCCCCTTCATAGTGCATTGCGAGAACGCTGGCGTTCATCGGGCCTATTACCTGGCAAGGGTCGACGCCAGTGGCGTCGCTGTCTACATCTCGCCCGATAATCTAGCGGGAACAATCACACTTCACGGGACGGCCGAGCCGGTGGGCGGGGAGTGGGCGGGGAGTTGTGCAGGCAAGACACTCCAGCAGTTGAGGGAAGCTGGCCAAGCCTTTGATCTGCGCTAATCTGTGAAACCATGGTCGAATTTGGAAACCAGGCTGCATCCTATGACCAAAACAAGACTGGTAATTGTGGCTCTTGTGTCTGTTCTTCTAAGTGCATGTCAAAGCTCAAGCTATGACACCTCCGTCCCAACAGCCAGTTTGGGTGTGGGCCCAATGTTTCCTGACGGCGGCACTTCCTACACGGCTTGGCAGCGAGGTTTCTAGACCGTCATGGCCCCCGAACTTTCACCGAGGAACGGCTCCGCTTTCCGGCGCGACGGGTGGGGACATAAAGAAGCGGGGCCGACCGAAACAGGAGGCCCCTTTGAAGGCTCATATGCGTCGGCAGCCAGCTCTCTCTCGAGTCCCCACTTTGCCGGCGATCGGAACAGCTGGCTGACCGTCCTGACGACGGCGATAGGATGTCTTGCGGCCGCACGAATGTCGACAAAACCAAGTTTGGTCCACATTCAGAAATAGCGTGGTGGCTATCGCGCGAGTTCGGCGATCAGCCTCCGGATAAACCGCTCTCCCGCATCGAGTTGCTCCAGCTCGATATATTCATCGACCTGATGGGCCTGGGCGATGTCGCCCGGACCGACCACGACCGTGGACCAACCGGCATTCTGGAAGATGCCGCCTTCCGTCCCATAGGCAACGACCCCGGTGTCGTTTGCGCCCGTCAACGCAAGCGCAAGGGCCTCCGCTTCGCCGTTCGGTTCCGGCGCAAGGCCCGGAACGGCCGAGAGATCCACGATCACGATGCCAGAATTCGGCGCGATGGCTTTCATTCCCGGCTCAATCACGGTGCGCGCGTAGTGCTCGAACCTGTTCCGGAAATCCTCCGGTCTCTCCTGCGGAATCGCACGGATATCGGTGATGAAATTGCAGGATTCGGCAACGATGTTTCCCGCGACGCCGCCTGCGATCATACCGCAGTGAAGGGTCGTGTAGGGCGGCTCGAAACAGCCGGGAGCTGGGCGGCTACTATTCTCCGCCATCGTGTCTTCCAGCCAGGTCACCAGCCGTGCCGCGACCATCACGGCGCTCACGCCGGTGTCGATCCGGCTGGAATGAACGGCATGTCCACGTACACGCGTCTCGAATGCGACGAGCCCCTTGTGCCCGTTGACCACGCGCATGCGGGTCGGCTCTCCGACGAAGACGGCTCGGGGTTCGGCGATCGTTTCGGCCATTCTTTCGACCAACGCGTGAGCGCCTATGCAACCGACCTCTTCGTCATAAGACAGGGCGATGTGGATCGGCGCCTTGAGGTCCGCGGCAAGCATGTCCGGCACCGCCGCCAGCGCAAGCGCGTCGAAACCCTTCATGTCGCAGGCCCCTCGGCCGTAGAGTCGGCCGTTGCGCTCGGTTAGCGCCCAGGGGCTGTTCGTCCAGCCCGGCTCGAGCGCCGGCACGACATCGGTGTGCCCGGATAGCACCACCCCGCCCGGCACCATCGGGCCAATCGTCGCGAAGAGGTTTGCCTTTGTACCGTCCTCGTTGAAAACCAACGTCGAGGGCACGCCACAGCCGGCGAGATATACTTTGACGAAATCGATCAGCGCAAGATTGCTGTCCGACGACACGGTCGGAAAGGAGACCAGACGTTCCAGCATCTCCTTGGATGTCATTCGATGGGGCGATGGCATCGGTGTCCCTTCACGGCCTCAACGATCGACGACGATGACGCCTCGCGGGATCGCCTGGCAGGGCAATACCTCGTCCTCGCCAGAAGCGGTTCGTCGCCGGCCGGATGATCGGCGCACCCGGTCACGACGCGCTGCACGCAGGACTGGCATTCCCCCGTTACGGCAGGAATACTGAACATCGATGCTGTTTGCCAGTCCCAAGTCCGGCAGTGACCCTCGGATCCCGCGTGTCCTCGGGCAATGCCAGGCAACTGGTATCGGCGGCGCTCGCCGCCGGTCACCGCGGGGGCCGCCGGTCCGGCCGGCGGACGGCCATCACCTTCCCGCTTCTCCCGCTCCCGCAGAAGAATCGACCGCCGCCGTCGGACTCCAGCCCCGAGACGCCCACGCCCGGCGGCATCTCGATCCTCTCCAGAACCTTTCCCGTTCGAGGATCGATCCGCCTCAATTCGCTCTCGTCGCCTTCCCAGGTGCCGTGCCAGAGCTCGCCTTCGACCCAGGTTACCCCCGTGACGAAGCGGTTGGTCTCGATCGTGCGCAGAATCGCCCCCGTCTCGGGGTCGATCTGATGGATCTTCCGGTCCCGGTACTGCCCCACCCAGAGCGTTCCTTCGGCCCAGGCAAGCCCGGAATCACCACCGCCGCCAGGCGCCGGGATCGTGGCAAGCACACGGCCGGTCTCCGGATCGATCTTCTTGATGCGATCCTCGGCAAGCTGGAACAGGTGCTGCCCATCGAAGGCCGTCCCCGCATGCGCAACGACATCGATCGAGCGCAACGCCTGTCCGCTCGCCGGATCCATGGCGTTCAGCCTGTCGCCGGAAGCGAACCAGACGCGCCGTCCGTCGAACGTAACCCCATGCACGTCCTCGACGCCCGGAAATGGCCCGTACTCATGGAGGATTTCGGCAGCTGATCGGATCATGTTTTTCCATCCCAGTTCGTTCGGCTCCATCCTAGTCGCTCGGCAATGGGGCTGGGAGTAACAAGGTCGTCGTGAAACCCGGCACGGGTGGGGTCATCCAACGACGCGCTCGTCCGTGGCCGAACGCCTGCACCTTGCCCGTCGCCGCAAGCGTCTCCAGCGCCCGCTGCACGGTGCGCTGGCTGGCGCCGAGCGCAAGGGCCAGCGCCGAACTCGACCATGTTTCCCCGTCGGCAAGGAGGGCGAGCACAGTCCCGTGCCGCTCTTCCACAGGCCTCGCCAGCACCGCGACATGCCGGACGCGGCGCGGCGTCAGCGCAAACCCGCGCTTGGTCGCACTGATGCCGGCCAGAGTCCGCAGCTCCGCCCGAAGCCGGCCCACCTCGACGCGCAACCGCGCACGATGCGATTCGTCGGCGAGCTTCGCCCCGAATGCCCGGGCAACGAGCATTTCCCTTGGCACGTCCGCAGGCCAAGCCTCGCCCAACGCGCGTGCCAGTGCGAACAGGACCGGACGTCTTGCAAGCGAAACCACGGCGCCGGGGCCGCGCACGACATGGCGGCAGGCATCCACGACGAGCGCTTCGGACGCCTGCAAGGCTTCGACCTCCTCGAGCAGCAGGGGGCGTTCCCCGTCGGCCGCAACAAGGCGTGCGACCGGCGTGCTGAGCATGAGAGACGCGCTTTCCACTTCCGCCGTCAGCGCAACGATGCCAGCACGGTGCGCGGCGCGCTCGGCCCGAGCCAGCGCGGCTCGTGCCGCTTTCGTCCGCAGGCGACGCATGGCGATTCCCGCAACCACGAGTTCATATGCTGCCCTCAACGATGGCGGAAAAGATACGGGATCGAGCTCGCCGAGCTCGCGCTCGGCCTCGTCGAGGCGGCCGATCAGGAGAAGACGCCGGATCTGGAGATAGCGCGCATGCGCGGCGTTCACCCCTTCGCCATGCACCTCGAGTGTCGCCCGCGCCGCGTCGAGCGCCTTCTCGGGCCAGCCCAGTTCGCGCGACACCAGCGCGATCTCTGCCTCGGCGACGATGCATCTCGCGCGGGCCACGGCCTCTTTCGGACCGAAGGCGCGCGCCGCGCTTCGCAAAAGCGCCCTCGCTCGAACGAGATCGCCGAGTTGCGCCATCGCTATGCCGCGAAGCGCCAGCGCAGCCGCGTCGTCGCGGAGCGCGACCCGGTTCAGAGCGCCAAGGGCGTCACCCGCCGCCAGCGCACGCGCCGCAGCCGTGATCAGCGAATCCATCTAGGGCACGATTCCGATCGGCTCGCATACACACTTGTCACTCCCGCCTTTGCCGCCCGGCACTAACCTATCCCACAATGGCCAAGGGGCAAATCGCAACGTGAACTGGCGCGACAGCGGGAGCTCCTTCGTGCGGTCGGCGCCACGCTCCGACATTGTCGCAGGATCACTACAACCAGCGGCGGACGCGGGCCTTGTAGGCCCGATAGGCGTCACCAAACCGGCGTTCCAGATACGCCTCCTCGCGCGCGACGACGCCATAGCGGATCGTGATTGCCAGAGGGAGCGTAAGGATCAGGATCCAAGCGCTTTGCGCGGCCGTGCCGATGCCGACATAGACGGCAAACAGGCCGAGATAGATGGGATTGCGGGTCCGGCCGTGAATGCCGGACGTGACCAGCGCACGGGTCGGCTCGTTGGTGGGGACCGGTGTTCCTGCCCTTGAAAAGTTGCGAATACCCGCCACGGCGAGCGCCAAACCGACGAGGATCAAGAAGGCGGCTATTGTCCAGCGAAAGGTATCGCTCCCGGGGACGACGAACCGCAAGGGCAGCAGGCGGTCCAAGACGCCGCCGAGCAGAAGAGCGCCGAGAAAGAGAAGAGGCGGTCGCGCTATGACGCCCGCCGTTCCGGCGCCGTCGGTGTGTTGTCCGTCTGTGTCGCTGGCCATGGCCACTACTCTCGTTCCTTGGAGGTTACTCGGCAAGGATCGCCTCTAAAACGACAACTAAGGTGTCATTCTGGCAGTTGACAACTAAGGTGTCAACTGAAGAAACTGGCCCAGCGAGAGCTGACGTGCACCCATTTGGGTGCATTGAGGCCCTCTATCTCTTTGACCGCATTGTGCGACGCTGGGCATAACAATGATTGACCGTCACTGCTCACCCGCGACCGGTGCGGTCAATTGGGAGCAGCGCGACGCGGGACAGGGGTGGAAGAAAGCGTGAACAGCAAGAGCGAGGCGATTGCCGAGCTGATGCTCGAAGTGGCCCAGTGCTTCTTCAGGATACGAGCCGTCGGCCAGAAGACCGAGCATATCACGAATTGGGGCGGCGGTGCGTTCGGCTTCATGCGAAGCCTCGCTTTGCTTGGTCCGCTCACCGTCCCGCAGATCGCCCAGATGCGGCCGACCAGCCGGCAGCGCATGCAGCGGCTGGCGGACGAACTCGCGGCCGAGGGCCTCGTGAAATTCATCGACAACCCCAGGCACCGACGCTCGAAGCTCGTGCAACTCACGTCCGAAGGCGAAGCGCGCTATCGTGAGCTCGATGCCCGGCTCCTGGCGATCGCATCGACCGTGGGCGCGGCTCTCGGCGAAGCGGATATTCGCAAGACCACCGGGATCGTGCGAACGCTGAGCGATGACTTGAAGGGGCGATTGGAGCGGCTGCCGTAGGTCGCGTCATCCGTGCCGGCCTCCTTCCCAGCCGGCATTTGAATCACATTTGGCGGAATCGGCCGATTTAATCAAAAACAGAAATACTCTAGCTGACGCGGACCTTGGTCGAGGCTGTGATTTAGCGAGCGCGCACTGCCGGTCCAATAAGTAGATCTTGCGTATGACAGATATTGCCCCCGCCGCCCTCACCGGCTGCGGTACCGAACTGGGCAGCAGCCCGAAACAAGAAAAAGGGCCGCCGAATGGCAGCCCCAGAGCATGGTCGACCTAAGCTATTCCTATCACTCGGGGGTGACAGGAGTCGGCTTGGCTTCCTTCAGCTTGTCACCAATATCCACGAATTTCTGTGAAGTTTCTTTGCCAACGTACTGCGCGCCGCCGATGACGGCGATGGCAATCAAGGCGGCAATCAGGCCGTATTCGATCGCGGTTGCGCCGCTTTCGTCATTCTTGAACTTCTTAAGCAGGTCAAACATCGGAGTTCCTCTCGCCCGTTGTGATTACGCGTGGAACCTAGCCGCGATCCGTTACCGGACCGGTTAAGATAGATGGTGAACAACCTGTTATATTTCAGATGCTTAATGGTGGATTACGAATACTAGGACAATTCGCTGAATCATTTGAACCGAACAGCGCATTGGCCGTCGAAAGGGACGCCGGGGTTCCACCTGCCGGAAATCTCCCGGGACAGGCCCGCCGACAGAGCGTTGCATCCTTTCACGGGATCAACACCGCCGCGCCGCTGAGACGCCCCTCGCGAAGGTCGGTCAGCACCTCGTTTGCACGCTCCAGCGGATAGGTCGTCGTATGCGTCCTGACGCCCGCTTTCGCGGCGACCGGGAAGAACTCCGTCGCGTCGCGACGCGTCAGGTTCGCGACGGAGACGAGCTGCCTCTCTTCCCAGAGGAGTGCATAGGGCATGGCGGGGATGTCGCTCATATGGATGCCGCCGCAGACCACGCGCCCACCCTTGCGCACGGCGAGCAGGGCCCGGGGGACCAGCGCTCCCACCGGCGCGAAGATGATGGCGGCATCGAGCGGCTCGGGCGGCCTCTCGTCCGACCCGCCGGCCCAGACTGACCCGAGGCTTTTTGCAAAACGCTGCGCCTCCAGGTCGTCAGTCCGAGTGAAGGCAAAGACCTCACGCCCTTGCCAAACACAGACCTGGGCGATGATGTGGGCGGCGGCGCCGAAGCCGTAAAGGCCGATGCGCCGCCCCTCCCCGGCTTTGACCAGGGAGCGCCACCCGATCAGCCCAGCGCAAAGAAGGGGAGCAAGCGCCACCGGGTCAGCCTCGGCGTCGAGTTCGAACGCGTATTCGGCGTCGGCGACGACATGGGTCGCGAAACCGCCGTCCCGCGTGTAGCCGGTGAACAACGGTCGATCGCAGAGATTCTCGGCGCCGGAACGACAAAAACGACAAGTCCCGCAAATATGGCCAAGCCAGGGCACGCCGACGCGCCGGCCAAGCCTCGCCCGGTCGACACCCTCTCCAACACAATCGACGATGCCGACGATCTCATCGCCCGGGACAAGCGGCAGCCTGGGGTGCGGAAGATCTCCGTCCACGACGTGAAGGTCGGTACGGCAGACGGCGCAGGCTTCCACCGTGAGACGGATTTCGCCTGGCCCCGGGAGCGGATCGCCGCGTTCTGTCGGGACAAGCGCCATTCCGACCCTCTCGAGCACCATCGCTTTCATGGCATGCTCCACGGTCGAGACCGGCGGGACGCGGCCGGCCGCCAATTCATATGGTCTCCTTCGGACACGCGGCAATAGCGATCGCGTGGGCTTGAGATCGACGACGAAGTGATGGAGCATGTCCTGGCGACGGCAAGGACAAGAGCGAAATGCTTCATGTCGAACGGGACGGCTTGAGGGAACGCTTCGAGGCGCAACGGCGCGCCTTCGCGGCAGAACCGTTTCCCTCCTTCGCGGTGCGCAAAGCGCGTCTTGAAAGACTCCTGGCCCTGACGGAACGGCATGAAGCCACAATTTGCGCGGCGATCGACACGGATTTCGGCGGGCGTTCCATTCACGAGACGCGCGTGGCCGAGTTGCTCGTGGTCCGCGCCGGGATCAGGCATGCTTTGTCCCACCTCAAGGCGTGGATGCGCGAACGGCGCGTCCCGACAAGCTTGCACTTCCGGCCGGGCAAGAACCGGTTGCTTCCGCAGCCGCTCGGCGTGGTCGGCATCGTCTCGCCCTGGAACTACCCCTTCCAGCTTGCGATTGCACCGCTCACCGCCGCGCTCGCCGCCGGCAATCGGGCGCTCCTCAAGCCGTCGGAGCTCACGCCCGGCTATTCGGATCTTCTGGCGCGGCTCGTCGGCGAGCATTTCACGCCGGACGAAGTCCACGTCGTCACCGGCGACGCCGGCGTCGGAAAAGCTTTCGTCGCCCTGCCCTTCGACCATCTCTTTTTCACCGGCTCGACAGCGGTGGGCCGAGAGGTCGCCCAGGCGGCTGCGGCGAACCTGACGCCGGTCACCCTCGAGCTCGGCGGCAAGTCGCCCGCTATCCTCGATCCTTCATGCGACCTCGACGCAGCCGCCTCCAGCATTGCTTACGGCAAGCTGCTCAATGCCGGCCAGACCTGCATAGCGCCGGACTACCTGCTGGTGCCCGCCGGTCAGAGCCGGCCCATTGCGGACAGGCTGGCCAAGGCCATGGCAGGGCTCTATCCGACCCTGCGCGGAAATCCCGACTACACGGCCATCGTGACCGACCGACACTATGAACGTCTGCGGACGATGGTTGCCGAAGCGCAGGAAGCGGGTGCGGAAATCGTCGAGATCAATCCAGCAGGCGAGACACTTGAAACTGGCGATCGCAAGTTTCCGCCGACCTTGGTGATCGGCGCCACGCCAGACTGCCGCCTGCTGCGCGAAGAGATCTTCGGGCCGATCCTGCCGATCCTCGAATATGACGGGGTCGCCGAAGCCATCGACCATGTGAACCGGGGCGATCGCCCGCTGGCGCTCTACTGGTTCGGTCGTGATCGCGGCAATTGCCGAAGGATCCTGCGCGAAACATCGGCTGGAGGCGTGACCATCAACGATTGCCTCCTGCACATTGCCCAGGAAGAGCAGCCCTTCGGCGGCGTCGGCGCCAGCGGCATGGGCGCCTATCACGGCCAATGGGGCTTCCGCACCTTCAGCAAGGAGAAGCCGGTCTTCATCCAATCACGGCTGAATGGAAGCGCGCTTCTACGCCCGCCCTACGGCAAAAGCTTCGAGTTCCTGCTTCAGATCCTCAAGCGCGTCACCTGAAAAGGCGGTTCGTCGTCAAAGATTGGCGTCGGCGCGTCGGGTAACCCTGAGGATCGGGGAATAGATCCCGTCATCGCCATCGTCGAACTGGTCCTCCTGCCAGACAAGGTGCGATCGCAAGGAGGTAGCGCGCTGGTCGCCATTCACGGCGTGGGCCGGTCTTGTCTCGTCGGCGATCCCGGCCGTCATCGGCCTTGCATCGGAGGCCGGCGACGCCGCGACGTCGCCGGCGAAGGTGCTTGCGTTCGGAAGGTAGCCGTGACTGCCTTGCGTCTCCGCGCTCCATTCCTCCCCATCGGATTCGTCCTGCGAAACGATATTCTGCGCAGGGTCGAGGCGCGACCGCGCGACGATCGTCTGTGTCGCGGCCTCGGCGATTTTCCGCCGCATGCCCTCGAGTGCGTCGACACCAGGTGCTTCGGTGCGGATGAGCCCCTGGTTGAGCAAAGCGCGCAAGCTCGCCGCTCCAGAACCGGAAGAAACCTCAGCCATGTTCTGCCTCCTAAGCAGGTTTCGGAAAATGTCCCACGGTTTTCCGACGAAAACCTGCGGCCAAAGAGAAGCTAAGCAGGTGAAGCGTGGGCGAAGCCACATGAGCCTGCCTAGAGGGTTCGGCATCAGGCGGGTAGCCAGAATCTCGGAGCCGCTTAGCAGCTCAAGCTTATGCGAGCATGGAATGAAGGCGCGGCCCGCCGAAACATGGCAGGCAAAAGCCGAGGATTGTAGAGCGAGCGCGTGTAGTCCTCGATTCCGAGCAAGCCTTGCCAGCCAAGCGCCTCAGGCCGATAAGGTAACCTCGGAATGGAGATCCTTCTCATGACCGATGTCGCCGACACACTCTTCACCAATGCGAGGCTCTCCGACGGCATGACCGCGGCGTTCGCCGTGCTCGACGGCACAATCACGGCCATCGGCTCGGAAGCAGCGGGCATGCGGGCGCGTGATGAGGTCGATCTAGGCGGCATGCTGGTCGTTCCTGCCTTCGTCGAAGGACACATCCACCTCGACACGAGCTTCTACGGCGATGCGTGGAAGCCGCATAAGCCCTGCACAAGCGGCTTCGACGTGCACGAGCGCGTGGAGTTCCAGCGCCAGAACATGGCTGAGGCCGCGCCCATGGAGGTGCGCGCCCGCAGCCAGCTCGAGCTCTGCCTCTCCAACGGCTCCACCCAGATGCGCAGCCACGTCATGGTAGACGGAAGCGTGGGGCTGAAGTCGCTGGAGACCATCCTGGCCGTCCGGGAGGAATATCTTGATGTCATCGACATCCAGCTCGTCGCCTTTCCGCAAAGCGGCATCCTCACCTGTCCGGGCACGCCGGATCTGCTGGACGCAGCCTTCGACCTCGGCTGCGACGCCATTGGCGGGCTCGACCCCGCATCGTTCGATCGCGATGTCAACGGACATCTCGACGTCGTGTTCGGCATCGCCGAAAAGCGCGGCGTGCCGGTCGATATCCACCTGCATGACGGCGGCACGCTCGGCGTCTTCCAGATCGAGGAGATCGCAAAACGCACGCGGGCTTTGGGCATGGAGGGGAAGGTCGCGGTCAGCCACGCCTATGCATTGGGCGACGTTTCCGCCGATACGCTCGGGAAAACCGCCGAGAAGCTTGCGGCTGCCGGCGTTTCCATCATGACCAACGCTCCCGGCAACCATGCTTTCCCGCCCGTGCTCGAACTGCGTCGGGCCGGCGTCACCGTCTTCAGCGGCAGCGACAACATCCGCGATTCCTGGTGGCCCTATGGCGACGGCGATATGCTGGGCCGTGCCATGATGATCGGCTACCGTTCCGGCTTCTACACGGATGACGAGCTTCGCGTGGCCTTCGAAGTGGTTACCGAGGCCGGCGCGAAGGCGTTGGGTCTTGAAGGCTACGGCCTGTGCGTGGGTGCGAAAGCCGACTTCGTGACGCTGGGGGCCGAGCACATCCCGGAAGCCGTGGTCGCTGTCCCGGGGAAACGCGATGTCTACAAGGCCGGCAGGCGGGTGGTCAGCAACGGCGCCTTTATCGGGAAGAGCCGTTAGAGCGAGCAGCCGGGGCGACCGACGTCTCGGTATTCAAATAGACATGCAGCGTGTAGCCGGCATGTTCCATCATGAGCATCCTGGCCCGTTCGACATCCCGGTCGAGCGCAGCCTCCATGAGAAGCGTATGGTGCTCGATGCCCATCGCCTCCCGCAACGCCGCTACCGCTGCTTCATAGCCGTCCTTGAGGCCTGCGGCTGCTCGCAGCGTCGGCGCGAGGCCGAGGACGCGGTTGTGACGGCCGAGCTGGTCGTAGACTGTGGTCAGGAAGTGATGCAGCCAGTTCGACGTGGAGGCCGACAGCAAGGCCGCGTGAAACGCCCTGTGCTTCTCGTCCCATTCGTCCACGGCCGCTTCCGAGGGGTCGTCGACCGCGATCCTGCAACGTGACAGCCGGTAGTGAGCGGTGACGATCGCCTCTTCCCAGGCGCTGTCGCCCCTCGCGATCGATTCCTCGAGCAACGGCAGTTCGACAACCGTCCTGGCGCGCTTCAAATCCTCCAGCTCGGCACGCGACACCGGCGCCACGGCAAAGCCGCGATTGCTGACCGCCGTCACCAGCTTTTCCGCCTCTAGACGGGACAGCGCTTCGCGCAGCGGCGTCCACCCCACCTCATAGGCTTCGCTCAACACCCCGAGCTTGAGGGCAGCGCCCGGCCGCAAACGGGTCGCGAGAATGTCACGCCGCAGCAGCCGGTAGGCTGCTTCCGTCTTGGTCGAATGAACCTCGTCCTGCATTGCGCGTCCGATAGCGGGCTGGCCGCTGCCCGATGCGGCGGCTGCCTCCACAATATATATGATCCGCCAGAAGGGAAGTGATTATATATATTGTTTGACAGGGATTGGGTCCCCGCTATGATCGGGCTTTCATGGCTCGGATCCAGCCGGGCCCTTCTGGGAGGCAAAGATGAACAAGTGGAAGTCGGGTTTGCTGTCGGGCATCATGCTGGCCGGCGCCCTCATGAGCGGTCTCGGCGCGGCGGTTGCCGATCCAATCCGCATCGGCATCGCCAATTTCGGCGAGCATCCGCAGCTCAACGCGTCGATCGACGGCTTCAAGAAGGCCCTCGCGGAGGCCGGCTATGTCGAGGGCAAGGACGTCGTCTATACGGAAAGCCACACCAATTTCGACGCCTCGCTGGTTCCGCAGATGATCTCGAAGCTGCAGGCCGAGCAGCCGAAGCTGATCTACACAGTGACCACGCCGGTCTCGCAGATCGCCAAGAAGGCGCTTGCCGGCTCCGGTATTCCGGTCGTCTTTTCCGCCGTCACCGACCCGGTTGCCGCCAAGCTGGTTCCGTCCTGGGACGCCGGCGACGAAGGCATGACCGGAGCGACCGATCTGCAGGATGTCGCCGCCGTCATGACCTTCACCAAGAAGCTTCTGCCCGAGGCGAAGCGTTACGGCCTGCCTTACAACCCCGGTGAGGCGAACGACGTAGCGCTGCTCGAGAAGTTCAAGGAAGCCGCGCCCGCCGCCGGCTTCGAAGTGGTTTCGGTGGGCGTCGACAATGTCAACGAGATCCAGCAGCGCATCGCCTCCTTCGCGGGCAAGGCCGACGTCATCTACACTCCGGCCTCCAACCTGCTCCAGCCGGCCGTTGCGGCTGTCTCGGCCGCTGCACGCCAGGCCGGCATCCCGATCGTCAATTCCGATGATGGCGCAGTGCGCAACGGCGTCGTGCCGGCAAGTTTCGCCGTCAACTACGACAAGGTCGGCGAGAATGCAGGCAAGATCGCCGCACAGATCCTTAAGGGCGCCGATCCCAAGTCGATCCCGCCGACACGTCCGGCCTATGAAGACCACGCGCCGCTGATCTCTAAGAGCGCGATGAAGGCGTTCGGCGTAGAGATCCCGGAGGCGCTCGCCGACTGCAACTGCTTCGTGGACTGACGAAGCGGCGATCGGCAAGAAAAAACGAAAACAAGAAAAATGGCGGCGCGGCATGCGCCGTCATCTTGAGCATCGACCCCGAAAGTGACCCGGTTTCGGGGATAGATCCGATGCGGAAAACAGGGAGGCGGGAATGCTGGAAATCCGATCGGCGCGGAAGGTCTTCTACCGAGGCCAGCCTGACGAAAAGGTTGCGCTCGACGGGCTCGACCTGTCCCTGGCCACCGGCGAATTCGGCGTCGTGATCGGCTCGAACGGCGCGGGCAAGAGCAGCATGCTGAACGCCATATCGGGAGCGCTGCCTCTCGATTCCGGCAAGATCCTGATCAATGGCGACGACGTCACCAACGTGCCGGTCTACAGGCGCGCAACGAGGCTGTCTCGGGTTTTCCAGGACCCGATGCGCGGCACCGCAGCCAGCATGACCGTCGCCGAGAACATGCTGCTGGCCGAGCTCCGCGCCAGCAAGAGAAGCCTTCGCAAGGGCCTGACCGCGCCAAGGCTCGCCGCCTACAAAGAGCGGCTTTCCGTGCTTGGCCTCGGTCTGGAGAACCGATTGGACACACGGGTCGACCTGCTTTCCGGAGGACAGCGCCAATCGCTGTCGCTGATCATGGCTGTCGGCGGTTCGCCCGAACTGCTGCTCCTCGACGAGCATACAGCCGCACTCGATCCGCGCACCGCCGACCTTGTCATGCAAGCGACGGTCCGCGCTGTGGAAGCACTGAAACTCACCACGCTGATGGTTACGCACAACATGCAGCACGCGGTCGATTTCGGCAGTCGGATTTTCATGCTCAGCGCCGGACGCGTGCGTCTCGATATTTCCGGCGAGGAAAAGGCTAGCGTCACGGTGCCGGATCTCATCGAACATTTTTCGGTCAAGACAGACCGCATGCTCCTGGCGAGCTAGGGCTCGGATGATCATGGATTTCATTCAGACAATCGCGTCGAGCTTCGTCTCGCTCATCCCCGTCACCTTGGCTCAGAGCCTCATCCTCAGCTTCGTGGTGCTCGGCATCATGATCCCGTTCCGCATGTTGAGCTTCCCCGACCTGACCAGCGAAGGAGCCTTCCCGCTGGGCGGCTGCGTGTGCGGCGTTCTCCTGGCCGGCGGCGCCTCGCCGGTCACGGCGATCGCCGTCGCGTTGATCGCCGGCTTCGCGGCGGGCTGCTGCACGGCCTTCATCAATCTGCGATTCCGCATTCATACGCTGCTCGCCGGCATCCTGATGATGACGATGCTCTACAGCATCAATCTGCGGATCATGGGTCGCTCGAACCTGTCGGTCTTCGGCTCGCCCACGGTATTCGACTGGGCTCCCTTCACTCAGCCCGGCTTCCCCGCGAGCAAGATCGTCGTCGCGGGCATCATCGCTCTCGTCGTCCTCGTCCTCCTCGACCTGTTCTTCAAGACGGAGAAAGGCACGGCAATCCGTGCCGTTGGCTCCAATCCCGACATGGCCGAGGCGCAAGGCATCAATGTCTGGGCCGCGACCATCGGGGGCGTCGGCCTCGCCAGCGCCTTTTCGGCAACCGGCGGTGCCCTCATGGTGCAGTCGCAGGGCTTTGCCGACGTGAATATGGGCATCGGCATCCTCATCAATGGCCTGGCCGCCTTGATGATCGGAGAGGCCATCGTCGGCAAGCAGACGGTATTCCGGCAATTGCTGGCACCTTTCGTCGGCGCCATCGTCTACTATCAGCTCGTCTCGCTCTGCCTCGCCGCCGGCATGCCGCCTCCGGACCTGAAGCTCGCCACGGGGCTGTTCGTTCTGGCCATGCTCGCTCTGCCGAGCCTCAAGCGGAGCCGCGGCCCCGCGCCCGCCCGCGAAACCATCCGCGAATAGAGGCAGCCGATGACCAAGCTTCTCGAACTCGCCGCCATCGAGGCGATGGACGCGGCCGACCCGCTGCGTCCCATGCGCGACCGCTTCGTCCTGCCCGAGGGCGTCGTCTATCTCGACGGGAATTCGTTGGGCGCGGCTGCGCCGGCCGCTTTCGCCGAGCTCAAGAAAGCCGCCACCGAGGAATGGGCGGGGGACCTGATCAGGAGCTGGAACAAGGCGGGCTGGTTCGAGCTGCCGACCAAGCTCGGCGATCGCGTCGGCAGGTTGATCGGCGCCGCTGCCGGCCAGACGGTGGTCTGCGACACGACCTCGATCAACATCTACAAGGCTCTTCACGCGGCCGTGGCATTGAGACCCGGCCGTTCGGCGATCGTCGCGGAAGGAGGCTCCTTCCCGACCGATCTCTATGTCGCCGAGGGTGTGGTCTCCACACTGCCCGGCGCTTCGCTTCGCCTCGAGGGCGTTGATGCACCAGCAATCGAGGACCTGATCGACGACCAGGTCGCCGTAGTGCTCGTCAACCACGTCAACTACAAGACCGGCGAGCTCAGGGATATGGTGGCGCTGACGCGCCGCATTCACGAAGCCGGCGCTCTTGTCGTCTGGGACCTCTGCCACAGCGTCGGCGCGCTGCCAGTCGATCTCGATGGCGCGGGTGCGGATTTCGCGGTAGGCTGCACTTACAAATATCTCAATGGCGGCCCGGGCTCGCCAGCCTTCGTCTACGCCGCCACCCGCCATCACGGCGCTATCAAGCAGCCGCTCAGCGGATGGTGGAGCCACGCCCGGCCCTTCGCTTTCGAGCAGCACTACGATGCCGGCTCGGGCATAAGGCGGTTCCTGTGCGGCACGCAGCCTGTGCTTTCCCTGCGCGCGCTCGAAGGCGCCCTCGCTCTCTGGGACGAGATCGACATGGCGGCGCTGCGCAAAAAAAGCATCGCACTCGCCGACTTGTTCATCCAATTGGTCGAGGCGAAATGCAGCCGCTACGGCGTGGCGCTGGAGAGCCCGCGCGATGGCGGGAAGCGCGGCAGCCAGGTCTCCTTCGCGCATGAGCATGGCTACGCCATCATGCAGGCCCTGATCGACCGCGGCGTCATCGGCGACTTCCGCGCCCCATCCACTATGCGTTTCGGTTTCACACCGCTCTATACGAGCTACCGCGATGTCTGGCAGGCGGCAACCGTCCTGGAGGAGATCCTGCGTACGGAGATGTGGAAGGAAGAACGCTTTTCGGTGCGGGCGGCGGTGACATAAAGGCTTCCGTCGGACCGGTTTCTGAACCTCTCCCTCTCGGCTTCGCCGAGCCAGCGCTCCCCCCGCTATCACGCTACCGGATCTACCCATCTCGGGCGGTACGATAGATTCAGACGATGGCTGCCGTCACTGCCGTTCGGCCACTTCGTTCTGCACCGTTGGGTGGGTTGCCCCAACCTCACGGAATGGATCCTCGGGTCACGGCGCCATCGCTTCGCTCGGCGCCGGCTCGAGGATGACGAAGCTTCGATGTCGATGCCAATCGCCAACGTTGGCGATTTGGGGCAGGTCTTCAACGCAGTCGTCATCCTCGGACGGGAGCCCGCGCCAGCGGGCGAGCTGATCCGAGGATCCATTCCGTTCCCTGTGGAGCAGGCCACCCAACAGTGCAGGACGAAGGGGCCGAATCGGTACCAGGACTATCCCGCTTTTCGAGCTTTCCATGCCTAGAGCTTGGCGAAACCGAGACGGAAAGGGGCAGTCAGCCGCCCGGCGTTCCGACCTGACAGGAGGCACCCTGGATTTGTTAGGGTCAGTGGTATCACACGCCGAGATAACGATCTTGCAACTCGGACGTCAGCGCCTGCGGCGCCCCATCGAAGACCGTCACGCCCTTCTCCAGAACGAAGCAGCGGTCCGCGACGGGAAGGAGTTCGGCCAGCGTCTTGTCGACAACGAGGATCGACTGGCCCGCAGCCTTCAAGGTGCGGAGCGCGGACCAGATATCCCGGCGGATCACCGGCGCCAGCCCTTCCGTGGCTTCGTCGAGGATGAGAAGGCGCGGATTGGTCATCAAGGCACGCCCGATCGCCAGCATCTGTTGTTCGCCACCGGACAGTGTGTTGGCGAATTGATCGCGCCGCTCGGCGAGCCGGGGAAATAGCTCGTCGACGCGTGCTTCCGTCCATTGTCCCCTGCGCGCCGCCGCGACCAGGTTCTCGCGCACCGTGAGATTGGGGAAGCAGCGCCGGCCTTCCGGGACGAGACCGATGCCCAGACGAGCAATACGGTGCGGCCGCATGCCCGCGATCCGCGCGCCGGCAAAGTCGATCCGACCGCCGCGCGGCCGGGTGAGGCCGAGGATCGAGCGGATCGTGGTGGTCTTGCCCATGCCGTTCCGGCCCATCAAGGCGACGACCTCGCCTTCGGCGACGGCAAGGCTGACGCCGAACAGCGCCTGAGAGGCGCCGTAAAAGGTCTCCAGCCTTTCCACCTCGAGCAGGCTCAAGCTTCCTCTCCCAGATAGGCGCGTCGCACCTCGGCATCGCGGCGGATCTCTTCGACAGTGCCCGACGCTATCACCCTGCCATAGACCAGGACCGAGATGCGATCGGCCAGCGCGAAGACTGCATCCATGTCGTGCTCGACCAGCAGGATCGGCGCCTCCCTCCGCAATTGATCGAGGAAGCCGGTCAGACGCTTCGAGCCCTCCGGTCCCATGCCCGCCATGGGCTCGTCGAGCAGGAAAGCCTTCGGGCCCAGGGCGAGCGCGACCGCGATCTCCAGCTGGCGCTTCTCGCCATGAGACAATTCCGCAGCGGGAATGCGAGCTCGCTCGGCAAGGCCGACGCGTTCGAGCATCGCCATGGCGGGCTCGGTAAGCGAACGATCGCGCTTGACCGGCCGGAAAAAGCGGAAGCTCGAACCCTGGCGCGACTGAACCGCCAACATGACGTTGCGCAACGCCGAGAATTCCAGGGCCAATGACGAGATCTGAAAGCTGCGCGCCAACCCCAGGCGGGCGCGATTGGCGACGCCCAGCGCGCCGATGTCGCGTCCGAGGAAGGAGATCGTGCCGCTGTCCGGCCTGAGCGTGCCGGCAATCTGATGGATCAGCGTCGTCTTACCGGCCCCATTCGGCCCGATCAGCGCGTGGATCTCGCCGGGACGGAGATCGAGGGTCACGCCATCGGTCGCCCTCAACGCGCCGAAGCTTTTCCTGATGTCGCGAAGCGAGAGGACGGGCTCAGCCATGGCGCGCCTTTCCAGCCAGCAGCCCGATGATGCCGCCGCGCGCGAAAAGCACGACGCCGAGCAAAATCAGGCCGAGGAAGAACTGCCAGCGTTCGGTAAGTCCGCCCAGCACGAATTCGAACAGCACGAAGAGCATGGCGCCGGCAACGGGGCCGAAGAGCCGCGCCGTGCCGCCCAATATGATCAGCACGATGAGTTCACCCGACATCTGCCAAGACAGCATCGACGGGCTGACGAAGCGGTTGAGATTGGCGAACAGCACGCCGGCGACGCCGGTGATGGCAGCGGAGATGACATAGGCGGCGAGCCGGATCCTGTAGGGCGCCACGCCCACGGTGGCGAGCCGCGTCTCGTTCTGCCGCGCCGCCTGGAGCGCGGAGCCGAAGCGCGAGCCGCGGATGACGGCGAAAAGCACCAGCGCTGCCGTCAGCGTGCCGAACGCGATGAGGAAGAAGCTCATGGGATCGGCGGTGTTCAGGCCGGGGAAGCTGTTGCGCAGGGCTAGCGAAAGGCCGTCCTCGCCACCATAGGCGGGCCAGGAGATGGCGAAATAATAGACCATCTGAGCGAAGGCGAGCGTGATCATGATGAAATAGACGCCCGAAGTGCGCAGGCTGATCGCGCCTGTGACCAAGGCCACAAGCGCGCAGGCCAGGATCGCGACGATCCACGCCACGGGCATCTGTTCACTCGCAGGGATGCCGAAGAACAGCGGCTCCATATTGAGTGCATGCGTGCCCATGATGCCCGCCGTGTAACCGCCGATGCCGAAGAAGGCGGCATGACCGAACGACACCAGACCGCCGAGGCCCAGCGCGAGGTTGAGACCGACGGCGGCTAGCGCCAGGATCGCCATGCGTGTCGCGAGGGTTATGTAGAACTGCTCCCCCAAAGCCTGCGCCACCAGCGGAAACGCCAGAAGCAGGATGGCCAATGCGAGATTGACCGTGGTCTCGCGCGCTTTCATGCGGTCATCGCGAACAGGCCTTTCGGCCGCACCGCCAGGATGACGGCCATGACAAGATAGATCAGCATCGACGCAAGAGCTGCTCCGACAGTTGCGCCGTCGGAGGCGCCGAGGAACAGGGCAAAGAACTTCGGCAGCAGGAAACGGCCGAGCGTATCGATCAGCCCGACGAGCAGAGCGCCGACGAGCGCGCCTTTGATCGAACCGATGCCACCGATCACGATGACGACGAAAGCGAGGATGAGAACCGGCTCGCCCATGCCGACCTGAACGGACTGCAGCGCGCCGACCAGGGCGCCGGCAAGGCCGGCAAGCGCCGCCCCCAAAGCGAAGACCACGGTGTAGAGCGTGCGGATGTCGATGCC
Source organism: Mesorhizobium sp. 1B3 (assembly GCF_050958605.1). Lineage (NCBI taxonomy): Bacteria > Pseudomonadati > Pseudomonadota > Alphaproteobacteria > Hyphomicrobiales > Phyllobacteriaceae > Mesorhizobium > Mesorhizobium sp. 1B3. The sequence continues at coordinate 247,888 of NZ_JBJHDO010000002.1, read as the reverse complement.
CAGGGCGGCGATCATCTCGCGATCGGACTCGCCTGCGCGGATGCGCATGCCGAGCCTGGTGCGCGCAATCAGCAAGTAAAGGCCGGCGGCCACGGCGATGCCCACGCCGATGATGGCGAGCCGGTAGAGCGGGTAGAGCAGACCGCCCGGCAGCTCCACGGCGCCGGCAAGCAGTGGCGGGATGTCGAGATAGAGAGGGAAGGAGCCGAACAGCCAGCGTGCCCCTTCGGAAAAAATCAATATGAGGGCGAAGGTCGCCAGCACCTGGTCGAGATGATCGCGATCGTAGAGGCGCCTTATGACGAGGAGTTCGACCAGCGCGCCCGCAGCGGCTGCCGCCGCGAGACTTGCTGCGAGACCCAGCCAGAACGAGCCTGTCGCGGCAGCCACGGTGGCGCAGGCGAAAGCCCCGATCATGTAGAGGGAGCCATGGGCGAGATTGATCAGTCCCATGACGCCGAAGATCAGCGTCAGCCCCGCCGCCATCAGGAACAGCATGACGCCGAACTGCAGGCCGTTGAGGATCTGCTCTATGAGAAGTGCTGGGGACAAGAATGGGTTCCGGTGAAAGCGTTGCGGGTTGAAAACCCCTCATCCGACCTCGCTTAGAGAGGTCGGATGAGGGGTGCCGCGAGACCGCCTGAGGGGCACACGCTCACATTTTGCAATCCTTGGCGTAGGCGTCCTGGTGGTCGGTGAAGCCGGTGGCGATGATCTTGTTGGTGATGGCGTCGCCGTCCTTCACGACCTCGCGAACATAGATGTCCTGGATAGGGTGATTGTTATTGCCGAACTTGAAGTCGCCGCGCGTCGACTCGAAGTTCGCTTCCTTGAGCGCTGCGCGGAAGGCGTCCGCGTCCTTGACGCTGGCCTTGCCGGCCGCCGCGAGGATCAGGTTCGCCGTGTCGAAGCCCTGGCTGGCGTAAAGCGACGGGATGCGGCCGTATTTCGCCTTGAAGCTTTCGACGAATTTCTTGTTGGTCTCGTTGTCGAGATCGGGCGACCATTGCGCCGTGTTCTTGACGCCGACGGCTGCGTCGCCGATCGCGCCGAGCACATCCTGGTCGAAGGAGAAGCCGGGGCCGGTGACCGGGATCTTCACGCCGGACTGGGCATATTGCTTCATGAAGGCGATGCCCATACCGCCCGGCAGGAAGATGTAGACCGAATCCGCGCCGGAATCCCGGATCTGCGCGATCTCGGCGGCGTAATCGGTTTGGCCGACCTTGGTGTAGAGCTCGCCGGCAAGCTCGCCCTTATAGAAGCGCTTGTAACCGGTCAGTGCGTCCGTGCCGGCCGGATAGTTCGGGGCCAGAATGAACGATTTCTTGTAGCCGGCCTCGTTGGCGTATGCCCCCATCGCCTCGTGCAGATTGTCGTTCTGCCAGGCGACGTTGAAGTAGTTCTCGTTGCATTTGGCGCCGGCGAGCGCCGACGGCCCGGCATTCGGCGACAGGTAGAACTTGCCCTGCGCCACCGCATTCGGCACCACGGCCATGGCAAGGTTGGACCAGATGATGCCCGTAAGGATGTCGACCTTGTCGCTCTGGATCATCTTATCGGCGATCTGAACGGCCATTTCGGGCTTCTGCGCGTCGTCCTCGGTGACGACCTCGATCTCCTTGTTGCCCGCCTGTTCGAGCGCCAGCATGAAGCCGTCGCGCACGTCGATGCCGAGGCCGGCGCCGCCGCCCGAAAGCGTGGTGATCATGCCGATCTTGATGGGTTCGGCGAACGCCACCCCCGATACGCCGACGGACAGGGCCAAAAGGCCCGCAGCGAGAATTCTCTTCATCGTATTACTCCTCCCAGAGTTCCAAGCCTGTTGTTCGCGAGCCGGTTCGCCAGTTTCTTCCATGGACCCGGCTAAAGCTCGGTTCGAACCTTCCAGAGTTCGGGGAAAAGCACAACCTCCAGCATCCTGCGCAGATAGGATACTCCTGCGGTGCCTCCCGTCCCCTTCTTAAGTCCGATGATCCGCTCTACCGTTGTAACGTGATTGAAGCGCCAGCGGCGAAAATAGTCTTCGAAATCGACAAGCTTTTCCGCGAGCTCGTAGAGCATCCAGTGGCGCTCCGGCTCGGCATAGACCACCTTCCAGGCGGCGAGCACGGCTTCGTTCTCCTCGCGGCTCTGCCGCCAGTCCGTGCGGCGGGCATCGGCGCCGATATCAAAGCCCTGTCGTCCAAGCAGCAGCAACGCTTCGTCGTAGAGGCTCGGCCGGGCAAGGATCGCCTCCAGCTTGGATGACGCCTCGGGCCGGTCGGCATGGGGCTTCAGCATCGCCAGATTGCGATTTCCCGCGAGGAATTCGATTGCCCGATACTGCCACGACTGGAAACCCGAGGATTGTCCGAGTGCAGCGCGAAAACGCGTATATTCGCTGGGTGTCATGGTGCGCAGCACATCCCAGGCGCTGTTCAATTGCTCGAAAATGCGCGCTATGCGGGTGAGCATCTTGAAGGCCGGCTCGAGCCGATCATCCCGGATCGCGGCGCAAGCCGAGCTCGCTTCATGGATGGCGAGCTTCATCCACAGTTCCGATGTCTGGTGCTGGATGATGAAGAGCAACTCGTCGGGCGAATCCGAAAGCATCTCCTGGGCGCCCAGCACCTGGTCGAGATGCAGGTAGTCGCTGTAGGACATGGGCGCGGCGACCGCGGTGCGGATGCCCTCCTCCCGCTCGTCCGGCGCCGCCGTCACGCTTGATGCTCCGAACGCAACCGGAAACGCTGGATCTTGCCGGTCTGCGTCTTCGGCAGTGCATCGGTGAACACGATCGAGCGCGGGTATTTGTAGGGTGCGATCGCAGCCTTCACATGGTCCTGCAGCCGCTTGATGGTCATCGCGTCCGCCGCTACGCCCTCGACCAGAACGACATGAGCCTCGACGATCTGCCCGCGCTGATCGTCGGGTCGGCCGATGACGGCGCATTCGCGGACCTCGAGGTGGGAGAGCAAAGCCGCCTCCACCTCCGGGCCGGCAATATTGTAGCCGGAGGAGATGATCATGTCGTCCGACCGGGCGGCGAAGTGGAAATACCCCTTCTCATCCTGCACGAAGGAATCTCCCGTCAGGTTCCAGCCATCGCGCACGTAGTTGCGTTGCCTCTTGTCGGCGAGGTAACGGCAACCCGTCGGCCCGCGCACGGCAAGCCGGCCGACCTCGCCGCGCGGCAGCTCGCGCATCTCGTCGTCGACGATCTTCGCCTCGTAGCCGCCGACCGGTCTGCCGGTGGAAGCTGGTGCGGAATCGCCGAGACGATTGGTGATGAAGATATGCAGCATCTCCGTCGCGCCGATCCCGTCGAGGATCGGTTTGCCGGTCTTGCGCCGCCAATCCTCATAGACAGGCGCCGGCAGCGTTTCGCCGGCCGAGACTGCAAGCCGCAGCGATGACAGGTCGGCGCCATTATCCATGGCGGCGAGCATCGCCCGATAGGCGGTAGGCGCCGTGAAACAGATCGTTGCCTTGTAGGTCTCGATGATCTCGATCATGTTGGGCGGCGTGGCACTTTCGAGCAGCGTCGCCGCGGCGCCGAAACGCAAGGGGAAGATGGCGAGCCCACCGAGACCGAAGGTGAAGGCAAGCGGCGGCGAACCGACGAAGACGTCGTCGGGGGTCACGCCGAGCACCTCCTTCGCATAACCATCGGCGATGATCAGAAGATCGCGGTGGAAATGCATCGTGGCCTTCGGCTCGCCGGTCGTGCCGGAGGTGAAGCCGAGCAACGCCACGTCGTCGCGGCCCGTGCGCACCGCGTCGAATTTCACGGATTTGTTGAGCGCGATGCGATCGAGCTCGGCGTCGTGATTGGCGGTGCCGTCAAAGCCTACAACCGTCTTGAGGAAACGGCTCTCCTTCGCGCAGGCTACGAGGTCGTCCTTGATGCGCGTGTCGCAGAGCGCGAGCGAGATCTCGGCCTTGTCGACGATCTGGGCGAGCTCGCCCGAACGCAGCATTGGCATGGTGTTGACCACCACCGCGCCCGCCTTGGTGGCGGCGAGCCAGCAGGCGACCATCGCGGGGTTGTTCGCGGAACGGATGAGCACGCGGTTGCCCGGCTTGACGCCATAATCCTCGACCAGTGCATGAGCCAGTCGGTTGGTCCAGTCGGAGAGCTCCTTGTAAGTGCGGCGGCGGCCGTTGCCGATCAATGCGGTGTGGTCGCCAAACCCCTTCTCCACTATGGCATCGGTGAGCTCGACGGCGGCATTGACATGCTCGGGATAGTCGAAGCCCTCCAGCAGGAAGTCAGGCCATTCCTCCCGCGGAGGCAAGTTGTCCCGCGCAAATGTGTCGAAATGCGAAGTGGGTCCGAGCATCGGGTAGCGTCCTAGGATCGTTGCTCCGTTCGCAGGGCTCCCGCGAACGGCTGCATTTTCCAGCGGGTTTGGGACGCAGCGATGTGCTCCGGTTCTTCCAAAAGACCGGCGCCGGCGATCGTCACGGCGAGACCTCCCATTCTCGACTGCACATCAGTTTGCATCGCATTTGCGAGCGGCGATTTCAAGGAAATTATTTCAAGCATAAAGTTTCTCTCGGCAACCAGATTGACTTTCTTCCCGCTACCCGGCACGCAAACAGGTGGAGGAGAATGACCGATGATCCATCATCAGATCGTGGACTGGGACGACGCCTACACGAACGGGGCCAACATAGCCGGCGGCGATCGCTGGCCCGCGGCCTGGACCGAACCCGCGAAGGTCTTCCGCGAGAAACTATCCTCGGCCGGGCGGGCGAAGCTCGACCTGCCCTATGGCCAAGCGGAGCGTAATCGCTTTGACCTTTTCCTGCCCGAGGGCGCGACCAGGGGCCTGGTGGTCTTCGTCCACGGTGGCTTCTGGATGGCGACCGACAAGAGTTATTGGTCCCATCTTGCCGCCGGCCCTGTTGCTAATGGTTACGCGGTCGCCCTGCCTTCCTACACGCTCTGCCCGGAAATCCGCATTACCGGTATCGTCGATGAGATCGCCACCGCGATCGCCGCCGCCGCCAAACTGATCGAGGGCCCTTTGATGCTCACCGGGCATTCCGCCGGCGGTCATCTGGCCTGCCGTATGGTATGTGCTTCCACCCCGCTCGCAGCCGATGTCAGGCAGCGCATACGCCATGTCCTTTCGATCTCAGGCCTCCATGATCTGCGCCCGCTGATGCGGACCGCCATGAACGAGCGGCTGCGCATCGACGAGGCGGAGGCTTCCGCCGAAAGCCCGGCACTGTTGCGTCCAGTAGTGGATGGTTTGCGTCTTACCTGCTGGGCGGGCGCAAGCGAACGTGCCGAATTCCTGCGCCAGAATGCGCTGCTCGCCAATATCTGGACTGGACTCGGTGCCAGAACCGCCACGGTGATCGAGCCCGACCGCCACCATTACAACGTGATCGAGGGGCTCGCTGACGCCGGGCATCCGCTGACGAAGATGCTGGTTTCGAAGTAAAGGAGGCCCCCCTCACCCGGCCTCCGCTTCGCTCGGCCGACCTCTCCCCAAGGGGAGAGGAGATCGGCAACGTTTGCGCCCTATCGAGAGCTCCGGCTTGACGCCGACGCGAAAAATCCCCTCCCCCTCGGGGAGAGGTCGGCCGAGCGAAGCGAAGGCCGGGTGAGGGGTAAAGCGCCGGGCCTTACCCTACAATCGCATCCGGCCCGGCCCCGCATACGATGGCGCATACGCGATCGCCCGGACGGACCGCGACACGGCCTTCCCTGAGTGCGGCGATGGCTGCCGCGCCGCTCAGGTCGGCGGCGAGACCCATCTCGAACCACAGCCAACGCGCAGCTTTGCGCATCTCCTCGTCATCCACGAGAACGATGTCATCGACGCGCTCGCGCACGATCTCGAAGATGGCGTCGTCGGTCTTGGCGCAGGCCATGGTCGCGACCGAAGTGGTGATCTTGTCGAGCCCGATATTCTCGCCAGCTTCGAGCGCACGCAGCAGCACGGGACACCCTTCCGCTTCGATACCGACTACTTTCACCTTCGGCGAAAGCGCCTTCATCGCTGTCGCGACGCCGCTCACCAACCCGCCACCGCCCATCGCGACAAGCACGACGTCGACGTCTCTCACCTGATCCAGTATCTCGAGTGCGACCGTTCCCTGCCCGGCCACCACATGCGGATCGGCGAAGGGATGGAAATAGGCAGCGCCCGTCTTGGCGACGAAATCCAGCGCGGCCACATTGGATTGATCCCAGGCCGAGCCCACGATCCGCGTTTCCGCGCCCCAGGCCTTGAGTTTTTCGATCTTGGACGGGGAAGCATTCGACGGCAGGAAGATCGTCGCGGGGACGCCTGCCATCCAGGCAGCCCTCGCGGTGGCAATGCCATGATTTCCACCGGAGGCAGTCACCACCCCTTTGGCCAGATCCGCCTCGTCCATTGCCAGGAGCCGGTTGGTCGCGCCGCGGGCCTTGAACGAGCCGGTGACTTGCAGCAGTTCGAGCTTCAGCGTTACCTCGAGCTCGCCCAGCGGCGACTTGAGCTGTGTCGCTTCGATGGCTGGCGTACGCCTGATGTGGCTGCCGATCCGCTGGGCGGCTGTTTGGATGTCCTCGATATCGATCACGCAAGATCTCCTTCGTATGGTCCGGCCACGGTCGCGCAGCAATTGCCGGTGACCACCCGGCCGGGCTGGCGGCGACCGTAGACGATTCCATCGGCTGCGTAACGCAGCACTTCCGGCGCGCGCGAGGAGTCGGTCAGATTGTGGATATGGCCTGCCTCCTGGCCCGCCTTCACTTCGGTACCGAGCTCATGGAGCGGCTCGAAGACACCCTCGCAGCTCGCCAGTACGTAACCGTCCGGGCCGGGAATCCTGAGGATCTTACGCATCGACGGGGGAGAGGCCGCTTCGCCCGACGGCAGCACGCCGAAATGAGCAAGCAGATTGCGAACCCCGCGCCGGCAGATCGCCGGCGCATCGAGCGACACCGTTCCGGCGCCTGCCATCTCCGTGCCGACGGTGGTGAGGCCTGCCCGCACCGCGGTCGCGGTCGCGGTACGGGGATCGCCGAGATTGTCGATGACGACTGACAGCGGCGCTGCGAAAGCGAGCACGGCCGCGATGTTTCTCCGGCGATGCTCCTCGTTCGGCGCCGGCTCGACGATGGCGCTGGGCAGGATGTTGAGCGAAGAGCCGCCGGAATGGAGATCGACGAAAGCATCGCCCAGCGGGAAGATCACGTCGCTGACATAGGCCGAGATCTGCTGGGTGATGCTACCCAAGGGATCGCCGGGAAAAGTGCGATTGAGATTGAGCCCGTCGACGGGCGAAGTGCGTCTGCCTGCGGCGACGGCGGGAAGATTGACGGCGGGCAGGAAGATGAGGCGTCCTTCGATCGTTGCGGGGTCGAGCGTGCGGATCAGCTCGCCCAGCGTTATCGGGCCCTCATATTCGTCGCCGTGATTGCCGGCCTGCAGAATGACCGTCGGGCCCGTGCCGTTGGCGATGACCGCCAGCGGAATACGGACGGCGCCCCATGCATCCTCATGCGGCGAGTGGGGGATATCGACGAAGCCGATCTGCTTGCCAGGCTTGTCGAAATCGATGGTGGTACGCGCGGTGGAAATACGGGCCATGGGCTTGGGAGAGTTTGAATACCGCGCCATGCTGGCATTCCTTCCCCCTTCGGTCAAAGGGTGACCGCGTCGGTCGCCGCGCCCATGCAGGATCCGGCGACCGGAGAATGCTATTTCAAGCTGTCGGAGGAACCGCGGCGGTAACGACGATCTCCACTCGATATTTCTCGCGAGCCAACGGCACCTGGCCGGTAGCGCGAGCAGGCGGATTGTCCTTGTCCACCCAGGCATCCCAGGCCCGGTTCATCGCCTCGTAGTCGGAAATGTCGGCGAGCCACACAGCCGCCGAGAGAAGCCGCGACTTGTCGGTTCCGGCAAGCGCAAGAACCCGGTCGATCTCAGCAAGGGCTTCGCGTGTCTGGCTCTCGGCATCCGTCCCCGTGCGCCCCACCGCGCCCGACAGATAGGCGACGCCGTTATAGACAACGGCATCGCTGAGGCGATGGGTTTTTTCCAGGCGAACAATCGTCATGAGACACCCCTTTCGTTGGGTTTCGAGAGCCGTGTCAGGCTCGGGCTTGATTTCAATGATTTCGGGGATCGCGGACGCGATTTACTTCGCCCTCGGCCCCGACGAGATACCGGCGATAGGCGCGTTCATAGGCATCCAGATTGAGCGCATCGGGATCGAAGCGCCGACCGCCTTTCGCCAGGTCCGCCGTGAGGGAACGAAGGCTCACACCAGTGACGGCGGTCTGCGCCATCAGAGCGGCGCCAAGGCTCGACGTGTCGAGATGTTCCAGCCGCACCACGGGCCGTTGCAGGACGTCGGCCAAAATCTGGCACCATCGGTCGACACGCGCCCCGCCCTCGGCGATTCTTACTTCCTTTATGCTCCCGCCATATTCGGTGAAGAGCTCGACACATTGGCGGACGTTGAAGGCGACACCTTCCATCACTGCCTGTGTCATGTCTCCGATGGAGGTCGATGACGAGAGGCCGGTGAATGCTCCACGCGCGGAGGGCATGGCGTAAGGTGTAGCAGCCCCCTCCAGGAAAGGGATGAAACTCAGGCCGTTCGCGCCAGGCGGAACCTGGTTCGCGCACGCAACCATCGCGTCGAATGTCAGCGGCGAGTCTGCCGAACGGACAAGACGATGGAGCCAGGAAAGGCTGAGCCCGCCGCTCATCACGAGCCCCAGCCACAACGCCTGGTCGGGGTCGGCATGGGTGACCCGCCACATGCCCGGACGGATCCGAAAAGCCTCTTCAGCGTCTCGCGCCAAGACGACGTGGCCTGCAGTGCCAAGCGTGACCCCAAGCACTCCTGCCTCGGCGACGCCGCAACCGACGGCAAGTGCCGCCACATCGCCGGCTCCGGGTACAACCGGCACCCCGCTGGGGAGTCCGGTCATGGCGGAGGCTCGTGGGGTCACATAGCCCGCAACGGCCGTCGAGCGTCCGATGGGCGGCAGGAGCTTGGGATCAAATCCGGCAGCCGCGCAGAGCTCTTCGATCCAATCGAGCGTGTAGACATCCATCATGCCGGTCGCCGATGCGTCCGACGGATCGGTCTGACGAACATCGGTGAGCCGCCAAAGTATGTAGTCCTTGACCAGCAGCGCCGAACGGGCTCGGCCAAGCCTTTCCGGATCGTTGACTGCCAGCCATGCGAGTTTCGCCAGAACGGTGATGGCGTTCAACTCCGTGGCTGCGCGCTCTCGCATGAGATCGCCAAATCCGTTCACGAGTTTCTCTGCTTCCGCAGTCGCCCTGGTGTCGAGCCAGATGATCGCATCGCCCAGGAGCTGGCCGGCATCGTCGAGCAACACGACACCGTTGAGCTGACCGGAGAGGCCCACGCCGACAAGATCAGCCTCTGCTACCGTGGCACGGACCTCACGCAGCGCCTGGCACACCGCCGTCCACCAGTCATCGGGCGATTGTTCAACCCAGCCCGGCAGAGGGGTATGGGTCGGATAAGGCCTGCTGACCTCCGCAAGCAGGCTTCCGTCCAGCCCGACAGCCACGACCTTTACCGCCGAGGTTCCGAGATCGATCCCAATCGTGGCCTTCATAGCCGTCATTGCTCGCCGGCAAAGAAACGGCGCGGATTGTCGATGAGCATCATGTCGAGTTCGGCTTTCGTGAAGCCGCTCGCGAGCGCGCGCTCCTGGAATTCCGTCAGCACGAAATCGAGCCCGGGACCGCCTCCATAGGACTTCCAGTAGCTTGGTCGTCCCAGGTCGTTGCCGATCAAGATGCGATGCCCGGCGCCTGCGTCCAACATTTCGCGCAACAGCGCCAGTCGGGCGGATTCCGGACCATATTTGGTCTTGCCGAAGCAATCGTAGCCGACATACACGCCGAGTTTCGTGACCCGCAGATGGTCGCCTGCATCCAGGTTACGGTCCATGTGACTGAGCGCGATGCGGTGCGGATCGACCCCGAGCTCGATCAGCAGGCTCGCCTGCTCGTACCCCATCGTACCCGCAGTGGTATGCGTGATGACGGGGCGCCCCGTTTCGCGATAGGCGGCAGCCGCCACCCGCACGAGCTTCTGTCCGCTTTCGTTGAAATTGTTGTATTCGGTACCGCACTTGATGATGCCGGCTTTCACATCCGTGCCGTCGATTCCCTTGGTCAGATCGCGCACGGTGTCCCGGATCATATCTGCCTCGGATACGGCGTGGACCCAGCGGCCCATATAGGAGGGCCTGTTGTAGCCGGCCGTCACGATGACGTTCACCTCCGGCACATTGTCGGCAACTGCCTTGATCTTATTGATATTGCGGCCGAAATCGACTGCCGTCAGTTCGCACAGGGTACGCCCGCCGGCTTTGGCGAAGCGTTGCAGTTCCTCGCTGGATTTTTCGACCGAGTTCAGCGCAAAATCGGGATCGCTCTTGTGGAGCCAGCTCGGCGGCTCGACATAGAGGTGTTCGTGATAATCGGTCACGCCAAGCTGGTCGGGAGAGATCGGCCCCCGCGTCGTCATGATTTCAGCCATGGCTATTCTCCTGTTGGCAGATTGTGGCGTTCGAGAAAGCTGGTCCAGAGGGCTGCGGAGCGATCGGCGGCAAGATCGAGCCAGCGCCTGCCCTTCTCGGCGGTCGCCTTGGTCGGATCGCCGAAGACGCCCGAACGCATCAGATGTCCCATCGCAAGCTCCGACTGGCCGTAGTCGGCCGGCGCCGGCGGATAATCGGCGGCGGCCAATTCCATGCGGACGAGATGCGGTGCGATGGCCAGCATGAGCGAGGTCTCGATTTCCTCTGCATGCACATCCCCGTGCCAGCTGTCGCTATCGGCTTCGGCTATCATCTCCTTCAGGCCGGCATACATGCCGTAAAGTACCTTCACATCGATCTTGCCATGGATCGACTCACGCAGAGCATGCTTGATGACCTGCGGATTGGCGCCATGGCCGGACATGACGTAGACGGCCTTGACGCCCCATCTCGAGAGGCTTTCGACCGTCTCCGTTATGACCCGCACATAGGTGTCGAAGCTCAATGTCAGGCTTGCCGGGACGTCGCGCCAAACCCAGGCATAGCCGAGCGGGATTCCTGGAAGGACAAGCCCGCGGCTGCGTTTGGCCGTGGCCAGCGCCACCGCCTCGGCGATCATCGTATCGGTGTTGATCGGCAGATGCGGCCCGTGCTGCTCCGTCGAACCGACGGGAAGGATGACATACGGGCAGCGCGCGACGAAGTCCTTGATTTCCGGCAGCGTCGCAAGGCCGGCCTCGAGGTATAAATCGGTCATGATGCGGCTCCGATGAGGCTCTCCCGATAAGCACTGTCGTCGTCCCATTTCTGCTGATCGAGCGACATGCCGGTCAATTTTCCCGGGCCAAGGCTCGCGAGGAACATCGCGGTCTCGTTGAGCAGCTCGGGGCGCGCCAGGCTCCCTCGTTCCGCTTCCGGCAAATGGGCGAAAAAGCCGGTATCTATCTTCACCGAAGGGAAGAGCGTGTTGACGTTGATGCCCTCGGCCGCGGCCTCCAGCGCAAGCACTCGGGCGTACATCTCGACGGCGGATTTCGAAGCGCAGTACGGGGCGTCATTGGCCTTCGCCTGATCGAGGAACGCAAGCGACGAGGTCACAAAAACGATGTTGCCTCGCTCCCGCGCACGCATATGGCGGGCGGCCAGGCGCCCGGTCAGAAAGGCTCCATCGACATTGACCCGCATGATGCGTTGCCAGGTTCTATAGTCGAGATCGATCGCCAACCGGTGATCGAGATCCGTGAGCGCGGCGTTGGCGATCACCGCATCGAGCGGTGCCCGTCGCGTGGCGGCGTCGAATGCGGCGCTCAACGCAAGCTCGTCGGTGATATCGGCCTGGTAGTGACGATAGGCAGGACCGTCGACACGGGCAACTTCGAGGTCGATGCCGCTGACCAGCCAGCCGCCTTTTGCGAAGTGGTGTGCCAACGCGGATCCTATGCCGCCCGTCGCTCCGGTTATGAGAACGTGAAAAGAGCTCACTTGACCGCCCCCGAAGCCAGCCCGGAAACGATATGCCGCTGGGCGAAGCCGACAAACAGCAAGGCGGGGATCATCGAGCACACCGAAACGGCGGCGATGAGCGGCCAGTCGAACGACATGGTCCCGGCAAGAGAGGCCACAGCGACGGGCACAGTCTGCGCATTCCTCGACGTCAGGATGAAGGCGAGCAGAAACTCGTTCCAGGAAAAGATGAAAACGAGGATCGCCACCGACGCCAACATCGGACGGGCGATAGGAATGATGACAAGCCACAGGATCTGCAGCGCATTGGCGCCGTCGAGTAAGGCCGCCTGATCGAGATCTTCGGGAATGGTGCGGAAATAAGTCACCAGCATCCAGATCGCCATCGGCAAGGTCAGCGTCAGATGCGCAAGCGCGACGGCAAACGGGGTATCGAGCAGGCCGATCGATTTGAACAGCACATAGAGCGGCAGGATGACAGCGAAGAGCGGGGCCATCCTTATGGACAAAAGCCAGAACGACAGATTCTCCTGGACGGGACCGCGCATCCGAGTGAGCGCAAAGGCGGCCGGCGTCCCCAGAACAAGCGTCAGCACCACGTTTGTCAGCGCAATTGTCAGGCTGTTCTGGAACGATCCGAGAAAGCCTTGCGACATGATCTTGGCGTAGGCGGAAAAATCCGGCTCGAACAGGATTTGCGGCGGCACCGCAAGGGCAGCCTCGCGGGTCTTGAAGGAACCGAGCGCCAGCCATGCGATCGGCATGAGCACGAACACGAGTGCCGCAATGATGAAGAGCACCCGTCCGATTTTCCTTAAGGCGGTTTGGCCGGCTTCGTTCGACATCAGTTCGTCCTCATGAACCGTCTGAAAACGACGCTTGCACAGATTGTCGTCACGACCAGCATGACGACACCCAGGGCTGCGGCGCCGCCAAGATCGAAACCCTGGAAAGCCGTTTTCCATCCCAGAAGAGAGAGGGTTTGCGTCGCGCGGCCAGGGCCGCCCTTGGTCATGACGTAGATGAGTTCGAAGGTGTTCAGCGCATCGATGACCCGAAACAGCAGCGCCACCGCCACGGCCCCCTTCATCAGGGGGAGCGTGACTAGGCGGAACTCCTGCAGGCGCGTCGCGCCGTCGAGCCGGACCGCTTCGTAATAGTCGCGCGGGATGCTTTGAAGCGCCGCGAGGAAGATCAGGAACATGAAGGGCGTGCGGCTCCACACGTCGGCGACGACGATCGAGAAGAGCGCGCCGACGGGATCGGCAAGCAGATTGATCTTCATTCCCATCATCGGCAGCAGGAACGCCCCAATGAAACCGATCTCGCCGTTTAGGAGGAAGCGCCAGGTAAAGCCCGCGACGACGGGCGGGATGACCAGCGGCATCACGATCACCGCGCGCACGAGGCCGGAGGAGCCGGGGCTAGCCAGGGCCAGCGCAAAACCAAAGGCAAGCGCCAGCATCAGCACGGTCGAAAGAACCAGATAGAGCGCCGTAATCCAAACGGCCGCGCCAAATTCACTGCTGCCGAACAGGTTCGAGAAGTTGGCGAGACCGTTGAAATAAACTCCGGGTTGCGTGACGACCCAATGCGAGACGCTCATCCATAGGAGATAGCCGCTCGGGAAGAAGACGACGGTCCCGAGCGCCAGCACGGTCGGGACGACAAACCAGAACCGCCAGTCTTTCAGCATCGCATGCAAGCCCTTGAACAATCCCGGGCGGCAGGCAACCGCCCGGGAAAGCGTAATGATTTATTGGTAGTAGCCGGCCCGGTTCATGCGATCGGTCGCCCAGCCCTGCAGTTCGTTCAGGCTGTCGTCGACGCTCGCTGTCCCCGCGATCGATGCCGAGGCTGCGGTCCCGACCTTGTCCATGAACTCGGTGAGTTCCGGGATATACGGAAAATAGTGCGGATCGGCTGACGTGAAGGATGCCTCGATCTGGTCGAGCATGGCGGCAGGCCATTTGTCCTGGAGCGTCGGGCTGTGCATGATCGACGGATAGGTCGTGTACGGCCAGCCGATGGTCTCGTTGAAGGCGCGCATCGTGTTCTCGCTGGTCAGGAAGGCAAGCGCCTTGTAGGCCGCGTCCTTGTTCTTCGAGAAGGCACTGACGCCGACGGAGAATGTCCAGAAGCTCTGCACGGCCTTGCCCGACGGCCCGGTCGGCGCCGGCGCGAATGTGCTGAACTCCTTCACCTCGGGCACTTTGGACGAAGGAATGCCAGCGAAAGCGTTGATGGCCGATGGGAACAGCACGACCGCCTTGCCCTGTGCGTAGAGATTCATCATGTCCACCCAGGTGTGGGTGGCGATCCCGGGAGGCCCGTATTCCTGCGACCAGCGCACGAAGGTCTCGAAGCCCTTTCGGAAGTCGCCGGTAAAGATGGGCTGTGCTTTCTTGGCCTTGATCTCCTCCGGTGTTCCCGCGCCGCCTTCGAACCAGGCCGGATAGCCGGCATAGGCGTAGACGAATCCGCTGAGATCGAGCGATGGCTCCTCGCCGGGCGCACCACGCATGGTCAGTGGATAGACGTCCGTGACGCCATCCTTGGCGAGACCTTCCTTGATGGTCTTGAGAGCGGACTCCATTTCTTCGGTTGTTTTCGGGAACTCCTTGATTCCGTATTTGTCGAAGATGTCCTTGCGATACACGGCGCCGGAGCCGAACGAGTAGTAGGGAAGCCCCCAAAGCTCGCCATTCACGGTGTTGGCTTCCAGGAACGGGGCGTAAACCTTGGAAGGATCGAACAGCTCAGTCTCGGTCTTCACCCGTTCCGTGAGCGGCTCGAGATAGCCGGCCGCCGCATAGGTCTGGACGGCGCCGTCGCTGCCGAGCATCACCAGATCGTAGTTGCCGGTGCCATTGACGAGATCGAGCAGCACCTTCTGCCGTGCCACGTCCTCATCGGCATATTCCATGTTGATGACGATGTCGTATTTCTTTTCGAAGTCGAGGAGTGCCTGCGTCTTTTCCGTGCCCGAGGGCCCGAAAAGATCGGCCCATGCAAAACCTGCTCCGAAGCCGATCACGTTGATCTGTGTTTGGGCGACGGCCGGGAGACAGCTTGCCGACATGAGGCCGGCGACCAATGCAAGGCCTTTCAATCGCGTCTCGAAATACATCTTAGTTTCCTCCACCATTGGTCCAGGCTCATGAGCCTGCGACCGTTCCACTCATGATCGATTTAGTCTGGCGTCGCCCTCGGCGGCGATCGAATTCCCGTCCTCGGCAAAGAGATGCGCGCGCTTGGGATCGAACGTCATTCTCACCACATCGCCGACGGCGGCCGGACTTTCTTTTTCTGTCTTGACGACAAGGGCGGCCGAGCCGTTTTCGACATAGACAAGAGTTTCGCTGCCCAGCCGCTCAATGGTCACCACACGGCCCGAAATCGGACCATCGGCGGCAAGCTGGAGATGTTCCGGCCTCAATCCGAGGGTCTTCGCCGCGCCCGAAAGGCTTCGGGCGAGGCTGATCGTCTCGCCCGTTTCGAGGTCTAGCTCGACCGTCCCGTCCCGCCGTCTGGTTTCCGCCACGTCGAGGAAGTTCATCTTCGGAGCTCCGAGGAAGCCCGCGACGAACTTGTTCGCCGGCCGGTGATAAAGCTCCATCGGGGCACCAGCCTGCGCGATGCGCCCTTGGTCCAGGATCACGATACGGTCGGCCATCGTCATAGCCTCGACCTGATCATGAGTCACATAGATCATCGTATTGTCGAGCGTGTGGTGCAGCCTGGCGATGCCGACCCTGGTTTCAGCGCGCAACGCCGCGTCGAGATTGGAAAGCGGCTCGTCGAACAGGAATATCTCCGGGCGCCGGACGAGAGCCCGCCCGATCGCGACGCGCTGCCTTTGCCCTCCGGACAGCTCGGCCGGTTTGCGATCCAGCAGAGCATCAAGCTGCAGCATGCCCGCCACTTCGGCCGCCTTCTTGCGCCGCTCGGCCTTGGGCACTCCAGCAAGACGCAAGCTCATCGTCATGTTCTCGGCGACGCTCATATGCGGATAAAGCGCGTAGGACTGGAAGACCATTGCCACGCCGCGCTTCGCCGGCGGTACGTTCGTCACGCGTTTCGCGCCGAAATGAATCTCGCCCGCGCCGACAGTTTCCAGCCCAGCCAGAACCCGAAGCAAAGTCGATTTTCCGCAGCCGGACGGACCGACGAAGACCACGAACTCGCCATGGGCGATTTCGAGATCTATCCCCTTCAGCACCTCGACGCTGCCATAGGATTTCCTGATGCCTTCCAGGCGAATTGCTACCATCGAGACTGTCGTTTCCGAGTGTTTCGAAACGGGACGCGCCGAAAAATATTGGAGCGCTCCAATACCGTATGAATCAACGTTCCTCGCCGGCTTGTCAAGGCCATCCTACAGGCTTCGAGAAGTTCCGGTGCTGCGTCGCGCCACAAGCTTTGGCGGCACGAGCGCCTTGTTTGTCGGCGCTTCTGGCTGACGGAGCCGGCGTATCATCGCGGACACCCCCGCCTCGGCGAGATCGCGCGCCGATTGGTGGATGCTCGTCAGCGACAAGGTCTCGGTTCCGGCAAGCGTGACATCGTCATAACCGACGACATGAAGATCGTCGGGAATGGAAATTCCATGCCTGGCGGCCTCGTTGATCACGCCGATCGCGGCGAGATCACTCGAGGCGAACACGGCCTCGGGGACCGCCGTCCCGGAGCCGAACAGTTCCCGGCCGGCTGCCGCCCCGGCATCGATCGTATAAGCGCCGGAAACAATCCGGATGGAGCCAGTCAGCCCGTGTCGTTCCATGGCTTCACGATAGCCTTGGCACATCCGCTCGGCGCCGGGCGAAGCCCCGCCATCGACATGGGCAATGCACCTGTGGCCGAGCGACACCAGATGGTCCACGGCCATATTCGCTCCGAGTATATGATCGGTGGTGACGCTGTCGACGTCCACCACTTTGAGCAGACGGCCAATATAGACCGAGGGAATTTCGGCCGCGACTCTTGCGATTGCGGCCTTTTCGTATGGTGCGCCGACAAGCATGACGCCCGAAACGCGATGCGCCATCAGCGCCCTGATCGCCGCCTCGGCATTCTCGTCGCTTTCGGCATCGAGCGACACGAGAGCCGTGAGGCCTTGCTCGGCCGAGAGCACGCTGGCCCATTTGGCGATCTCGGCTTGTAGTGGATTGGTGACCTGGCCGACCACGATGCCGATGTAGCCGGCTTGAGCACTGGCCAGGCTGCGCGCCGCGAGGTTGGGCTGATAGTTGAGCTCCGCGGCGGCCTTGGCGATCCGCTCGCGTGACTCCGCCCGGACATAACCTTCGCCGCGGATCGCCAGCGACACCAGGCTGCGCGAAACCCCCGCCCGCTTTGCGACATCAGCAAGTGTGGGCCGCCGATCCTTGGTCCTTTGCGTCATGGAAGCAGCTGCTCATACGAATGAAATATATCTTCAATAGCTGATGCTGCCCCTTTGTCGTCAAGTCTTGATGGCTATTCAGTCCGGTACCACGGCGGTCGCCTGAATCTCGACCAAGGCCTCGTTCTCGATGAGGCCCGACACCTCCACCACCGCCATCGCCGGAAAGTGCCGACCCATGGTGGCCTTGTAGGCCGCGCCGATCTCCTTGAGCGAGGCCGAATATCGCTTTCTGTCGAGCACGTACCAGGTCATGGTCGTTACATGCTCGGGACCGGCGCCAGCCTCTCGCAGGATGGCGACGATGTTCTCCAGCGTCTGGCGCACTTGCCCGGCAAGGTCATGCGTCTCGAACCGGCACTCGGCGTTCCAACCGATCTGGCCGCCGACGAAGACCGTCCGGCCGCGCGCTTCCATGCCATTGGCGTAACCGAGCGGCTTTGCCCAGCCGGCCGGCTGGAGGGTACGATGAGGCGTTTCTGGCTGTACGTTGAGTGATTGCTTAGTCGCGGTCATGATTGTTCCTGGGCAGATTTTCCTTGGCGAGCCCCTTCAGGAGTTCGCGCCCGATAATGAGCTTCTGGACCTCGGTGGCGCCTTCATAGATGCGCAGCGCCCGGATCTCCCGATAGAGACGCTCGGCGATTTCGCCGACCCGCACACCGCGCCCGCCGAAGAGCTGGACGGCCTGGTCGATCACCCATTGGGCATTTTCCGTGGCGGTCATCTTCGCCATGGCCGCTTCCTTCGTCGTCGGAAGCTTCTGCACGTCGCGCCGCCAGGCGGTGCGGCAGGTGAGCAGGGCCGCCGCGTCGACGGCCGTCGCCATATCACCAAGCGTGCCCTGTGCCGTCGGTAGATCGGCGAGCGTCGCGCCGAACATGGCGCGGGAGCGCGCATGTGCCAGCGCCTCGTCGAGCGCGCGGCGTGCGAAACCGATCGCCGCCGCGGCAACGGAGGGGCGGAAGATATCGAGGGTGCGCATCGCGATCTTGAACCCCTCCCCCGCTTGCCCCAGCAGATGCGAGGCCGGGATACGGCAATTCTCGAAACGGAGCCGGGCGAGCGGATGCGGCGCGATCGTCTCGATACGTTCGGCGATGGAGAAGCCCGGCGCGTCGGCAAAGACCACAAAAGCCGAGATGCCTCGCGTGCCCGGCGCTTCGCCCGTGCGGGCAAAAACCGTGTAGACGTCTGCTATGCCGCCATTGGAGATCCAGGTCTTCTCGCCATCGAGCACGTAGGAATCGCCCTCGCGCCTTGCCGCGCAGCGCATCGCGGCAACATCGGAGCCCGCTTCCGGCTCCGACAGAGCGAAGGCCGATATCAGCTCGCCCCGTGCAACTGCGGGCAGGACGCGCTTCTTCAGTGCGTCCGAGCCGGAAAGGCTGATCGCCCCCGTGCCGAGGCCCTGCATGGCGAAGGCGAAGTCGGCGAGCCCGTCGGCATAGGCGAGCGTCTCGCGAACGAGGCACAGCGACCGGCTGTCGATCTCCTCGGAGGCTCCGCCGAACGCCTTGGGCACGCAGTTCTTCAGGATGCCGGCGGCACCGAGCGCCTCGACCAGCCTGCGGCAGGCGGCGTCTACATTCGCGTGGTCGATCGTTCCAAGCCCTCCTCCAGAGACGAAGCGGTCGAGCTCACCGGCGAGCGCGCGATGGGCCGCCTCGAAGAACGGCCACTCCAGATGATCCCGCGACGGGGCGGCTGCGCGAGGCGCGGTCATCTCAGTTCCCCTGGAAGTCGGGTTTAGACTTGCCGGCGAAGCCTTCGAAGGCACGGCGGAAATCGCCGGTCGCCATACAGATGGCCTGGGCCTGCGCCTCGTGCTCCAGCATTTCCTCGATGCCCATCGACCACTCCTGGTCGAGCATCTTTTTGGTCATGGAATGGGCGAACCACGGGCCATCGGCCAGCATGCGCGCGAAACGATGGGCCTCCTCGTGCAGGGACGCGGCGTCATGCAGCGAATTGTAGAAACCCCAGGCGTGGCCTTCCACGGCCGTCATGGCGCGCCCGGTGAAGAGGAGCTCGGCGGCCCGTCCCTGCCCGATGATGCGCGGAAGGATCCCGCAGGCCCCCATGTCGGCGCCGGCGAGACCGACGCGGGTGAACAGGAATGCTGTCTTGGTTTCCGGCGTCGCGATACGGTGATCCGATGCCATGGCGAGGATCGCTCCGGCACCGGCGCAGACGCCGTCCACGACGGCTATGACCGGCTGCGGGCAGGCGCGGATCTGTCTGACGAGATCGCCCGTCATCCGCGTAAAGGCAAGGAGATCGGGCATCGTCATGCGCGTCAGCGGCTCGATGATCTCGAACACGTCTCCGCCGGAGCAGAAGTTGCCGCCAGCGCCGGCAAGAACCACAACGCGTACGTCGCTCGCGCGAGCGAGAGCGCGAAAGAGATCGCCCAATTCCTCATAGCTTTCAAAGGTCAGAGGGTTCTTCTTCTCAGGGCGGTTGAGCGTGATCGTCGCGACCCGCCCGTCTTCGTCCGTCTCGAACAGGAAATGCGTGGCCTTGTGGCCCTTGAAGGGACGCTTCTTGTCCTGCATGGGGTTGGTCATCGTTGTTTCATCCCTTGTGTCATGCTGCCGCGCTTGCCGCCCGGCAGCCTTATTTCCTGGCCGATCAGCGCGCCTGCCGTTTATTCATTCGCGGCCGGCGGCAGGAACTGCACCTCGTGTTCGGCCGACACTTTCACCACCTCCTCGGGATCGCCCAGATTATCGAGCTTCTCGAACAGTTGCTCGAGCATGCCGGCCGGCGAGACCCAGAACAGCGCCCGTGTCGGCTTATCGGATTTGTTGAAATAGCCGTGCGGGATGCCGCGCGGCATGCGCACCAGATCTCCGGCCTGCGCCTTCACCCATTCACCATCGAGCTTGAGGTCCAACTCGCCCTCCTGAACCAGGATGAACTCGTCCTGGGTCGGGTGGATGTGGACCGGCACGAATTGCCCGGGCTCGCTGTTGGTCTCGAAAGCGAATGTCGATTCGCAGACGGCTTTCGGAAAATAGACCTGCCCCAATATGTTCCAGCTTTTTCCGTTCACGCCGCTTCCATTGCGGGTGATACCCTTCTCAAGCTCTCTTGCCATTTCCGTCTCCTCCCTTTCACGCACCAGATCCGCCGATACCGCGCCCGCTTTTCGCGGTCCGCTGCCCCTAGCCTCCCATGACTTCGCCGCCGGCAACGGCGATCGCCTGACCGGTGATAGACTTCGATGCGGGCGAGACCAGCCAGCGGACGGTGTCGGCGACTTCTTCCGCCGTCACCAGCCGCCCCTGCGGATTGACGCCGGCGAGACTCGCCCGGGCCTCCTCGTGGCTGCGGCCCGTCTTGCCGGCGATGGTCTCCACGGCCGCGTCGATCAGCGGCGTCTCGGTGAAGCCGGGACAAACGGCATTCACGGTGACATCGGTGCGCGCAAGCTCGAGCGCCAATGACCGGGTAAGGCCGACGAGCCCATGCTTTGCCGCGCAATAGGCCGAGACATATGGATAGCCGGTCAAGCCGGCCGTGCTCGCAATATTGACGATACGACCGTTGCCGGCGCGGCGGATCGAGTGCAGCAAGGCCTGAGTGACGTGGAAAGCCCCGGTGAGATCGACCCCGAGCACTCGGTTCCACAAGTCCGCCCCGGTCTTCTCGAATGGCGCGGACGGCGCCTCGCCGGCATTGTTGACAAGGACGGCAACTTCGCCGCCTTTCGCCAGGGCTTCGGTCACGCCGCGTTCGACCGCGCGTGGATCGGTTACGTCGAAGCTATCAAGGACGATGCTCTCGCCGTTTTGCGCTGCGATCTCCTTCGCCACGTCCCTGAGCGGTCCGGCTCGCCGCCCGGCAAGCGACACGAACATTCCCTCTCGGGCGAGCGTGAGCGCGACCGCGCGACCGATGCCCGTCCCCGCCCCGGTGACGAAGGCGTGCCGTTTCATCGCGATTTGTCCGCTTCGGCTGCCGCCCGAGCGAGATTGTTCTCATACTGGGTCCGCGCTGAAAGATACTGCTTGGGCCAGGTTTGGTCGGCAAAGCCGATCTTGGCGGCCTCATGCAGAACGAAGGATGGGTCGGCCAGGTGTGGTCGTGCGATCGCGCACAGATCGGCGCGGCCGGCCGCGATGATCGAATTGGCGTGATCGGCTTCGGAGATCGCACCGACCGCGATCGTCGGCACGCGGATCTCGTTGCGGATCTTGTCGGAAAAGGGCGTCTGGTAGAGACGCCCGTAAACCGGCTTGTCGTCCTTCACCACCTGGCCCGACGAACAGTCGATCAGGTCGGCGCCGGCCTCCTTGAACATTGCCGCGAAGATCGCCGCATCCTCGGGCGTGTTACCGCCCTCGCACCAGTCATGCGTCGAGAGCCGCACGGACGTCGGTCTGTCCTCCGGCCATGCGGCGCGGATCGCCCGGAAAACCTCGAGCGGAAAGCGCGCCCGCCCCTCGTGGTCGCCGCCATACTCGTCGTCGCGAAGATTGGTGAGCGGCGACAGGAAGCTCGACAGGAGATAGCCGTGGGCTGCATGGAGTTCGAGAATATCGAAGCCCAACGCGGCGGCACGCTTGGCCGCAGCGACGAAATCGGCAATCACGCGATCCATGTCTTCCCGTGTCATGGCGCGCGGGCAGTCGGAGTTTTCGAGATATGGAATCGCCGAAGCCGAGATCAGCGGCCAGGCCCCCTCGTCGAGCGGCTGATCGATGCCTTCCCAGGCGACACGCGTCGCGCCCTTACGGCCGGCATGGCCGAGCTGGATGCCGATCCGCGCAGGCGTCGCCTGATGGACGAAATCGACGACCCGTTTCCAGGCTTGCGCCTGTTCGTCGTTCCAGAGGCCGAGGCAACCCGGCGTGATGCGGGCATCCGGCGAGACGCAGGTCATCTCCGGGAAGATCAGCGCCGCGCCGCCCATGGCGCGCGCGCCGAGATGCACGAGGTGGAAATCGTTGGGGACGCCGTCGACCGCCGAATACATCGCCATGGGCGAAACGATGATGCGATTGCGGAGCGCCAAGTTCCGCACCCTGAACGGCGTGAACATGGGCGGCGGGACCACTCCGTTAGGCGCGGATATCACGCCGGAGCGCTCGGCGAACCAGCGTTCGTAGCCTTCCAGCCAAGTCTTGTCGCGCAGCCTGAGATTCTCGTGGCTGATGCGCTGCGAGCGGGTCAGCATGGAATACATGAACTGCTCGGGTTCCAGCGTGTCGGCGTAGCGCGTGCCCACCACCTCGAACCATTCCATCGCGTTGCGCGCGGCATTCTGGATCCGCGCGACGTCGACCCGGCGCACTTCTTCGTAGGCGGCGAGCACTGCCGGAATGTTGCTTGCCTCGTGGCCGGCGATGTCGAACTGCCGCGTCAGCTCGATCGCGTCGTCGATGGCGAGCTTGGTGCCGGAACCGATGGCGAAATGAGCCGTATGGGCGCTGTCGCCCATCAGCACGACATGGCTGCGACCGTTGAAATGGCTCCATTTCTCGCAGACCAGCCGCCCGAAATTCAGCCAGGCCGAGCCACGCATATGGCGGGCATTGGTTATCAGCCGATGCCCGTCGAGGGTTTCGGCAAAGAGCTTTTCGCAAAACGCGATGGACTGGTCCTGGTCCATGGCGTCGAGACCATGGGCCTTGAACACGTCCTCGGTGGTCTCGACGATGAAGGTCGAGGTGGTGGCGTCGAAGCGGTAGATATGCGCCTGGAACCAGCCGTGCTCGGTCTTGCGGAAATCGAAGGTGAAGGCATCGAAGCCCTTGTCCGTGCCCAGCCAGACATAGCGGTTGGGGCGGATAATCATGTCGGGCTTGTAGAATTCAGAGTACTTTGCACGCATCCTCGAATTCACGCCGTCAGACGAGATGATGAGGTCGGCATCCGTAAATTCCTCGTCGCTCTCAACCTCGCGGTCGAAGACCAGTTCGACGCCGAGCTCGACACAGCGGTCCTGCAGAATGTTCAGCATCTTCTTGCGACCGATGCCGACGAAGCCGTGCCCGGTGGTGCGGATCTTGCGGCCCTTGAAGACCAGTTCGATATCGTCCCAGTGATTGAAGGCATCTTCTATCGAAGCGGCGGTCTTCGGGTCCCACTGTCGCATCGACTGCATAGTGGCGTCGGAGAAGACGACGCCCCAGCCGAAAGTGTCGTAGGGGCGGTTGCGCTCCACGACGGTGATGCGATGCTGCGGATGCCGGCTCTTCATCAGCAGCGCGAAGTAGAGCCCTGCCGGTCCGCCACCGATACAGACAATTCGCATGGCCGTTCTCCCAATCCGCGCGCTTGACGGTGCCGGCCGAGGAAGATGGTCCAAAGCCGCGCCCCGGCAAGATGGACTGGGCGCAAAAAAACTTCAAGCTTAAAGTTTTTTTGCGCAAGGGCCGAACGCCAAGGCCCCGTTTCGAACCTGGTGGTCAATGCCTGCCGCTTGGTCTCGGAACTGTGGACGGCATCAGGCGGATTTCGAACCTGATCATGCATCCTCGCGGTAAATCCAGCGGCGCCAAAGATCGTTCCTCCGGCGGGCCTTGATCAGCTTGTAAGACAGCCGCTCTCCACCTTCTGTGGCCTTCCTTCGTCGCGCAATTCCCAAGGCCGTTACGCCTTGCAAGACTCAGATCTCAACGATGACGCCGGCCGCGATGATCGCCAGTACAAGCGCCGCAATAACGGTGTAGGCGTAATCTCGCTCGCGCAGGAAGATGGTCAGCATAAGCACCACCCGAGCGACCGGCAGGAGAATGAACACCGCAACGCCGGCCTTCACCGCATCAAACTCGCTCAGCGAGGCGAGCGAATCCACAAACGGCTCGAAGGCCGCCAAGAGCATGCCCGCAGCGATCAGGGCCGAGGCGAACCATGTTCCGTACCAGAGCAGTCCGGCAACGATCCGGTCCCGCCGCTCAAGATTGTTTGACGTGGGCTTCATGCTGCTCCTTCGAGAAGATGGATGCCGAAGGCGCTCAGGAGCATCTGAACCGCCAACAGGGCGAGAACGACCACGAAGAAGGCGCGCAACTTGTCGGCCGGAAGCCCGATCAGCAGGCGTGCACCGACGAGCGCGCCGACGACAGAGCCGAGTGCAATGGGGCCGGCAATGCCAATGTCGATATCACCCCGCATGAAGTAGGCACCCGCGCTGGCGGACGCCGTCACCCCAATCATGAAATTCGACGTGGCGGAGGAGACCTTGATAGGGAGTCGCAAGGCGGCGTCCATCGCCGGGATTTTCAGGACGCCGGAGCCGATGCCGAGCAGCGCAGAGATTAACCCCGCCACGTACATGAGCACCATGCCGAGCGGGATACGGCCGACCTGATAGGCCACCTCCTGTCCCGTCGCATGATCGGGAAAGCTGGAATGCAGGCGCAGAATGGTGGCCCAGCTCTTCATATTCGGGGCGCTCGCGTCGATCACCTCGCGCCGCCGCGCAAGCATCTGCTTCGCCGAAAGCGCCAGAATGACCGCGAACAGGCCATACAGAACCGGCGTCGAGACGATCCCGATGAGAAACACGCCGGTCAGTGCGCCGAGCGTGGTGGCTGTCTCAAGGACGATGGCAAGCCGGATATTGGTCAGGCGGCCTTTCAGGAACGGGGCCGCACTACCGCAGGAACAGGCGATCACCGAAACGATGCTCGCGCCGATTGCGACGTGAATGTCCACGCCGAAAAGCAGAGTGAGCATTGGCACGATGAAAATGCCGCTGGCCATGCCGAGCACACCGCCAAGGGCGCTTGCGCCGAAAGCGGCCACGAAGAGCCATAAGGTTTCTATTGCTCTGCCTCCGCGTCAGGAATGTTCGCGCGAACGCCGGGCCAAGCGGGTGACGAAGCTGATCAGGTCACCGCGATAGTGGAGCTTTTCGTAGTCTATGGGCCGGTGCCCCTCGGTGTAGGACGTGCGCTCGATCAGGAAGACCGCGCTGCCGGGATCGACGGCGAGAGCCTGTGCTACATCCGGCGTCGCGGTGACCGCTTCAAGCCGATACTCCGCATCGGTGAGTGGCAAGTCGTACTTGCCTTCGAGCAGCGAGAAGATCGGCTCGGCCTCCAGATCGTGCGTCACGACCTTCTCCCCGATCTCGCACGGCAGGTAGGTTTCATCGAAGGACATGGCAATGCCATCGGCCAGCCGGACGCGCTGTATCCGCATGACGAGGGTGCCGGATGGCACAGCGAGCCGCCGGGCAACGCCTGTATCGGCCGGTACAATTTGCTTATCGAGCAGCCGGGCGGTCGGGGTACGACCGAGCGCCTGCATGTCCTCGACGAAGCCGGTCAGCTCGGTCAACTCCTGGGTGATTTTGGGCTGCGCGACGAAAGTGCCTTTGCCGCGCCGGATTTCGACTAATCCGCGCGCCACGAGGTTTTCAACCGCTTTGCGCACCGTCGTGCGGCTGACGCTGAAACGCTTGATCAAGCCGTCTTCCGGCGGCAGCTGGCTACCCGGAGTGAGGAAGCCCGCTGAGATGTCGGAAACCAGAGCCGCTTCGACCTTCGTGTATAGTGGGCTGTGGTCGTGTTCGATGCTCATACTGACATCGTGACATCATGATGTCACGATGTCAACGAGCGCCCTTGAGCGCTGGATCGGAGGATAGATTATGCTGACTGGCTCCTGCCATTGCGGCTCTGCGCGCTGGACCTTCGCAGGCGATCCCGGTTCCGCCACGGCATGCAACTGCACGCTTTGTCGTCGTTATGGTGCGCTCTGGGCGTATGACTATGAAGGTCAGAGAATCGGCATCTCCGGACCAACCTCCGCCTACGCTCGCGGAGGGAAGAATGATCCCACACTGGAGATCCTCTTCTGCCCCTCATGCGGCTGCGTGCTGTGCTGGCGAGGTCTACGGCTTGAGGCCAACGGTCGTCGTCGTATGGCAGTCAACCTTCGACTCGCCTCGCCAGAAGCCGTGGCCGATCTCCCCATCGACCACTTCGACGGACTGGACACATTCGAAGACTTGCCGCCGGATGGTCGATGCGTCCGGGACCTGTGGTTTTAGGACGGTCCGGTCGGCTTTCCGCCCACAGCTCCGGCAGCCCGCAATGAGTTACGGCCTCAGCAAGGACTTCTTGAGGGCGCCCAGCGCCGTCTCCGCATTTCTCCGGGCAATGTCCGCGTCATCCGCTGCCGAACGAATCGTCAGGCGGTCTCCATCCCGAACAAGGAACACATTTGCTCCTTTCATGCCGCCACCCAGCGATATCGTGATGAGGCGGCCGATGCCTGTCCCCACATGAACGTCCTCGATCCGGCACGGGATACCTTTATTGGTACAGGTGTCCTCCATCTCGGCGATGTAGGTCTCGTCGGTTCGATTCTCCTGGCCGATCTCGTCCGTGTGTCGATCGATCTCGATGGAGATGATCTGGTTTTCCTCATTGTCGCAGCAGCTTAGGCTCATCGTATTCGGGATGGCCCAGTGATAGAATTCAGGCGCGAATGCCGAAGCTATGTCAGCCTCGACGGTTGTGAGATCGTGAATCTTGAATCCCTCGGCATATGCCGGGCCGCCGAACAATGCGGCAATTCCAGCCAAGAACGCAGTGATGCCGTTCATCGTCATTCCCAATGTCGGTTCCTTCCAGGCCGCTGCTCTTCGCCACCGGCTGAAGCAGTCAGCCGGCTGGAGACGGCCGTCTAGTCCGCCGTCTCGAGTCCCAACCTAATGGACCGTTTGAGTTTGGCCAGTTCCTTCATGAGCGCCGCCCCGTCCCGCTCTGTCAGGCTGGCGAAGAGGCTGCCGATCCAGTCCGCGTGCCGTGCAGCCATCTTCTGGAATTCGGCATGGCCGAACGGCGTCAGCGAGATGATCTGTACGCGCCGGTCAGCCGGCGAGGTCGTGCGGGAGATATGACCGCTCTGCGCGAGTCGGTCGACCAGCGACGTGATGTTGCCGGCCGACACCATCATGCGCTTCGATACCTCGCCCAGCACCATGCCGTCGGGAGCCCGCTCGAGCTGCGCCAGGAGATCGAAGCGCGGCAGCGTGAAATCGAACTCCTCGCGCAGGCGGCGCCGCACCTCCGTTTCGACGAGTGTCGTGCACGTCAGGAGCCGAAGCCACAGGCGCAGTTCATCGCCGTGGTCTCCCGGCGCCTCCAGCACCTTGGTCTCGCCGTCGAGCCACGGATCCGCCAATTCGTCTTCAGCACTCAAGCCGTCTCTCCCGGCCCACCCAAGGGGGCAGGCCCAAATTCCTTCAAGCTTGAAGTAGCTGGTTATGACGCAACATCAAGGAAAATCGCAAGCGCCGTTCAGTCGGCGGGCTCGCCGAGCGTGTCGGCCATCACCGCGCCGCGCTGCCCCATCGGTTCGGGCGGCCCGGTCGTCGAATCGACGGCGGTCTGATGTTCCATCTCCGAATTCAGTTCGCCTCCGACAAGCAGCACCAGGACGGAAAGCCAGGTCCAGATCATGAACCCGACCACGGCCCCCAAGGACCCATAGGTGACGTTGTATTGGGCAAAGTTCTCCAGATAAAACGAGAAGCCGATCGACACGACGAGCCAAGCGATCGTGGCCAACGCTCCTCCCCAGGTAACCCAGCGCCACTTCGCTCTCTCACGGCTGGGTCCATACCGATAGATCAGGGAGATGCCCACGGCGAGCAGCAGCACGATCAGCGGCCACCGCGCCAGCCGTATGACAAGATCGGCTTGATCACCGAGATTCAGCAGGGCGAGCGCCGCGGGAACGATGCCGATGGCGGTGATGAGCACGAAACCGACCGCCATGGCCCCGAAAGTGAACAGGACCGCAATCAGGTTGAGGGCAAGGAAGCTGCGTTTCTCGCGTTCGTCGTAGACGATATTCATCGCCTCGAAGAGCGCTTTGATCCCGCTGTTGGCGCTCCAGAAGGCGATGGCGAAGGCGACGAGAAAGCCGAGGCTCAGTGTCCTGTCGCTTTTCGCGGCCAGCGTGTCGAGTTGTTCGCGGATGATATCGATACCGTCTTCCGGCAGCAGGCCGGCCAGATAGGACAGGTGGTTCGCGATCGTCAACGGGTTCGCGAAAAAGCCGTAGAGGGAAACAAAGGCCGCCAGGGCAGGAAACAAGGCCAGCAGCAGGTAATAGGTGGCTCCGGCAGCGATCAGCATGAGCCGGTCTTCGTCCGCCTCTTTCCACACCCGCCAGAACACGTCGCGCCAGCCGCGCCACGTCATCTGCGAGGGCGAATCTGCGTTGCGGCCGCGGGCCGCGTCATCAACGCTCATGTTCAAGGTTCCTGTTGCCAACCAAACGATCGGAACGAGCTTTTGTTCGTCCTGTTCGGTCGAGACATGAACCTACGGTGAGACCTCGGCGGCGTAGGCCTTCATGAAGAGATCGACGCCGGCGGTCACGATCTGCCGAATCTCCTCCTCGCTCGGGGTAGTCGTCCGATAGCCGAACAGGCATTGGCGGAAGATCCGCGAGGTGCAGAGATCGCCGAACTGGTAGGCCGCAAGGTCGATGTCGGGAATGGAAAGCTTCCCCGCTTCGACGGCACGGGCAAGGAATGCCATCAGCTTGTCGTGGCCGCGCTTGGGCCCGCGCTCGTAAAAGCGCATCCCGACTTCCGGCATGCGCTCGCAGATGCCGATGACCGTGCGCTGCGCCCGCAGCACCGTCGGCGCCGTGACCTTTTTGGCCAACGCCACGCCATAGGCGATGAGGGTTTCGCGTAAACCTCCGTCATGTTCGAGGGCGTCGTAGAGATTGGCGAAGATCGACCGACGTTCTTCCTCGATCAACGCCTCGAACAGGTCTTCCTTGTTCTGGAAATAGACGTAGATCGTACCCTTCGAAACGCCGGCTTCGCGCGTGATGTCGTTCATCGAGGCTGCATCGAAGCCCATATTGATGAAGACACGCCGTGCGCCGTCAAGGATCTGCCGGCGCTTGATCGGGTCTTGCCCCGCTGCCGGGCGCCCGCGTCGAAGGCAATCCGGCGCCTCATCCCCCGCCTCGATTGAAGACGCGATCTCCCTGGATTCGGTGCCCATCGTTTCCTCTATTTTTTTCGAACCAATCGGTTCGATTGCCTCTTGATATGCCCCCTCCCATACGCTACGTCAAGTCGAACCGAACGGTTCGGTTTAATCTAGGAAGTTCAGTCATGTCCACGCGCGTCGCATCCAAGCCTGAAACGGCTGCCATCACCCCCTTGCACAGCGTGCCGTCCATGAAGACGGAACAGGAAGTGGACAGGACGGCTCCGGTCGCGGAACCGCCGGCACCACCACGTGCCGAGGCGCCTGCCCCCAAAAAGAGGTCGGCCAAGTCCTTCCTGTTGCCGCTCGTGGTCATGGCTTTGGTGGCAGGCGGGGGCTGGTACGGATACGGCTACTGGACGGAAGGCCGCTTCATGATCTCGACGGATGACGCCTACGTCCAGGCCGACATGGCTTACGTCACGCCGAAGATCACCGGCTATGTCGCGCGCCTCGACGCCGCGGAGAACCAATTCGTCAAGGCCGGCGATCCCATCGTAACCATCGACGATGGCGACTACCGCATTGCTTTCGACCAAGCCCAGGCGCAGATCGACGTCCAGAACAAGACGCTGGAGCGCATCAAGGCCCAGGCCGAAGCCGCGCGCGCCGCACTGGGCCAGGCCGAGGCGCAAAAGACGTCGGCCGTGGCCGCCGCGAACAACGCGCGGCGCACGGCCGACCGCACGGCACAACTGTTGAAAACCCATGTGGCGACGCAGGCCCAACTCGACGACGCACAAACCGCCGTTGAGCAGGCCGATGCGGCGCTGACGGGCGCAGACGCGCAGATCGCGAGCGCCAAAGCCAACATCGGCGTGCTGGAGGCGCAGTATCAGGAAGCCCAGTCCACCTTGCAGAACCTCGAGCTTGCCCGAGACAAGGCCGCGCGCGACCTCTCCTTCACCGTCCTGCGTGCACCTTATGACGGCGTCGTCGGCAATCGCGCCGTCGAACAGGGCGATCTCGTCTCGCCGGGTCAGAAGCTCGCGGTGGTCGTGCCGCTGAACAAGCTTTACGTCGTCGCCAATTTCAAGGAGACACAGCTTGCCAAGCTCGTGCCCGGCGAGAAGGTGAAGCTATCGGTCGACGCCGTCGACGACATCGCTTTCGAGGGCACGGTCTCGTCGCTGGCTCCGGCCTCCGGCGCGGTCTTCTCGCTGCTTCCCCCGGAAAATGCCACCGGCAACTTCACCAAGATCGTGCAGCGCGTGCCGGTTCGCATCGATCTTTCCGAGAACGCGCTGGCTTCGGGCAAGCTGCGCGCCGGCCTCTCCGTTGTCGTCGAAGTCGACAGCCGGACCGCGCCGGCAGCAAAGACCGCGAGCCTCTACTGAGCGCTGGAGGCTCGCCATGGCCACCGCCACGACCGCAGCCATTCCCGCACGCCCTGCTCCTTCCGAGGACGCGCTGCCGAGCACGCGCCGCATCGTCGCCTTCCTGGCGATGGTGTTCGGCATGTTCATGGCGATTCTCGACATCCAGATCGTGTCGGCGTCCCTCACCGAGATTCAGGCGGGCTTGAGCGCCAGCTCCGACGAGATCTCCTGGGTGCAGACCTCGTATCTGATCGCGGAGGTCGTCATGATCCCGCTGTCGGGCTTCCTGGCGCGCCTGCTTTCGACACGGGTCCTCTTCGCGGTTTCCGCAGCCGGTTTCACACTCGCGAGCGCACTCTGCGCCACCGCCACCAGCATCGAACAGATGATCGTCTACCGGGCGATCCAGGGTTTCATCGGTGGCGGCATGATCCCTAGCGTCTTCGCTGCTGCCTTCACGATCTTTCCGCCGTCGCGCCGCGCGGTGGTGTCGCCGATGATCGGTCTCGTCGCCACGCTCGCGCCGACGATCGGTCCGACGGTCGGCGGCTATATCAGCCACGCAATGTCCTGGCACTGGCTGTTCCTGATCAACGTGGTGCCCGGCGTCTTCGTCACCATAGCGGCCTGGACGCTGATCGATTTTGACAGGCCGGAGCGGGACCTGCTCTCTAAGTTCGACTGGTGGGGTTTGATCGGCATGGCGGCCTTTCTCGGCTCGCTCGAATATGTGCTCGAGGAAGGCCCGCGCAACGACTGGATGCAGGACGAGACCGTCTTGGTCTTCTCGATCGTGCTCGCCATCGGCGCCATCGTCTTCTTCTACCGCGTCTTCACACAGGAGGAGCCGATCGTCGACCTGCGCGCCTTCACCAATGTGAACTTTGCCTTCGGCTCGGTCTTCTCCTTCACCATGGGCATAGGCCTCTACGGCCTGACCTATCTCTACCCGCTCTTCCTCGGTCAGATCCGCGGCTACGATTCCCTGATGATCGGCGAGGCCCTGTTCGTCTCCGGCCTCGCAATGTTCATCACCGCGCCGCTTGCCGGCTTCCTGTCGACGCGCATGGACCTGCGCGCCATGATGATGGTGGGTTTCCTCGGCTTCGCGGCCGGCACGTGGCAGCTCACCCATCTCACCGCCGACTGGGATTTCTACGAATTGCTCCTCCCGCAGATCCTGCGCGGTATGTCGCTGATGCTGTGCATGGTGCCGATCAACAATCTGGCGCTCGGAACCTTGCCGCATGACCGGCTGAAGAACGCTTCGGGTCTCTTCAACCTGACGCGCAATCTCGGCGGCGCGGTCGGCCTGGCCGTCATCAACACGGTTCTCATCCGGCGCAACGACTTCCACTACGGCAGGCTTGCCGAACATGTGACCTGGGCCAATCCGGAAGCCGTCAAGAAGCTGGACGACATGACACGGAACTTCCAGTCGCACGGTCTCGATGGCCCGACCGCCGCGCTGTCGAAGCTGAGTGGCATGGTCGCCCAGCAGGCGACGCTCATGTCCTTCATCGACGTCTTCTATCTGCTGACGGTGCTCTTCGCCTCACTGGCGGTCTTCGCCATGCTCATGCGCAAGCCGCCCGCGGCGGCCGGAGGTGGCGGCGGGCACTGAACGACACGAAGATCCTTTTTGACGGCTATCGAACGAGGTTGTGGCCTCGTTCGGTCCCGGTCGTGCCGAGACGATTCCGACCTCTATTCGAATCGGCTCAGCACCTGCTCCACTTCCGTCAGGCTCGGCATGGAGGGGGCGGTGCCGTGCCGGGTCACGGAGATGCCAGCCACCGCGCAGGCGAAGCGAACGGCCTCGATCCCGGTCAGACCGCGCGCCAGCGCGAAGGCGAAACCGCCGTTGAAGGCGTCACCCGCCCCGGTCGTTTCCACGACGGGGCCCACGACAAAGGCCGGCACATGTTCCGACTGCGAGGCGGTGTGGAACAGCGCACCTTTTTCACCGAGCGTGACGATGACAGCCCCGGCACCTTTTCCCAACAGGGTGTCGGCCGCACGACGAGCGCTGTCGATGGAATCGACGGCGATGCCGGTCAGCGCCTCGGCCTCCATCTCGTTCGGGGTGAGGTAATGACACTGTGGGAAAATGTCGTCGGGCAACGTCGTGCCCGGCGCCGGATTGAGGATCGTCGTCACGTCGGCGCCGCGCGCTATGGCCAGGCCCCGTCGGGCGGCGTCGATCGGCTGCTCGAGTTGCGTCACGAAAATCCCGGCCGAGCGGATCAGTTCGGCATTGGCTTCGATGTCGGCGGCAGAAATCAGCATGGCCGCGCCCGGAGAAACGATGATGGCGTTGTCGCCGCTCTCTTCCTCCACGAAGATATAGGCCGCGCCCGTATAGCTTTCCGGCGTTTCGATGACGACGGGCTTCACCCCGGCCTCCGTCCAGGTCGTGACCGCCATCTCGGCGAAGGCGTCACGTCCGAGCCTGGTGATGAAGCTGACATTGCCGCCGAGCCGTCCCGCAGCCACGGCCTGATTGGAACCTTTGCCGCCGGGGCCAAGCTTGAAGGCGGTTCCAAGGACGGTCTCGCCGATGCGCGGCTGTCGCGTCGCCCGATAAGCGGTGTCGGCGACGAACACGCCGAGGATGACGATCGGCGAGCCGCTCATGCGGCATCCGGCGCAATTACGCCCTTACGCAGCGCGAAGCATCCATAGAAGCGGCGCTCGCCTGTCTGAACGACACAATAGGCCTGTTTGGCGCGTTCATAGAAGGC
This sequence comes from Mesorhizobium sp. 1B3, assembly GCF_050958605.1. Lineage (NCBI taxonomy): Bacteria > Pseudomonadati > Pseudomonadota > Alphaproteobacteria > Hyphomicrobiales > Phyllobacteriaceae > Mesorhizobium > Mesorhizobium sp. 1B3. The sequence goes on along the minus strand of NZ_JBJHDO010000002.1, from coordinate 214,442 downwards.
GTAGCGCTCGACACCGACCATCGGCCAGGAACGGCCTTCCGCCGCGTCGATCGCCCTCTGCACTTCCTGCTGCACCGCTGGGATCTCGGTGGGATTGCCGACGATCTCCATGCGCGCGGCCGCGTCGTCGACGAAACTGTCGAGCGGATAGAGCGACAGGATGGCCGCCGCGGCCTCTCCCGCGGTCACGTTGTCGATCCTGAGCAGCCGGCCGAGCCGCGTCTGCCTGGCGACCGAATCGGCCGGGAAGTTGGTGTCGCAGATGATGAGGTCGTCGCCATGTCCCATCGCCCTCAGTGCGTAGAGCACGTCGGCGTTGAGAAGCGGGCTTATTCCCTTGAGCATGAATTTCCCTCCAACGCCGCACCGGCCGGTGCGGAGGCACAATCAGATGCGCTGCGCGCTGGCCGCGTCGAACAGATGCACATGGTTGGGACGAGGCCGCAGGCGGATCGTATCGCCGGGCTTGAAATCATGGCGTTCGCGAAACAGCGCCACCATGTCGCTTTCCCCGAAACGCAGGAACACCATGGTTTCGGAGCCGGTCGGCTCGACCACCGAGATGCGCGCCGGAAAACCCTCTTCCGACAGTTCCAGATGCTCGGGCCTGATACCGAAGATCACCGGCTGCCCCTCTCCGGCGGCCTGGTGGCGCCCCGCGACGGCGAGACGGGTGCCGTTCACCTCGACCGCCTGGGTCGCTCCGCCCGCGACGGTGCCCTGGAGCATGTTCATCGCCGGAGAGCCCAGGAAGCCCGCGACGAAGGTATTCACCGGCCGATCGAACAATTCGAGCGGTGCGCCCATCTGCTCGACCCGCCCGTCCTGCATGACGACGATCTTGTCGGCCATTGTCATCGCCTCGACCTGGTCGTGCGTGACATAGACGGTCGTGGTCTTCAGGCGCTGATGCAGTTCCTTGATCTCGGTGCGCATCTGCACCCTGAGCTTGGCGTCGAGATTGGACAGCGGTTCGTCGAACAGAAAGACCTCGGGATCGCGTACAATGGCCCGGCCCATGGCCACGCGCTGGCGCTGGCCACCCGACAATTGTCGGGGATAGCGATCGAGGAACGGCACCAGGCCGAGGATTTCCGCCGCCTGCTTGATGCGCTTGTCGACCTCGGCCGGGCTCGTCTTGCGCAGCCTCAGCGCGAAGGCCATGTTGTCCTTGACCTTCATATGCGGATAGAGCGCGTAGTTCTGGAACACCATCGCGATGTCGCGCTCGGACGGTGGAAGATTATTGACCACGCGGTCGCCGATCGAGATCGCCCCGCCGCTGATGCTTTCCAGCCCGGCGATCATCCGCAGCAACGTGGACTTGCCGCAACCGGACGGCCCGACCAGCACCACGAACTCGCCATCGGCTATGTCGATGTCGACGCCGTGGATGACCTCCACTTCGCCGAAGGCTTTGCGCACCTGGCGCACCGAAACCTTTGCCATGCTTCCTCCCGCCGCAGTTCTCCTCCGGGCGACGCCACGGAAGAACAGACGAGCCGGGCCGTCATGTCAACCGCGCTCGTGACCACCTTCGCTTTTTCGTCCGATCGGGCCTTGCGCGCGTCGACGGCACGAGACCGACCCCAATGCTGCAGGTTTTTCGTTTTCGCAGCGTTATTGCCGAAAACTGTTCCGTGTTTCGTATACGCCGCAGGTTCGTTTCGTCTCCCTCTCGGATTTGTTGACTCGAAAAAGTTTTGGCCCGCATACTGGCTTCGCGTGTCGGGCCGGAGGAGGTGCGACGCTCGGGTATACGCCGACAGAACCGTCGGGCAGCCGGGCATGCATGGCTCGAACGTGGTGCCGCGGATCCATGCCACCGCGACATCGGCGGGATGGCATCCGGTTCCGAGGGAGGAATTCCATGAAAGTGCATGTGTACGAGCGGCTCATGGCCATGCAGGCCAGCCGCAGGAATGTTCTGAAGGCCGCGGCCGGCGTTTCTGCCCTGGCCCTCGGCGCGACGAGCGGATTGGGTGTGCTTGCCCCGAAGGCGCGGACGCAGGACAATCTGCGCGCCGAAATCCTCAAGATCCCGGGCGTCGGCAAGGGGTCTCCGACCGACGCGGACTGGCAGAAGGTCGGCGAAATGTGCCTGGCCGGCACCAAGTCCACGGTGAAGGAAGGCGAATTCGCCGGCGTCGAGCTCACCTTCATGGGGCTCAACAACCAGAACCTTCACAACTTCCTGTTCCGCGGCTTCCTGAAGCCGTGGGAAGCCTATACCGGGGCCAAGATCAACTGGATCGACCTCGCCCAGGCCGACTACAACGCCCGCCTGCAGCAGTCGATCGCGACCGGAACGGTCGATTTCGACATCATCGAGATGGGCGCGCCCTTCGAGGGCGACGTCTGTGGCAAGGGCCTCGCCTCGGAGATGCCCGACTGGGTGAAGAGCCTGATCGAGATGGACGACTATGTCGGCTATCTCAAAGCGCCGGTCGGCACCTGGGAAGGCAAGACCTATCGCATCTCGATCGACGGCGATTGTCATACGCTGAGCTTCCGCAAGGACATTTTCGAGAATGCCGATCTCGCGGCTGCCTGGAAGTCCGAAGGCAACCAGGGCGAGTGGAAGGTTCCCACGACCTGGCAGGAGATGCAGGCAGCCACGAAATTCCTGAAGGGAAAGAAGGATCCGCTGACCGGCCTCGACGCCTATGGCTATCTCGACCCGCTCAAGGGCTGGGGCGGGTTCGGCTTCTACTTCCTGGAAAGCCGTGCCACCGCCTATGCCAAGCATCCTGACGACAAGGCTTGGCTGTTCGACCCCGACACGATGAAGCCGCGCGTGAACAATCCCGCCTTCGTGCGCGCCATCCAGGACGTGCTCGACGTCATAGCCGCCCAACCGCCGGACCAGATCAACGCCGATCCCGGCACCACCGCCTTCCAGCAGTTCCTCGCCGGCACCGGCTCGGCCTTGAGCTGGTGGGGCGATGTCGGCTCGATGGCCCGCACCTCCGACACCTCCGTCGTCGGCGACGTCGCCAATTTCTCGATCCTGCCGGGCTCCGACGATGTCTGGAACCATGGCAAGGGAGATTGGGAGAAGCTCGCCTCCGGACCCAATTTCGCGCCCAACATGGCCTATATCGGCTGGGGCGTTTACGTGATGGCCCGCGTCGACGGCGACGAAAAGAAGAAGAAGGCCGCCTGGTCGGCCGCCGCGCATCTCGGCGGCAAAGATCTCTCGCTCTGGTGCTCGGCCTACCCCTCCGGCTTCCAGCCCTACCGCAACTCCCATTTCAACTACGACGAATGGGAAGCAGCGGGCTACGACCGGGCCTATATCGAGGACTATCTCGGCTCCAATCGGGATTCCTACAATCACCCGAACGCCGCGATCGAACCGCGCATTCCCGGCATCTTCCAGTATTATTCCGTAGCCGAGGACGAACTCGCCAAGACCTTCGCCGGCCAGTACAAATCGGCCCAGGAAGGCGCGGATGCGATCGCCGCGGCCTGGGAGAAGATCACCGACCAGATCGGCCGGGAGAACCAGATCAAGCTCTACAAGGCTTCTCTGGGCATATGAGCGACGGAGCATCGGCTCCAGCCTGACCGGCGGGAAGCTTTCCGCCGGTCCAGAATTCTGATCGCATATCGGTGGCACCATGCAAGACGCGTCGGCAATCTCGGCCGATCCCAAGGACCTCGTGGCGCCCGAGCCGGTGCCGGCGGCACGGCAACGCCTCGGCCAGCTCGTGCTGATCGCCGGTTGGGCCGTTCTGCTCGGCACGCTCGCGGTGCAGGTTCTGTCCAGCGCGGGTCTTATCTACAAAGGCTTCGATAACTGGCGACCGCTCGTCTACGCCTATCTCGCCTGGGCCGTCGCCTTCGGCTGGTCCCAGGTGCTGCGGCGCGGCAACGAAGGTTCAAAGGCGCTGTTCGTGCTGCCGGCGGTGCTGTTCATCGCCGCCATGGTGATCTTCCCGCTGGTGTTCGGCCTCTATATCGCCTTCACCGACTGGAATCTCTCCGCATTCGAGGGCCGTAAGTTCAACGGGCTCGACAATGTCAGGCAGATGCTTGCCGATCCGTTCTACTGGAACGCACTCGCCAACATGATCTGGTACACGCTTTCGGTCCTGGTCGAATACGCCATCGCTTTCGGCCTGGCGCTGCTTCTCAATTCGCAGATCCGCGGGCGCAAGTTCTTCCGCGTCGTCTTCCTCTTGCCGCTGATGCTCTCCCCGGTGGCGGTGAGCTGGATGGTCGGCAAATCCATGATGGAGATCCGTTTCGGGCCGGTGGCGAACCTCGCCCGTTGGCTGGGCTGGGAAAACCCCTCCTTCTTCACCGACCCCTGGCTCGCCAAGCTGTCAATCATGGCGATGGACGCCTGGACCTTCATTCCGCTGATGATGATCATGCTGCTCGCCGGTCTCCAGGCGCTGCCGCGCGAGGTACTGGAAGCCGCCAGGGTCGACGGCGCGAGCGCCTGGCAGAGCTTCTGGAAGGTGGTGTTCCCGCTGACCCTTCCCGTCTCCATCACGGCGATCATGATCCGCATCATCTTCAAGCTGAAGATCGCCGACATCATCATCAACGTCACCTCCGGCGGGCCGGGCGGCGCCACGGATTCCGTGACGAGCTTCATCTACCGCGAATACCGCGACCGCTCGAATGTCGGCTACGGCACGCTGCTGGCCATGGTCTATCTCGTGCTGATCGTGGTGGCGCTCACCTTGATGCTCAACATCGCCGGCCGCTGGCTGCGTGGGTATGGGCAGGAGGAGGCTTGATGACTGTCCTCCTTGCCCGGCAGTTCCCCCTCTCCGTCTCGGCTTCGCCGAGCCACCTCTCCCCAACATTCGTGTGGAAGAGGAAAGGCGCCAAATGTGCCGCCGGCGCTTCCTCTCCCCTACGCGCAGCGTGGGGGAGAGGTGGCTCGGCGAAGCCGAGACGGAGAGGGGGACCTGGCGTACCCGCCATGTTCATCTGCAAAGGAAGTGGCGTGCCTCAATGACAGCCATCGACCTGCCTCACTCGACCGTTACCCCCGCCGAAAGCGCCACCGGCCGCATTCGCCACATCGCGGCCCGCATCGCGATTTACGGCATCCTCATCCTTTGGGCCTTCATCTGCCTCTTTCCGATCTTCTGGACCGTAACCACCTCCTTCAAGATCGCGCCGGACGTGATGAAGGGAAATCTCATCCCCTTCGTCGATTTCTGGCCGCAATGGAAAGGCTGGCAGTCGCTGGGGCTCTCGCCCGACACGATCTTCCAGACCTCGACGGTGCGCGACGAATTCCTGAAGCGTTTCTGGAACAGCGTCGTGGCCTCGATCGTGGCGTCGTTCCTGGCGCTGGTGATCGGGTCGCTCGCCGCCTATGGGCTGAGCCGCTTCTCCTACCGGTTCCTGTGGATGCGCAACAAGGACATCTCCTTCTTCTTCCTGTCCCAGCTCATCCTGCCACCGGTCGTTCTCGCCCTGCCCTTCCTGGTGCTCTACAAGGAGATCGCGCTGCTCGACTCGCGCATCGGCCTCATCCTCGTCTACACGCTGATGGTGCTGCCGATCGTCATCTGGATCATGCGCGACCAGTTCAAGGCGATACCCGTGGAGCTCGAGGAAGCGGCCCTGGTCGACGGGCTCACCGTATGGGGCGCATTCCTGCGCATCGTGGTGCCGATCGCCCTGCCGGGCATGGTGGCGGCCTTCATCCTGGCGCTCATCCTGTGCTGGAACGAATATTTCTTCGCCTCGCTGCTCACCAGCACCGAAGCCAAGACGCTGCCCGTGATGGTGGCGAGCCAGACCGGCAGCCAGGGCATCAACTGGTGGGCGATGGCCGCGCTTTCGACCGCCGCCATCGCCCCGCTGATCATCGTTGGCATCGTTCTGGAACGCTATATCATCGCCGGCATGGCGACAGGCGCGGTGAAATAGGGACAGACTGAAAATGAAGACACGGCATTTCGACCGGCTTGGCAATGGCGGCATCGATTTCACCGAGCTGGGCTTCGGCACCGCGCCGCTCGGCAACCTCTATCGGGCGATCTCCGACGAGGATGCGCGCCGCATCCTCGACACGGCCTGGGAGACCGGCTGCCGCTATTTCGATACCGCGCCGCTCTACGGTCTCGGCCTTGCCGAAACCCGCCTCAACCCCTTTCTTCGCGGCAGGAAGCGCGACGACTACGTGCTCTCAAGCAAGGTCGGGCGGCTCCTGAAAGCCTGCCCGCCGGAAGAGAGGACGGGCATCGGCAAGTTCTTCGACACGCCGACCCGCCGCGAGGTCTACGACTACACCTATGACGGGGTGATGCGCTCCTTCGAGGCCTCGCTCGAACGCCTCGGCGTCGACCGCATCGACATCCTCTACGCCCACGATCTCGACGTCTTCAACCATGGCACGCAGGAGGCCCTCCAGGCGCGCCTCGATCAATTGATGACCTCGGGCTACTACGCGCTGCTTGCGCTGCGCGACCAGGGCGTGATCAAGGCCTTCGGCGCCGGCATCAACGAATGGCAGCCCTGCCAGTGGCTCGCCGAGCGCGGCGACTTCGATCTCTTCCTGCTCGCCGGCCGCTACACGCTGCTCGAGCAGGAGGCGCTGCAATCCTTCCTGCCGCTCTGCGAGAAGCGCGGCATCGGCATCGTTCTCGGCGGCCCCTACAATTCCGGCATATTGGCGACGGGCGCCCGCCCCGGCGCCTATTACAATTATTCGGAAGCACCGCAGGAGATCCTCGACAAGGTCTCGCGCATCGAAGCCATCTGCCGCCGCCATGGCGTGCGGCTCATCGAGGCGGCACTCCGTTTCCCGCTGCTCCACCCCCGCGTGATGTCGGTCATCCCCGGAGGACAGGCCGTCGAAGAAGCCAAAAGCAACCGCGCCATCTACGATGCGGTGATCTCCGGTGCATTGTGGGACGAGCTCAAGGCGGAGGGGCTGATGAGGACGGATGCGCCTGTTGGTTAGGTGGTGATGGTCAGGCAGGTCGGATGATGGCTGCTGTCACTGCCGTTCGGCCACTTCGTTCTGCACCATTGGGTGGGTTGCCCGAACGTAACGGAATGGATCCACGGGTCACGTCGCCATCGCTTCGCTCGGCGCCGGCCCGAGGATGACGAAGCTTCCATGGCGATGCCAATCGCCAAGGTTGGTGATTTGGGCAGGTCTTCAACGCAATCGTCATCCTCGGACGGGAGCCCGCGCCAGCGGGCGAGCTGATCCGAGGATCCATTCCGCTACGGTTGAGCAAGCCACCCAACGGTGCAGAACGAAATGGCCGAATCGGCACCAGCACCATCCCGCTCTTTGAGCTTTCCATACGTTGCGCCATGTATTTCACCATCCAAGGCGTCCTCCCAGGACTTATGAACGTCTTCTCCCTGTAGGAGGGAGAAGACCGCTGTCATCTTCGGTTTCGCCAATCACCAACATTCCGATTAGCGAAACCCAAGCGGCCGGCGTCTCTCGCCCCGCTTGCGGGGAGAGATGTCCGGCAGGACAGTGAGGGGCAACTCGCCATCGCCGGAGCTTCACGCCGTCTTCGCCACCACCAGATCGAGCTCCTCGATCATCGTATCGCGCATGATGAATTTCTGCGGCTTGCCGGTCACCGTCATCGGCAGCTCGGTCTTGAAGCGGAAATAGCGCGGCACCTTGTAGTGGGCGATCTGGTCACGGCAATAGTCGCGCATCTCCTCTTCCGTCACCGTCTGGCCGGCGAGCGGCACGATCCAGGCACAGAGCTCTTCGCCATATCTGGCATCCGGCACGCCGAACACCTGGACCTCGCGCACCTTGGGATGGCGATAAAGGAACTCCTCGACCTCGCGCGGATAGATGTTTTCGCCGCCACGGATCACCATGTCCTTCACCCGGCCGACGATGTTGCAATAGCCTTCGTCGTCTATGGTCGCGAGGTCGCCCGTATGCATCCAGCCGCCTGCGTCGATCGCCTCGGCGGTGCGCTCGCTGTCGTCCCAATAGCCGGACATCACCGAATAGCCCCGCGTGCAGAGCTCGCCGCGCGCGCCAGTCGGCAGCGTGTTGCCGCTCTCGTCGACGATCTTGACCTCGACATGCGGATGGACCCGCCCGACAGTCGAGACACGGCGCTCGAGCGGGTCGTCGACCGCGCTCTGGAACGAGACCGGGCTGGTTTCCGTCATGCCATAGGCGATGGTCACCTCGCTCATATGCATGCTGCCGATCACGCGCTTCATCACCTCGATCGGGCATGGCGCGCCGGCCATGATGCCGGTGCGCAGCGACGAGAGATCGAAGCTCTTGAAATCAGGATGATCGAGCATGGCGACGAACATGGTCGGCACGCCGTAGAGCGCCGTGCATTTCTCGGCTTCCACGGCCCTGAGCGTCGCGGCTGCGTCGAAACCCTCGCCGGGAAACACCATGGTCGCGCCCTTGGAGACGCAGCCGAGCGAGCCCATCACCATGCCGAAGCAATGATAGAAGGGCACGGGAATGCACAGCCGGTCCTCCTTGGAGAGGTTCATCGCGGCGGTGACGAAATGCCCGTTGTTGACGATGTTGGTGTGGGTCAGCGTCGCGCCCTTCGGCGCGCCGGTTGTGCCGCTGGTGAACTGGATGTTGATCGCATCGCCGGGCCGCAGCGCCGCCGTCGCGGCGTCGAGCCGCCCGCGCGGCACGGCCTTCCCCTTCTCCATGACCTCGGCAAACGCAAACATGCCGGGACTTTGCTCCTCGCCCATCAGGATAACCGACCGGAGCGAGGGCAGCTTCTCAGCGCGCAGCTCTCCGGGCGCGCATTGGTCGAGTTCCGGCGCGAGCGAGCGTAGCATGCCGACATAGTCCGACGTCTTGAACTTCGACGCCGTGACCAGGGCCGCGCAGCCGACCTTGTTCAGCGCATAATCCAGCTCGAACATGCGATAGGCCGGATTGATGTTGACGAGGATCGCCCCGATCCGCGCCGTCGCATATTGAGTGACCAGCCACTCCCAGCGGTTCGGCGACCAGATGCCGACGCGGTCGCCCTTGCCGAGCCCCAGCTTGATGAGACCGCCGGCGAAGGCGTCGACCTCCTCCTCCAGCTGATCCCAGGAAAGCCGCCTGCCCTGCTCCGGAAACACCGCCGCGTCGCGTGGGCCGTTGCCCGCTACAGCGAGCTGCAGAAGCTGCGGGATGGTGAGGGGAAGCAGCAGTTCGGAAGTTTCCCCCGATACATGCGCCAACCCATCCCGAGGGATGCGGCCGGGTTTCGCGTTGCCGCTTGTGCCCGTCATGGGAACCTCCATGTCTTTCGAATTCCAGCCTAGCCATGTCGGCACAGTTAGGCCAGCTACTTGATAAGGTTGCAGATTCCTGCTTGACTACCTGAAATTGCCGAGTGAGCATGCACCTAGGTGGAGGGTTTGCATGTTCTATGCACATTCGGGCGCGCCGACCGCTCGTCTTGGCAGCCATTGGCAGAACATCTCATCAGCGTTGCCGATCGGGCAGAAGCATTCGGCCGTAGGATAGGCCTCGGCAAAGCCGCGCAGCTTGCCGGGCTGATGCATGGCAGTTCAAGAAAAGAAAAGCTTACAGTGAGCTATGAAGAGCTATTTCAACGACAGCCCGATCGAAGACTCCGAAGACGACCGATATGGTGTCACGCCATTTGCCGAGGCGCTGGCAAAAAGCATACTGAACATCGAAAGTCCCATAGGGACCACCATTGCTTTGAATGGTCCGTGGGGCTCTGGCAAAAGTAGCGCCGTCAACTTGTTACGATCTGCATTGAGCAGAGCTGAAAATCAACGACTCATACTTACAGAGTTTAAGTGCTGGTGGTACCGGGGTGAAGAGGCGTTGGCGCTTGCATTTCTTCAGAACCTCAACGCGATCTTAAGCTCAACACTCAAGGACAAAGTTAAGGATTTGATTCCCAAATTGGGGCGTGGGATCTTACAGGCAGGGCCGATAATTGGACAGGCAATCGCGCTGACTCCGGCAGGCCCGCTAGCGGGTTTGGTCGGCGGAGCGTTCGACTTTGCGAAGCGATTTTTTCCCGACGGTGAGACGTTAGAGGGAACGTTTCAAAAGCTCGCGAAAATCCTTGCGGAGCAGGATCGGCGGTTTCTCGTCATTATTGATGATCTGGATCGGCTAACCCCAGAAGAAGCGCTTGCCATTTTTCGGCTGATCAAGTCTGTGGGGCGGTTGCCCAACGTAATGTACCTCGTGGTTTTCGACCGACAACTTGCTGAAAAAGCGGTTAGTGAGAGGTACCCATCCGAAGGGCCCCACTTTCTAGAAAAGATAATACAAGCTGGGTTTGAACTTCCGGCCCCGCTTCCAACCGATCTCAACAATGCCGTTCTCGCGTCGATTTCTGAAATTTGTGGATCGCCTAACGAGTATCAAATAGTTCGGTTTATGAATGTCTTTTATGATGTCGTTGCACCGTACATCACTTCGCCGCGTCACGTCAGTCGATTCCAAAATGCCATCAGCGTGACGTGGCCTGCTATTGCCGGTGAAGTGAACCCGGCCGATTTCATGGCCTTGGAAACACTCAGGCTGTATGAGCCTGGTCTCTTTGCAGCCGTCAGATCAAACAAGCATCTGGCATGCGGCACCCTACGCGAGGGTGGTGGAAATCGAACCGATCAAAACCGATTCGACACTTTCCTAAAAAGCGTCCCTCAAGATCGCCATGAACTCGCAAGGACGGCACTACAGCGGCTGTTCCCTCGACTAGAAGAGACGAGCTATGCCGGCGACTGGATAAGCGACTGGAGCTCAGAACGTCGTGTCTGCGTTGAAGCGCATTTTGATACCTATTTTCGACTTTCGCTCAGTGACGAGGTTTTGTCGGCTCAACAGATCGGGGAACTGGTCGAGAAGGCAGATGATCGGGAATTCATAAAAGCGGCTTTTCGGAGGGCATCTGAAGTCGAGCGTCAAACAGGGCAATCAATGGTCCCGGTTTATCTCGACGAGCTCACCACGCATGGGAAACGCGTCGACAAGGTCAAGGTTGAGCCACTACTGGGTGCACTGTTCGAGATCCACGACGAAATCGATCACAAAAAAGATGTCGAGGATGGATTTATGGCGGTGGCGAACACAAGCCGTCGCTACCATTGGCTCATCAGGCGTCTTACGCGAGATCGTTTCACTATCGAGGAACGGACCAAGATGTATTTCGAAGCCACCAAGGCTGCGTCCTTGGGATGGCTTGTGGACTTTGTGTCCTCAGCGCGTGGCGACTACCAGCAGCGAGAAGGGAAGTTACCTACGAGGGAGGAAGATTGCCTCACAACGGAAGCCGCTTTGCCCGAGCTGATTGATCGAGCTCTCAAACTAATTCGTTCAGCCGCTTCCAACGGTTCGCTCTTGGGCCATCAAGACTTGCTTTACATCCTTCACCGCTGGGTGGAATTTATGAACAATGATCCTTCGGAAATACAAGAGTGGACGGGCGGATTATTGAAAGAACCAAAGGCACTTGTCGCCCTCGCGCGAGCAATGACCGGGTCTTCTTGGACAATGGCCATGGGTGGGTTCGGTTCGTTAGGTGACCGCGTCGCCAAGCGGTCCATAACTGCGCAAATCAGGGAAGACACGAACATTATTGATGCCACGGCTTTTCGTGAAGCCTTAGAATCCGTTCGGAACTGCGGCGAGCTCGATGATGACGAACGACACTCAATCCACGCGTTTTTAGACGCATGGAACCGCCAAAAATCCGGCGATGACGATTGACGTCACTAACAGCCGTTTTCCGACCAAACGTCAGGCATTGGTGCTCCGTATGCGTCAACTCACTGCGTTGTGCCCCATGGATGCATACAGTCGGCGGAATACGGATAGCGGTCGACGAAGGCCAACCACTGAACGTCTGTTGTCAGGCGTGAAACCAACGTCTGCTATCGGCAAGGGTCATTTGCGATGCAGATGGCGGACGGCCAAGCGGCAAACCGCTCCGCACACGAGCACGTCAAGATGGGGTCTGGACATGTTCAACCTGATCGTCGTTGCCTCCGCCTGCCCTGAACCGCACCAGCAGGCCGCGAGGAAAACTCCCCTCGCTGCCCGCATTCGCACGCGAACCAAGCATACCGGCAACAACGCTGCTGTCACACTCGCTACGCTACGCACTCACCGCGTCGGCTTGGGCCCGGGGAAGGGCGAGGGGTCCGGCTGCGGGTCCGGCATGGGCGGAATAGGGTCCGGCGGAGGCACCGGCTTCGGACCACCCGGACCCGGCGCCTTCATTGCGGCTCTCCGCTGACGGCGTTGTATTTGATTTCCACCTTCGCCTTGTCGGTCGTGTAGTAAGTGACGTCGTAATAGCCCTCTTCGCTCCACTCGATGTCGTCGACGTAGTGGAAGTCCTGGCGCTGCTCGACCTTGGCGACGATCTCGGACAGTTTCTTTGCGTTGTCGGGCGGTATGCGGGGCCGATCCTGCGCAAGGGCAGCAGCCGGGATTGCCAGGAGAAGAATCGTCAACCCGGCACATGTTTTGCGAAGCATGGCAATATCCCTGTCTGAAATAACCCTTACAACGAGGACAGGCCCTTCCGGTTCCGACAGAACCGGCCACGGCAGCAGACGGGATGCCGTTACCCTGCCGATCCCGCTGCGAACCTTCGTGCCGACAACCGGCATCCACATTTCGGCAGGATGCTCTATACAGCTACGCCGAAGTGCCCTCCCCTTCGGTGAAAATGACCCCGCATCGCAATTTCTTCGAACGACGTGCCCTGGAACTCGCGCCAGAACTCATCGGCGCCGAACTCGTGGTCGGCTCGACCGGCGGTATCATCGTCGAGACCGAAGCCTACGAGCCCGACGATCCGGCCTCTCACAGCTTTCCCGGCCCGACCCCGCGCAATCGAGCGATGTTCGGCCCGGCCGGGCATGCCTATGTCTACCGCTCCTATGGCATCCACTGGTGCCTGAACATGGTCTGCCTGCCGGGCAGCGCCGTCCTCATCCGTGCGCTGGAACCGACGATCGGGACAGATGCGATGCGCAAGCGGCGAGGGCTGGAGAATATCCGCCTGCTCTGTGCGGGACCCGGGCGGCTTTGCCAGGCGCTCGGCGTGGACGGCTCCTTCGACGGGCTGCCGCTCGACGCGGCGCCCTTCGGCCTGCGGCTGCCCGCCGACAAGCCCGAGATCGCGGCGGGAACGAGAATCGGGATCAGCCGCGCGGCCGGCCATCCCTGGCGGTTCGGCCTGCGCGGCTCGCTCTATCTCAGCCGGAAACTCTGACGAAGAATCTGGATCAAAAATGGAGAGCCCGGCGAGCGATAGCTTCACCGGGCTCCATGTGACGGGGATTTTCGACCCTCGGGCCGGTATCCCTTCACGGCACCCGAACGACCCAGAGGCCGAAAGGTTCCGCGGTACTGTTTTTTGCCGCCTCCGCGACGAATTTCAGAAGCCTCCGATGTGTCCCGTGCTGTTGGATTCGCGCGCCTCGATGGCGAAGTCGAAAGCGACGTTGCGCCCGCGACGGATGGCTGACGCGGCGACCATCTCCGCGAGCTGACGATCGGAGAGATCGCAATTGGGCAATACGGTTCGGATCGCGCGCAGCGCGTAGCCGGTGGAAATCGGCCATTCCGGGTCCCTGCGCGACTCCACGTACTGGTCGACGACGAAGGCGATGGATCTTTCCTGGAAATGGATATGCGACATGACTGTTCCCTTTATCTGCCTCGCCCTGGCGCCCCGGACTCTAGCAGCGGTCCATGCAGCTTTGATGACTGCCGGAACGCTTGGAATTGCCGGGGGGTACGCAGAACAACGACAACGAATGATGCCGGTCGTTGTTGCCTGGCTCTTCATTCGTCGAAGCGCATCATAGCGGGAAACAAGGCTGCACCGTGGCGGTGACGAGGCAGGAAGGAGATAACCGGTAACCTCCTTTGGATGCTCGGAAATTTGGCGATCACGCCTTTTGGAGGAAGCCCGCTCCATTGCGGTAACCCTTTTGCGCGGTCGCGCTGTATTTTCATAAGCTTAAACGGTAATTTGCTCAACGGGCGGGGCGGCCGATGGAGAAGCGGCATGAGCACCAACAGCACTGTCGAAAGAAACTCCGGCGACGAGGCCATGAGCAGGCTGCTCGCCGAAAACTGGTGGGCGCTCGCCATTCGAGGCGTGGCGGCCATCCTTCTCGGACTCATCGCGATTTTCGTACCCGGCGCGGCGATGCTCTCGCTGGCGCTGTTCTTCGCCGCTTATTTGCTGGTCGACGGCGTTTTCGGCATCATCTCGGCCATTCGGGCCGCCCGCGCCGACCAGCGATGGGGCCTGCTGCTCGCCGAAGGCGTTCTCGACATCGTGGTCGGCATCGTCGCTTTCCTCTTCCCGGTCAGCGCCGTCTTCGCCTTCGTGATCGTCACTGCGGCCTGGGCCCTGATCACGGGCGTCCTGATGCTGATATCCGCCTACAAGCTGACGCGGGAGCACGGCCGCTGGTGGATGGTGCTCTCCGGCGTCGTGTCGATCCTGTTCGGCATAGCGCTCCTGATCGCGCCCTTGATCGGCGCGGTGGTGCTCACCTGGTGGCTCGGTGGCTACGCCATCGCCTTCGGCGTGTTCATGCTGATCCTCGCCTTCCGCCTGCGCAGCCGCCGCGAGCACACCAGTGCGCCCCATGGCGGGGCACAGCCGCACGGGGCCTGACGGATCGCACCAGCAGGCTTGCGTGGCTTCGCCCACGCTTCACCTGCTTAGCTTTCTGTTTTGCCGCAGGTTTTGTCGGAAAACCGTGGGACACTTTCCCGAAACCTGCTTGGGCGGCGATGCCGCGCCGCCCTCGCCTGTCCTTGTCTGTCGAGGCCCATTCCTTTGGGCCAGCCCTTGACTTTCGACCAAAAGCGCGATGAGCAGGGCGCCACCGGCAAGAAACAAGAGGTGAACCATGTCCGTCCCAAGGGAAACGCACGCGATCCTGTCGAAACTCGGCGTCGCGGAAAGAGCCTATACGAACGGCAGCATGGCCTCGTTCAGCCCCGTCACCGGCGAGCAGATCGGCGCGCTGGCCGTGACCAGCCCGGCCGACGCCGCTGCGATGATCGAGAAGGCCGACGCGGCGTTCCGCGCGTGGCGTCTGGTACCGGCGCCGAAGCGTGGCGAACTGGTGCGGCTGCTCGGCGAGGAGCTGCGCGCCGCCAAGGAGGATCTCGGCCGGCTGGTGTCGATCGAGGCCGGCAAGATCCCGTCCGAGGGCCTCGGCGAGGTCCAGGAAATGATCGACATCTGCGATTTCGCGGTCGGCCTGTCGCGCCAGCTCTACGGTCTCACCATCGCCACCGAGCGTCCCGGCCATCGCATGATGGAGACCTGGCATCCGATCGGCGTGGTCGGCGTCATCTCGGCCTTCAACTTCCCGGTCGCGGTATGGTCGTGGAACGCGGCTCTGGCCCTGGTCTGCGGCGATGCCGTCGTCTGGAAGCCGTCGGAGAAGACGCCGCTTACCGCGCTCGCCTGCCAGGCGATCTTCGACAAGGCCGCGGCCCGTCTCGGCGGCGTGCCGGAGGGCCTGAGCCAGGTGCTGATCGGCGACCGCGCCGTCGGCGAAGTCCTGGTCGACCATCCCAAGGTGCCCGTGGTCTCGGCTACCGGCTCGACCCGCATGGGCCGTGACGTCGGGCCGCGCCTGGCCAAGCGTTTCGCCCGCGCCATCCTCGAGCTCGGCGGCAACAATGCCGGCATCGTCTGCCCTTCGGCCGATCTCGACATGGCGCTGCGCGCCATCGCCTTCGGCGCCATGGGCACGGCCGGCCAGCGCTGCACCACGCTGCGCCGCCTGTTCGTGCATGAAAGCGTCTACGATGCGCTCGTGCCGCGCCTGAAGAAGGCCTATGAGAGCGTCTCGGTCGGCAACCCGCTGGAAACCAGCGCACTGGTCGGGCCGCTGATCGACAAGGCCGCCTTCGACAACATGCAGAAGGCACTGCGGGAAGCCGAGGCCAATGGCGGAGAGATCACCGGCGGGGCCCGCGTCGAGAACGGACTTGCGAACGCCTATTACGTAAAGCCGGCCCTGGTCGAGATGCCGAAGCAGGTCGCTCCGGTGACGGAGGAGACCTTCGCGCCGATCCTCTATGTGATGAAATACAGCGACTTCGACCAGGCCCTTGCCGACCACAACGCAGTGGGAGCCGGCCTGTCCTCGTCGATCTTCACGCTGAACCTGCAGGAGGCCGAGCGCTTCCTCGGCGCCGACGGTTCGGACTGCGGCATCGCCAACGTCAATATCGGCACCTCCGGCGCGGAGATCGGAGGCGCGTTCGGCGGCGAGAAGGAGACAGGCGGCGGCCGCGAGAGCGGCTCCGACGCCTGGAAGGCCTATATGCGGCGCGCCACCAACACGGTGAACTATTCCAAGGCGCTGCCGCTGGCGCAGGGTGTGTCTTTCGACATCGATTGATTCGAGCGCGAAAAGGGCCCCTCACTGTCCTGCCGGACATCTCTCCCCGCAAGCGGGGCGAGAGAGGCCGGCCGCTTCGGTTTCGCCAGTCAGAAACGTTGATGATTGGCGAAAGTGGAGATGACAGCGTCCTTCTCCGCGTTTTACGGGGAGAAGATGCCGGCAGGCAGATGAGGGGCCCTGCCACAAACCCATCCTTACCCCTGCGATCTTTGACGCCGCACGCGCACTTCCAATTCTGGGCCTCATGCAGCCCCTCACTGTCCTCCCGGACATCTCTCCCCGCAAGCGGGGCGAGAGAGGCCGGCCGCTTCGGTTTCGCCAGTCAGAAACGTTGATGATTGGCGAAAGTGGAGATGACAGCGTCCTTCTCCCCGTTTTACGGGGAGAAGATGCCGGCAGGCAGATGAGGGGCCCTGCCACAATCCATCATATCGCTGCGATGCGTGCCAGCCGCAGGCGCCCTTGCAAATTCTGAGCCTCGTCAAGCCCCTCACTGTCCTGCCGGGCATCTCTCCCCGCAAGCGGACCGAGAGAGGCCGGCCGCTTGGCTTTCGCCAGTCGGAAACGGTGATGATTGGCGAAAGCGGAGACGGCAGCGTCCTTCTCCCCGTTTTACGGGGAGAAGATGCCGGCAGGCAGATGAGGGGCCCTGCCACAAACCCATCCTCACCCCTGCGATCTTTGACGGCCGCAGGTGCGCTTACCAGTTCTGCGCCTCGTGCAGCCGCTTGTACATCCCCCCGGCGGCCACCAATTCCCCGTGCGAGCCCTGCTCCACGATGCCTGAGGGGCCGACAACCACGATGCGGTCGGCTCCCCGGATGGTGGCGAGCCGGTGGGCGATCACCAGCGTCGTGCGGCCCTGCGCCAGTTCGGCGAGCGATTGCTGGATCTGGCGTTCGGTTTCAGTGTCGAGCGCCGAGGTCGCCTCGTCGAGGATCAGGATCGGCGGATTCTTCAGGAACATGCGGGCGATCGCCAGCCGCTGCTTCTGACCGCCCGACAATTTCACGCCGCGTTCGCCGATGATCGTATCGTAGCCGGCCGGCAATCCTTCGATCATCGTATCGAGGTGCGCGCGGCGCGCCGCGTCGGCGATTTCGGCTTCGGTCGCATCCAGGCGACCATAAGCGATATTCTCGCGGATCGAGCCGCCGAACAGGAAGACGTCCTGCTGGACGATGCCGATCTGGCTGCGCAACGAAGCGAGCGTCATGTCGCGGATGTCGATGCCGTCGATGGTGATGGCTCCGGATTCGACCTCGTAGAACCGCGGCAGCAGCGAACAGATCGTCGTCTTGCCGGCCCCAGAGGGCCCGACGAAAGCGACGGTCTCGCCGGCCCGAATATCGAGATTTATGTCCTGCAGGACTTTTCTGTTCCCGCCATATCCGAAACTCACGCCGCGATAGCGGATATCGCCCTTCAGCCCGTGCACGTCGCGCGCATCCGGCCGGTCGGCAACGTCGGGCTCGGTGTCGAGCAACGCCGCATAGCGCCTGAATCCGGCGATGCCCTTCGGATAGGTTTCGATGACGGAGTTGATCTTCTCGATCGGCCTCATGAACACGCCCACCAGCAGCAGGAAGCCCACGAAGCCGCCATTCGACAGCTCGCCCGTGATGACGAAATAGCTCCCCGCCACCATGACGACGAGCTGGACCAGGCGCATGCTCATGTAGCTCAGCGAGTTGCTGGCCGTCATGATGCGATAGGCGTTGAGCTTCGTCTCGCGGTAGCGGGCATTGTCGCGGGCAAACAGCGCGCGCTCATGGTCTTCGTTGGCGAAGGCCTGGACCACCCGCATGCCCCCGACATTCTCTTCGATGCGGACATTGAAGTCGCCGACACGGCCGTAGAGTGCCTGCCAGTTGCGCTCCATGCGCTCGCCGTAGCGGATGATCACCCACCCCACCAAAGGCACGATGACGGCCGTGACCAGGGCGAGCTTCACGTTGACCGCGAACATCAGCGCGAAGGCGCCCAGGAAGGTCATTACGGCGATGAACAGGTCTTCGGGCCCGTGATGGGCGACCTCGCCGATCTCTTCCAGATCCTTGGTGACACGGGCGACGAGGTGGCCCGTCTTGTGATTGTCGTAGAAGCGGAAGGACAGCTTCTGCAAATGGTCGAAGCTCTTCCTCCGCATCTCGGTCTCGATGTTGATCCCGAGCATGTGGCCCCAATAGGTGACCACCCCCATCAAAGCCGTGTTGAGAAGGTAGATCAGCAGCAGGCCCGCCGCGGCAACCAGGATGAGAACCCAGTTTCCGCCGGGCAGCAGATCGTCCACGAAGGATCGCACCGCCATCGGGAAGCCGAGTTCCAGCAGGCCGGACAGAACCGCACAGGAGAAGTCCAGCAGAAACAGGCCCTTATACGGGGCGTAATAGGAAAAGAAGCGTCTGAGCATGGTCCGAAATGCCGGGAATATGCGACCGGCGCACGGCTGTTTAGCCCTATAAAGATGATATGGCTAGTCGAGTTACATCTTCATCAGCCACTCGTGTTCCCTGGCATTATGGAATTTCCAGGTGCGCCTGGGCCCTGCCATGACGTTGAGGTAGTAAAGGTCGTAGCCGTGGCAGGCCGCGCAAGGGTGATATCCCCGGGGCACCAGCACGACGTCGCCATCCTCCACCGCCATGGCCTCGTCCAGCGAACGGTCGTCGGTGTAGACGCGCTGGAAGGCGAAGCCCTGCGACGGGTTGAGACGATGATAGTAGGTCTCCTCGAGCAGCGATTCGGCGGGCAGATTGTCCTGGTCGTGCTTGTGTGGGGGATAGCTGGATGTGTGGCCGCCAGGCGTGATGACCTCCACCACCAGGAGCGAATCGGCCGGCTCGCCTTCCGGCAATATGTTGGTGACGTAACGCGTGTTGGTGCCCTTGCCGCGCGTTTCCTGGCCGAGGCTGTCCGGAGCGATCACTCTCGCCGGGAGGCCGCCCCCGAGGCCAGGCGCCGAGCAGACGGCGAGTTCCAGATCGGTCTCGGCCGTCACCGACCAGTTCGAGCCCTGCGGCACATACACCGACCAGGGCTTTCCCTCGAAGGGCGACATGCGGCCGCCGAGCAAGCCGAAATCCTGTCCCGCCGCAGAGGCCCTGCCCTTGCCGGTAACGAAAACCAGGCACGCCTCGCGGCCGCCCGTCTCGGCTGACACAGCCTCGCCCGGCTTCAACCGATGGAGGTCGAAGCCGACATAGGTCCAGCCGGCGCTTTCCGGTGTCACGTGGCTGACAAGACCGTTTCCCTTTTTCGGCTTCACCAGCAGTCGCGACATCGTCCTACTCCTTGTTTTCCGCGGGCGGATTGTAGGTGAGGAGGAAAGCCCAGACGGCATAGGCGGTGAAGCCCAGAGCGATCATGCCCCAGCCGGGCGCGTTGGTAGCGAACTCGAGAACGGCCCATCCCACGCATACCAGAATCACGGCGATGCGCCGCCATAGCGGCCGGAAGAACGGATGCTGGTTGTCCTTGGTCACCAAAACGCCACCTCGATCACGTCAACCCCGCTTCCGCAAGATATTCCGACAGGTTCTTGTGGCCGAGCTTCGCATATTTCGAGGGCTTTGCCTTTTTCGGATCCTGCTCGGCCTCCACGACCACCCAGCCGGAATAGCCTTTCAGCTCCTTCAGCACACGCACATAATCGATCATGCCGTCGCCCGGAACGGTGTAGACGCCGGCCAGGACCGAATCCAGGAACGACCAGTCCTCGCGATTCGACTGCCACATGACGGCTTCGCGAATGTCCTTGCAATGGACGTGCGAGATGCGCGCCTTGTAGTGGCGCGCAAGACGCGCCGGGTCGGCGCCGCCCCAGGTGGCGTGGCCGGTGTCGAGCAGCAGATGCACGGCATCGCCGGTAACCGCCATGAAGCGGTCGATGTCGGCTTCCGACTGTACGGTCGTGCCCATGTGATGGTGATAGACCAGCTGGAGCCCATAGGTCTCGCGGATCGCGTCGGCGAATTTCGTGTAACGCTCGCCGAACTGCCTCCAGGCCTTCTTCGGAAGGATCGGCCGAGCCGAGAGCGGCAGTTTGCGGTTGGAGTGGATGGCGTTGGATGTTTCCGCCGCGATGAAGACCTTCGAGCCCATCTCCTCGAGCAACGTTGCATGCGCCTTGGCGGCCTTGAGCTCGGCGGCCGCATTGCGGGTAAGAAGCTCCGTCGAGTACCAGCCGCCGACGAGCTCATGGCCATATTTTTTCAGGATCGGCTGGAGCTTGCCGGCATTGCGCGGGAATTTATTTCCGAGCTCCATGCCCACGAAACCCGCCGCCTTGGCTTCCTTGAGACAGGTCTCCAGCGGAATGTCGCCGCCGATTTCCGGCATGTCGTCATTCGACCAGCCGATTGGGTTCGCCCCGATACGGATCATTTCGTCCCTTCTCTCCATTGCCGGCGCGGATTTCGCGCGCCGTGACCCCTCATCCGACCTCGCTTCGCGAGGCCACCTTCTCCCACGAGGGGAGAAGGTGGAGCTTGGCAAAAGGGACGACTGCAAATCGCAGACGTTAGTGATTGTGCCCGCAGCTTTCCCTTCTCCCCTTGTGGGAGAAGGTGGCCTCGCGGAGCGAGGTCGGATGAGGGGTGGTCTCCCAATCCCCCCGGTCGCCTAATCCCCTACCCTCTGCAGCTTCACCTTCTCCTCATATCCCCGCCGCGCCGCCTCGACCTCGCGACGTGGGCTGACCTCTGGCACCGCGACGTCCCACCAGTGCCCGCCGGCTTCCGTGGACACCAGCGGATCGGTCTCGATCACCAATACGGTCGTGCGCGTGTTCGCCTTGGCCCGTTCGAGCGCCGCCTCCAGATCGGCGATCCCCGCCACTTTCTCCGAGATCGCTCCCAGGCTGGCGGCATGAGCAGCGAAGTCGATCTCAGGCAGCACCTCATGGCGCGCGTCCGTGAAGAGGTTGTTGAAACTGGCCCCGCCTGCGCTCATCTGGAGCCGGTTGATGCAGCCGAAGCCCCTGTTGTCGAGGAGCACGATGGTGAGCTTGAGACCCAGCATCACCGACGTGGCGATCTCTGAATTGAGCATCAGATAAGAGCCGTCGCCGACCATGACGACGACCTCCTCGTCGGGCTTCGCCATCTTGACGCCCAGCCCGCCGGCGATCTCGTAACCCATGCAGGAATAGCCGTATTCGGCGTGATAGGAGCCCGGTCTGCCCGCCTGCCACAGCTTGTGCAGCTCCCCCGGTAACCCGCCCGCAGCATGAAGCAGCGTGACGCCCGATCCCATCACCCGCTGCACGGCCCCGATGACCTGGGCATCCGAAGGCAGGGCTGCATTGGTCGCTGCCGTAACCCTGGCGGCAGCCTGCCGCCATTCGTCCTTGCCCCGCCTGGCATTCTCCGCCCAACCGGGCGGAGCCGACCAGCCCTCCAGCGCCTTCTCCAACTCCTTCAAGCCTTCACGCGCGTCGGCCACCAGCGTGATTGCCCTATGCTTGCCGGCATCGAAAGGCTGGACGTTGAGGCCGATGATCGTTTTGCCTTCGCTCTTGAACAGCGCCCAGGAGCCGGTCGTGAAATCCTGGAGCCGCGTGCCGACGGCAAGCACCACGTCGGCCTCTTCGGCGAGGCGGTTGGCAGCAGACGTGCCGGTGACGCCGATCGCCGCCATGTTGAGCGGATGGTCGTCCGGAAGGGACGACTTGCCACCCTGCGTCTCGCAGACCGGAATGCCGGTCGCTTCCACGAAACGCGCCAAGGCGGCGGAAGCTTGTGAATAGAGCACGCCACCGCCCGCGATGATCAGCGGCTTGCGGGCGCGACGAAGCGCCTCGGCGGTCTCCATCAGCTCGGCCAGGTCGGGCCGCGGCCGGCGTTGCGTCCACAGCCTCTCCTCGAAGAAACTCTCGGGATAATCATAGGCTTCCGCCTGCACGTCCTGGCAGAGCGCCAGGGTCACCGGTCCGCACTCGGCGGGATCGGTCAGCACCTGCATGGCGCGCCCCAGCGCCGGCACGATCTGCTCAGGGCGCGTGATACGGTCGAAATAGCGCGACACCGGCCGAAAGCAGTCATTGGCCGACACCGTCCCGTCGCCGAAATCTTCCACCTGCTGCAGCACCGGATCGGGGATGCGGTTGGCGAAGACGTCACCGGGCAGCAGCAGGAGCGGCAGCCGATTGACATGGGCTACCGCAGCTGCCGTCACCAGATTGGTTGCGCCCGGCCCGATCGACGTGGTCGCGGCCATCGCGCGACGGCGGAAGTGGGCCTTCCCAAAGGCGATCGCCGCATGCGCCATCGCCTGCTCGTTATGGGCGCGGAAGGTCGGCAATTCTTCCCGGACCTGGTAGAGTGCTTCGCCGAGCGCGGCCACGTTGCCGTGGCCGAAAATCGCCCAGACGCCGCCGAAGAACGGTAGTCGCTCGCCGTCGATCTCCGCCATCTGCCGCGCGAGGTAACGGGTCAGCGCCTGCGCCATAGTCAGGCGGATGGTCTTGGCCATGATGACTTCCTCCCGCGGAAACTATGCCGCCTTGCGGCTGCGCGCGGCAAGCCAGGCTTCGGTCAATTTCTCGAAGCGGGTCGCCATGTCCTCGATCGCGGCCTCGTCGGAGATCGCGCCGGCCAGCCATCGCTCTGCCGCATCCATGAAGATGGTGCGGCCCACCGCAAAGCCCTTCACGACAGGCGCGTCGGCTGTCGCGGAAAAGGCCGCTTCCAGCGCGTCATGCTGCGCCTCGAGCCCGAGCAGGACGACGCCCCGGCAATAGGGATCATTGGCGGCGATGACGTCCTCGATCATCGCCCAGGCGTTCGCCGAGGCCTGCGGCTCGAGCTTCCACCAGTCGGGTTTGATGCCGACCCCATAGAGCTCCTCCAGCGCGCGCGGCACCGTGTCGTCCTCGAGCCTACCGTGCTTGCCCGCGATGATCTCGACGAGCAGTTCGCGGCCAACCTTGCGGGCGGCATCATAGAGGCTGCGCAGTTTCTCCTGCTGCTCGCTCTTCAGCGCAGGCGAATCGTCCGGATGATAGAAGCACAGGCACTTGATGCAGTGCTCGACGGGCCATTCCGCAAGCTGCGAGCCGATGTCCTGCGAGAATTCAAAGCGCAGCGGGCGCGAGCCCGGCAACTCCACGGGCCGGCCCAGCCAGGCGAAGGAGTGCTTGGCGAATTCGAACATCGCCTTGCGGCCGAGCCGCTCGTCGATCAGCATGCCGTAGCCGTCGCGACCGGCGGCGACGCGAGCGGCCGCCTTGACGGCCAGCACCTTGAAATCCTCGATGCGGGAGGGGGCAGCGCCGGTCTTGCGGGCGGCTTCCTCGAGCTGGACACGATGATCGACCGCAAGAGCCATCAGCGAGGGGATCGCCCGCCGGCGCGTGGTGGCCCAATGGATCTGACCGAGCACCTCGTCCTTGCGAAGCGCTCGGTGAGGGCTGCCATTGCGGAGGAAGAACTGCAGCTCTTCCCAGGTCGGATATTCCGGCGAGCAGAGCAGGCGCGACACGGCGAAGGCACCACAGGCATTGGCCCAGGTGGCCGCCGTCTCCAGGCTCTCGCCGCCCAGCCAGCCGCGCAGCAGGCCGGACATGAAGGCGTCGCCCGCGCCCAGCACGTTGAAGACCTCGATCGGAAAGCCTTTGCCAACCACCCCATCCTCGAGATCGTCGCTGATCGGCCCGGCATAAACGATGCAGCCCATCGCCCCGCGCTTGAGCACGATGGTCGCGGGCGACTGCGAGCGGATCGTCTTCAGCGCGCTCAAGACGTCGTCTGAGCCGGAAGCGATCATGATCTCTTCTTCGGTGCCGACGATGAGATCGCAATCGGGCAACACGGTCTTGAGCTTGCCCGAGACCTTGTCCGACTTCACGTAGCGTTCGAACCCCTCGGCGTGGCCGGCAAGACCCCAGAGATTGGGCCGGTAATCGATGTCGAATACGACCTTGCGGCCATTCTCCTTGGCGATGCGGATCGCCTTGCGCTGCGCGGCCTCGCTGCTGTCGCGCGAGAAATGGGTGCCGGTGACGACGACCGCGCGTGCCGACGCGACGAAGGCTTCATCCACGTCGTCCGGCGCGAGTGCCATATCGGCGCAGTCGGAGCGATAGAAGATCATCGGCGAGACGCCCTCATCCTCGACCGAGAGCAGCACCAGGGCGGTCAACCGCGCGGGGTCGGTGACGAGGCCACTGACGGACACTCCCTCTCGCTGAAGCTGTTCGCGTATGAAACGGCCCATCTGCTCGTCCCCGACGCGGGTGAGGAGCGCCGAGCGAAGTCCCAGCCGGGCCGTGCCGATGGCGATGTTGGCGGGGCACCCGCCGACCGATTTGGCGAAGGAGGTGATGTCTTCGAGACGCGAGCCGATCTGCTGGCCGTAGAGATCGACCGAGGCCCGCCCGATGGTGATGACGTCAAGCTGCGCCTCTCCGCCGCTTCGAGCTGCCGTCATGATATCCTCCACCGCATCGGCCTGAAAAATCGAACAGATTTTCGGAAGCACGTTTGTCGGCCGACATCATGAAATATTAATTCTATTGTTGCGTCAACATGGAATATGTATTCTCGATTGCGCCAAGGCATCCGCCGGAGTTCAGATTTCCTGGCGGCGCTCTGCGACGGCGACTGTCAGCGCCATGGCCAGGGCCATGGTGGCCGACAGCGAACGGAAGCCGGCGCAATCGGCTTCGGCGACCTCGAACCATTCCGTCGCCGCCTGGGCCAGCGGCGAAAAGGAGCTGTCGGTGATGGCGATCACCGGCACGCCCTGCTCCGAAAGCTGGCGCGCATTGTCGATGGTCGCCGCCGCATAGGGCGAAAAGCTGACCGCGATCACCGCATCCCGCGGCGTCGCGAAAGAAACCATCTCCGGCTCCAGGCCGGAAGCGGATTCGACGAGCTGATAGGGAATCTTCAGCTTGCCCAGCGCATAGGCCATGTAGCTGGCGATCGGGTAAGCGCGCCGGCGCGCCAGGAGGTAGACGGTCTCGGCGCGGGCCAACCTGGCCACCGCGCGCTCGAAGCTGTCGTCATCCAGGCTCCGGGAGATGGTTTCGAGCGACCTGCTCGCCGCGTCGATGAACCCGCGCAGGATCGCGCCGCCCTTGGTCTGCTCCGCGCCCCCACGCAACGCTTTCAGGCGCTCCTCATAGGAGCTGTTTCGCTCGCGAAGCCTTTCGCGGAAAACGGCCTGCAGGCTGGTGAAGCCGTCGAAGCCGAGATGCTGCGCAAAACGGATCAGCGTCGAGGGCTGTACGCCGGCGGAAGCCGCGATGCTTGCCGCAGTGCCGAAGGCGATCTCGTCAGGATTGTCGAGCGAGAATGCCGCGATCTGCGCGATGCGCTTCGGCAACTCCTCACGTTTCTCCAGGATCCGCGCCCGAAGCGTCTCGAAGTCGCGAGGCAATTGCGGTTCAGCATTCATGCTCAGCCTGTTTCCCCCGGCGGCGAATCCAGATCGCTTGACCGCTGGGCTATCGATTCAGCGCGGTTTCGGATGTGAAGCCCTGATATCATCAACCCTCTGCGCACTTCAAATCCGCCGGCGAGCCTATAGGCGCGGCGTCTCGATGTCCACAAAATGAATTGATCATTCCATTTCTTGTCGCAATGGACTATTTCAACCAAAACATTGAAGGAACGGACGGTATGATCGGAGTGGGGCTCATCGGCTCTGGTTTCATGGGCAAGTGCCACGCCATGGCTTGGAACGCCGTCCATCTCGCCTTCGGGGATACGCCGGCAATAAGGCTCGTGCATCTTGGCGAGGCCAACGCGGATCTGGCGGAACGGCGCGCTGGAGAATTCGGATTTGCCAAGGCTTCGGGAGACTGGCGCGCCGTCATTGCCGACCCCGAGATCGATGTCGTCTCTCTGACCACGCCCAACCAGTTCCATCCGGAGATGGCCGTCGCGGCGCTCGAAACGGGCAAGCATCTCTGGTGCGAGAAGCCGATGGCACCCTCCTTCGCGGAAGCGCAAGCCATGGCCGATGCCGCGCGAAAATCCGGCAAGGTCGCGGTGCTCGGCTACAATTACATCCAGAGCCCTGCCATCCGCCACATCAGGACGCTGCTGGACGAAGGCGTCATTGGCACGGTCAACCATCTGCGCATCGAGATGGACGAGGATTTCATGGCCGATCCCGACGCGCCGTTCTTCTGGAAGCACGAGGCGGCTTCCGGCTACGGCGCGCTCGACGATTTCGCCGTGCATCCGCTGTCGCTGATCCAGAACCTTTTCGGGCGCGTTGCTAGCGTCATGTGCGACATGGCCAGACCCTATCCTGATCGACAGACCGACAGCGGCTCGCGCCGGCCGGTCGAGACCTACGATATCGCGTCGAGCCTGATCCATCTGGAAAACGGCGTCTCCGGCACGTTGCTCGTCAACCGCTCGGCCTGGGGGCGCAAGGGCCGCATCGCGCTGCAGATATTCGGCTCCAAGGGGTCGATCCTCTTCGACCAGGAACGTTTCAACGAGGTCCAGCTTTATGTGACTTCGGACCGCCCGACAGAACAAGGCTATCGGACGATCCTTTCCGGACCGCCGCACGAGCCCTACGGCCGCTTCATCCCCGCACCCGGACACGGGCTGGGTTTCAACGACCTCAAGACCATCGAATGCCACGAACTGATCGCCGCGATCGAGGGCCGGCCGGCCAATGTGATCGGTTTCGACGAGGGCCTGGAGATCGAGCGCACCGTACATGCGATGGCACGGTCGTTCGAGGAGCGGCGATGGGTGGAGGTGAGGGGGTGATCACCCTCGTCTGTGCAGATACAAGGGGTAAGCCCTCTAATCCCCGATCACCCCCGCGACATTCTGATCATAATCCACCAAAGACCCCGTCATGACGCCGGATTGCGGGCTCAGCATATAGGCGATCAAGACGGCGAGCTGGTGGGGTTTGACCAGTTGCCCCATGGGCTGTGCGGCTTCCGCCTTCTCCAGCCAGTCCGGTCCGGCGCCGTGGAACTTCGCCTGCACGACCGCTTCGCCCGGGGTATCCATCCAGCCCGGCAGCACGGCATTGCAGCGGATACGGTTTCCCCGATACGCATTGGCTACATTCTTGGTGAGCACGGCAAGCGCGCCCTTGCTCGCCGAATAGGCGGTCAGGAACGACTGGCCGGCATGGGCCGACATCGACAACACGTTGACGATAGCGCCGGGTTTCTTCGCCGCGAGCAGATGCCGCACGACGCCCTGCATCATGAAGAAAGGCCCGCGCACATTGGTCGCAAACAGGCTGTCGAAAAGCTCCGGCGTGGTGTCCGTCAGCGTGCCTCGCGCCGAGGAAGCGGCGGCGTTGACCAGTCCGTTGATCGTACCGAAGCGCTCCAGCCCGACCTCTACTGCCCTGGCGCATTCATCCGGTCGGGACATGTCGGCGCTGACGAAGATCGCTTCCGCGCCGAGCTTCTCGAGCGCTGCCACGGCCAGCGCTCCTTTCTCCGGCGAACGCCCAACGAGCACCAGTGCCTCGCAACCTTCCGCGACGAGTTGCTGCGCGACGGCGAAGCCTATCCCTTGTGCGCCGCCCGTGATGATCGCCCGTGTCCCGGCGTTGCGCTCGACACTCATGCGCCATCTCCCAGACCGATCGTCCTGCCTTCCCTGACCGAACGCAGTGCCGCTTCGGCGAGGACCAGCGCCTTTAGCCCGTCCTGTCCGTCCGGCGAGGCCTTCCGGCCCTTGCTCATCGCCGCGATGAAGGCGGCAATCTCGTTGGCATAGGCTTGCGTGTAGCGCGTCATGAAGAAATCGTGCAGCGGCGGCCGCGTGTAGCCGCCGGCATTGGCGACCTCGATCGATACCGGCCGCTGGTTCTCCGCCGCCACCATGCCTTTGGAGCCGTGCACCTCGATGCGCTGATCGTAGCCATAAGTGGCGCGACGCGAGTTGGAGATCACGCATTGCTTGCCCGATGCGGTCCGCAGGAGAACGCTCACGCTGTCATAGTCGCCGAGCTCGCCGATCCTCTTGTCGACCAGCACCGAGGCCTGCGCGCTGACCGTGACCGGCTCTTCGCCGAGCAGGAAGCGCGCCATGTCGAAATCATGGATCGTCATGTCCCGGAAGATGCCGCCCGACCGGGTGATATAGTCATGCGGCGGCGGGCCGGGATCGCGCGACGTGATGGTCACCATCTCGATCTCGCCGATCGCGCCATCGTCGATCGCCTTCCGCACGGCGGCGAAATGCGGATCGAAGCGCCGGTTGAAGCCGACCATCAAGGTCGCGCCCGTTTCCTCCACCACGCCGAGGCATCGCCCGACGCGGGCGAGATCGAGGTCGATCGGCTTCTCGCAGAAGATCGCCTTGCCCGCTCGGGCAAAACGTTCGATCAGGTCGGCATGCGTGTCGGTCGGGGTACAGATCACCACCGCATCGATATCGCCGGCCTTCTCGATCTCCTCTATCGAGCGCACCTCCGCGCCGTAAACAGACGCAAGCTCCTTCGCCGCCGCCTCAAAAGCGTCGGCCACAGCCACCAGCTTCGCATCGGGATCGCCGGCCACTGCCCTGGCATGCACCTTGCCGATGCGGCCTGCACCGAGCAGGCCAAAGCGAACAGTCATAAGATCCTCCCGACAACTTGGGTTCCGCGCATCCATTGCCTTCGAAGAAAGTGAAATGTATGAGCCAAAAGTTGCGCAGACGAAATGAATATTCCATAGCCAGTTCGGGATCAAGCGGTCTCAATCGCCATCCGCGACGGCAATCTCGTTGTCCTCGCACCATTCGCGCAAAGCCTCCTCGGTCGCTTTCTCCTCGAAGGCGTGCCACGCATGCAGCTTGCCCTTGTCGTGCAGCCATTGCTTGAACCGGCCATAGGCGCCCTTCCTACGAAACATGTCGGAGACGTCTTCCCATTCGTCGGGAGCCTCCTGGCCGACGAAGGACAAAACCACGTCACGGCCGAGCTGCAGCTCGCTCCTGGTGGGAATGGCAAGAAACTCGTCGGACTCCTCCATGTCCTCCGGCCCCTCATAGATCCCCGCCGTGTCGGAGATGACGAAGATCTCGCCCGTCAGGCGGTGAACATAGGCACGGTCACCATACCCGGCTCCCGCGCTTGCGATTTCGAATGCATTGATCAAATCACTCATTTTCACAGGCATCTATCCGCCTCCTTCACAACCGCCATTGAAGTTAAAGCGAGCGAGTGGCTGTGAAAAGCGCTCGAGGAGGGTCATACTCGCAACGGCAAACAAGAAAATCATTCGCCAAATGATGCCAATTCAGGAATGACTTTTCTCCTAAGCCGCCTATTTTTCATTACATGCAGTCCATCATTCCAGCTCGCATTGCGATACTAGTTGCATCCGGCTGGCGGCCGAGCCGTCGCGGCCCGAAAGCTCGCCGGAACGGGAGAAAACGCCATGAGCCGCCTGCGCGGACCCTATTCGTCTGTTCTCGACCTGATCGGCGAGACGCCGGTCGTGGAACTCACCCGCTTCGACACTGGCCGATGCCGCCTCTTCGTCAAGCTCGAGAGCCAGAACCCCGGCGGCTCGATCAAGGACCGCATCGCGCTTTCCATGATCGCCGACGCGGAACGCTACGGCAGACTGGCTCCAGGCGGTACGATCGTCGAGGCGACGGCTGGCAATACCGGTCTCGGCCTCGCCCAGGTCGGGATTCCCAAGGGGTACCGCATCATCCTCGTCGTTCCCGACAAGATGTCGCGCGAGAAGATCCAGCATTTGCGCGCGCTGGGCGCCGAAGTCCGCCTTACCCGCTCGGATGTCGGCAAAGGCCATCCCGAATATTACCAGGACATGGCGGAACGGATCACTGCCGATATCCCCGGCGCCTTCTATGTCAACCAGTTCGCCAATCCCGCCAATCCGCTGGCGCATGAGACGACCACCGGACCCGAAATCTGGAAGCAACTCGGTGAAGATGTCGACGCCGTCGTGGTCGGCGTCGGCTCGGGCGGCACGTTGACCGGGCTCGGCCGGTTCTTCAGGTCAGTCTCGCCCAAGACCGAAATGGTGCTGGCAGATCCCGTCGGCTCGGTGCTCGCGCCCTACATCAAGACCGGCAGGATGGAAGAGGCGGGAAGCTGGACCGTCGAGGGCATCGGCGAGGATTTCATCCCACCCAATGCCGATCTGTCGCTGGTCTCCAAGGCCTATTCGATCCCCGATAAGCAGAGCATGCTCGCCGTGCGCGATCTCCTGGCCAGGGAGGGCATCCTGGCCGGCTCGTCTTCGGGCACGCTGCTTGCCGCCGCGTTGCGCTACTGCCGCGAGCAGAGTTCGCCGAAACGCGTGGTGACGCTGGTCTGCGACAGCGGCAACAAGTATCTCTCGAAAGTCTTCGACGATTTCTGGCTGGCCGAACAGGGCCTCGCGGAACGCGAGCAGCATGGCGACCTCTCCGACCTCGTCGCCCGCTCGCACCGCGAGGGCGGCACGGTCTTTGTCGGACCGGAAGACAGCCTGCTCACCGCCTATGGCCGCATGCGTCGTGCCGACGTCTCCCAACTCCCCGTATTGGAGAACGGCAAGCTGGTCGGGATCGTCGACGAAAGCGACATTCTTTCGGTCGTGGAAGGTCCCTATGACGCCCGCTGGGATCGCTTCAACGCCCCTGTCCGCAACGCCATGACCGCCGAGCTCCACACGCTTCAGGCCGACCAGACGCTCGACGCGCTCCTGCCCGTCTTCGAGCGCAACGAGGTGGCCATCGTCTTCGACGGGGAGGAGTTCATCGGCCTCATCACCCGCATCGACCTGATCAACCATTTGAGACGCAACAGATGACCAACCGCAATCGCCTCGCCTTCTCGACCCGAACCATCCATGGCGGCCAGAGCCATGATCCCACCACCGGTGCGGTGATGGTTCCGATCTACGCGACGTCCACTTACGGCCAGCAGAGCCCAGGAGTGCACAAGGGCTTCGAATATGCGCGCAGCCAGAACCCCACCCGTTTCGCCTTCGAGCGCGCAGTGGCGGATCTCGAAAGCGGCAGCATTGCCTTCGCTTTCGCTTCGGGCCTGGCGGCCATCGCGACGATCTTCGAGCTGGTCGATTCCGGAGCGCACGTCGTCGCGACAGACGACATCTATGGCGGCACGTTCCGGCTGCTGGAACGGGTGCGCAAGCGCTCGGCCAACCTCCAGGTGAGCTTCGCCGATTTCACGGATCTCGCTGCCGTGGAAGCTGCGATCAGGCCGGAGACGAAACTGCTCTGGATCGAGACGCCCACCAACCCGCTGCTGCGCATCGTCGATCTGGAAGGGGTGGCCGCCCTCGCCCGCGGCAAGGGGCTGCTGACCGTCGCCGACAACACCTTCTGCAGCCCCTATCTGCAGCGCCCGTTGGAGCTCGGCATCGACATCGTCGTGCACTCCACGACCAAATATCTCAACGGCCATTCGGACATGGTGGGCGGCGTCGCAGTCGTCGGCGACAACAAGGATTTGTCCGACCGGCTGAAATTCCTGCAGAACGCCGTCGGCGCGATCTCCGGCCCCTTCGACAGCTTCCTCGCCCTGCGCGGCCTGAAGACGCTCGCACTCAGGATGGAACGCCACTCGTCGAACGGCCAACGCATCGCGGAATGGTTGGAGCGCCGCCCCGACATCCGGCGCGTCATCTATCCCGGGCTCGCCAGTCACCCGCAGCACGCGCTCGCGCGCCGGCAGATGCATGGCTTCGGCGGCATGATTTCCGTTGAGCTCGATCGCGATCTGGCAGGCACCAAGCGCTTCCTCGAACGGACACAGCTCTTCACGCTGGCCGAAAGCCTGGGTGGGGTCGAAAGCCTGATCGAGCATCCCGCCTTGATGACGCACGGCAGCATTCCGGCGGAAAAACGCGCTGCTATCGGCATCAGTGATTCGCTCGTGCGTCTCTCCGCCGGCATCGAGGACGCCGACGACCTGATCGCCGACCTCGATCAGGCGCTTGTTGGCTAAGCAGGTTCCGCAAAAGTGTCGCACGGTTTTGCGGCAAGAGCCTGCGACAGACAAAAGAATCTAAGCAGACGTTCGTGGGGTACCCACGAACGTCTGCTTAGTCATCCACAGGCGGGCTTGCCGGCCATGCCCTCAGATGTGGTAAAGGGTTTCCGCCTCGCTGTCGGGGCGGAAACCTGGAACACGACGCCCGGATGAAGCCGCCTTTCAAAGCCTATGACATTCGTGGCCGTATTCCGGCCGAGATCAACGCGCCTTTTGCCTATCGCTTCGCGCTTGCCGCAGCACGAAGTCTCTCGGCAGGGAAAGTCGTTGTCGGCCACGACATGCGCCAGGACAGCCCGGCTCTTGCCGAGGCGCTGACCCAAGGTTTCCTCGACAGCGGCGCGAGCGTGCTCCCTGTCGGTCTTTGCGGCACCGAGGAAGTCTATTTCCACACCGCCGACAGCGAGGCCGATATCGGGCTGATGGTGACGGCGAGCCACAATCCGGAAGATTACAACGGCATCAAGATGGTGCTGAAGGGCGCCACCGCGGCTACCCGCGACAATTCCTTGGCGGCCATAGAGCAGCTTGTTTTCTCGGGCGAGGACCTTCCGGTCGTGGGTGCCTATGCCGAGCGCGGACGGTTGGAATCGACGCTGGATCGTTCCCGCTACATCGACAGGCTGTTGCAGCAGGTGGCCGGGAAGGCTCTGAAGCCGATGAAGATCGTCTGCCATGCCGGCAACGGATGCGCGGGGCCGATCATCGATCTCCTCGAAAAGCACCTGCCGTTCGAATTCATCAAGATCGATCACGAGCCGGACCGCCGGCTGCCGAACGGCATCCCCAATCCGCTGCTGCCGGAAAAACGGGCAAAGGCCTCGCAGGCGGTCGTTGACCAGGGAGCCGATCTCGGGATCGCCTGGGACGGCGATTTCGACCGTTGCTTCCTCTATGACCATCGCGGCCGCTTCGTCGAAGGCTATTATCTGGTCGGCATGATCGCCGAGACGATGCTCCGCGACGAGAAAGGCGCAACCGTCCTCTACGATCCGCGCCTCACCTGGAACACCATCGACATGGTCGAAAGCGCGGGTGGCGTCGCCAAGGTCTGCCCGACCGGCCACGCCTTCTTCAAAGCCAGGATGCGCGCCGAAAATGCCATCTATGGCGGGGAGATGAGCGCACACCATTATTTCCGCGATTTCGCCTATTGCGATTCCGGCATGCTCGCCTGGCTGGAAGTCGTGGCCGAGCTTTCCGCCTCGGGCATGAGCCTCGCCGAAGCCGTCGGCGAGCGCATTGCCGCCTTCCCCTGCTCGGGAGAGATCAACTTCACCGTGGCCGACTCCAAGATCAGCCAGGCCAAGGTCTCAGACGCCTACCAGCGCTTCAACCCGACGGTGGAAACCATCGACGGGCTCAGCATGGAGTTCGACGACTGGCGCTTCAATTTGCGCGCATCCAACACCGAGCCCCTGCTCCGGCTGAACGTCGAAACCCGGGCCGATCAGGCGCTGCTGGAAGCCAAGGTCGCGGAGCTGCGCGGACTGATCGCGGGTGAATAACACCACCAGCGTTGATCTTTGACCGGTCGCGAGTTGCCCCTCACTGTCCTCCCGGACATCTCTCCCCGCGAAAAAGCGCGGGGAGAGAGACGACGGCCGCTTGGGTTTCGCCAGTCGCCAACGGCGGACGATTGGCGAAAGTGGAGATGAAAGCGGTCTTCTCCCCGCAGGCGGGGAGAAGGTGCCGGCAGGCGGATGAGGGGCTTGCGCAAAGGTCAATGCTCATTGCCGCCGGTATATCTCGATTTCCGCCGCACGGCCGCGGGCGGGGCGGCGCTACAACACGATCAGACGAACAGCGCCACCGCCTGCCGGCCGGCGGCAATCCTGTTTCCCCCGGCGTCCCAGAGCGACATGGCCTGAAGCGAGTAGCCGTCCGCGGCCTGCTCGCTGGTCGAGCGCAAAAGGTGCCAGCCGCTTGAGGTTACCGGCTGGAAAAGGTCGATGCCCCATGACATCGTGCTGATCGGCGCCATCGCTGGAAACTGCACCATGGCCGCGGGCGGCAGGCTGTCCGCCAGCGCGAGAAGCGCGATCGCGGGATCGACGCCGTCCTCCTCGACATGCCTGACCCATACGGTGAACTCCGGTTTTTCCGCCCCGGAGAGCGGCCGTGCGCCGCCGGCAAGGCGCATCTCGAAATTCGGGAAGAAGCCGGGCGGAGTGTGCCCCTCGGGAAAGAAGAGCTTGCAGTCCTGCGGCGCGGAGACGGATGGACGTTCCGTTAGGTCATGCCCGACGCGGCTTTCGCGGGCGACACCGTAGGTCAGCACGACCCGAGCCGCGAACTTGTCGTCACCGGTGCAATCGACACTCACCACGGTGGTAGTCCTGCCGCGCCGGAGGAGATCCGCGCGAAAGCCGAGGCGCCCCTGCGCCGGCCCGGCGAAGGTGATCTGCGCGGAACGGAGCGGCGGCAGATCGGAGGCCGACAGCCTGGCCGTTTCCGCGCACAAGGCCGCGACGATCCCGCCGAAGAGGGCGCGGCCCTGCGCCCAGTCCTGTGGCGCATCGGTGAAATACGCGCCATTGTCTTCAGATAGTGATCCGAGCACCGAAAAGAGATTCGGCATCAACCTCTCCCTTCAGCTCGCGGATACCGAAGTCACTCGCTTTTCCGGAAGCCAGGCTTCGTAGTCCGACACCAAGAGATGGACAGGCTCCTCGTCCTCCTCGATCGTGGAGAAACGGCCGATCTTTTCGCGGAAGATGTTGTCGGTCAGGTCGTCATTGACGGTGGAAACCTCGCCGATCAGCACATCGCCCTCTTCGGCCCAGAAAGCATGCCAGACACCGGGCATGAGCGTGACGCTTTCGCCGGGATCGAGCTTGAGCAGCGCCCCCGCGGCCATGGTCCGCATCACCCCGTCAGTCGGCACGCGGACCTCGGCGCGATCGTCGATCGAGCCGTCCGGATGCGACATGAAAAGCTCCAGCACGAGCTTGCCGCCACCGCGATTGATGATGTCCTCCGCCTTCACGTTATGACGATGCATCGGCGAAAGCTGATCCTTGCGCGAGATCATGATCTTCTCGGCATAGAGCATGCCGCTGCCGCGTTTCAGGTCCTCGGCCCGGCCGTTGCGCACGGTGAAGAGGAAGAGCCCGAGTTCGTCGAATTTTTCCACCCCATAGTCGGTGATGTCCCAGCCGAGTCGGGCATCGATGATGCCGGCCGGGCGCCTCTTGCTGAGTTCGGCCGGCGACCAATAGGCGAAAGGCGGCATGATGTAGCCAAAGGAGCGGATGAAGGCATCGCCTTCGCGGATGATCTCGTTGACGCGCGAGCGTTTCATGGTCTCCTCCCGGGCAAGCCACGTTCCGCCCTGCCTCGCATATTTTCCCGCCGCGCGGAAGCCGCATCCGGCCGCCACGGATCAGCGTTTATCCCCAGGCACGTGCCGCCGTTAATCAGGCCGAAACAATTCGTTACCATATTGGCCTCACCGAGGATTGGCCGTTACAGCCATAGGCATGATGCCGCTCCTCGGACCCGGCTAATCCGGAATGAAATGCCTTCCCAGAAATTTTGGATTACCCATGGCTACCCAGGGCGGCCCCCGCACCTCTATGAACGACCACCTCGATTTCATGGGCTTCGATACGGAAGGCCGCGCCCGGCTGCGGGCTCTGA
The DNA here is from genome assembly GCF_050958605.1 of Mesorhizobium sp. 1B3. Lineage (NCBI taxonomy): Bacteria > Pseudomonadati > Pseudomonadota > Alphaproteobacteria > Hyphomicrobiales > Phyllobacteriaceae > Mesorhizobium > Mesorhizobium sp. 1B3. The sequence continues at coordinate 178,448 of NZ_JBJHDO010000002.1, read as the reverse complement.
AGCCGGTCGTGGCCAAGGCGATCGGCCCGGCGCTGGCGGTGTTCTACGAGAGGGTGAAGGCGAATCCGGAGACCCGGAAGTATTTTGCCAACGATGCACACATCGCGGCGGCCAAGAGCAAGCAGGAACAGCATTGGCATATCATCGCTGACGCCGAGTTCGGCCCGACCTACGAGACGGCCGTTCGCGCCATCGGCCGGGCGCATGCGAAGATCGGCATCGAGCCCCGTGTCTATGTGGCGGGTTACGCTCTGGTCGCCGAACAACTGATCAAGGCCGTCGTGGCCGAACACTGGCCGCGTCGTTTCGGCCTGTCCGGCAAAGGTCAGGAAGAGTTCGCCGCGACCCTGTCCAGCCTCATGAAGGCGGTGATGGTCGACACTGGCCTTGCCATCTCGATCTATCTCGAGGAGCTCGAAGAGCGGCGACACAAAGCCGAGGCCGACCGGGTCGCCGCCGAGGAGGCCCAGCGCGTCGCGCTCGATGCCGTCAATGCCGCCTTGCGTGGTCTCGCCCAGGGTGACCTGAAAATTCGCATCACCACTGATGTCGCGCCCGAATTCGAACGGCTCAAGACGGATTTCAACGAGGCGACGGCCGAACTCGAGAAGGCGATCGCCTCTGTCGCGACGTCGGCAAGCGCGATCGGGGGCGGCTCGTCCGAGATCGGCCAGGCTTCCGACGACCTGTCGCGCCGCACCGAGCAGCAGGCGGCCAGCCTCGAACAGACCGCGGCCGCGCTCGGTCAGCTCACCGCCAGCGTCAAGCGCGCTACGGCCGGCGCCAGCGAGGCGGCCAAGAAAGTGGTCGCGGCGCGGGCCGAGGCCGAGCATTCCGGCAAGATCGTGCAGAACGCCGTGGCCGCGATGAACGGCATCGAGAAATCCTCGCGCGAAATCTCGCAGATCATCGGCGTGATCGACGAAATCGCGTTTCAGACCAATCTCTTGGCGCTCAACGCCGGCGTCGAGGCGGCCCGTGCCGGCGAGGCCGGCCGCGGCTTCGCCGTGGTCGCCTCGGAAGTCCGTTCGCTCGCCCAGCGCTCGGCCGACGCGGCCAAGGAGATCAAGGCGCTGATCTCGACCAGTTCGGCCCAGGTCGACGCAGGCGTGAAGCTGATGGCCGAAACCGGCAAGGTTTCCGAGAACATCATCGTCCAAGTGGCCGAGATCAACAATCTCGTCTCGGAAATGGCGGCTTCCTCGCAGGAGCAGTCAACCGGCCTCAGCGAGGTCAACATCGCCATCAACCAGATGGACCAGGCGACCCAGCAGAACGCCGCCATGGTCGAGGAGACCACCGCCGCCGTTCATTCGTTGCGCAGCCAGGTGGCCGAACTCGTCCGCACCGTGTCGCGCTTCCAGGCCGAAGGACAGCCGGGGGTTACTTCAGCCCCGCTGCCTGCGGCGCCGAAACGGCCCTTGCCGTCGCAGACCAGCTACGCCGTGCAGGGCAACACAGCATTCGCCGCAGGAGATGTCGATGGATGGGAAGAGTTCTGAGGTATCTGCCGTGAAGGAGCACGTGAACATCGCACTGCCCGCAGTGATGGACATCACCGCGGCCGGTTCGCTGGCAAGCGAGATCCTGCTCCATCGCGGCAAGGATGTGACCCTCGACGCCTCCGGAGTCGAGCGCATGGGCGCGCAGTGCCTTCAGGTGCTGCTCTCCACCGCCGCCACATGGTCGCATGACGGGATGCAGCTTGAACTCGGCAGCCCGTCCCCGCAATTCACCGAAGCGCTCGAGACGGCTGGTCTCGTTGTGGACAATCTCTCGGCAAGGAACAGCTAATGAAGAAGGTCATTCTCACTGTCGATGATTCGCGTACGATCCGGGAAATGCTGCGCACCGCGCTGTGCGAAGCGGGCATGGACGTCGTTCAGGCCGAGGATGGTGTGCAAGGCCTCGAAGTCCTGCAATCGACGATTCCCAGCGTCATCGTTACCGACATCAACATGCCGCGGCTCGACGGGTTCGGTTTCATCGAGGCTGTACGCAGCAACGATCAATACCGGGCCATCCCGATCCTTGTCCTGACCACCGAGAGCATGGACGAGAAGAAGGACCGCGCGCGCCGAGCCGGCGCCACGGGCTGGATCGTCAAGCCCTTCGACCCCGTCAAGCTGGTCAGCGCGATCAATCGCGTCGCCGCCTGAGCACGCAGGGAGGCATTTCCGACATGGATACGATGGCGGCCATCAGGCAGACTTTCTTCCAGGAATGCGAGGAGCAGCTCGCCGAGCTGGAAAGCGGCCTGCTTGCGATCGAACGACAGGAAAGCGACTCCGAGACGATCAATGCCGTGTTCCGCGCCGTGCATTCGATAAAGGGCGGCGCCGGCGCCTTCGGGCTCGACGAGCTCGTCCGCTTCGCTCACACCTTCGAGACGACGCTCGACCTGATGCGCTCGAACGCGCTGGAGATCACCGGCAATCTGGTCAAGCTCATGCTGCGGTCCGCCGACGGCCTCGCCGATCTCGTTCGTTTCTCGCGCGACGGCACCGATCTCGACCGTGCTCGCATTGCGCAACTGCATGCCGAGTTGACAAGCGCCGCCTCAGGCGATGCCGCTCCTACCATAGAAGCTGCCCCTGCCCCGGCCGCCGCGGACGAAAGCAACGGACCCGACGAGAACGGCTTCACGCCGATCCGCTTTTCTCTGGAAGACCTTGTCGCGACCGAACTGGACACTCCCATGGAAGAGACGACGCGAGGCCCGCTCGTCGTCTCCTTCCGTCCGAAGCCCGAACTCTATGCCAAGGCCAACGACGCGCTCGTACTCCTGCGCGAAGTAAGGCGCCTCGGCGACGTCTCGATCTCCTGCGACATCTCCGAGGTTCCGCTCCTCACCGAACTCGATCCGGAGGGCGCCTATCTCTCCTGGAAGGTCGAACTCGATCCGGCCATCGAGGAGAACGCCGTCCGCGAGGTCTTCGAATTCGTCACCTTCGACTGCGACCTCGACATCTCCGTGAAGGCGGCATTTTCTTCGCAGGATACCGAAGCGGCCGATTTCCAGGTGATCCCCGTTGCCGACATCGCCACCATGCTGGCCGAGAGCCCCGCACCCGCAGAGACCGCCCCGATCACGCCGCCCCAGCCGGAGCGCGAGATGACGCCGACCGAGACGCTGATCAAGGCCGGAACGGCGCAGGCCGCGCCCCAATCGGCGCAGCAGACCACGATCCGGGTCGACCTCGACCGGGTCGACAGGCTGATCGACCTCGTCGGCGAGTTGGTCATCAACCAGTCGATGCTCGCCCAGCGCGTCACGGAGGCCGGCATCGCCCGCTTGTCGGAAGTGGCCGTCGGCCTCGACGATCTCGAACATCTCACCCGCGAGATCCAGGACAGCGTCATGGCGATCCGCGCCCAGCCGGTCCGTCCGATCTTCCAGCGCATGTCGCGTGTCGTGCGCGAAGTGGCCGATATGACGGGCAAATCGGTGCGCCTGGTGACGGAAGGCGAGAACTGCGAGGTCGACAAGACCGTCATCGAGCGCCTCGCGGATCCGCTCACCCACATGATCCGCAACGCGATCGACCATGGGCTGGAGAAGCCGGAAGATCGCCTGGCGGCCGGCAAAAGCGAACAAGGCCTGGTGCGTATGACAGCCGCGCACCGCTCGGGACGCGTGATCATCGAGGTCTCCGACGACGGCGCCGGCATCAACCGCGCTCGCGTCAGGCAAATCGCGGTCGACAAAAGTCTGATAGACCCCAACGCTCAGCTTTCCGATGGCGAAATCGACGATCTGATCTTCGCCCCCGGCTTCTCGACGGCCAGCACCATCTCCGACGTGTCGGGCCGAGGCGTCGGCATGGATGTGGTGAAGCGCTCGATCCAGGCGCTGGGTGGCCGGATCAGCATCTCCTCGCGGCCTGGCCACGGCACTACCTTCACGCTCAGCCTGCCCCTCACGCTGGCCGTTCTCGACGGTATGGTGGTGACCGTCGCTGGCCAGACGCTGGTGGTTCCCCTCACAGCCATCGTCGAGACCCTGCAACCCAAAGAGCAGGACGTGCACGGCCTTGGCGAGACGAGCCGCGTCGTCGCCATCCGCGGCTCCTTCATACCGCTCATCGATATCGGCCTGCAGCTCGGCTATCGCGAGGAGGAGGCCGATCCGTTCAACAGCGTCGCCATCATGGTCGAATCGGAAAACAGGACGCAGAGCGCGCTCCTGGTCGACGGGATCATCGGCCAGCAACAGGTCGTCATCAAGAGCCTCGAGACCAATTACGGCCACGTCTTCGGGGTCGCGGCAGCAACCATTCTCGGCGACGGTCGTGTCGCCGTCATTCTCGACGTCGACGCGATCGTCGCCGGCACTCGTTCGGAGATGAACCGGTCGGACAATCGCAAAAGGAGCGCAGCATGATACAGGCTAGCGAAAAAGACCTTTCCGCCAACAGCGAACTGATCGCCTTCCGGATCGGCGGCCAGGAGTTCTGCGTCGACATCATGTCGGTCAGGGACATCAGGGGGTGGACGCAGACGACCCCCCTTCCCCACTCGCCCGATTACGTGAAGGGCGTGATCAACCTGCGCGGCTCGGTGCTGCCGGTCATCGACCTCGCCGCGCGGCTGGGGTTCACACCAACGGAGCCGACGGCGCGCCACGTCATCATCGTCACGCAGGTCGCCAACCAGAGCGTCGGCCTCCTGGTCGAGGCGGTGTCGGACATCCTCACCATCAACGCGGCCACTATCCAGCCCACGCCGGACGTGGCTTCGGAGTTGGCGCGCGTCTTCATGAAAGGAGTGCTCGCGATCGAGGGGCGCATGATCAGCCTGATCTCGCTCGACTGCGTGCTGCCGCAAACCCAGGAAACCGCGGGAACCGTGCATTGAGCACTTCGACCACCATGGACGCGGCGGCCCTCGTGCCGGGCGAGTATCTGCTGACGGTCTCCGATTTCCGGCAGATCGCGGCGATCCTCCATGACGATGCCGGCATCAGCCTGTCGGAATCGAAGGCGGCGCTCGTCTATGCGCGCCTCGCCAAACGCCTGCGCGTCCTTGGTCTGTCGAGCTTCCGCGACTATTGCGCGATCGTTTCCAACGGCAACGCCGTCGACGAGCGCCAGAAGCTGGTCGCTGCGCTGACCACCAATGTGACGAAGTTCTTCCGTGAGAAGCACCACTTCGACCACCTGCGCCAGAAAGTGCTGCCCGGGCTGATCGAGCGCGCCCGTAAGGGCGGCCGGGTCCGGATCTGGTCCGCCGGTTGCTCGAACGGTCAGGAAGCCTACTCCGCCGCGCTTGTCATCCTTCAGATGATGCCTGACGTGCTCGACTACGACTTCAAGCTCCTGGCCAGCGACATCGACCCCAACATGATCGCCGAGGGCCGCATCGGCGCCTATGCCGAGAGCGCGATAGAAGACGTGCCGGCGGAACTCCGGAACCGCTGGCTGAGCCGCAGCCGCGACGGCGGCGAGACGAGATGGCAGGTGGCCGAGGAGGCACGCCAGCTCGTCGCCTTCCGCGAGCTCAATCTTTTCGCTCGCTGGCCGATGAAGAGGCCCTTCGACGTCATCTTCTGCCGCAACGTCGCGATCTATTTCGACAAGGACAAGCAGGCGGACCTATGGGCCCGTTTCGCCGGCGTGCTGGTGCCCGGCGGTCATCTCTATATCGGACATTCGGAGCGGATCTCCGGCCCCGCAGCCGACATCTTTGTGAATGACGGCATCACCACGTGGCGCTGCGCGCAGGGAGGTGTGCGATGAATCCCGTCCGTGTTCTGATCATCGACGACAGCCCGACCATGCGGAAGATCATCGCCTTCGCGCTGAACGGCGCGCCGGGCATCGAGGTCGTCGGCGAGGCACCGGACCCGACCGAAGCCTTCCGGCTCGTCGACACGCTCGACCCCGACGTCATCACGCTCGACGTCGAGATGCCGAAGATGAACGGCCTCGACTTCCTGCGCCGGGTGATGAAGCACCGCCCTCGCCCGGTGATCATGGTGTCCACGCTTACCGTCAGCGGCGCCGCTGTCACTGTCGAAGCACTGGCGAACGGCGCCTTCGACTGCGTCGCGAAACCTTCGCTCCAGGACGACCGCACCTTCCGCGAACTTGCCGAGAAGGTTCGCGCCGCCGGTGAATCGCGCCGCAAGCGGCAGGATGGCCTTGCCGCGCCGACGCAGGCGCCAGCCGCGCCGCACAGCTATCGCGCCACCGAACGCATCGTCGCCATCGGCGCTTCGACCGGAGGTGTCGAGGCCCTCATCACCGTGCTGAGCGGTTTTCCGGCGGACTGCCCGCCCACCGTCATCACCCAGCACATGCCGGCCAATTTCACCCGCAGCTTTTCCGAACGCCTCGACCGTCTTTGCAAGCCGACGATCACCGAGGCCAAGGATCGCGAAGTGCTGACTGACGGCCACGTCTACATAGCGCCGGGAGGCCAGTTCCATCTCGAAGTGTTCAGGCGCGGCAACGGCTTCGAAAGCCGGCTCCGAGAGGGCGATCCCGTCTCCGGCCATCGGCCGTCCGTCGACGTCCTGATGTCCTCCGTAGCGAAGGCGGCCGGCGCCGGTTCCGTCGGTGTCATCCTCACCGGCATGGGCCGGGACGGCGCTCAAGGCCTCCTCCAGATGCGCCAGGCGGGTGCCCGTACGATTGGTCAGAATGAGGCAAGCTCCCTGATCTACGGCATGCCGCGCGTCGCGTTCGAGATCGGGGCGGTGGGCCGGCAGGTCCCCCTCACAAGAATAAGCCAGGAAATACTCGACCCCCGGTCGAGACCGGAATGAAGGGAGCATGGAATGTCACTCCTCGCCCAATTGAAAATCCTCGTCGTGGATGACACGACGACCAGCCGGCTGCTGCTGCGCGACGCTCTCGAGAATCTTGGCTTCCGTCAGATTCACGTCGCGGCCGACGGCGAGCAGGCGCTGAAGATGATGATGACCGCTCCCTGCCATCTCATCATCTCGGATTACAACATGCCGAAGATGGATGGGCTGCAGCTTTTGAAGGCGATCCGCGAATGCAAGCCGCTCAGCCGCACGCCCTTCATCATCCTGACCGGCAATGCAGACCGCAAGGTGCTCGAGGACGGCGCCAAGCTCGGCCTGAACAACTACCTGACGAAACCCTTCACGCCCGACAATCTGCGGCGTTCGCTGGAAGCGATCGTCGGGAGGCTTCATTGACGGAAAGCCGCCGGCCCAAACGGGTCCATGTCATACAAGGCGAGTGCCACGTCACGGACGATCGCGAGACCGTGATGACGACCGTGCTCGGTTCCTGCATCGCCGCCTGCATGCGTGACCCCGTGCTCGGGATCGGCGGCATGAACCATTTCCTGTTGCCCGGCGATGGCGAACGCGGCAGCCAGAAGGAGGCCGAACGCTTCGGTGTCTACTTGATGGAGCTCCTGGTCAATGGGCTCCTGAAACGCGGAGCCAGCCGCCATTCGCTCGAGGCCAAGCTGTTTGGCGGGGCCCGCACCGTCCAGGGTTTCGCCGATATCGGGGCCAAGAATTTCGAATTCGCCCGCAACTTTCTCGAAAATGAATCGATCCGCTACGCCGGCGGCAGCGTCGGCGGCGATCAGGGGCGCAAACTGGAGTATCACCCCGCGACGGGACGGGCGCGTCAATTCCTGCTGCCGCGCAGCACCCCCGAGCCGGTCCTGCCCGCCATCCGCCGTCCATCTCCCGCCGAAGTCGGCAATGTCGAACTCTTTTGAGGAACCCATGAGCGTCGAAGGGGACATTGCCCTTGCCGAGGAATTCCACGAGCCCCTTGCCGACGTTCTTTCACGGGTGGAAGGGGCACTTGCCGAGATGGCCCGGCTGGTCGATCACAACCAGTCGCTGATCGCCCGCCTCACTTGGACGGCGGGCGCCGCCGACCCGTCCTACGTCGCGGCCATGCAGGAAGCCGATCTGGTTTCTCAGAAGCTCGACGGCATCGCAGGCTTTCTGCGCGCCATCGCCAAGACGCTCCCGGCGGATTTCCGTGTGGAGACCCATCGCGCGACCGGCGACCTGCTCCTGGCCGAGCTGATGCACAAGATCGGCGCACGAGGCCGTGAAAAAGCTCATGACGCCGGTCAAGCGGCCGGCGATTTCGACCTGTTCTAGGGTCAGAACTCAATCGGCATTATCGTTTTGCGGCACGGAAGCCGGTTGAGCGTGAGTGACGGCTTTGCGCCCCATGTCGGTCATTCGGAGTGCCTCCCCGAATTCCCCAAAGCTACCGGTCCGCTGAGGCCGCTGCAGTGTCCATGACAGCGTAGTTACGCGCTGCAAGGCAGTGAGATTTCGAGCCTATTGAGTGCAATTCCTGACCATTTTGCGAAGCGCTTGGCTGCGGAGCAACCCCACCGTGAAAAAGGCATGATCTTCTAACGCTCCACGAACAGAACACAGATGACACTCCATTTTCCAGCGGGTAGGGTTCACGGAACCGTCAAGGGGGACGGCAACTGGCGATCAGCGCCGAGGGTTCGGGAGGGGTGATGCGGCTTGATCCGTTGGTCCGGGATTATCCGTCCTACCTCGACGACCTGATACGCGCGCTTTCTGATCCCAAGACGCGGGTATATCTCGACACTTCCCTGCTGATGTGGTTAATTCGGATTGGTGCCGACGCCCGAGCGGAATTTATGGTTTGGGCCGCCTCGCGACCCGCCGGCGCAGTGCGGGTCCCCGTCTGGGCCGCGCACGAGCTGCATAAACACCTGTCCGCCAACACCATCCCCAACAACGTGTCGGCCACGATCCGCGAGGCCATGGGGAAATACGACGAATTCGTCTGGCTCGCCGCCGAGCGGGCCGACGAGGACTGCTCGCGCCGCGGCGGGTTTACCGGGCGGGTCGAACTCCTGTCAGCTTTGAGTTTGTCGCACACTCAGGTCGCCCGGATCGCCAAGGCGATCTCGGTTGAGGACGCGCAGATCCGCGCCGCGACGGAGGAGGTAATCGCCTTCGCCAATGATCGTATGATGGACACGGACGTCAGCGCCATCCTGCAGACTCTCAACGAAGTCGGGCAGTTCCGTTACGACCACCGCGTTCCGCCGGGTTTTCAGGACAACAAGCCCGAGAACCGCTTTGGTGACGTGATCCTGTGGGAAGAAATCCTCGCTGACATGGCCGCGGCGGGCCAGACCAAGGCGGGCAACCCGCGAAGGACGCCGCTTGCCACCAACGCCGTTTTTGTTTCGCGTGACAAGAAGCCCGACTGGGTCAGCGCAGCCCGGTGGCTCTCCGGGGTCGGCCCGGAGGCGAGCAAGGCGGACCGGAATTTCGATCTCGACGTCGCTCTGCCCCATCCGATGCTGCTGCATGAGTTCCGGCGCCGGACCGGCGGCGACAAAGTATTTATCACCCATCCAGCCTTCTTGGCCACCACGCTGGATCTCGCAGCCCGGCGATCCGGGAGTCCCAGTCCGTCCCGCATCTGGCAGGCTGCGACCCACCGCCTCGACTTGGTCGCCCAGCTGGACAAGAGGCTTCAGCCGTTCGGCGAGGCTCCGGTGGTCGTCCAGCCCGAGGCGCCGCCGCCTCCATCCGAGCCCGCGCCGCCCACCGCTTTGGACTGGGACAGTTTTACGGTGCGGCAGGTCGCGACTCCGAGCGTTTCGGCGGAGGTCGACGCCATCCTCAATGCCCTTCCCGCCGAGGCCGAGGCCGCCATCGCCGCACTACTGACCCCGGCTGGGGGCACCGAGATCGATGGCGTGCGGCTAGGGCGGGTGTTCGCCGAGCTCACAGTCGCCGAGGCGTCCGGCTGGCCCGAGCGATTGCCGCTCTATCTGGAAAAGGTGCGCGCTACGAGCGAACAGGCTGCCCAACTGGCGCTTCTCGCTTTCGCAAGTTCAGCGGTGTTTGACCGCTTTGACGAGAACCGCCGAGAGCCAGAGCCGCGTATCCTTCAAGCGGTGCTTGGTCTGGAGAACGATCCCAGGATGGCGGATGCGTTCAGGACGATCGGCCGTCTTGTGGAGGAAAGGGGCGTCCGCTTGCCCTATGTTCCCGGATCTGGTGCCAACGTTCGCTACACGCTCGAACTGGGACCGGCCCCGGCGCCCTTCCGAATCCGGGCGATTCGTCTGGGCGGCCAAGCTGCTTTGCTGGCTAACCTTCCCGCCAACTCCGAACGCACGCTCACGCGTCTCTTGGGCAGGCCCCCAACAGAGGGCTGCACGGGACGGGACTTGAGGCTTCTGCTCGCCCGAACCTATCTGACGCCGGTCGACAGACTGTCGTCGGAGTTCGATGCTAGAGCGCTCACCTGGACAGAGGATTCGGGCTTGCAACCCCTCGATACCGGCGGCGACGGTGGCATCGGGCAAGATTTGGATACGGATGACTATGACTGACCTTACGTCTTCGCCGCTGACGCCCAAGCCCCCGATTCCGCACGTGGGCGCCTTCGTGCTCGAAACCCTGACACTCGGTATGTATGGAGAACCGCGCCACACGCTGCGTGAATATGTGCAGAACGCCTTCGATTCTATCCGCAGCGCCCAGAGGCTGAAACGCCTCACGGGGCGCGGCGAGGTCACTATCCGGCTTGCAGCCGACAAGATTAGCATCCGCGACAACGGTCTTGGCGTCTCGGCGGCTCAGGCCTATCGCACGCTGACCTCGGTGGGTGCGTCCAAGAAAGATCGCCAGCGCGACGCCGGGTTCCGCGGCATCGGACGCTTGGCAGGCATGGCCTACTGCGACACCCTTACCTTTGAAACAAGCTTCCCTGACGAAACTGTTGTGACGACGGTCTCATTCGATTGCACAAAACTCCTGAAGGCCATGGACCCGGACAGCGGCGGGGACATGGAACTGTCGCGCCTGCTAGGTTCGGCAATCACCTTCGCCCAGGTAGAGACCGCGACGCCCGAGGAGCATTATTTCGAGGTCCGGATGGAAGGGCTCGCGCATGCGCCAGACAACCTCAAAAACGGGTCGAGCGTGATCGAGTATCTGTCCGAGACGGTGCCGGTTCCCTACGATCCGTCCTGGCCGAGGGCGGCGCAGATCGAACAGAGCTACCGATCCTTCTTCGGTGCGCCGATGGAGACCATCGATGTGACCGTCGTGGAAGGCGCCATAGAAACCCTCGTCTTCAAGCCTTACGGCGAGCGTTACGACCACGCCAACGGCGAAACCGAACTGGATTCGGTCGAATTCGAACAGGACACAGACGGTCGCTATTGGGGTTGGATTGGTCGGACCAAGGATGCGGTGACCATCTCCGACTGGAAGACCCGGGCGCCGCGCATGCGGGTCCGCAACATCCAGGTCGACGGCACCCAGCTGTTTGAACAGCTTTTCTCGGAAGTGAACCCCTCTTACGGCCGACTGGCCGCCTACTACGTCGGCGAGATCCACATCGCGCCGGACCATGTAGTCCCGAACGCGCGCCGTGACGGCTTCGAGGAAACGGAGAACTGGTTGGCGATCCGCAAGGACCTCATCGAAGGCCTATGCGCCAACCTGGCGAGCCAAGCCTACGAAGCGTCGCGCGACAAACAGAAGGAAATTACCAAGGTAATCAAACAGGTAGATGAGCTCAAGAAAGCCGGTGGCAAGCTGACGCAAAACCCCAAAGCCTCCTACGAAGCCGTGGTAGATCTTCTGACGAAGGCGCGCCGCCTGCGTCGCAATGCCTCCTCCGCCCTCAAGGTCGCAAACGCGGTAGACTCCACCGTCGCAGCGGGCAAGGAACTGGGTCCGACCAGCAATGTCGCCGTGCTTCAGGAAGCTGCCAAGGATGTCGAGGCAATCGAGTCCCAAGCGCGGATGCTGATCGGCCGCTTCATGGACGACGATGAAAAGATCACCGCACTCCGGTCGCGCATCCGGAACGAGCTAATGGAGGAGGTTCTGGCCATCGTGAGCGCTCACGTGGACCCACCCACCTATCAGGCAATCCGGAAGAATCTACTCGCCTTGACGTAAAACATCAGCAGGGCGCGCTCGCACGCGGCCCAGTTAATAAGAAGGTATGTCTGCTGTTTCCAATGCGGCGTGTTGCTAGGCTGCACCATATGGTAGTCTCAAAGCATGAGGTTGTGGAGGTCGGAGCGAATTGCCCGTCAGGCGGTTCAAAAAACCTCTGTGCGCCTTGCAGACAGATCGTTCCGCGGTTTTATTACCGAATATTGGGAGCGGGGGATTCTTGCCATGACCGAACAGCCTCTCGGACCCCTCGTGTCCGGAGACGAAATCACGTCCGAGCTGCGCCGAAGAAAAAGCAAGGATGTTTATAAGACCATCACAGGCTCAACAAAAAAGCTCATAGCCGAGAAGGTCAAGCTAGAAGAGGCGGACGGCTGGCGCGCTGTCAGAAGGAACACCAAATCGACTCGAATGGCTCGAGTCAAACCTACTGATGAGCAACTCGAAGACGAGGTATGGAGTATCCTCGCCCAGATGGGCTTCAAGGAATTGAGCAAGGGCCGCCAGTTTCAAATTGCCGTCGAGGACGGCCTGCCACCTCGCCAGATTGACGTTTTTGCCAAAGACGACGAGACGGTCATCATTGTCGAGTGCACCCAGAAGGACACGCCCGGCAAGAAAAATATGGCGAACCTCATCGAAAAGATGAAGTCAATACGGGAGCCGGTCTGGAAATCTGTCAGGAAATTTTATGGACAACAGGTCAGACTGAAGATTCGGCATGTAATCGCGACAAGAAACGTATCATGGAGCGATGTGGACCTTGCAAAATGCAAGGAAGCCCAGATTGCCGTCGTTGCGGACGGTGAAATCGACTACTATGCCTCGCTCGTACAGCACCTCAAACACGCGGCCCGATACCAGTTTCTCGCGCATATGTTCGGCGGTCAGAAAATTGACGGTCTGGCCAGGCAGGTTGTTGCAACCCGCGGGAAGATGGGTGGAGAGACGTTCTACACGTTTCTCATCCCACCCGATGAGCTGCTGAAAATCGCCTACGTTGGCCACAAGGCCAGCCGCGATATCGAGAACCTCGCAACATACCAGCGCATGTTGCAGCCACGGCGGCTCACGAAGATTGCGGAATACATCAATGGCGGCGGCAAATTTCCGACAAACATCGTTATCAATCTCAAGCCTGGGAAGCGCTCGGCCCTGAGATTCGAGGAAAAGGAAAAGATTGGCGAGGAAGCGCTCGGCATTCTGCACTTGCCTGCGAATTATGCGTCGGCCTGGGTAATCGACGGCCAGCACCGTCTGTATGGATATGCCTACGCCAGGGATGGCGATGGATTTGCGCAGGACAAAACGACCCTGCCGGTTCTGGCTTATGAGAACCTGTCGGCCGACAAGGAGATGAACCTCTTCATCGACATTAACAGCAAACAGGTTAAGGTCAGTACAGGGCTGCTCGTCGAGCTTTATTCGGACCTGCACTGGTGCTCTAGCGACCCCGAAGAAGCGTTTCAGGCATTGCTGTCGCGGATTTCCTCGCGTCTAAATACCGAGAAGACTTCGCCGCTCAACGACCGGATGGTGGTCACCGGCAAGAAGAAGACCTCCTTTCGATGCCTCACGCAGACCTCTATCCGTGACGGTCTCGGTGTTGCAAAGCTCCTCGGAACCTTGAGTAGAGGGGCGGTCGTTCCAGGCCCACTTTCGACGGCGAACGCGGATGCTTACGATGCAAACCTCAAGAAGGGCATCTCCGTCCTCACCGATTGCTTTCGCCTCTTCGCCGACCAATTGGAGAACCACTGGAAAACTGGCGACGGACCAGGAGGGTATCTTTGCACCAATAACGGTATCAGGGCCCTCTTTCACATCATAAAGGATGTTGCCGACCACATCCGGCAAAAAGACGGATCTGACCTGTATCTGCTTTCAGCCGACGAGACGTTTGCAGAGATTTCGCCGTACCTGCAAACGCTCATTGACTATTTCAAGACGGCAACGCCCCAGGAAGTTCAGTCCTTTCGGCGCATCGGGTCGTCCCTGACGGCGGTGCGTCAACAGGCATATGGAATGGAAGCGCAGATAGCCAAGACGTATCCCAACTTCGCGCCGCCGGGGCTCAAGGACTACCTAGAATCTCGCGACGAAGCTGGAACGGATGAGGCGGCTGCCAAGGTCACGAAAATACACAAAAAACTGTTTGATTACGTCATCGGTACACTGAAACGTCACTACGGCATGCAGGACAAGGCGTGGTGGACGAAGGGCGTCCCGCTCAAAATCCGCCAACAATGCTCACTGGCCTGGGAAGAGAAGGATCGTGAAGGTAAGGAAGAGTCCCACCTCTACCTGATCAGCTATATCGATATCTGCCACCAGAACTGGGAACTCGTGAAAGACGTGATTTCCCTCGGTTCAAAGGACAAAGATAACAGGAAGCAGGCTACGAAATGGATCAAGGAGCTCAATGACATCAGGACCATCACAGCCCATCCCGAGCGGGGGGTCCTCACCACGGATCAAGTGGCTTTTGTCAATGAGACCTTCGAAAAAATGGAGAGATACCTGCCCGAAGAAGGCGAGCAGCCGCAAGCTTCGCTGGCGGTTGCATAAAGCGCGTTGATCTTCTGCCGGACCGGTGGTCGAGAGCGGAACTACGACGGGATCGACAAGAGCGGTTTCTCTATGTACGGTGGCCGGCAACTGAATCGGGGCAGGGAATGGCGAACAAAAACATCCTTCTCGTGGAGCCGGGGTACCGCAACAAATACCCGCCGCTAGGATTGATGAAAATCGCCCAATATCACGGGCCGCACGGCAAAAAGGACAATGTGCGATTCATTAAAGGCGAGGACCGGACCGCCTACGATACGGCGTGGGACCGGATATACATCACTACGCTTTTCTCGTTTGAATGGGACCGGACAGCACGCAGCATTGATTTCGCTCTCGACCTTGTAGGTGGGCAGGCCCATCGTGTCTTTGTGGGAGGTATTGCCGCATCGCTGATGCACGAGAAGTATATCAGCGAACCGAAATGGCGCGGAGTTAGATTTATCACAGGACTTTTAGGCTCTTCCCCGGCAGTTTCTCTTAATCTTGATCCATTCGAAGAGGAGTTGTACTCAGACGATACGACTGGCAAGCCAATTGAGGATTTGATCCCCGACTACAGTATCCTAGATCAGATCGAATATAAATACCCGGTTTCGGACGCATATTTCACTTACGCTTCGCGTGGGTGTGTGCGGAAATGCGCCTTTTGTGGCGTTCCGAAACTGGAAGGCATGCAGCGAGATACGAACTCGCTGACCGAAATTGTCGAGGGAGTGAGCCGCCTGTATGGCGAAAAACGCGATCTAACCTTGATGGACAACAATGTCGTGGCTTCGGCCAACTTCAAGGACATCATTGCGGAAATCATAGATCTTGGTTTCGAACGCGGGGCGACCTTGCGCCGTGGGCGCTACGAGCTGCAACGCCGTGTCGATTTCAATCAGGGAGTCGACGCTCGGATTCTCTGCAAAGACCCGATGTATCTGCAGCAGCTTTCTCGGATTGCTATCAAGCCCCTTCGTATCGCTTTTGACCATCTCGGGGTGAAGAAGCCTTACACGCAGGCCATTCGGTACGCGGCGGAAGCGGGGCTCACCGAGCTGTCTAACTACATGCTCTACAACTTTCATGACACCCCGCAAGATCTCTTTGAGCGGATGCGTCTGAACGTTGACCTAAACGAAGAGTTGAATATCCGTATTTTCTCCTTTCCAATGCGTTACCAGCCGGTAACGCTTCCGGATCGCAGTCATGTCGGAAAGAATTGGAACGCATATTACTTGCGATCTATGCAAGTCGTGCTGCAAGCGACCCACGGCATCGTAAGTGGCGCACCAGAGTTCTTTAGAAAAGCCTATGGCGACACTTATGAAGAATTTGAGAATATTCTGTTCAGGCCGCATCACTACATTTTCAACCGAAACTGGTATGAGCAGTTTGAAGGCCGGGCTGAGTTCGACTCTTTTCAATCTGCCATGCGCAGGCTGACGCCTGAGGAGCGTACTGAATTGCTCGAATATCTATGCGGGCGGGACAGGAATAGCTACGAGGCGGATCTGCATTTTCTGGCTAATGGCGCCTTGCGCGAGGCCGCGCGTTATTTTGTCCCTATGCCCAAGAGCGAGGAGGCTCGCATATGGGAGGAGCAGAAGATGCGGCGGGTTGAAGATATCAGCGCATACCTCGTGCCGGAAGATGAAAGGGTTGAGGATGCCGTCTTGACCGACGAAGATGTGCAGCCGGGCACAAATTCGAAGCAGGAGCAAAACGTCACGAAGGCCTATGCGTAACGGAGTGGGGGTCTAGAAGATGATCGAAGCGCAACGGGTTGTAGGTGCCGGCTCTGAAATGCCGGAGATTTTCGTCGGAATGGACATATTGGAGCTCTTGAGTAGCTCGATGTATGTCAATCCGCTTTCGATCTTTCGCGAATATGTGCAGAACGCGACTGATGCAATTGATGATGCCGTGGCATCCGGTCTCCTTAGCTCGACAGATGACGGACTCATTGAAATAAATTTAGATCACATCGACCGGCGGGTGGTTATCCGGGACAACGGCAGGGGTCTTTCAAATAGAGATTTCTCTGTCCGCATGCTCTCGTTTGGCGCTAGTGAGAAACGCGGCACGGATGCGAGGGGGTTCCGAGGGGTAGGGCGGCTGTCCGGTCTGGGGTATGTGCAGCAACTCGTGTTTCGGTCCAGAGCCAAAGGGGACACAAAGGTTCTGGAAGCAGCGTGGGATGGACGCGCGGTAAAGCGGATGCTGGCATCAGCCAGCAACGATGTTGACCTGCAAACGATTGTGAGAGAGGCGGTCACATTCAAGCAGCTTGATCCCGAGGATTTCCCAGTTCACTTTTTTGAGGTCGAGCTCATTAAACCCCGCCGGATAGCTAATGACCGGCTATTGAATGAGTTAGAACTGGAGGCCTTCATCGGACAGGTCTGTCCTTGTCCGTTCTCGCCCGAATTCTCGTTTGGAAGCGAAATCGCGGCACTACTTGCACCTCATGGGCGAGCGGGTAAGTCTTACAACATCCACATCAATGGGGCAGAAACCCCGGTCTATCGTCCTTATCGCGATGAGGTTGTTTATTCGGACGCGAAGAAATCCGCGCTGCGCAGTCTCAAATCCTTCGAAATCGAGAACATTGATGGCGGTATCGCTGCTATCGGTTGGCTCATCCATCACGACTATCACGGTATGATTCCGACCTCGCAAGGGGTTCGTGGCCTTCGCGCCCGCGTGGGTAATATACAGATTGGCAATGACCGCCTGTTCCTAGAGGTATTTCCGGAGGACCGTTTCTGCTCGTGGGCGATCGGGGAAGTTCATGTCCTCGATGCACGCGTTGTGCCTAATGGACGTCGCGACGAATTCGAAAGCAACACACATTTGGACAACATCATTGCCCACTTGCGTCCCGTAGGAGCCGAGGTGGCACGTGAGTGCCGCGTTTCCTCTCAGAAACGGAACCGACTGAAG
Organism: Mesorhizobium sp. 1B3; assembly: GCF_050958605.1. NCBI lineage: Bacteria > Pseudomonadati > Pseudomonadota > Alphaproteobacteria > Hyphomicrobiales > Phyllobacteriaceae > Mesorhizobium > Mesorhizobium sp. 1B3. Next base: position 161,017 of record NZ_JBJHDO010000002.1, on the reverse strand, counting down.
ACATTCGAGCTAAGCGCGGACAAGGTCTACGAGAAGCTGGGCGTGATCAAGCAAGGGGCCATCTCCGACCGTTATGCGAAGTCTATGAAGGCGGAAATCGGTACGCTCCTGTCTGAGATGCAGAAGGCGGTGAATTTCGAACTCTTCGAAGGTGAAGACCGGCGTGCACTTAGAGGGCAACTTGCTTCGATCGAGAAGGCTGTTGACGCTCAGACGACTAGAGCCAGGGGCGATATTATTGAAAACCTGCCTGATCACAAGAGGACAATTTACAAGGAAGTTTTTGATCTTATCTACGATTGCTCTGTGAATCAGGTTGCCGCCAAGAGTCTCATCGACCGAATGCTTGATCGTCTATCACGAAAATAGGACTCCGCCGGGTCGTGTCCCGCATTCCCATGCATTTAAGCTAAGTGCATGCTCGGTTTGTGGGCGTCGAACAGCATCTCGTGCGTTTTGCAGCGGATACGGCAATCGCTCGGGGGGATAAAATCAACCTTTCTCATCCAGAACCGGACCGTCCGGAGACGGCCCCAAACACGTCATTTCACGTTCAGCATGGCAACGGCCACTCATGGTGCTGCTAGCTGGTTCCGAGCGAGCTAGCTACGGCAGGGAAATGTGACGCGTCGGACATAGAAGCCGGTCCAAGCTGAGTTGAGTTTTGACCTGGAACTCTTTTTGCAGCCAAGAAAAGAACAAACTCTATTAGCCGCCATGCAGTCTTCGGGTCGCCGGTAACGTCTTGTTGAGTCTTCTTCTTTAAGAGATCGAGACGCGCCGGCTTGGACTCCCAGTCCAAAGGCATGATGCCGCGCCGCCGCTGCCTCCGGCATTGTCTCTTCCATTTTCTGTACTTGGTCACGATCCGGCGCCAGCAGGAGGCCTCGTCATGAAATTCCGTGCTTTCGGTTTTGGAAAAACGCGCAAGACAGTCGGGAGCGGAATGCGGCTCACGGTTTCGCGCGCCATGGTCGGTTTCGCCTTCCTGTTCGTGGCCGGCTTCGCCGCGGTGGTCGCCGTGAGCAGCTTCGCCTTGATGAAGCTGAAGGTGAATGGGCCCGTCTTCAGCGAGATCATGCTGGGCAACCAGCTTGTCGCCGACATCCTGCCGCCACCGGTGTTCACCGTCGAAGCATATATCCTCGCCCAACAGATGAATGACGGAGCGGAGAGCGCCGCGAGCGGCAAGAAGAGGCTGGCGGAGATGAAGCGCGTCTATCTCGAGCGCAAGGCATTCTGGGACAAGGCGCCGATCCCGGAAGTGCTGCGCGGCGAGCTCAACATGGTCCTCATCGGCAACACTTTTTTCTGGAGCGAGCTGGAGACCAATTTCATCCCGGCTCTGGAGAAGGGCGACCGGGTCGCCGCGCGCTCGTCCTTCGAAAAGCTCAGCAAGACGTTCAACATCCATGCCAACAAGATCCACAAACTGGCCGAGAAGGCGAACGCCTATGTGAAAAAGGTCGACGAGCGGGCCGCAAGCGAGACCAGACTCTACGAGACGATCATGTTGTCGACGGCAGGGGTCGTCCTGCTGATGGTCGGCGGCATGCTGTTCTGGCTGCATCGTCGCGTCGTGCGGGCCGTCACCGCGATGGCTCGCTACATGAACAAGCTCGCAGCCGACGATTACGAGACCGAGGTTCCTTATTCCGGTCGCCGCGACGAGATCGGCGAGATGGCGCGGGCGGTGTCCGTGTTCCGCGCCGCGGGCCTCGAGAAGCAACGACTCGAAGCCGAAGCCGACGACGCGCGCCGTGCGATGGACGAGGAGCGTTCCGCACGCGAGACCGAAACGCTGGAGCGCCAGCGCGCAGCGAAATTCGCGGTCGATGTCATGGCCGAAAGCCTCACTCGCCTTGCCGAAGGCGACCTCGTCCAGCGCATCGAGATCCCGCTATCGGCCGGTGCCGACCAGCTCCGCGCCGACTTCAACGTCTCGGTGGAGCGGCTGCAGCAGACGCTGCTCGGCATCCACGCAGCGGCCAACGCGATCCGGCGGGGCCTCGAAGAGATCACCACCGCGTCCGACGACCTGTCGAGACGCAGCGAACAGCAGGCCGCGAGCCTGGAGCAGACCGCGGCAGCACTCGGACATATCACCGAGACGGTCAGGAAGACCGCCGACGGCGCGATCCATGCCAGCAAGGTCGTCGCCGGCGCCAAGGCGGATGCCGAGGAGAGCGGCGCGGTGATGCGGCAGGCGATCGATGCGATGGGACAGATCGAGAAATCGTCCCGCGAGATCGGCAACATCATCGGCGTCATCGACGAGATCGCCTTTCAGACCAATCTCCTTGCTCTCAATGCCGGCGTCGAGGCTGCGCGGGCCGGTGAAGCCGGCCGCGGTTTCGCCGTGGTGGCCTCGGAGGTCCGCTCGCTTGCCCAGCGTTCAGCCGAGGCGGCAAGGGAAATCAAGCAGTTGATCGGAACTTCCACGGTCCAGGTGGACGCCGGAGTGAAACTTGTGACCACCACAGGAACCGTCCTGCAACGCATCGCCGCGCAGGTGAACGACATCAACGAAGTCGTGGTCGAGATCGCAGCAGGCGCCAACGAGCAGGCGACAGGACTGCGCGAGGTCAATGTCGCCGTGAGCCAGATGGACCAGACGACGCAGCAGAATGCGGCCATGGTCGAAGAGACCACCGCAGCCAGCCATTCGCTGGCCCGGGAGTCGGCAGAACTCGTACGCCTCGTCAGCCAGTTCAAGGTCAGCACGGACAATGCACCGACCGCCAGGGGCGCCGCCACGGCTCCGTCCTATGCCACGATAGCGCCCGTCGGCCGCGGCGCGCTGGCCGTCAAGCTGGTCGAGCCGGCAACGGAACCCGACGGCTGGGAGGAATTCTGATCCGGACACCCTGAGTGCTGCTGGGTGGGGGGAAGAAGAAGAATGCAGCACTTTGCGCTGGACCCGGCATTCCCTCTGGGGAATGCCGGGTCTTTTCATGCAAGCTTCCTTCGCCTCACAGAGGCTGCCAGACGTGCTCAGAGGGTTTGGGCGTCGCATCGGCGATCGCCAAGGCCGTTGCCCCTTGAAGCATCGGCAATGGCGGCTGCCGGCTGTTGTCCTGTAACAGCCGGTCGTCAGTCGGCTCGGTACGAAAGTCGTCGGCCATGGCAGCAAGCAGCCGCGTCTCGCGCCCGACATTGCGGCTCGCCGAAACGAAATGCTCTGCCATATCGGCATTGTCTCGCGCCACTGAGCCGATGACCTTCATCGCCGTGCCGATGCCGCGCAGGCCCGCCGCCTGGCTGTCGGCGCTGCGGGCGATGGCAGTGACCATGCCGCCGATCTCACCAATCTTTCCGCTGATGCGGCTGATCGCGTCCCCTGTTTCGGTGACCAGCCTGGCACCATTCTTGACCTGGCCGGAGGATGCGGTGATCAGCACCTTGATCTCCTTCGCCGCTTCCGCCGAGCGCTGCGCCAGCGAACGCACCTCCGAGGCGACCACCGCGAAGCCGCGACCGGCAGGCCCAGCGCGGGCGGCTTCGACCCCTGCATTGAGCGCGAGGAGATTGGTCTGGAAGGCGATCTCGTCGATGACGCCGATGATCTTGTTGATCTCCTGGGAGGATTTCTCGATGCCGCCCATGGCGGCGATCGCCTGGCCGACCACCTTGTCGCCGCGTTCGGTTTCCGCCGTCACGGCCTCGATCGCCGAGCGCGCCTGCCCGACCCCGCTTGCCATCTCCGAGATGGAGAGTATGGCCTGCCGCGCGGCAGCGGAAGCTTGCTCGATACCGGCCGCCTGCCGCTCGCTGCGTTGCCCGAGCTCGCCGGCAGCTTTGTGGATCGCGGCGGCTTCCGAACGGACATGGCGGCTGGTCGTTCCGACGTAACCGACGGCATCCTGCAGACGATCCATCGCCAGATTGAAATCGTCCTTGAGCTGGCGGAACTCCTCGGGAAAATCGACACGAATGCGGGTCGTCAGGTCGCCTTCGGCAATCCTGGAAAGCACCAGGCTCATCAGCCGAAGCATGGCCGACTGCAGTTTGGCGACGGCTGCCCGAGCGCTCTCGGTCTCGCGGCGGCGCTCCTCCTGCGCGATGCGCTCTGCCATGATGGCGGCGTCGGCGGCATCCTTCTCCAGGGTTTGGTTGCGCAACCTGTCGAGCGTCCGTGCGATCGCGCCGATTTCGTCACCGCGCGAGCCGCAGGGAACCTGGCCATCCAGTTCGCCATCCGCCAGTGCGACGGCTCGCCGAGCGACGGCATGGAGCGGCCGCGCGATGCGCAGCCGCGCGTAAAGATAGACAAGCACGGTCACTCCCAGCGTCGCCATTGCTGGCTGGACCAGATCTGCAAACCCGGTCGGCGCGCGATTCGCCAGAAAGAGCGAGGCTGCCTGGCCGGAGGCGGCAAGCGGAGCTACCGTCAAAGCCAGGCTGGCGGCGATCGACCGCCGCCTGAAAAACCCCGATTGCCCATTCGAACTCATTGCCGCTCCCCAGAATCCGCGACCGCTCGGCCGCGCGTGGTCGCCGGTCCGGTCACCGACTGGCTGCATTCCCGATCCGGACCCTAGAAAACGGGGCTTACTTCAGTCTTGCGGATTGGAATCACGTGAAAACATGTGCACGGAAACACCGGCGGCGGTTTCATCCGAGACATCGGCCGTTACATTGCCCCCTATCGATTCTAAGAACTGCAAGTGGGGGCCCGTGGAAGCAGGCGAAGCATTCCGCAGCCTTGCCGGCGCGATTGCGACGGTGGCATCGCCGGCGGACGGCGTGCGGATCATGCGCAGCATGACGGAACTGGTCGGCGCGGAGCAATATCTTCTGCTCGATCTGCCGCCCGAGCACGCGACTGAAAACACCCGGATTCTGATGTCGAATTGGCCGCACGACACGCTCGACGTGATTGGGCTGGAAACCATCTCGCTACTCGCCGACCCGGCCGGCGTGGCGAACCTTGGGGCGTCTCCCTCACAATTCACACGCCTCGATGAAGCTGCGCTCAGTATCATGCTCGATCCGAGACAGGCGTTGCTGCTCGCCGAGTTCGGACATCACGAGCTTGTCGCGGCGCGCATCCATGCCGGTCGCAGCCGCGGCCTGGCCGTCTTCTCCGCCTCCACCCTCCAGGCGATCGATCTCGAGTTGCTGCCTCAGGTGCAGCTTCTTTGCTGCCATGTCTGGTCGAAGCTCAATGCCGGCATGCAGCGCGGCCTTGCCGAAGACCCGCTCTCGGACCGCGAACGCGAATGCCTGCGCTGGGTATCGGAAGGCAAGACCACGGACGATGTGGCCCTCATTCTCGACGTCTCGGCCAACACAGTGAACCGCTACATACTGCATGCCACCCAGAAATTATCAGCCGCCAACCGCACCATGGCCATTGCTGTAGCCATTCGCAGCGGCATCATCTGACAGGGAAGCAATTCGAATGTCGAAGACGGCGAAAAACAGGAAAGGCGCCTCGAGTCCCGCGCTGGCGCGCGAGCTCAAGGCGTTCGCTGCCCTGGCTTCCGCCTTCGCGGAGCTTGCGCAGGAGGTCGAGGCAGAAGAATATAGCGTGTTCACCTTCGGCCCGAGCCTGGGACAGGCACGCCTCGTCGCCGCCGTCGATTCCGACTTTCCCAAGACCTCGCGCACCAGCAAGCGTCTCGCCGAGCAAACTCGTGCCGGGCTGGGCGAGCGCCTGCGCAACTCGTCGCGTCCCTTCCGCTGGCGGCGTGGCCGGAAGTCGGCGTCACAGGAGCTTTGCCTAGCCGACGAAGCCGATCTGTTCGCTCATCAAGGATCGGGCGTCGCGCTGCCGCTTCACGCCGCCGCGGGACGCAACGGCCTTGCCGTGTTCTTCGGCGAGACTCCAGGCCTATCGGACGACATGCTGATCGAATTCCATTTGCGCTGCGTCCGGCTCTTTTCGGCGCTCATCGACGTGACCACCGCTTCGGCGCGCAAGGTGCCGGCCATGTCGAACCGCGAGCTGGATTGCCTGCGCCTCACCGCCGACGGCAAGACCAGCGAGGAGATCGCAGAGCTGCTGCATCTCTCGGCCCACACCGCCAATCAGTATCTGACCGCAGCCGCCCTGAAGCTCGATGCGGTGAACCGCACGCACGCCGTCTCGAAGGCGCTGAGGATGGGCCTGATCAGCTAGAGCATTTCGCAGCCGACCGGATTCGGTCGGCGTCGCGAGAATGCGGCAAAAACAAAGACCTAAAGCGTGTCACCCGACTCCGATTGCCAGCGACACACTTTAGAGCGGGGCGGAATCCTGGTGTGGGACGCGCGGGATCATCTTGCGCAGCCTCGCCGCCTCCAACGCAGTCTCGAGGAAACTGGTGTTCTCTTCCGGGTCGTCGGAGGAGTTCTCGAAAGCGACGTAGTTGACCGTCACCGAAGCGGACAGGTCGCAAAGGGTGAGCGCGAAGTAAACGGTCGCGCCCTTCGGCTTGAGTTCCATGTCGAGCGTGATCTCGGGTTCTCCGGACCAGCCCATGCGCGCCTCCCCACCATGTCCGAAGGACAGCGTGCCGGGCATGAAATAAAGCTCCGACGCGCTCTCCACGATATCGGCAATGGTCGAGAAATGCTCCAGCCGGATGTAGGCGACGTAGTCGACGACGTCGATCATGCGAAGTTCAGTCGCCACCTCCTCGATGGCTTTCGCCACTATGATTTCCCGGGCGACAGTATGTGGCTGACGGATCATGATAAATCTCTGTAATTATGACGCTGCGCCTGCGCCGGCTTGGCATAGACCACGCGAATGAGTTCGGCGACCGCCTGGTAGAACTGCGGTGGTATCATGCTATCCACCGAAACTTGTTTGTACATGGAGCGGGCGAGCGCCACATTCTCGAAAACGGGGATGTTGTTCTCTTCCGCGATCTCGCGGATCTTGAGCGCGATCAGATCCTGTCCTTTTGCGATGACGAGAGGGGCTGCATCCTTCTCGCGCACATAACGCAGTGCAATCGCGAAGTGGGTCGGATTGGCGATGACCAGCGTGGCCTTGGGGATTTCCGTCAGCATGCGCCGACGCGCCCTGTCGCGCGCCACCGAGCGGATCTTCGCCTTGACCTGCGGATCGCCGTCCGATTGCTTCAGTTCGTCCTTCACTTCCTGGCGGGTCATCCTCAGATCGCTGCGCCAGTGGAAACGCTGCCAGATCAGATCGACGCCCGCAATCATCGCCATGACCAGTGTGATGGTGACGAGGATCTGGATCAACGTGCTCCTGATCACCAGGCCGAAAGCGCCGGGATCGCTCAGCATGCCCTGGAGCAAGGTCGAATGGAGACCCTTCAGCACGAAGGCCAGAGCACCGACCGTCAGCACGAGCTTGCCGACCGATTTCAGGAATTCGGCGAAACCCTGCGCGCCGAACATGCGCGACCAGCCCTGCGCCAGCGAGATCCGCGAGAGTTTCGGCCGGACCCGCTCCAGCACCATGCTGGGCGCATTCTGGAGCAACGATGCCGCGAGGCCCGCCACGACCATCAGGGCGATGAACACCACCAGCGACTTGCCGACCTCGACGAACACGATTTCATAAAGCGACGCGGCGTCGACATCCGTGGCGAGCGACCATTCCTCGGGTTTTTCAAGGAAGATCGACAGGAACCCGCCGAGGTTCTTCATCTGGTCGTAGGCGAAAAACAGGGTGAAGATCAGGAAGGCCATGATCGAAGCGAACAGCGGTGCCTCTTTCGAGAAGGGAACCTGTCCCTTGTCGAGGGCGTCACGGATCTTCCTCTCCGTGGCTTCTTCTGTCTTGCTGTCCTTGTCCGGCTTCTCGGACATCGCTCAGGCCCTATCTGTCCGGCTCAAGCCGCCTCTTCGGCGGTCGGCAGTTGGATCACGCCGTCATTGGCCATCGAAATGGTGCGCGACACGATGGCCCGACGCGCCTTGTTGATGTCGACCGGGTTGACGAAGTCGGACGGCTGAGCGAGCTCGGATTCGATCATGCGCCGCGTGCGTGCGCCAACGGCGGAAAGCGCCGCCTCGACGAGCACGGGATTAGCCTCGCGCAAAGCCATCGTGACGAGGTCGATCTCGATGCCGTCGAACACGGTCACCCGTGCCTTGTGAGTGAGGTTGATGAGATCCTCGAACGAGAAGAGCTGGGCCTTGAGCGACGCCAGATCTTCCGCGCCCGCTTCCTGCAACTCGCCCATGACCTCATCGAGCTCCGACTTGTCGAGCTCGTTGAGGACGCCGACGACCTTTGCCTGGCCCTGCTTCGACAGCTTGCCGGATGTCGTTTCCAGGAACTCGGCCCGCAACCGCCGCTCGACCAGGCGTCGCGCCGGCGCGGAGACGCTGCCCAGGGACAGCATCCGCTTCACGATTTCGCCGCGCGCCTGTTTCGTCAGCGCCAGCAGCACTTTGGCGGCAATCGGCGAGGACAGATTGGAAAGGACATAGGCCGCCGTCTGCGGATGTTCCTTGACGAGGAAAGCGGCAATCGGCTCGGGTTCGATCGCTTCGAGGGCCCCCCAGGGCGGAGTATCCTCCAGCATCCCGAGGCCCGTCGCGTTGCCGAGTATGGCGTTCATCTCGTCCTGTGACAGGTTCTCGGTGAGAAGCGTATCCATGGCGTCGGCGGAATCGAGCAGGCCCGCGCCCTCGGCGAACTCCTCCTCGAACTCGGCGACGATGCGCTCGAGCTCGCTCTGCGGGATGGTCTTCAGTCTTCGGGCGCCTTCCATCAGCTCCTTGAGTTCTTCCTGTTTGAAGAACTTGAGCAGGCGGCCGGCGGCGGGCTTGCCGACCGCGACCAATATGGCCGCCGCCTTCTGCGCCCTGGTAAGTTCCAGGCTATCCATCATCCGGCCCGCTTCCCCGATCTCAGGCAATGTCATGAAACTGCCGCTAGCTCGAAAGCTTGCCGTTGACGATCTCCGTCACGCGGACGCCGAAACGGGAGGGGTCGTTCTCGAGCACGGTGATTTCCCCGCGTGCGATCTTGCGGCCATTGACGACGACATCGACAGGCTCGCCGATTCGGCGATTGAGCGCCATGGTCGCTCCTTTCTGCAGCGTCAGCAGGTCCGACACGGGCACTTCCGTACTGCCCAGAACGATCTGCACGTCGACCAGGATGTTCATGACCACCCCGGCATTGGGCATGGCGTCGCCAAGCGCGGTCGAGAAGGTCTGCTCGGCCGGCGACGGGGGTGCGTCATGCAAGGCGCCGCGCAGTTCGTCGATCGCCTTGTCGAGGTCCTCCTGGTGCTCATCGAGAAGCGGATTGGGAAGGTTCATTTTCTGGCTCCACGCCCGGCGCTGGTTTCCGGGGCCTGACTATTGCGACAAGAGACGGTCGACGAAATCCTGGCCTTCGTCGAAAGGATGCTTGATCCGCACGGAATAGCTCTGTCCGATCTTGCCGAACTCGCAGACGAACAGGGTCTTGTTGCGGGACGACAGCCGGGTCGACGTTTGCGCTCCCGCAGGCAGCTCCAGGATCTGGCCAACCTTCAGCATGGAAAGCTGGCCGAGCGACATCTGCGCCAGCGGGACCATCGCCTCCAGCGTCACGGAGGACTTGCGGACCTCCTCGCCGAGGCGCTCCGACCAGACATTGGCGTCATCGGCACCGTTGGCGAGCTCGCCGTCCTTGTTCTCGTCTCGCGCACTCAGCAGCACCCGTTGCGGCATGGTGACGGCGAGCCGCGCCGACGCATTAGACGATTTCAGCGTGAACACGATGCGCACCGAGGGGCCGTCGCGCAAGACATGCTTGCGGATCTCAGGGCCCGAGAATGCGCGAGGAACAGGTATCCGTAGTTGAAGCGATCGCGGCCCCGAACCGTTGAAGGCGGTCGCGACTTCCTGGAAGACGGCGGTCGCTACCTCCAGCTCGATCTGCGACAGCGGCCGATCGATGCCGATCGGAGCGAATTCCGGGTCGGCGCCGAGACAGGCCGCGACCAGCATGGAAACAGCCTCTGTCTCCAGGTCGAGCAGCAGCGCATCCGGTGACACCGCCGATTGGACGACTGCCACAGCGTTGTTCTCGTTCGTCGAGGAAAGCGCCTGGCCGTAGCGGCCGAGCTCGATCGCCTGAAGTTCGATCTCGATCGGATTGGAGAGAAGCTGGTTCACTCCTTCCGCAATCGCGCCGATCCCCCTTTGGACGAATTTCCGGGCCGCGGCCGTGATCCTGTCCGGCTCCGCCGTATCGCCTACAAGCCTTTCAAGAATGTAGGCCCGTGTCTCCGCTGCCTGCATTTCAGGCCGCCTTGCTTTCGGCGTTGCCCATGCCGAGCGTGCTCTGCTCCACTGCGTCGATCGAAGGGCGATCATGCGCGGAGATCGTCTTGCGGCCGAACTCCAGCGCGACCTGCGGCAGCGAGCCGTTCATATAGGCGAGCAGCGTCTGCTTGACGATGACGTAGAGCCGGTTGCGCTTTTCGCGCACGAGCTTGACCTGCGTGGCGATCGGCACCACGACCGCATAGGAAAGAAAGATGCCGAGGAACGTGCCGACGAGAGCCGCGCCGATCAGCCCGCCGAGGATCTCCGGCGACTGATCGAGGGCGCCCATCGCCTTCACCACACCAAGAACGGCAGCGACGATTCCGAGCGCCGGCAGGCCGTCGCCCATCGTGACGAGCGCATGGTAAGGCTTCAACTTGTCCGCGCGGATGGTTTGGATCTCCTCGTCCATCAGCGCTTCGATTTCATGCGGGCGCGCGTTGCCGATGATGATGATACGGCAATAGTCGCATATGAAATGCGTGAGGTCGTGGTTCCGCAGCACAGTCGGGAACGCCTTGAAGATCGACGACTCCTCCGGATTGTCGATATGCGCCTCCACCTCGTTGCGAGATTTCGTGCGCAACTCGCGCATGATCGAGTGCAGCACGCCGAGGGTCTCTAGATATTCCTGCTCCTTGGGCACGGAGAAACGGAAGGCCTCGAGGATCGCCTTGCCCGTGTCCTTCACGGTTTTCATCGGATTGGCCACCACGAACGTGCCCAGCGCGGCGCCGCAGATGATCACCACTTCCCAAGGCTGCATCAGAACTTCGACATGGCCGCCCATGGCCATGAATCCCCCGAGCACGCAGCCCATTGTGATGACGAGACCAACTAGAATTCCCAAGACTCACCTTCCGCATTTCTCTGGGGACGCAGCGAAATAGCAATCGTGCCTTGTGTGAGGCTTGAATGAGGTTGCGCCTCGTGCCCCCCGGCCCGGGCGGTTCGCCGGAAGCGCGCGAAAGAAGCCCGCAGATGCGACCCAAGGGATGAGGCCGACAGTTTCGCGCAAGCGCCATCCGATATGTCTTCCGCGGAAGCTGCGGCATCCTGCGCGATGTCGGAGCGGATTCGAAGCGGCGGCGGTCTCCGAACTTCCGCTGTTCAGGCAGGAGCGGAGCGGCCGCGTGATCAATACCTACACGAGCTACAAGCTGATAACCCGGGATCTGGCAAAATCGATCGACCGGATCGAGGCCCAGCCGATGATCAAGCGCGAGACCGAATATTATCTCGCCAATATCGGCAAGGTGAAATCGATCGATGAATTTCTCAAGAACGACAGGCTCTTCCGCTACGCGATGAAGGCCCATGGCCTCGAGGACATGGCTTATGCCAAGGCCTTCATGAGGAAGGCGCTGGAAGGCGGTATCTCGGATCAGAACAGCTTCGCCAACAAGCTGACCGACAAGCGCTACGCCGAATTCGTGCGCACCTATAATTTCGCCGATTTCGGCGGGGATGCGACCTCCTACAATGTCACCAATCAGGGCACCGTCGCGCGCTATACATTATGGGCCGCGCAGGCCGGCGTGGAACCGGACAACCCCGTACTGAAGGAGCACAACGCCTATTTCGCCGCCAATATCGGCAAGGTGAAATCCATCAAGGAGTTCGTCGAGAACGATCAGCTTTTCGAATATGCGATGAAGGCTTACGGCCTGGCCGACAAGATCGCGGACAAGGACCTGATGATCGAGATGCTGGAGGGAGGCGTCGACGATCCCAAGAGCCCGGCCAACGTCGATCCAGACGAGCGCTTCAAGGAATTCGTAAGCGTTTTCAACTTCGTGCGGAATGGGGAGAAGACCACGAACGAAGTGGCCGCGCAACAGCCCGCAGTCGACAAATACATGCGCCAGACACTGGAGGAGGATGCCGGTCAGCAGAACGAGGGCGTGCGCCTCGCGCTCTATTTCACGCGCAACGCCTCGAAGATCACAGGCCCCTTCGACGTCCTTGCCGACAAGGCGCTTGCCACGGTGGTGCGCACGGCGCTGGGGCTGCCCGACTCCATCGCCTCCGCCGACATCGACCGTCAAGCCAAGATGCTGGAGGATCGCATCGACTTCACCGACTTCCAGGATCCGGCCAAGCTCGAGAAGTTCATGGCGCGCTTCACCGCGCTCTGGGAGATCAAGAACCCGACTTCGACAGCCCTGTCGAGCGTGGCCAGCCTCATCAGCCAGCCCAGCTCCCAGGGCATCTCCATCGACGCCTTGATGACCCTCCAGCGCGTCAAATTCGGGGGCTGAACCAGATTATGCAGAACGGACTTTACGTGGCGCTTTCCTCACAGATCGCGCTCGAGAACCGCCTCAACACCATCGCCGACAACGTCGCCAATGCCAACACCGTCGGCTTCCGCGCCACTGGCGTCAAGTTCGAGGATCTCGTGCACGGGACGGGCGAGAAGGCTATGGACTTCGTAACCCAGGGCAACACCTACCTCTCGACCGAGACTGGCCCGCTGCGCCAGACGGAAAATCCCTATGATTTCGCGATACGGGGCGATGGCTGGTTCGGCATCTCCACTCCGGCCGGCACGATCATGACGAGGGACGGCCGCTTCACCATGCTGGAAACCGGAGCGCTGGTCACGGTGGAGGGATATCCCGTGCTCGACGCGGGCGGCGCCGCCATCGTGCTCGACCCGCGCGAGGGCGCCCCGACCGCCGGCGCCGATGGAACGCTTCGCCAGAACGGCCAGCTCGCCGGCGCCATCGGCCTGTTCGAGTTCGACCCAGGTCCGAATTTCACCCGCTACGGCAATTCCGGCGTTGTGCCGGACACACCGCCGCAGCCGCTGGTGGACCGCTCCGACGTGGGTGTCGTGCAGGGCTTCGTCGAGGATTCCAACGTCAATCCCGTCAAGGAGATGACGCGTCTGATCATGGTTCAGCGCGCCTTCGACAATGCCGCCGCCCTGATCCGCGAAAGCGAGGCCAGCTACTCCGACGCCATCAAGACGCTCGGTTCGAGATAACGACCGACCATGGACCAGGGCGAGCTTCCGACGGATACCAACGGCACGCGCGCCGTGTCGCTGCCGGAGACCGATCCCCTTCTGGCACTCGAGCGTGCACATCGTGCCTTCAACGGCGAGCGCGGGCTGCTCAAGCGCGGCGGTCGGGTGGCGGAGGTATCGCCCACGCACTATCGCGTGCGGGGTCTCTCCGACGACGTGCGGCTCGGCGACATCGTGGAGCGTGTCGGGCGCCGGTCCGACGGGGCCGGCGAGATCGTCCAGATCACGGTCGACGAGGTTGTAGTGGCGCCGTTCGGCCAATCCAGTGACCTCAGCGTCGGCGATCACGTCTTCATACGCGGCTCCTTCGCGCTCGCACCGGCCCCCTCCTGGCGAGGACGCGTCATCGACGCGCTCGGCCGGCCGATCGACGGCCGCCCGGCATTGATCCCCGGCGACTCCTCGGCGCCGGAAGCGGTACCCGGAGCATTGGCCCGGCAACGGGTCGACACTCCTTTCCTGACCGGCGTGCGGGTCATCGACATCTTCACGCCGCTCTGCTTCGGACAGCGCCTCGGTATCTTCGCCGGCTCCGGCGTCGGCAAGTCCACTCTGCTCGCCATGCTCGCCGCGGCCTCGGCCTTCGACACCGTGGTGGTGGCGCTGGTCGGCGAACGGGGGCGCGAAGTGCGCGAATTCCTCGAGGACACGATCGGCGCCGAGAGCATGGCCAAGACTGTCGCCGTCGTGGCCACCAGCGACGAGAGCGCCATGATGCGGCGCCGCGCTCCAGGCACCGCGATGCGGGTGGCCGAATATTTCCGCGACCGCGGCGATCGCGTGCTGTTGCTCCTGGATTCCATCACACGCTTCGCTCACGCCCTTCGCGAAGTGGCGATCGGTACCGGCGAGCCGCCGGTGGCCCGGGGCTATCCAGCCTCCGTATTCACCGACATGCCGAAACTTCTCGAACGCGCCGGCCCAGGGGCGGAAGGCGCGGGCTCGATCACCGCCATCCTGTCGGTGCTTGTCGACGGCGACGACCACAACGATCCGGTGGCGGATTCGGTTCGGGGCATCCTCGATGGCCATATCGTGCTCGACCGTTCGATCGCCGAGCAAGGACGCTATCCGCCCGTCAATCCGCTGTCTTCCATTTCGCGACTCGCGTCGAAGGCATGGCGCGACGACCAGAAGGCGGTGGTCGCTCGGTTGCGGAGCATGATCTCGCGTTTCGAGGACACCCGCGACATCCGCCTGATCGGCGCCTACCAGAGCGGCGTCGATGCAGAGCTCGATCTGGCGGTGATGCAGGTGCCCATCATCTACGAAGCGCTGGGCCAGTCGCCCAAGGATGGCCCCTCCCCTGATCCGTTCGCGGATCTTGCGCGTCATCTCAAGAACCAGGAACGCTCAAATGTGGCTTAGGCGCGCTCGTTCGCGGAACCCGGCAAATACGGCAGGCATGGCGGAACCAGCGCAGGAGGCCTCCCCGGCTACCGCCGCCCCCCGCGCCACGGCCACCAAGCCGGCTCGGCTGCGCGAGGACCTGCTGCTCGGCCTGTTCGGCATTGCGCTCGGCCTCGGCAGCGCGATGTTCCCCTGGTATGTCTTCTTCAATCAGGAGAAATTCGGCGTGCGGGCGGTTACGTTCGACGGCGCCGGCGAAGCCACCAGCAGCGGGGCGGCAAACACGCCGCAGGTCGTACGCATACCGGACGATTCCGATCTGCCGCTTGTCGACCTCGACCAATTCTCGACCGGCACTACCCCCAAGGACGAAAGAGCCTCGCTGCTCGACCAGCCTTTTCCGACCCAGGACGTTCCCTTCCGACTCGTCCATGTCGCGAACGGGAGGGCGATGATCCAGGACGATACCGGCCTTTGGGTCGTGCAGCGCGGCTCGGTCCTGCCCGACATGAGCCGGGTGGCGTCGATCGAGGAACGTGGCGGGGCGTGGGTGATCGTCACCAGCACCGATCGCGTGGTGACGATCACGCAATAGAGCGCCGCGCGTTCATTTGGACGCGCAAAGGACGCTCTATCCTTTGAAGCTTCGGCAAGGCCCGCGCAAGACTGCGCTTCTACTGTCGCCGCAAGCGCTGAGAAAGTACGATGAAACCTGTTCAACTCTTCGATCTTGCCGCCGCCCAGGCGCGCTGGCTCTCCGTCCGGCAGGCGACTGTCGCCGGCAATGTGGCCAACGCCAACACACCTGGTTTCGTCGCCGTCGATGTCGAGCCCTTCGACAAGGTCCTTGCCAGGACCACGCCGGCCATGGTGGCCACCGATCCCAGACACATCGGAGCGGGTGCTCCCCCGCCCATCCGCAAGAACGAGCAGGTTTCCGACGTCCCCGTGAAGCCGTCCGGCAATACGGTCGTGCTGGAAGAGGAGTTGATGAAGGCCGGCGAAGTGCGCCGGGCCTTCGAGCTCAACACGGCCATCGTCAAGGCCTTCCACCGCATGATGATGTCGACCACGAGGGGATAAGAGCCATGGATCCGATCACAACGGCGCTCAAGGTGGCCGCATCGGGCCTGCACGCGCAGTCTGAGCGGCTGCGCGTCGTTTCGGAAAACCTTGCCAACGCCCAGTCGACGGGAAGCACGCCGGGCGCCGATCCCTACCAGCGCAAGACGATTGCCTTCGCAGCCGAGATGGACCGGCAGACCGGCGGAGATTTCGTGCGCATCACGGGCATCGCGCGTGACCACGCACAATTCCCCGTCGCCTTCGACCCCGGGCACGAGGCCGCCGATGCCAATGGCTACGTCAAGATGCCCAACGTCAACACGCTCATCGAAATGGCCGACATGAGCGAGGCCAATCGCGGCTACGAGGCGAACCTGCAGGTCATCAAGCAGGCGCGCGAGCTTATCACCATGACGATCGACCTGATGAGGAGTCAGAACTGATGAATCCCTTGAGCGCAATCGGTGCGATAAACCAGGCTGGCGGGCTGTCCGGGGTCGTCGATACGATGGCGGGACTCGCCTCGGCCGCCGCCGCCCCGACTGGCGGCGCTGCTTTCGTCGACGCGCTGGGCGATGCCGCCCGCAATGTCGTCAACAAGCTCGAACATTCCGAGTCGCTGTCGCTGGAGGCCCTCCAAGGCGGCGAAATCCAGACCCGAGACGTGGTCGACGCCGTGATGAGCGCCGAACAGTCGCTGCAGGCCGCGATCGCCATCCGCGACAAGGTCGTCAGCGCCTATCTCGAAGTCAGCCGCATGGCGATCTGAGGAAACGACCGATGAAAGCGCTCGCCATCGCTGCCACGGGCATGAACGCCCAGCAGCTCAATCTCGAAGTCATCGCCAACAACATCGCCAATATCAATACGACCGGTTTCAAGCGGGCGCGGGCCGAATTCACCGATCTGCTCTATCAGGCCGAGCGGCTGGAAGGCGTTCCCAACCAGGGCAACCAGGCCATCATTCCCGAGGGGGCCCATGTCGGCCTCGGCGTCAAGACTGCGGCGATCCGCGCCGTTCATACGCAGGGCGCGCTCGCCAATACCGGCAGCAAATACGACGTCGCCATATCCGGGACTGGCTGGTTCCAGATCGAGGGCATCGACGGGCAGATCCGCTATAGCCGCGCCGGCTCTTTCAACACCAACGCTGAAGGCCAGATCGTCACCGTCGAGGGCTTTACGGTATCACCGGTCATCACCGTGCCGCAGGACATGGTGGAGCTGATCGTGAACAAGAGCGGGCAAGTCTTCGCCAGGATCGACGGCCAGGAAGAGCTGCAGGAACTCGGCCAACTCCAGCTCGCCACTTTCGCCAACGAGGCCGGCCTCAAGCCGGTCGGCGACAATCTCTTCGAGCAGACGCCGGCGTCGGGCGACCCGGTGACGGGCGTGCCCGGCGACCCCGGCTTCGGCACGATCATGCAGGGCTATCTGGAAAACTCCAACGTCGATCCGGTGAAGGAGATCACCGAGATGATCTCGGCCCAGCGCGCCTATGAGATGAACTCCAAGGTTATCCAGGCCGCCGACGAGATGGCTTCGGTGGTTTCGCGCAATCTCAGGTAGGATGAAGATGAGCCTCATCCGTTTCAGGAAACGCCTGGCAGGCGCCGCGCTCGCTCTTCTGGCCGGCGCTTCACCGGCGTTGGCGGACGAGGTCGCGGTGGTGACCAACCGCGTCGTTTATCCCGGCCAGGTCATCGAACCGATCATGCTGGAGGTCGTGCCCCTGGTTCGCGGCAACCGCAAGCTCGGTCCGATCTTCCAGAAGCCGGAGCCGTTGCATGGCAAGGTTGCACGGCGCACGATCCTTCCCGGCCGCCTGATCGCGCCGAGCTCGGTGCGCGACGCCTATCTCGTGCAGAACGGGGCTCCGGTGGAGGTGGTGCTGGTCGACAAGAGCCTCACCATCACCACCACCGCCGTGTCGCTGGAGTCGGGCGCGGCCGGTGATACGGTGAAGCTGCGCAATATCGACAGCGGCCGCACCTTCACGGGTATCGTGATGGGCGACGGCACGGTTCGGGTCGGCGCATCATGATGCGTTCTTTCGCATTCGTGCTCGCCGCGGCCCTCGGGGTCCAGCCGGCCGCCGCGGACGGCCTGACCAAGAAGGCCAAGCAGGAGCTTGTCACCAAGGACGGTGGAGCGTTCCGGGACCCGGAATACGATCCGGCGACGGCCGAGCGCCTTTTCAAGGTTGCGACCAGGGCCAGCGCGCTACCGCCCGGCCAGAGCATCTCGCGCATCAAGGACATTTCCGCGCTGCAGAGCGCCCGCGACAATCAGTTGGTGGGGTACGGTCTGGTGATCGGCCTGCAGGGGACGGGAGACGGCCTTCGCAACTCGCCTTTCACCGAACAGTCGATCCGCGCCATGCTCCAGAATCTCGGCGTCGCCACGGAAGACGGGCGCGCCCGCGCGAAGAACGTGGCAGCCGTGATCGTTACCGCCAACCTGCCGGCCTTCGTGCAATCGGGCGCGCGCATCGACGTGACCGTCTCGTCCATGGGCGACGCGACCTCGCTTGCCGGCGGCACGCTCATCATGACGCCGCTCAGGGCCGCCGACGGCGAGATCTACGCTGTCGCGCAAGGGCCCCTGTTCGTCACAGGCTTCTCGGCACAGGGCGATGCCGAAAGCCTGACACAGGGGGTGCCTACCTCAGGGCGAGTGCCGAACGGCGCTATCGTCGAACGCGCACTGCCGGCCAAGCTCGGCGACAGCAACATGCTGACGCTGCAGCTCTTCAACCCGGATTTTTCGACCGCGGTGCGCGTCGCCGACGCCATCAACGGCTATGCCGCCGAGCGTTTCGGCAAGGGTGTGGCGGCCGAGCAGGATTCGCGCACTGTCATGATCAAGAAGCCCGGCGGCATCTCCGTGGCACGGTTCATCGCCGAGCTGGAGAACATTCCGGTCGAGACCGACACGCCGGCGCGTGTGGTGATCGACGAACGCTCGGGAACGATCGTAATCGGGCAGGAGGTCAGGATCTCGCGCGTTGCGGTGAGCCACGGCAAGCTGACCGTGCGCATCACCGAGATGCCGCAGATCTCCCAGCCTGCGCCATTCTCCCGTGGCGTGACGGCCGAGGAGCCGTTCACGGTGATCGAGGCCGACCGACAGGGCACCAAGGTGGCCGTGGTCGACGGCCCGGATCTCCAGACCCTCGTCAACGGCTTGAACCGCATCGGCGTGGAACCGGACGGCATCATCGCCATCCTGCAAGGCATCAAGTCGGCTGGCGCACTGCAGGCCGAACTCGTGGTGCAATAGGAGAGTGCACATGACCAATTCCCTCCCGCGTGCGGGAAAGTTGGCGCTGACGGCCGCTCTCGTGCTGACCGGTGCAATGATCGGCGGCAGTGCGGCTTCCTCGCAGGCCGTCACCAAGAACGGGCAAGTCACCGACGAGATCAGCGAGTTCTGCGCCAACATCACGGACGCGGCCAGAGACCGGCGCCATGCGCTGCAGCTCCAGGAATTGGAAGGCTTGCGCAGGGATATCGACAGCCGCATCACCCAGCTCGAGGCCAAGCGCGCCGAATACGAGGAATGGCTGAAGCGGCGCGAGGAATTCATGAAAAGCGCCGAGGCCGGTGTCGTCGACATCTATTCCCGCATGAAGGCGGACGCGGCGGCCGAGAGGCTGGCCGAGGTCGAGCCCCTGCTGGCGGCAGCCATACTGATGAAGCTGAACACGCGCCAGGCCGGCGTCATCCTCAACGAAATGAACCGCAAGGCCGCAGCCGAACTCACCGGCATCATGGCCGCCGCGGCCCGACCTCAGGACCCGTCATGAGACATCTGCCTCTGCTGATCGCCGCCACAGCGCTGTTGAGCGGCTGCGGCCGGTCCTTCGACGAGATCGGGAGGGAGCCGTTAATGTCGCCGGTCGGGAGCGGACTGGCGCCGACGCTTGCCTCGACGACCAACTATCCGGACATGCCGCCGCCTCCGGTCAAGCGCTTCTCGCTCTGGGACGACCGGCAGGCGCATCTCTTCACCGATGCACGCGCGCTGTCGGTCGGCGACATTCTCACCGTCTTCATCATGCTGGACGACAAGGCGCAATTCAACAACCAGTCCGACCGCAGGCGCAAGCAGGGCCGCAAGATCGGCTTCGACGCCTCCGCCGGCGCGGGAGGTTCCGAGAGCGAAGTCACTGCCGATTTCGATCTGAACTCGACCTCAACTTTTGAAGGCGACGGCGCGACGATCCGCTCGGAGAAGGTCCGCTTGTCCGTCGCCGCGGTCGTGACCGACATCCTGCCTAACGGCAATCTGATCATCCGCGGCTCGCAGGAAGTCCGCGTCAACTACGAGATGCGCGTGCTCACCATCGCCGGCATCGTCCGGCCGGCCGATATCAACGGCAACAATACCATCCCCTACGAACGCATCGCCGAGGCACGGATCTCCTATGGCGGGCGCGGACGCGTCATGGAAGTGCAGCAGCCGACCTGGGGCAAGCAGCTCGTTGACAACTTCTCGCCGATCTGAGGAGCGGTTACGTGACGGTCATACCGGAAACACCTGTGAAGCGCGGCCCATCTGTTGTCGTACAGCTCGGCGTCCTCTTCGCCCTCACTCTCGGCACGGCCGGCGTAGGTTGGCTGGTCGGTGGGTATTTGAACGGCGAGATCGAGGTGCCTCCCGCGGCAGTTGGAGAGGAGACGGAAGCGGGCCAGCCGATGCCGGCCAACATCGTCGATCTTGCGCCGATCACCACAAATCTCGCGGTACCGGAAGCGGTTTGGGTCCGACTGGAACTCTCGCTCGTGGTCGATCAGCCGCTCGAAGACCAGACGCTTCCCGACACCATCCAGCAGGACATCCTTGCCTATATCCGCACAGTGAAGCTCATGCAGGTCCAAGGTGCCAGCGGTTACCAACATCTGAAATCGGACCTTCTGGAGCGGGCAGCCATTCGCAGCAACGGCCTGGTCAAGGACATCCTCATCAGGACCATGCTGTTCGAATGACACGTTTGCTTGCCTCCGCGCTCCTGATGCTCGCCGCCGTCGAGCCAGCCGCCGCGCAACAGATCGATCTCGGCGCGATCGCCGGCCAGGCGAACGGGGCCACGGTCGGCTATATCATTCAGCTCTTCGGGCTGCTCACGATCCTGTCGCTCGCACCCGGTCTGCTGATCATGGTGACGAGCTTCACCCGTTTCGTCATCGCCTTCTCGATCCTGCGCGCAGGTATCGGCCTACAGACGACGCCCGCCAACTTCATCCTGATCAGTCTCGCTCTGTTCATGACCTTCTACGTCATGGCGCCTGCCTTCGATCAGGCTTGGAGCAACGGCATCCGCCCCCTGATGGACAACCAGATCAACGAGGAGCAGGCTGTCCAGCGCATCGCCGAACCGTTCCGGGCCTTCATGCTGGACAATGTGCGCGAGAAGGATTTCGATCTGTTCGCCGATCTGGCGCGGGAGCGGGGCCAGACGGTGGTGACGGACGAAGTCGTGGATTTGCGTGTCCTGATTCCAGCCTTCATGATTTCGGAGATCCGCCGCGGCTTCGAAATCGGCTTCCTGATCGTCCTGCCTTTCCTGGTGATCGACCTGATCGTCGCGACCGTCACCATGTCGATGGGCATGATGATGCTGCCGCCGACAGTCGTTTCGCTGCCCTTCAAGATCCTGTTCTTCGTCCTGATAGACGGCTGGAACCTGCTCGTCGGCAGCCTGGTGCGCTCGTTCAGCTAGCTCGCTGAGCCTCGACGAAGCAAGGCCGCCCGCCACGCGGATGGATATGGCGGGCACGGCGATTGAGACGCCGTGCACAGAAGATGGATTCCAGGCCCATCCCTCATGCGTCCTGTCGCATTAATCTAGCGGCGCGGTTTGCCTCGCATCCGCGTACCGATGTGCCGACAGGAGGCGTTTCATGTCAGATCTTATCGTCATCGTTTATCCCTCGGAAGAAAAAGCGGAAGAGGTTCGCAATCGGCTTCTTCAGTTGCAGAAGGAGTATCTGATCCAGATAAACGACGCAGTCATCGCCACCCGCAACGAGGCCGGCCGCGTCAAGCTGAACCAGATCGTCAACACGACCGCGGCGGGCGCGGTGTCGGGTAGCTTCTGGGGCCTGCTGATCGGGGTCCTGTTCCTCAACCCGCTGGTAGGAGCGGCGGCAGGGGCCGCGGCAGGCGCCCTCGGCGGCGCCCTTACGGATGTCGGGATCGAAGACAAGTTCATGAAAAGCCTCACGGAGAGCATCCAGCCGGGTAATGCGGCCTTGTTTGTGCTGGTTCGGCAGATGACGGCGGACAAAGTGCTTGCATCGATCAAGGAGTTCGGCGGCGTCGTTTTGAAGACCTCGCTCGACGAAACCAAGGAGCAGGTGCTCCGGGACGCGCTCGCAGGGGCGAAACCTGCTTAGTTCCGCAATTCAACAGTCGGCGGTCGGTGCTACCGTGAACTGCGGCAACCCGCGGGGCGGATCAGGATGGCGCGGCCGACGGCAACCGAATCTGGACGGACCAGGGCTCATGCGGCTCCATGTAACACCATGCTGACGGCGAACGCGGTTGTTCCCATCGTCATCGAGATAATCTGCGGCGCGGCCGGGGCAGTTTTCCTGTGCCGGCTCGTCCGCCGCCTCAGCTCTGGCCTGACCGCCGACGCCATTGTCGGGGCACTCGGCGGCTTGGCCTTCACGTGGCTGGCAGCCCGGATCCCGGGACTTGGCCGGTTCGTCGGACGGGTCGAACAAGTTGCCGACGCCACTGCCCAAAGCATGGGCGCCCTCAGCCCGGCCATTCTCGTCGGGGTAGGCGTAGCGGGACTGGTCGGCGGGATACTCTTGGCAGCGCTCGTCGGGCTCATCCGATCAAGGCTGGTGACCGAATGACCGGACCGTCGGAGGCGCCTCGCGATCGGGACGTGAATCGAGAGAGGGACAAGGACGACACGTCCCCGGCGGCGGGCAGGGAAGCAGGCATGCAAGCAACGGCAAAGGGCGTGTCCGCTGGTTTTGTCGCGACCACCATTCTGACCGTCGCACTTTTCTACTTCGCCCGCTCTGTTCTTGTGCCGCTCGCCTTTTCGCTTTTTTGCATCGCGCTGGTCTGGCCGCTTCAGGCGGTCTTGCAGCGATGGATGCCACGGCTGCTCGCGCTCCTCATAACGCTCAGCTTGACCATGTCGGTGGTCGTGGCGGTCGGCTCGTCCGTGGCCTGGGGGTTCGGCAAGCTTGTCCAATGGCTATTCGTCAATGCCTCCCGCTACCAGGCTATCTATGCGGATTGGATTGGGTGGCTCGAGGAAAAGGGCATCTTCATCGCCGGCCCCCTCACGGATCGCTTCGACGTGGCGTGGTTGTTGGGCTTCAGCCAGACAATTGCCGGCAGGCTCAACAGCATCGCGGGATTCCTGGTGCTGGTGTTCATTTTCGTCATGATCGGTCTTCTGGAGGTGGAGGATTTCAATCGCCGCCTGCTCTCCCCTGCCGTGCAGCCGATCGGCGGGCGCATTCTCAGGGCCAATCGTGAGATCGGCGCAAAGCTGCGACGCTTCATGGTCGTTCGCACGTTTGCAAGCGTCCTCACCGGCCTCGTGGTGTGGGTC
Organism: Mesorhizobium sp. 1B3; assembly: GCF_050958605.1. Lineage (NCBI taxonomy): Bacteria > Pseudomonadati > Pseudomonadota > Alphaproteobacteria > Hyphomicrobiales > Phyllobacteriaceae > Mesorhizobium > Mesorhizobium sp. 1B3. The sequence goes on along the minus strand of NZ_JBJHDO010000002.1, from coordinate 137,744 downwards.
TTCGCTTTCATCGCCGGTCTGGAGCTTGCTGCCGCCTGGGGCGCGATCGCCTTCGCGCTCAATTACATCCCATTCCTCGGGCCATTGATCGCGACGGTCTTCCCCACGCTCTTCGCCATCGCTCAATTCGAATCCTGGCAGATGGCGGTCGTCGTTTTCATCGGCCTGAATCTGATCCAGTTTGTGATCGGCAGCTACGTCGAGCCATTGTTGACGGGAGCGTCCCTTTCCATTTCTCCCCTTGCTGTCGTCTTGGCGGTGTTTTTCTGGAGTTTCGTCTGGGGACTCTCGGGCGCTTTCATCGGCGTGCCGATCCTGATCGTTTTCATCGTTTACTGTGCGCAGCAACCATCCACGCGCTGGATCGCGCTCCTGCTTTCCGGCGGGCCGGCCAAAAGCGCCGACGAACAACATGTTTGAACGGGCTCCTCCGCCAACCCAACGGCGTGCCTGTCGTGGCCGATCACGGAAAGGAACAAATGTGATTCGAACCTCTCTGCTGCGCCGGATCTTGCCGTTGCTTCTCGCTGTGCCGGGATCGAGCCTCTCAAGCGCTGCAGGGGCGGACGAACCGGGCACCCCCATCGTTCCGCCGGCCGGAGAGAAAATCATCGAAGCCACCTACCAGTGCGACAGCGGGGCGACGGTGATGGTCCGCTACGATAATACGGACGCGGCCGCGCCAAGGGCGAGGCTCGAATACAAGGGCCGCACGTTTGACATGTACAGCGTCTTGTCGGCCTCGGGGGCGCGATATGCGACCGAACAGGGGCTGGAACCGGACAAGGGCCTCCAATGGTGGAGCAAGGGCAACGAAGCTACGCTGAGCGAGATGATCATGGACCATACCGCCCCGGAACCGACCGTGATCGAGACCTGCAGGACGGAACCGCGCAAATAACCCCGCGGAGCCCGCACATGAAGTTTGCCGTTGATCCTCGGCATGGTGATATCGAGGACGACGCCTCGAGCACGAAACAGCGTTCGCTGATGTCGCTCGCCGGCAGCATGCTGGTCGAGATCAGTCCCCTGAAACTGGCCTTGACCTGGCTGATGCTGCTGGTGATCCCCGGCCTGCTTCTCGGCTTTGCACCGATCGTCGCGACTGCCTGGGTCCGGTCGGTCTCCGGGCGGATCATATCCCTGTCGGTTGGTCTGTGGTCGCTGCTCATTCTGCTCGCCTTCCTGCTGGTCGGCTGGTACGGCGCACGGACGCTGCTGCGGATCGCCGAACGGAATTTCTGGTCACTCAACGCCGTCGTCGTCGAGCCCGTCTATGGTACGTGTCGCGAGATGCTGCGCCATATTGCCGAAAGACTGCTCCCGCCCACGGCAAGCGCGGCGCGCCGCTCGGTCCTGCGCTCGGCATGCGCGGCCATCGCCGGGATCATCGTCTGCCTGGCCGCCCTGGCGATCATTGCCGCCGTTTGGCCAAGCACGAATCTATACGGTGACCTCCAGGAAATCCTTTCGCCGCGGCAGTTGGTAAGCGCGACGCTTTCCAACAGCATCGCTCTGGTGGCGGCCTACCTCGCAGCCGGCTCTCTCATCTGGGCCGCCGCCGATACGATGATGGCGCAACCCCGGGATTTACCCGCTTTCCATGCTCCCACCACGAACGACCGACGCTACAGCATAGCCCATCTCTCCGACATTCATGTCGTGGGCGAACGTTTCGGCTTCAGGATCGAAAGCGGCCGATCGGGTCCACGCGGCAATGACCGGTTGGCGCGGCTGTTCCAGCGGCTGGAGGCGATCGATATGACGGCTCGGCTCGATGCGATCCTCATCACCGGCGACGTCACCGATGCCGGCCGATCGGCCGAATGGGCGGAATTCTTCGAGATCCTGCGAGATCACCCATCGCTCGGCGGGCGTTGTCTCATTATTCCAGGCAACCACGACCTCAACATCGTCGATCGCGCCAATCCCGCTCGGATGGACTTGCCGACCAGTCCCAACCGGCGGCTCCGGCAGATCCGGACATTGTCGGCGATGGTCGCCTTGCAGGGAGACCGAGTGCATGTGGTCGACGCGTCGGCGGCCTCGCTCGGGCCGACATTGTCGCAGGCCGTTCATCCGCTACTCGGCGAACTCGAAAGCTTCGCGGACAAGGCGCGGCCGCTTTTCTCGAAAAGTTTCTGCGAGCTTTGGAATGCGGTTTTTCCGATGGTTCTTCCTCCCGCCCGGGAGGATGGCCTCGGCATCATTCTCCTCAACTCCAACGCCGACACGCATTTCTCCTTCACCAACGCTCTGGGCATGATCTCGGCGGAACAGGTCGAGCGTATCGATATCCTTCGCAAAGTTTATCCCCGCGCCTGCTGGCTGATCGCGCTGCACCACCACGCCATCGAATATCCCCATGCCTCGAACGCCTTGTCCGAACGCATCGGCACCGCTCTGGTGAATGGCAACTGGTTTATTCGCCGCTTGACCACGCTCTCCGGACGCGCCCTCCTGCTGCATGGACACCGCCATATAGACTGGATCGGCGAATGCGAGGGTCTTACGATAATTTCCGCTCCTTCCCCCGTCATGGAGGCAACGGACGACCAGCCGACATACTTCTATGTTCACACGGCAGTCATCGACTTGAACGGTCAGTTGAAACTTGCCGCGCCCGAGCGGATCATCCTGGCCGGCCAGCAGCAAACAATAACTCGGTGATCTCTGTCGTTCTGGATGCCGGCTGTGGATTACCAATTCATCTTATCAATTTGGTAGCGATTGTGTGCCAAGGTGGCGGCTATGCAGGATGGGTTGGGCCAGAGGTTCGACAGGCATGATGCCGCGCCATCTTACCGGTGAGCCCGGTATGTCCCTTGTGAGTAATGTGTAGGGACGACATCCATGTCCAGTATTCTGACCAACGTGTCGGCTATGACGGCACTGAAGAGCCTTCAGTCGACCAACAAGAATCTCGAAGCCACCCAGAACCGCATTTCGACCGGCCTGCGCGTCGCGGAAGCCCAGGACAATGCCGCCTATTGGTCGATCGCGACCTCGATGCGCTCCGACAATTCTTCGCTGTCGACGGTGAAGGATGCGCTCGGCTTCGGCGCCGCCCAGGTCGACACGGCCTATACCGGCACCAATGCCGCCCACAAGGTCGTGACGCAGATCAAGGACAAGATCATCTCGGCCATGACGCCGGGCTTGGACAAGGCCAAGATCCAGAGCGAGATCAAGGAACTGCAGGGGCAGCTCAAGAGCATCGCCGATTCCGCTTCCTTCGCCGGCGAGAACTGGCTGTCGGTGAAGTCCGACGCGGACGACTACACTGCCAACAAGGAGATCGTCGCTTCCTTCACGCGCGGTGCGGGCGGAAACATCTCCGTCGGCACGCTGACGATCGACACGAGCCAGACCAAGCTGTTCGACGCCACCGCCGCTTCGGGGACGGGGGCCGTCAAGGGCCTGCTCGACTCCGACATCGACATTGCCGCTCCGACCGGCAGCGCGCCGGCTTACAGCGCGTTCACTTTCTCGATCGCCACGCTGGACGTCTCGACGATCGATGCGGATGCGCTCGAAGCGGTCGTCAATGAAGTCGTCAAGGTCGCCGGAAAGCTCGAGACTTCCGCCGCCACCTTGGGCGCGGCCAAGACCCGCATCGACCTGCAGAACGAGTTCATCGGGTCGCTGCGCGATGCCATCGATCGAGGCGTAGGCACGCTGGTCGACGCCGACATGAACGAGGAATCGACTCGCCTCCAGGCGCTGCAGGTCCAGCAGCAGCTCGGCATCCAGGCGCTGTCCATCGCCAACGGCAACTCGCAGCAGATCCTCTCGCTGTTCCGCTAAAAACCGGTCCTCGAACGCAAATCGGCCCGCGGTGACGATCACCGCGGGCCGATTTCATTTTCGCACAAGCTTCGCAGCCTAGTTTCCCGACACCAGAATTCCGGGAGCGGTGGCGTTGCCTGAGCAGTTGAACCAGATCATAGCGAACCTTCGTGGGCTCGGCCCGAAACGACTGGCCATGGCGGGTGGCGTCGTCGCCCTCGTACTGGCCGTGCTCGGCATTGGCTCCTATTTTCTCAATCGGCCGGCCTACGAGACGCTCTATGTCGGCCTTGAGCGCTCCGACGTGAACCAGATCGGCATGGTACTCGGCGAAGCCGGCGTCTCCTTCGACGTCGGGTCTGACGGAACCTCGGTCCTGGTGCCCACGGGCAAGACCGCGCAGGCGCGCATGCTGCTTGCGGAAAAGGGTCTCCCTTCCAGCGCCAATGCCGGCTACGAGCTGTTCGACAATGTCGGCTCGCTGGGCCTCACCTCCTTCATGCAGGAAGTGACGCGCGTGCGTGCCCTCGAAGGCGAAATCGCACGCACCATACAATCCATCGCAGGCATCAAGGCCGCGCGCGTGCATATCGTCGTCAGCGAGCGGGCGAATTTCCGCCGCGACCAGCAGGAACCTTCCGCCTCGGTCGTGATCCGCGCGAGCGGGATAGACGCCACCAAGACTGCAATGTCGATCCGCCACCTGGTCGCGGCAGCCGTGCCCGGGCTCGCCGCGGACAAGGTGACGGTGCTCGATTCCAGCGGGTCGCTGCTAGCCGCCGGAGACGACCCCGCCAACACCACCCTCACCCGCACGCTCGGAGTCGAGCGCACCATCGAAAGCCAGATAGAGGACAATATCCATCGCGCCCTCGCGCCCTATCTCGGCAGCGAGAACCTGCGCACGAGTGTCCGCGCCGACGTCAATACCGACACGCGGCAGATCGAGGAAACGATCTTCGACCCGGAATCGCGCGTCGAGCGCTCCGTGCAAGTCGTAAGAGCCAACGATTCGTCGAACCGCAGCGCCCAAAGCACGCCGACCTCCGTACAGCAGGACCTGCCCAACGCCGAGATTCCGCCGGCAGCCGGCCCGCAATCTTCCGAGCAGAGCGAGCGCAAGGAAGAAACCACCAATTATGAGATGAACACAAAGCGCATCGCCACCGTCAGCAACGGTTACACGGTCTCGAAGCTGTCGATCGCAGTCGTGGTCAATGAGGAACGGCTTCTTTCGATTCTCGGCGCCGATGCGACGCCGGAGCAGATCGCAGCGCGCGTGGCCGAGATCCAGAAGATCGCAGCCACCGCCGCCGGCTACAACGAAGTGCGCGGCGACAGCATCACGGTCACCTCCGTCGAATTCATGGAAGGGCTGAATGGCGAGGTTGTCGCGGAGCCAGGCGTGCTCGACGCGATCGGCAGCCATGCCGGTACGATGATCAATGCCGCCGCCTTCATCCTCGTCGCCTTCCTCGTAGCCTGGTTCGGCCTGAGACCGCTGACGGCCGCGCTCGGAAAGACGGAAGCCGCCGAGCCCGAAGCCTTGGCCTTCCCTGCCCCCAACGCTCTCCCGAACTTCGCCGAGAATTACGAGTTCCCGACCGTCTCGACGCTGGGCACCTTCAACGCGCCGGATGACGAGGACTCGATCGCCGACCTACGCCAGAAGATGCGGCGCGGCCCGCAGGAGCGCCTTGCCCAGATGGTCGATCTCAATGAAGAGCGCACCGCAATGATCCTGCGCAAATGGTCGGCGCCGGAGGCGGCATGATGGCGATCCCAGCACTCGCCGACGTCCTGGAGGATTTCGGCTGCCGGCGTTCCACGACGCCGGACGTCCTGCCCTTCGATTTCGGCGACGTTCCGGAAGCGCCCGAAATCGCCCCTGAACCCTTGCCGACAGGACCAGACCTCGACGAACTGATCCGCATCGAGGTGGAAAAGGCCGAGCGCGCGCTGTCCGAACGCCTGGTGGCCGAAGGTGAAGCTGCCCTGGCCGAGGAGCGGCAGCGCCACGCCGCCGCGATCGAGGCGCTCGAGGGGCGCTTCGGCGAGTTGCTGGGCTCGGCGCTCGCCAGCGAAATGGCGACGATGCAGTCCGCCGTGACGGCTCTCGTCACCGGCGTCACGGCCCGCATTCTGGGCCCCGTGCTCACCGCCGACATGCATGCCCGCTCGATCGCCCAGCTTGCGGACACCGTGAAGGCCGCACTGGAGGACGCCGAAGGCACGCGGGTCAGGGTCACCGGTTCGCCCGCGCTCTTCGAGGCCTTGCAGCGCGCCGCCGGCGACAAGGCCGCGCATTTCGAGTTTACCGAGAGCTCCTCCCCCGACCTCACCATTCGCATCGACGATCAGCTCTTCGAGACACGCTTTTCGGAGTGGTCGGCGACCATGGAAGAGACCCTGTCATGAGCCAGCTTGCCGACGAGCGTCGCGAGATCATCATCGTCAAGCGGCGCGACGATCTCGAGGAGGATCATCACGGTGGCGTGTGGAAGATCGCCTACGCCGACTTCATGACCGCCATGATGTGTTTCTTCCTCGTCATGTGGCTGATCAACGCGGCCAATGAGGAGACAAAGCTCGCGGTCGCCTCCTATTTCAATCCGATCAAACTCGTCGACCACGATGCCGCCGCGCGTGGCCTCGACAATCCCGGCGAGGACAAGCGTCCGGCTGATAGTCCAAGCCAGTCATCCGATGTCGATGCACAAAAGTCGTCGAAGGACGGGCAGGCCACGGCGGGGCCGTCGCAAGTGGATAACAGCGCTGTCTCTGCCGACGATAAGAATTTCTCCGACGAGAACCTTTTCCGCGACCCCTATGCGGTTCTCGCCGAGATCGCCGGCGACACGGGTGACCAGCAGAACATCAGCACCAAGGGCGATGGCGGTGCGGCGGAAGCTGGCCCAGCGACCGGCGCCTCGGGCGGAGACGCCTATCGCGACCCCTTCGCTCCGGACTTCTGGTCTCAGGAAATGATGACCTTGCCCAGCGGAGGGAGCACCGAGACGTCCCGGGAAACCGCGGACGCTGCCGCGCCCGATCGGCCGACGACCGTGCCGGCCGACGAGACGCCGGCCGGCATGGATGAGCTCAAGCAGGCTTTCGCGGCGCCACCCGAGGAAAAACCCGTCCAAGCCACCGAGACCGAGCCGACGGTCGACGACAGCAACTCGTCCGAAAGCAAACCGGCCGAGGCGATGTCCGGTGGAGAGGCAGACCCGGCCCCGCAAGCGGAGCAGACGGCCGAACGCATCGGCCGGGAACTGCGCGCCGCCTTCCAGTCCGACGACAAGATGTTCGGCGGCATCTCGGTGGTCCCCACCGACAAGGGCGTCATGATCTCGGTGACGGAACAGCTCAACGTCGGCATGTTCGAGATTGGTTCGGCCGTGCCGCGCCGCGAACTCGTGCTCGCCATGGAGAAGATCTCGAAGGTGCTGGCGGCCGAAAAAGGCAACATCGTCATCAACGGCCACACCGATGGCCGGCCCTTCGCCAGCAAGTCATATGACAATTGGCGACTCTCCACGGCGCGCGCGCATTCAGCCTACTACATGCTCGTCCGCGCCGGCCTCGACGAGCGGCGCGTCGTCGAGGTTGCCGGCTTTGCCGATCGCAAGCTCAAGGTCGAAGACGACCCCAATGCGGAGGCCAACCGTCGCATCGAGATCCTGGTGGAGAGCGGCAATTGAGCGACGGCGATCGATTCACAAGCAGGTTCGCGTGGCTTCGGCCATGCTCCACCTGCTTAGCCTCATCTCTTGCCGCAGTTTTTTGTCGGAAAATCTTGGGACACTTTTCCGAAATCAGCCTAGCGGACCTGAGCCATGCTGCGGGCTAGGCTGCTTCTCGGCGCGTTGATGGCCGCGGTAAGCCTGACGCCATCCATTGCCGCGCCCGACGCGGCACTGCCGGTGCTGGCTCCCTATCAGATGATCCGTTCGCTGCAGGTCCTCCAGGAACGCATCGCCGGCGGCGATCACGCCTCCCTGCCCATGCAGAAGAAGATGATCGAGTTGATCGATGCGCGGCTGAGGGAGGCGACGGAGTCGGAATTCGCCGACCGACGCAACATCGAGGCCCTGATGATCTACGGCATGAGCGGTGGCAACCCCCGCACGGTCGAGGCGGTCACCGGGCGTCTCAGCCTGGAAGGCCGAAGCAAGGTCCTCACGGACGGCCTCGTCGCCTATCTTCGCAGCGAGCACGGCAAGGCGGACACGACGCTGGCATCTCTCGACCCGATGAAGGAAAACGCCGAACTCGGCGGTTTCCTGGCGCTGATCAAGGGCACGGTGCGGGCGCTTGAGAACCCGGCCGAAGGCTTGGCGATCCTCGACAAGGCCCGGCTCCTTTCGCCCGGCAGCCTGGTCGAGGAGACCGCACTGCGGCGGTCCATCACGCTTGCAGCAACGGCCGGCGACGCCGGTCGCTTCCTGACGGCCTCGGAACAATATGTGAGGCGCTTCCTCAAATCGCCCTACGCCAGCCACTTCGCCGACGGCTTCATCAATGGCGTAGTGTCCTTGCAGGATCGCCTGGATATGGCCGAGATCGAGGAAATCATCGCAGCCATGAACGGCGAGCAGCAGAACGCCATCTATCTGCGGATCGCGAGGAAGGCCGCCATTCTGGGACATGGACAACTCGCGGACTTCGCTTCGGCGAAGGCCGAGGCCGTCGGCAACGCCAGGCAGGGCGAAGCCGATCAGCGCGCCGAACTCTATAACGCGCTGGGCGCCGTGACCTCGGAATCGATCGACGACGTCGCCGGCCGACTGGAGAAGATCGACCGCGCCACGCTGTCGCCGCGCGACGTGCGCCTGCTCGACGCAGCGACCGCAGTGGTGAAGCGGGTCCTTTCCCCGCCGATGAAACTGTCAGACCTACCGGTCGAGGAGCCGCCTGAGGAGGCCGGTCTTCCGCCGGACGATGCGCCGGAAGAGCCAACAGTCTTGCCCGTCGACGGCGATCTTGCCGCGTCGGGCCAAGAGCTGCCCGACCCCCGCGCCATCGAGGCGACGGCCGCGCGCGCCGCCGAGCAAGAGAACCAGGCCGCTGTGGCTTCGGAGTCCGCGCTCGTCAACGAGACGCGCAGGAAGCTGCAGGAAATCGACAGACTGCTTGAAGGAGCCCGTCAATGAACGCCGCATTGCCAGCAATCCTCCAGCAACCCTCGCCCGCCCCTGCAACGCGTGGCCGAAACGGCATGCCTTCCCAGGGCGAGCCCGACGATTTCGGCAGAATGCTGAAAGCGGGGAATGACGCAAAGAACGGAGCGTCGGCCACGGCATTGGACGAGAGCGACACGGTTTCGGCGGAGCCGTCGAGCGATCTCGGATTGCTGGCGGATGAACTCTTCGCGACGGATGGACAAGCTGCGTCCACCGACATCACCAAGCCTGGGGAAAGCGAAGGAGAAGAGGACGACAAGCCGGAAGCTGCCGAGGCGCTCCTGCCGTTCCTCACCATAGCAGGATCACACGATCGCGCTTCGGCGCGGCAGGGCGATGCGGAGTCCACTCAGGGAACGATGGCCAATGACGCGCCCCCGCCGGTGGCGAAGGCAACCGCGAGGCCAGTGGAAGAAATAAGGGACGGCCGCAAGCCACAGCCCGTCGCCGTGCTGGAGAAACCTGACTCGGCCAAGTCCGGTCGGCGACCGGAGGCCGCCTTCGGCAAGACGCTGATGGCCAATCTGAACGATCTTGCCACCCAGCCCGCCGACCGTCCTGACATAAGGGTCGAGACGAGCGATCGCGATGGGCGGGTGAGCGAGTCGCCAGGGGATGCTCGAGGCACGAGGCGTGATCGGGGGACGTTGATGGCAGATGCCGTGTCGCGCGCCCGCGAGTCACGGGACGTGGGTGACCGAAGGGCGGATCTGCGGCCTGCCGCAGATCAAAAGGCCCAGCCGGCCCCGCTCGCCCAGGGACCACTCGCCACCGGTGCGCCGGTGGTCGAGGCTCTCGCACTGAATCCGCCTCCGGCCGCCACCATTCATCGCGTCGCGGCTGCCAATGCCCATGTCGGCCAAGCCGCCCCCTCCGTCCAGACGCTCAAGATCCAGCTTCAGCCGGTCGAGCTCGGTGTGGTCACCGCAAATCTGCGCATCGCCGGCGAGCAACTTTCGGTTGAGATCGAGGTGGAAAGCGTCGAGGCCTACAACAGGCTTTCCGGGGAAACCGACGCCATCGCGCGGGCGCTCCGCTCTCATGGGATCGCCGTCGAGGAGGTCGTCATCCAGGCGCCTCAGATCCACGCCGTCGCGCCGGCGCGGGATAGTGGCGGCGGCTTCGCGGACACTTCCGCCAATTCAGGACGCCATTTCTCAGCTGGCGCGGAGTCCGGTCAACCGGGCGGCAGCGGACATCCGAACAGGGGTGGGGGGCAAGACAATGGCTACGAGATCGACAGGCCGTCGCCTGTGGAACAGCGTACTTCTGGCGCTAAACCTCGCGGCGGCGTCTATATCTAGCGTCTCCACGCCTGCCGGGGCCGCGCCCGGCAACGCCTGCGAGACCGAGATCCTGCGCGCCTCCGAACGTTATGGCGTTCCGGTAGGCATCCTCTACGCGGTCGGACTGACCGAGACCGGCCGCAAGGGAAGCCTGCAGCCCTATGCGCTGAACATCGAGGGCAAGGCCGTCTTCGCCTCCTCGCGCAGCGAGGCCATCGCAACGTTCCGCGCGGCACAGCGGCAAGGCGCCAAGCTCATCGATCTCGGCTGCATGCAGATCAATCACCACTACCATTCCGAGCATTTTTCCGGACTCGGCGAGATGCTCGATCCCCATCGCAACGTCGATTACGCGGCTCGTTTCCTGATCAAGCTGAAAGACCGGCACGAGTCCTGGTCCATGGCGGTTGCCCGCTACCATGCCGGACCCAATAACGATCCCGCCCAGAAGCGATATGTCTGCCGTGTCATCGCCAACATGGTCGCAACCGGCTTCGGCCGCTGGACACAATCCGCGCGCGATTTCTGCCGGCCATGAGACATGCTCCCGCGGCACCTGAACGGCGGTCCTGGACGCAATCATCGCCCATGCGGAGAACACGACACGTTAACGAATTCTCCGCCCCCAGCTCGCGGATCCGCCGCATTTCTGCCCCAATTGACGATTCCAGGAACCATCTAACCGCTTGATAATAAAAGTCTATCTCAACCGCTTGGTTACCACGCCCGACTCCCAAGAACTGACTCACAAGAAATGACAATTGTTAACAAATGCCGCCAGCGGCTACCCGTTGCCGCATTGGGGCATTGCAATTGATTCGGAGGCGGGCCGATGATCGTTATCGTTGATGAACGTGAGACTGTGAAGGAAGGCTATTCCTCGCTTTTTGGGCGGGAGGGCGTTCCGATCACCGGTTTCGGTGGAAGCGAATTCGGCGAATGGGTGGCGACGGCCGCCGACGCGGATATCAAGTCGGTGGGTGCCGTGCTGATCGGGGAATGCGACAGCCAGCACGTGTCGCCGCGCGCGATCCGTGAGCGCACTGGGGCGCCGGTCATCGCGCTCAGCGAACAGCACTCGCTGGAAAACACGCTGCGCCTGTTCGAGGCAGGCGTCGACGACGTCGTGCGCAAACCGGTACATATTCGTGAGCTTCTGGCCCGCATCTCCGCCATTCGCCGCCGCCAGAGCCAGGATCCCGGCTACACCCAGATCGGTCCTCTGCGGATCTTCGCCGATGGCCGTGACCCCGAAGTGGATGGCGCGCCGCTACCCCTGCCGCGTCGCGAACGCCGTATCCTCGAGTTCCTCGCCGCCAACTATGGGCGCCGTGTCACCAAATCCCAGGTTTTCAACGCCATCTATGGCATTTTCGACGACGAGGTCGAAGAGAACGTGGTCGAAAGCCACATCAGCAAACTGCGCAAGAAGCTGCGTGAGAAGCTCGGCTTCGACCCTATCGATTCCAAGCGCTTCCTCGGCTACCGCCTGAACGTCTGATCCGTTGCCGGGCGCCATCGGCGCCCTTTCCCTTCCAGGAAAATACTATCCGCGATCGCGGATGGAGCCGCGCCCGACAGCCTCGCGCAAGTCACGATAGTTAACCTGGATTAACAAATGCGACGGATCTGAGGAGTAGCTCCATGAGCCTTTACGGAATGATGCGGACCGGCGTGTCCGGCATGAACGCCCAGTCGAATCGGCTGGGCACGGTTGCCGACAACATCGCCAACTCCAGCACGGCCGGCTACAAGCGCGCTTTCACGGAGTTCTCGAGCCTCGTCGTGCCGAATGGCTCCGGCAGCTACAATTCCGGCGGCGTCACCACCAGCGTCCGCTACGACATTACCAAGAACGGCGTCATGAACTACACGACGTCCGTCTCGGACCTCGCGATCGATGGCGACGGCTTTTTCGTCGTGCAGAACGGCAGCGGCGGCAACTTCCTGACACGCGCCGGCTCCTTCGTTCCGGACGGCGAAGGCCGCCTCGTCAATGCCGCCGGCTTCTACCTGACCGGCTACAGCTATGCCAACGGCACACCGAGTGCCACGGCCAATGGCTTCGCCGGCTTGGAGGTTGTCACGATCAAGGAGAGCGGCCTGACCGCCGTCCCGTCTACTTCGGGCGAGTTCAGCGCGAATCTACCCGAGACGGCAGAAGTCCTGACTCCGGCCGCCGGAGTTAACGACCCGGATTCGAAGTATACGGCGAAATCCTCCCTGGTCGTCTACGGCAATCTCGGCAAGGAGATCATGCTCGACGTGTATTTCACCAAGACGGACGACAATACTTGGCAGGTCGCCGTTTACAACAAAGCAAATGCCGCCACCGGCGACTCGCCTTTTCCTTACGCCAATCCGACCGATCCAGCCGATCCAGATTTTGCCAACGGGCCATCTCCCCTGGCAATCCACGAACTGGTGTTCAATTCGACAACTGGCCAGCTTGACCTCGCTGGTGGTGACGGCCCCTCCATGGACATCACCATGCCGGGCAACGCACCGATTGCCATCGATTTCAGCCAGATGAGCCAACTCGATTCGCCCTATGCAGTGAGCGAAGCCTTCGTGAACGGCAATGCGGCGAGCGCCATCGACAGGATCGAGATCGCCACGGACGGAACGCTCTCGGCGGTTTTCCAGAACGGCACGAAGAGGGCGCTTTACCAGATCCCCGTCGCCACCGTGCAAAGTCCGGATCAATTGGCGGTGCTCAGCGGCAACGTCTTCTCGCCGAGCAATGATTCTGGCGACGTACGCATCGGTTTCCCCAACGAGGGCGGCTTCGGCAAGATGGTGTCGGGCGCCGTCGAGACCTCCAATGTCGATATCGCCACGGAGCTGACCTCTATGATCGAGGCCCAGCGCAACTACACCGCCAATTCCAAGGTCTTCCAGACCGGCTCCGAACTCCTCGACGTGCTCGTCAACCTGAAGCGCTGATGAGGGAAGACTAGGGCCAGGGCGGTCTCGCCCCGGCCTCCCCCGCATTCGAAGGAACTACAATGTCGCTTACGACCGCCCTGGGCATCGCACAAAGATCGCTTCTGAGCACGGGACGCCAGACCAGCGTCGTCTCGCAGAACATCTCCAACGCCCAGAACCCCGACTACTCCAGGCGTTCGGCGGTCCTTATCAGCAGCGCGCCCGGCGCGCGCACCGTGGAGATCCTGCGGGCGACGAACGCCTCGCTTTTCCGGAACGGCCTTTCGGCGCTGTCGGCCTTTTCGGGTCAGGCCAGCTTGATGGAAGGCGTGCAGAGCCTCACCCGGTCGGTGAACGGCGTCGAGAATCAGGGCTCGGCGTCGATTCTCATCGGCAAGCTGCAGCAGGCCCTGCAATCTTACCAGACGACCCCGTCCAATGAGAATCTCGGCGGCAACGTCGTGGAATCGGCCCGCCAGATCGTCAAGTCGCTCAACGAGGGCAGCGCCGCGATTCAGGCGTTCCGCGGACAGATGGACCAGGAGATCAAGACCTCGGTCAGCGAGCTCAACGATCTCCTTTCCCGTTTCGAGCAGGCCAACAGGGCTGTCGTCAACGCCACCCAGAGCAAGGGCGATGCCTCCGACTGGCTCGACGAACGCGACGCGCTGCTGAAGAAGATCTCCGCCATCGTGCCGGTCTCCACCATTACGCGCGGCAACAACGACATGGTGCTCACTACCCAGAATGGCGTGACCCTGTTCGAGACCGTTCCCCGGACGGTCAGCTTCAACGCCATTCCGGCCTATTCCGCCGACGCGACGGGCAATGGCATCTATGTCGACGGCGTGCCGCTCGCCGCCGGCACTGGTTCCAACACCGACGCTGCCGGCAGCCTCGCCGCGAAGCTGCAGTTGCGCGACAAAGTCGCGACCACCATGCAGGGCCAGCTCGACGAGATCGCGCGGGGCCTCATCTCGTCATTCGCCGAGACCGGACCGGACGGGACCCTCACGCCTCAAGCCGGCCTCTTCACCTGGCCGGGCGGGCCGGGCCTCCCGCCGGCGGGCGCGATCACCCCCGGACTTGCCGGTTCCATCCAGATCAATGCTGCCGTCGACCCCACGGTCGGTGGCGACGTCAACAAGCTTCGCGACGGCGGCATCAACGGCGCGGCCTACAAGGTGAACACCAGCGACGGCGCCTCCTATTCCGCCGTAATCCAGAAATACAGCCAGAACCTCGACAAGCCGATGGCCTTCGCGCCGGGCGCCGGGCTCGGCGACAACACCAGCGTTACCGATTTCGCCAATGGCGCCATCAGTTGGCTGGAGCAGACGCGCCAGCAGGCGACCAACGCGGCGGAGGTCAAGAACGCTCTGCTGATGCAGACCTCGCAGGCGCTCTCCAACGAAACCGGGGTGAATATCGACGAGGAACTATCGCTGCTGCTCCAATACGAGCAGGCGTATCAGGCGTCCGCGCGACTGATCAAAGCCGTCGACGAGATGCTCGCCACACTCCTGAACGCGGTGCAATAAGCCATGAAGATCTCCTTCGTCTCCAACCACGCTGTGTCCAAGGCGCTCAGCTACCAGTTGACGCGCCTGCAGAACGACATGATGAAGGCGCAGCAGGAGATCTCGAGCGGAAAATACGCCGATGTCGGCCTTGCCCTGGGCGCCCGCACCGGGCAGGTCGTGGCGCTCGATCGCGACATAGAGCGGCTGCAGGGGCTTCAGGTTTCCAATGGACTGGTTTCGGCGCGCATCGACGTGACCACCACGGCGCTCAAGCGTCTTACCACCCAGGCCGACGCGCTGATGTCGGCGCTGAATGTCGGCGGCAACGGCAACACGATCGAGGTGCTGCGCGCCGCCGGAAAGACGGCACTGGAGACGCTGACCGGTGCGCTCAACTCCAGCCACAACGGCGAGTACATATTCTCGGGCATCAACACCGACGTAGAGCCGATCACCGACTATTTCTCGCCGGGCGCCGACAACAAGGCCGCCTTCGACCAGGCGTTCCAGGACCATTTCGGCTTCCCTCAGACCGACCCGCAGGCGCAAGACATCACCGCCGCTGAAATGACCACCTTCCTGGAGGATGTCATCGAGCCGATGTTCCTCGGAAACGTGCCGGGTGGCTGGCAGGACAATTGGTCGAAGGCAACCGACCAGGGCGTCACCAACCGCATCGGGCTCAACGAGACCGCAGAGACGACGCTCAGTGCCAACATGCAAGGCGTACGCAAGCTCGCCATGGCCTCGACCATCGTCGCCGACCTGCTCGATGGAGTGCTGAACAGCGGCGCGCGCGATGCCGTCATCTCGCATGCCCGAAACCTGGTCGGCGAGTCCGTCGCCGACATCAACCAGTCCACCGCCCAGCTCGGCCTGGTCGACAAGCGCATCGACGACGCCAACGAACGCATCAAGATGCAGGTCGATATCTTCAAGATGAGCCTGGGCAATCTGCAGAACGTCGACACCTACGAAGCGTCGACGCGTGTGAACAACCTGCTTGCACAGATCGAGACCTCCTACGCGCTGACAGCGCGCATCCAGAGGCTCAGCCTCCTCAACTACCTCTAGGCCGGGACAGATCCGTATCCATGTACCAATTCTCTTACGCGGACATCCAGACCGACTCCATCGCCGACGCCAAGGAACGCGAGCGCCAGCTCCTGGATCGCTCGATCGACCTGCTCCTGGCAGCCAGGGGCGCCGGCGTCGAGTCGCAGGAGACCGTCGAGGCTATCCATTTCCTGAATCGCATCTGGACAGCCTTCATCGAGGATCTCGGCCAGCCCGACAACGAGTTGCCGCGGGAACTCCGCGCCAACCTGATCTCGATCGGGCTCTGGCTGTTGCGCGAGGCCGAGGCGGTGCGCCGGGGCGAATCCGACAATTTCACCGGCCTCATCGACATTTCCCAGATCATTCGCGACGGCATCCGATGAAGAACACATTGAAGATCTCTCTGCGCGCCAACGAGAAGATCTATCTCAACGGCGCCGTGATCCGGGCCGATCGGAAGGTCACGATCGAACTGATGAACGACGTGCAGTTCCTGCTGGAGAGCCATGTGCTACAGCCGCAGGATGCGGTGACACCCCTGCGCCAGCTCTATTTCATGACGCAGATGATGCTGATGAACCCGGAAGGGGCCAACGAGGCACGCGAAATGTTCCGCAAATCGCTGCCGCTGCTGCTGGCCAACTTCAGCAACGAGCGCATCAAGGCTTCCCTCAAGCATGTCGACCAGCTCGTCAACGAAGACCATGTCTACGACGCGCTCAAGGTCATCCGCAGCCTCTATCCGATCGAAGCGCAGATTCTGGGCGGAGAGACACCAGCGGCCTCCAAGCCTTCCCTTGTCCTCGTAGCAGGAGAGTGATCATGACCGTTTCGGGAGTGAACGGCGTCGGCACGATGAGCAACACGCCGTCGACGCAGCAACCCAAGGCGAATGTCGACTACCAGTCCTTCCTGAAATTGCTGGTCGCCCAGATGCGCCATCAGGACCCGACCAGTCCCATGGACCCGACGCAATATGTCACGCAGCTCGCAACCTTCTCCCAGGTCGAGCAGTCCGTCCAGATGAACACCAAGCTCGCGGACATATTGGCGACGTCGCAGCTCTCCCAGGCGAGCTCCGTCATCGGCAAGGAACTGACTTCGGCCGACGGTTCGACCACGGGCGTCGTCAAGGAGGTAAAGCTCTACATAGACGGGATTGTCGCGACGCTCACCAACGGCAAGGAGATCCTTGTGCAGCCGGGCGTCAAGGTAAAGGACCCGGCTCCGGCGGCCTAGGCCGTCCGCCCCACGAAGTGCACCAATGAATGAAGCCGACGCCCTCGATATCGTCCAATTCGCCATCTGGACCGTTCTGACGGCCTCTGCGCCGGCTGTCATCGTGGCGATGATCGTCGGCATCGCCATCGCCTTCCTGCAGGCGCTGACCCAGATCCAGGAAATAACGCTGACCTTCGTGCCGAAGATCGTCGCCATCCTTTTGGTGGTGGCGCTTTCGGCGCCTTTCATCGGCGCCCAGATCTCCACCTTCACCACCGTCATCTTCCAGCGTATCCAGGACGGTTTCTGACAGCGGCGGCAGTCGCGTCTCGTCGGGCCGACGGCCTGCTTCGACCTCATCCTCGCACAAGGTTGGGCGGATAGTTTGCGGGCCCCGGCGCTTTGCGCCCGATGTTTTCAGACGAATTGGCGAAGCGATCGAATGGCGCTGACAGATTTCTCCCCGGCAACCCCGCAGATCCGCAGGCACGGCCGCGACGTCGGATTCGCCATCGGCATCCTGACCATCCTGGCGGTGTTGTTCCTGCCGATCCCCGCCTTCATGATCGACATGGGGCTGGCGATCTCGATCGCGCTCTCCGTGCTGATCCTGATGGTGGCACTGTGGATTCCGCGTCCGCTCGACTTCTCCTCTTTCCCGACGATCCTGCTGATCGCGACGATGCTGCGGCTGTCGCTCAACATCGCGACGACCCGCGTGATCCTTTCCCACGGAAACGAGGGCACGAACGCCGCCGGTTACGTGATCGGCGGCTTCTCGAAGCTGGTGATGAGCGGCGATTTCGTGATCGGCCTGATCGTCTTCCTCATCCTGATCGTTGTCAATTTCATCGTCATCACCAAGGGTTCGACACGTATCGCCGAGGTCGGCGCCCGCTTCACCCTTGACGCCATACCCGGCAAGCAGATGTCGATCGACGCCGATCTTTCGGCCGGATTGATCGACGAGAAGGAGGCGCAGCTTCGCCGGCGCGAACTCGAGGAGGAAAGCTCCTTCTTCGGCTCGATGGACGGCGCCTCCAAATTCGTGCGCGGCGACGCCATCGCCGGCCTGATCATCACCGCCATCAACATCGTGGGCGGCATCACCATCGGCTACATGCGCCACGGCATGAGCCTCGGCGAAGCCGCCGACGTGTTCGTGAAGCTGTCGGTCGGCGACGGCCTGGTGACGCAGATTCCCGCTCTCATCGTCTCGCTCGCTGCCGGCCTGCTCGTGTCGAAAGGCGGCACCAGGGGCTCCGCCGATCAGGCGGTCTTTGGCCAGCTCTCCGCCTATCCACGCGCGCTCTACGTGGCGGCCCTGCTGCTCGGCGTCCTGGCCGTCATGCCCGGCTTGCCCGCCCTGCCCTTCCTCATGCTCGCCGGCGTGATGGCTTTCGTCGGATACATCATTCCCGTCCGCCGGAACCAGGAAGCCGCAGCGCTGGCCAAGTCCGAGCAGGAGAAAGAGATCGTCAAGGAGGAGGAAGAGAAGCAGTCGATCAAGGCTTCGCTGAAGACGGCCGAGATCGAGCTCCTGATCGGCAAGCAGCTTTCAAGCCGGCTGATCGCCTCGCATCAGGAGCTTGCCTTCCGCATGGGCAAGATGCGCAAGAAGTTCGCCACCCAATATGGCTTCGTCGTGCCGGAGGTGCGCCTCACCGACGACTTCAGCATCCCTGCGAAAAGCTATCAGATAAAGGTCCACGGCACCGTCGTCGCCGAGCACCAGATGCGGATCGGCGAGGTCCTGGTTCTGCTCGGCTCGGGCCAGGCTCCCGATCTGCCCGGAGAGGAATTGCGCGAACCCGCCTTCGGCATGCGCGCCTATTCGGTGCCGGAGACCTTTGCCGACGATCTGAAACGCGACAACTACACCTTCGCCGACAACATGTCGGTGCTGCTCACCCATTTGAGCGAGGTCATCCGCAACAACCTGCCGCAGCTTCTTTCCTACAAGGACATGAAAGCGCTGATCGAGAGGCAGGATCAGGAATACCGCAAGCTGGCCGACGAGATCTGTACCCAGCACATCACCTATCCCGGGCTGCAGGGTGTGCTGAAGCTGCTTCTGGCCGAGCGCGTCTCGATCCGCAACCTGCACCTGATCATCGAGGCGATCGCCGAGATCGCGCCTCATGTGCGCCGCACCGAGCAGATCGTCGAGCATGTTCGTATCCGCATGGCACAGCAGATCTGCGGCGATCTGACGGAAGGCGGCGTGCTCAAGGTGCTGCGGCTCGGCAATCGCTGGGATCTGGCGTTCCACCAGAGCCTGAAGCGCGACGCCAAGGGTGAGATTCGCGAATTCGACATCGATCCACGCCTGCTCGAAGAGTTCGGTCAGGAAGCTTCCAAGGTCATCCGCACCCATATGGAGGCGGGCGAGCGCTTCGCCCTGGTGACGGCGCCCGACGCCCGGCCCTATGTGCGCATGATCATCGAGCGCCTGTTCGCCACGCTGCCGGTGCTGAGCCATGTCGAGATCGCCAAGGGCGTCGAGATCAAGGTGCTCGGAGCTATCTCTTGATCATCGATCCCGGCCAGCTGGTGCTGGCCGCCTTCCTTGCCTTCTGCCGGATCGGCGCCTGCTTCATGGTGATGCCGGGACTGTCGAGCATCCGCGTGCCCATGCAGGTGCGGCTCTTCATGGCGATAGCGGTCGCCATGGCGATCCTCGCCAATGTCTGGGACCTGATTGCGCCCTACGCGCAACGCGATCCCAACGTCGTCACCATCTTCATGCTGTCCGAATTGCTGATCGGCGTGCTCATCGGGCTTCTGGCGCGGCTTTATCTGCTCGCC
This sequence comes from Mesorhizobium sp. 1B3, assembly GCF_050958605.1. Classification (NCBI taxonomy): domain Bacteria; kingdom Pseudomonadati; phylum Pseudomonadota; class Alphaproteobacteria; order Hyphomicrobiales; family Phyllobacteriaceae; genus Mesorhizobium; species Mesorhizobium sp. 1B3. The sequence continues at coordinate 117,944 of NZ_JBJHDO010000002.1, read as the reverse complement.
CTGCAATTCATCGGCTCGGCAATCGCCATGCTGATCGGGTATGGCGGCCCGGGCGGAACCGCGATCGAGGAGGTCGAACCGCAGCCGGCGCTGGCGACCTTGATCTCCTTCAGCGCGCTCCTGCTGCTTTTCGCCCTCGACTTCCACCACGAGATCGTCAAGGCGCTGCTCGCTTCCTACAGGATCCTGCCCCCAGGCACGCTTTTCAACCCGCAATCCGCGCTGGTCGACGTCACCGACACGATCTCGGAGAGCTTTCTCGCCATGCTGCGGCTCGGCAGCCCCTTCATCGCCTATGCGATCCTGGTCAACCTGGCGATCGGCTTCGTCAACAAGCTGACCCCTCAGATTCCGGTCTACTTCGTGTCCCTGCCCTTCCTCATCGCAGGCGGGTTGATCCTCATCTATCTCGGCATCGGACCGTTCCTGCGGCTCTACGCCGACGGTTTCGTGCCCATGACAATCGGGAGGTAGCCATGTCGCCACGCACGAAACGGCTTCGCCAGTTGATCGAGCTTCAGCAGCAGATGAAGGCGATCCGCGAGATGCGGCATGCCGATCTGCGCCGCGAGGCTGCCGCGGCCGAGCAGGAAGCCGCAGCACTGATGGCAGGAGTCGAGAACCAGTCGCCCATCGCGAACCTTTTTGGTGATCTCTACACGAAACGGATCGGAGCGGCGCTCTCGCGGAAGGACGAAAAGGACCGTCTTGCCCGCGAGGAGGCGAAGCGGATCGCCTCGGAAACGGCGCGCGCCAATATCGTGAAACGCTATTATCAGGAGGCCCTGCGACAAGAGGAACGCGCAGCGGCCGAAAAGGAAACGCTGGATTCGGTAACCCGTCAAGCGGCGGAAAAATAGGGATTTTTTCCAGCAAGCCTGCGGCAAGCTTGGCTGCCGATACTGGCTAAACGAATCGAACGGATGAAGGACTTCGCAACTTGGCCATCTCGCCCCCAAGCGACATCGTTCTGGACGTGGCCCAGGCCGTCGGCAAGCCCGACCTCGATGCGGCACGTGCCAGGCTTGCCGATGCCTCGGCGGCGCGCCGCTCGGGCGGTGCTGCCTTCAGCCTCACGGAGGGTTCGTCGCGTGAGGCCGAAAAGCCCGCGAGACCGGCGGGGAAAGCCTACGTCCAGTTCGAGGCCATGGTGTTGCGCAACTTCATGGAAACGATGCTGCCCAAGGAAAACGAGGCCGTCTACGGCAAGGGCCTGGCGGGCGACATGTGGAAGTCGCTGATGGCCGAGCAGCTCGCCAATGTGGTGGCCGAGCGCGGCGGCATCGGCATCTCCGATCGCGTGCTCGGTGATTATTACATGGACGGCGAATCCCAGGTCCCAGTCGCCGGCGTCTCGCAAGGACCGAAACACGAAGCGCTGAACACGCAGAACATGCTGTCGCAGGCGCTTGTGCAGGAAATCCAGCGCAATGTGATCATGGGCAACCAGCAGGATCGGATGCCCGACCTTCCAGGCAAGGATAGCTAGCCTGACATCGCCCGATAGCGGGTCTAGCAGGAATTTAGAGAGTGCGGCCTTCGGGCCGAGAGATTTCATCTGGACGTCCTCGCGAGGGGACCGCAACAAAGAACGGACGCAATGTCGAAAATCTCCGACACCAGGAAGCAGATGGCCTCGCGGCCTGATCTCGCCATGTTCGCCGGTGGACTCGCCGCCATACTCGGGCGGATCGAGGAGTCCATCGACACCGAAACACAGGGAATCCGCACCGACGTCAATTTCGACCTGAAATCGTCGAACGCCCGCAAGAGCCGGCATCTTTACGAGCTGAATCGCGCGATCAAGGGGCTCAATCCGGAGGACCTGCTGGCCGAGGATCGCGAGAACATCATCCGCCTTCGCCACAAGCTGGCGGACAACGAGGCGGCCATACGCGCTCATCTCGGCGCCGTGGCAGAGATCGCCGCACTGGTCCAGGACGCCATACAGCGCCATGAAGCCGACGGCACCTATTCCTCGGCGGAGTTTGGATCGGCGACCAAGCCATGATCAAGTTCATCGTCGCCGCGCTGTGGTTGTGTGCGGTCACCGTCGGCGCGATCTTCTTTTCCTTCTCTCAAGCGGGCCAGAGAACGGCTGCGGCCGAGGGCGCCACGCCCTTCTTCGGGGGACTCGACTACGTCAAGGCGGACCTGATCTCGGTCCCCTTGATCCGCGATGCCCGCGTCGATGGCTACGTTCTGGCCCAACTCGTCTACACCGCCGAGCCCGCGGAAATGCGCAAGCTCAGCATTCCCGTTCAGAACCTGCTGACCGACGAGGCCTATTCCTTCATCTACGCCGATCCCGCCTTCGACATGAAGAAATTCGACCTCGAAGGATTCAAGACCGGCTTGCGCGACAGCATCAACAAGCGCGTGGGTAGCCGACTCATCCATGAAGTGCTGATCGAGCAGATCGATTATCTGCCGAAGACGGACATACGCAACAAGAACCCGCAGCGCTTCCCGATTCCGACAAAAGATCCCGAAACGCCGGCCGCCGCTTCCGGTCATTAGAACGAGCATTTCCAATTATAGCTCGCTCTCGGTGGTGATCAGCCGATGCCGTGCTTTTCCAGGAGTTCCCGCTCGTCACCGGAAATCCAGCCGAAAATCAGCGGCGCTTGGCCGAGCGTCTGAACGAGATAGTTGACATCGAAATCAATGGCGACATCGGGCCGCTCCTTGCGTTCATAGACTGCCGTCCAGGCAACACGGGCCACGCAATGATGTTCGTCGATGGGTGTTATCGCGACAGTCCTTATGCGCATCTCCTTGGTGCCGATCGCCCTGTAATGGGCGTAACCCTGGTCGAGCGCCCGCTTGAGCTCCTCGCCATTCGTGCCCGGCATCACGCCAGCCGGGGTGGCCGCGACAAAAGCCTGGGCGTAGAACGATGCCGCTTCGTCCAGATCGATGTCGCCGTGCAATGCTTTGCCGAAGGAGCGCTCATACCGCTCGAAGAGTTTCCTGACTTCCGTCTCCATTCTCGGCGTCCCGCTTCACCTTTGCCTCGCAGTTTGAACTAGCGAGCAAGCATGCCGGGTCAAGTCCGCGCCCCTTCATATGAGGTGACGCAATCGCCCCGCTCTGTGCTAAAATCTCATGCGTGCAAAACATCGTCGAGGCGTGATGACAACACGGACAGTCATCCGGCCCCTGGCCGGGAAATCCCCGGGAGGCATCGACAGAAAGCGAGCGTCGACCGAACAGTCCGCGACGCTGCCGCCGCTGGACAAGATGATCGGCTACAAGCTGCGTCGTGCGCAGCTCGCCGTCTTTCAGGATTTTCTGACTGTTTTTTCCAAGATGCGGCTGCGGCCGGCCGAGTTTTCGGTGCTGGCACTGATCGCCGAGACGCCGGGACGCAAGCAGAGCGAGATCGCGGAACGGCTCGGCATCAAACGCGCCAACTTCGTGGCTCTGATGGACGGGCTCGAACGACGAGGCCTCGCCGAAAGACGCAAGGCCGAGAGCGACCGTCGTTCGCACTCGCTGCATCTAACACCCGAAGGCCGCCGCTTCGTCCACAAGATGAGCGCGCTCTGGGGAAAACACGAAAGCCGGCTGATCGAGAGGCTCGGCGGTCCCGAGGAAAAGGACAGGCTCCTCGAGCTGCTGGACAGGATGTTCGACTAGGGCGGACAGAATCGCCTTGTCCATCACAGCGCAATATCCATCAAGAGATCGCCGACCCGCGTCTGCTCACCGGCCCGAATATGGACGCCGCGCACAGTTCCCGCTCCCCTCGCAACAAGGGTGGTCTCCATCTTCATCGCCTCCACGACCACAAGAGGTTGGCCGACAACCACCGTCTCCCCGACCGTCACGGCGATGCTTCGCACGAGGCCGGCCACGGGAGAGACGATCTTGGACGGATCGGCTTCGTTGTTGCCCCCCTCGAGAGGATCGGGCTCGCTGAAGCGGAGGGTACGGCCGTCAAGGTCAATGATGACATCACCGCCATCCGCGACCATCACCGCGCGCCGGGCGAGCCCGCCGATCGTGTAGCGGACCTCGGGAAGGACCAGTTGCACATCGGCAACGGAAAGGCTGGCGCCATCCATCGCGATGGACGCAAGCTTCCCACGTTCGAACCGAAGCGTGATGTCGCGCCGCTCCCTCCCGCAGACGAGTGAGATCGGATACTCAGCCACACCAGCCGAACGGAACCAGTCACCGCCGGGCCGAAGCGCCATCGTCGCGGCAGCCAGCGCGAAATCCTCAGCGGCGGGGCCGGGCGACGACATGATTGCCGCGCCTTCGGACATCCACCGGTCGATCAGCTCGGTGGTCATGTCTCCCGCGGTGAATTCCGGGCTGCCAATGAGATCAAGAAGGAAAGTCCGATTGGTCGTCAAACCGATCAGCGGCGTACGAAGCAGCGCCTGCCGCAAGCGGGCGGTCGCCTCCCGCCGATCGCGACCATGCGCGACGACCTTGGCGAGCATCGGATCGTAGAATGGGCTGACTACGTTCCCTTCCACGATCCCGTCATCGATGCGCACGCCGTCTATTCGGGTCGCTTGTTCGGGCTTCCAATAAAGGAGCCTGCCGGCCTGGGGCCGAAATCCCTGATAGGGGTCCTCCGCATAGAGCCGCGCCTCGATGGCGTGGCCTCGAAACGCAATCTCTTCCTGCCGGACAGGCAGCGGCTCGCCGGCCGCCACCCGCAATTGCCATTCGACGAGGTCGAAGCCGGTAATCATTTCCGTCACGGGATGCTCGACCTGCAGCCGCGTGTTCATCTCCAGAAAATGATAGCGCCTGTCGGCGCCGACGATGAACTCCACTGTCCCGGCGCCGCGATAACCAATCGCGAGCGCCGCCTTGACGGCATCCGCACCCATGGCCTCCCGAAGCGCCTCGTCGACGAAGGGCGACGGCGCTTCCTCGATCACCTTCTGGTGACGGCGCTGGGCGGAGCAATCGCGCTCGCCGAGATGGATGCAGTTGCCGTGGTTGTCGGCAAAGACCTGGATCTCGACATGGCGAGCATCGACGATCAGCCGCTCGAGAAGAACAGTCGGGTCGCCAAAAGCGCTCTCCGCTTCCCGCGCCGCGCCTTCAAGCGCGGCACCAAGCTCCTCGGCGCGTCCCACCTTGCGCATGCCGCGCCCACCCCCTCCGGCCGCAGCCTTGATGAGGAGCGGGTAGCCCACCGCTTCCGCGGCCAGAACCAGCGCTTCGCGCGACTGGTCGGCCCCGGCATAGCCGGGCACGACCGGAACACCGGCCTCGTCCATAAGGGCCTTGGCGCGCCCCTTTCGCCCATGGTACGGATCGCCGCCGGCGGCGGCCCCACGAAGATCAGGCCCGCCCGAAGACACGCCTCGGCGAAGGCTCCGTTCTCCGAGAGGAAGCCGTAGCCGGGATGAACCGCGTCCGCTCCGCACAGACGCGCCGCCGCGACGATCGCCTCGCTGTCGAGATAGGACTGGCTGGGAAGGTCGCCGCCGATGCGGATCACCTCATCGGCCATGACGACATGGGGAGCGGCAGCGTCGGCGTCGCTATAAACGGCAACAGTCGTCATGCCCATTCGTCTCGCCGTCCGCATTACCCGGCAGGCGATCTCGCCACGATTGGCGACAAGGAGCTTGCTGATCGCGGTCACCCCAGGCGCTTCTTGTTGGAGGTTCCCGGCAGCGTGCCTTCGAGTTTGCAGATGATGCCGAGCATCACCTCGTCGGCGCCGCCGCCGATCGAGACCAGCCGCGTGTCGCGATAGGCGCGGCTCACCGGATTGTCCCATGTGAACCCCATGCCGCCCCAATATTGCAGGCAGGCATCGGAGACCTCGCGCACCAGCCGGCCGCACTTCAGCTTGGCCATGGACGCGAGCCGGGTCACGTCCTTGCCGGCCACATATTGTTCGACCGCGCTCCAGGTCAGTGCCCGCAGCGCCTCCACCTCGGTGCGAAGCTCCGCCAAGCGGAAATGCACGACCTGATTGTCGAGCACCGGCTTGCCGAAAGCCTTGCGCTCGCCAGTATATTCGATCGTCAGGTCGATCATCCGGTCGAGTCCCTTGAGCGAGCTTGCCGCCGCATAGAGCCGCTCTTCCTGGAACTGCATCATCTGCATGGTGAAGCCCATGCCCTCCTGCCCGATCCGGTTGGCGACGGGCACGCGCACCTCGTCGAAGAACAGCTGTGCGGTGTCGGACGAGTTCATGCCGATCTTCTTGATCTTCTGGCGGGTGACACCCTTGGCGTCGAGCGGGACGGCGATCAGCGACTTGTTCTGGTGGACTTGCCCCTCCGAGGTGTTGGCGAGAAGACAGCACCAGTCGGCCTGCATGCCGTTGGTGATCCACATCTTGGTGCCGGAGATCACATAATCTGCGCCATCCCTGCGCGCCCTGGTGTGGATCGCCGCGACGTCGGAACCGCCGCCCGGCTCCGATACCCCGAGGCAGCTCACCATGTCGCCCGCGATCGAGGGCGCAAGGAAGTTGCGCTTCACCTCGTCCGAACCGAAGCGGTTGAGCGCCGGCGTCGACATGTCCGTGTGGACGCCGATGGCCATCGGCACGCCGCCGCAATTCACCAGCCCGAGTTCCTCGGCCATAACCATGGAATAGGAGAAGTCGAGGCCGAGACCGCCATAGGCCGGGTCGTATTTGATGCCGAGAAGGCCGAGACCGCCGAGTTTCTTGAACACCTGGTGGGCGGGGAACTGCTCGGCCTCTTCCCAGGCATCGACACTGGGGTTGATCTCGGTCTCGACGAATTTGGCGACCGTGCGGCGAAGCTCCTCGTGTTCCGGCGTGAACTGCATGATCGTCCCTCCCCTTGATTCTACATCCTGGCGATGCCGAACGTGTTCGGCCTCAGTTGACGGCGTTCGCCCTCCTCGGCGATCGCCAGACACATCGACAGGATCCGGCGTGTGTCGCGCGGATCGATAATGCCGTCGTCCCACAGCCGGGCTGTGGCGAAGAGGGCATCCGACTGCGCCTCGATCCCTGCCCTGATTTGCCGCGACATCTTCTCCAGCGCGGCTTCGTCGACCGGAGCCCTTTCGCGTGCCGCCTTGCCGCGCGTCACAATCTCCATCACCCTGGCAGCCTGCTCGCCTCCCATGACGGCGGTGCGCGCCGACGGCCAGGAGAAGATGAAGCGGGGCGAGAAGCCGCGCCCGCACATGCCGTAATTGCCCGCGCCGTAGGACCCCCCGATGACGAAGGTGAATTTCGGGACGCGCGCATTGGCGACGGCCTGGATCATCTTCGATCCATGCTTGATCGCGCCGTCGCGCTCGGCCGCGGACCCTACCATGTAGCCGGTCGTGTTCTGCAGGAAGACCAGCGGCGTGCCGGCCTGGTCGCAGAGCTGGATGAATTGCGCCGCCTTCACCGATCCGTTGGGCATGATCGGGCCGTTGTTGGCGATGATGCCGACCTTGCGGCCATCGACGGCGGCGTGGCCGCAGAGCGTGTCCGGTCCGTATTCGGCCTTGAACTCCAGCCATGCCGAGCCATCCACGATGCGGGCAACGATTTCGCGCATGTCGAAAGGGGTCTTGTCGTCAGCCGGCACGACGCCCAGCAGTTCTTCCCGGTCGAAAAGCGGCGCCTCGCCGGAGACAGCCGCTTCCACACTGTCCCAGCCAAGATTGCGCATGATCTCGCGGCCGATGGCGAGCGCCTGCACATCGTCTTGCGCCACATATTCTCCGAGCCCCGTGACGCGACCATGCAGGTCGGCGCCGCCGAGATCCTCGTCCTCGGCATCCTCGCCGATCGCGGCTTTTACCAGCGGCGGTCCCGCCAGGAAGATCTTGGAGCGCTTGCGCACCAGGACGACGTAATCGGAGAGACCGGGAAGATAGGCTCCACCTGCCGTCGAAGAGCCATGAACGATGGCAAGCTGGGGAATCCCCGCCGCGGAGAGCCGCGCCTGGTTGGCAAAGGAGCGCCCGCCCTCGACGAACATTTCCGACTGATACAGCAGGTTCGCTCCGCCACTCTCGACCAGATAGACGAGCGGCAGCCTGTTTTCGAAAGCGATCTCGTGCAGCCGGAGCGCCTTCTTCAAACCGATCGGCGGGACCGTGCCGCCTTTGATGGCGCTGTCGGAGGCCGAGACGACACAGCGCTTGCCCGCGACGACACCAATGCCGGCGATGGTTCCACCACCCATGATGTTCTTGCCGCCGTCGTCGTCGTGCATCTTGTAGCCGGCAAGCGTGGAAAGCTCGATGAAAGGGGCGCCCCGATCAAGCAGTCTTTCCACCCTCTCGCGCGGCAGGATCTGACCGCGTGCGGCGAAACGTTCCTTCTTGGAAGCGGAATTGTTGCGCACGGCCTCTTCGAGCGCACGCACCCTGGCGAGCTTCTCTGCCATGGCCGCGACATTCGCACGAAAGCCTTGCGAACGCGGGTCGAGCGCGGAGCTCATGATAGCCATCAGGCATCGTCTCCCGACAGGACCTGCGGGGTGGTCGCGCGATGGAAGCCGTCGAACGGCGCGACACCCCGGCCTTTGCCGATCGGAAACAGGGCCGAGCCAAGAGGCGCGCCGCCGTCGATCGGCACGGTAATGCCGGTCACGAAGGAGGCGGCCGGCGACAGCAGGAAACAGATCACCCCCGAGACCTCGGCCTCCGATCCGATGCGCCCGATCGGCACGTGTTTCCCGAGTTGGGGAATGAGCGCACGGGTCGATCCATCATAGGTGTCCATGCCCGACGAAGCGATCCAGCCCGGAGCGACGCAATTGACTCTCACCCCGGCGGGCGCCCATTCGTAGGCGGCCGATTTCGTCAAATTCACCATCCCGGCCCGTGCCGCACCCGAGTGTGCCATGCCCGGCATGCCGCGCCACATGTCGGCGGCCATGTTGACGATCGCACCTCCATGCATCTGCATGGATTGCAGATACGTCTCGCGCATCATGAGGAAACCACCGGTCAGGTTATTCGCGACGACGGCTTCGAAACCCTTCTTCGAAATGGCGGCGAGCGGCGCCGGAAACTGGCCCCCCGCATTGTTGATGAGGCCGTGGATGCGGCCGTGCCGACCGACGATCGCAGCGATTGCCGTCTTCACCGCGCCCTCGTCGCGTATGTCGAAGGCATAGGCTTCGGCCTTGCCGCCATCCTCCGCGATTTCCGCAAGGACGCGGTCGAGTTTCTCTTGCCTGCGGCCGATGATGACGACCTGAGCGCCGAGGCTGGCGAGTTCGTGAGCGACGCAACGCCCGATGCCGCTGCCGCCGCCCGTGACGACATGTATCTCGCCCGCAAAGCAGCCGTCGCGCAGAATACTCCCGTAACCCATGACTGGCATTCTCCTCCGGACGGGAAGCTAAGTCACGTTGACGTAAACGTCAATCCGCCGCTATATGCGAGGCTCGTCCGCGGGGGTGGATTTGTTGTAAAGTCTCCGCCGCGCAGATCGACCGGAAACAGCAACAAAGGATAAATCATGGCCATCCAGGACATCGCCGCTAAGCTCAAGGACCGTGTCGCCAGCGCCGGCTTCGACCGCTCGGTCAAGTTTGACACCGGTTCGGATGGCGTCATCGTCATCGACGGCTCGAGCATCTCGACGTCGGACGCACCGGCCGACTGCACCATCAAGCTTTCGCTGGACGACCTCGAATCGCTTATTGCCGGCGACCTCAATCCGACCACGGCTTTCATGACGGGCAAGCTGAAGATCGAAGGTGACATGAGCGTCGCCATGGCGCTCAGCCAATTGCTCTGACCACTGTCAACCCTGGACATGTTTGGAAAGCCCGGCCAGTCCGGGCTTTTCTGTTTGAACCATTTCCGGCTTAAACTGTTTCCCAGTGGCAGCGCCGCCAGTGCGACCGCAGCTTATTTCGATGGTGCGGATGAGGGAGGACGATTGATGAAGACGAGAATTGTTGCCGCGTCGGCAGTCCTCGCCGCGGCGTTTTTCCTCTCGGGTTGCGTCGAGGGCTATTACGGCGAAGTCGGTTTGGGCGGACCGGTGGTCTATGGCGATCGTTATCCCGACCCCTACTACGGCGGATATTATCCTCGCTACGATCGGTATGATCGGTATGATCGTTCTTACTATCGGCGGTACGACCGGCGATACGAGCGGCGATACGAGCGTCCGAGGCGCCCCGACTATGCCGCGCGGCCCGATTATCCGAGGCCATCCCGGCCCGACTACGCTGGCCCGCGTCCCGACCCGGTCGTGGTCCAGCCTCAGCCCCAACCCGAGCCGCCACGCGTGCAATCCCGTACCTTGCCGCGCGGCCGGCTCAATTGCGGCGGGGCGGTAGACGCTGCCGGACTGTGCGACCCCCGAGGCAGGGGCGGAGGCTGGGGCAAGATGAATTGAGGATCAGGCGGCGAGTTGCATGCCGCCGCTTTTCACACGACGGCCGTTAGCCTTGAGCGTGCCGCGAGCGCCGTCGAGCGCGTCCAGCTCCAATTCCAGTGCCAGGAAACGGGCCCTCTCATAGGGGCCGGGCATGGCGAGGCCGGTGGTCTTGTCCGCCGAGAAACCGAAGCGCGCATAGTAGGGCGCATCGCCCACCAGCAGGATCGCGCGGTGGCCGAGCCGAGCGGCTTCTTCGATGGCGTGGCGCATCAAGGCTGCACCGATGCCGCCGCCGGCATGAGCCGGGTCGACTGCCAGCGGACCGAGAAGGAGTGCCGAGCCTTCCTTCTCGCCCTGCGCAAACGACACATCCCACAGGCGCACGGTCCCGATCACGCCGCCGGAAGTGCTACGGGCAATGAAGGCAAGTCCTTCCGAGGGCTTCCGGCCGCGGCGCAGCTTTTCCGACGATTTGCGCTTGCGGCCGGGGCCCATGGCGCGGTCGAGCAACGTCTCGCGCTGAGCGACGTCAGCGGGCGTTTCGGCGGCGATGATGAAACTGGCGGCGTTGCCAGCGGGAGTTTTAACGGCAGTGATTTCCATATCCGCGACCCTTCACCTGCGGAATTGTTTCCACGAGCGAACCGGTGCGCGCAGTCCTGCGCGCAGCCGGGTGATCTGAACGGCCCAGGTATCGGCCCTGGGGGCCGATACCGGAAGAGCCGTCAGATCACGTAGGATCGGAGAGGCTCGAAGCCGTTGAAGGCGACCGAGGAATAGGTCGTCGTGTAGGCGCCCGTCCCCTCGATCAGCACCTCATCGCCGATGGTGAGCGACAGAGGCAGCGGGTAAGGCGTCTTCTCGTACATCACATCCGCCGAATCGCAGGTCGGACCGGCGAGCACGCAAGGCGCCACGGCGTCGCCATCCCGAGGCGTAACGATCGGATAGCGGATCGCCTCGTCCATGGTCTCGGCGAGCCCGCCGAACTTGCCGATGTCGAGGAATACCCAGCGCAGATTGTCGTTGTCCGCCTTCTTGGAGATCAGGACGACTTCCGACTTGATCACGCCGGCATTGCCGACCATGCCGCGGCCCGGCTCGATGATGGTCTCCGGGATCGCGTTGCCGAAATGCTTGCGGAGTGCGCTGAAGATCGCCTGGCCATAAGCCTGCGCCGCCGGCACGTCCTTCAGGTAGCGGGTCGGGAAGCCACCGCCCATGTTGACCATCCTGAGCGTGATGCCTTCCGCGCCGAGCGCCTGGAAGACCTGCTTGGCGTCGCCCAGCGCGCGATCCCAGGCCGAGAGATCGGTCTGCTGGGAACCCACGTGGAAGGACACGCCATAGGCGTCGAGACCGAGCGAAGCCGCGTGACGCAGTACGTCGACCGCCATGGCCGGCACGCAGCCGAATTTGCGCGACAGCGGCCATTCGGCGCCCGCGCCGTCGGTCAGCACGCGGCAGAACACGCGCGAACCCGGCGCGGCGCGCGCGATCTTCTCGACCTCTTCGGCGCTGTCGACGGCGAAAAGGCGGATGCCGAGCTGGTAGGCACGCGCGATATCGCGTTCCTTCTTGATGGTGTTGCCGAAGGAGATCCGATCGGCGAGAGCGCCTGCATCCATCGCCATCTCGATCTCGGCGACAGAGGCCGTGTCGAAGCAGGAGCCCATTGCCGCCAGCAGCCGCAGGATTTCCGGCGCCGGGTTCGCCTTCACCGCATAGTAGATCGCGGAATCAGGCAAGGCCTTCTCGAAGGCGCAATAATTGTCGCGCACGACGTCGAGATCGACGACGAGGCAAGGCCCGTTCGGGCGTCGGGTGGCGAGGAAATCGAGGATACGCTGCGTGGCCATCGGTCTCTCCAAGTCCCCTTTACAGGGCGCACAAAAGGGTTGCGGAACGCGGGCGGCAGCCTGCGAACACGCTGGTGGACAAAGGGCGCGATCGCATGCCCATGGCGCCAGCCGGTGGAGACCCCGGAACCATGAACGCGTGACCACGCGACGATGAGCAGAGCCATACGGCTATACTCGCTTTGTCTGCCTTGGCTTGGATTGGGAGGCCCGTTCCGCACTGCCGGCAATGAAGGTGTGCCTCTTCAGTAACCCCGGTTTATGGACAACCGGCAGACACCAGAAAGGCCCGCACCGTCGTTGCTTCAAGGCGTCCTCGGCTATGCGGTTGGCCGCTTAACCGACCGGGCTCGTTAACTCCCGGGTACCGTCCCGATTGCCTCGCCATTCGAGGGTCGGGGGACGCCCACAGGCACGTGCGACTTTGGGCAAGGCGCGATATAGGTGGGATGCCTTTCACAATCAATCAAAAATCGCGCAGCCGCTTGAAAAATCTCCGGTGGTGAACAACCCTGCCTCCGGCGTATAGAGGTCTTGAACAATGGTGAAAGCAGCCGAGCCGCTGAACGCTTGTGCGAAGAAAGAGCAAGCATTTGTTTTCGCTAGGCAATTCTGCCATTCGGCCGCCGGGCTGCTTCTGAATGGCAAGGTGCTCACCGATCCGTTCCCGGGGAAACCGAGCAAGTCCCAAGTCATCGCGAATCACCTCGGCGCCCGGCACCGCACAGCAGAACAAGGATTCCTGGCATGGACACGCTGACCCGCATGCGCGCCTTCATCGACGTGGTCGAAGCCGAGGGCTTCTCAGCGGCGGCGCGCAAGATTGGCCGCTCCAAGGCGCTGCTATCCAAATATGTGCGCGAATTGGAGGACGAGCTGGGCGCCCTGCTGCTCAACCGGACGACGCGCCAGTTCTCGCTCACAGAAGCGGGCCACACCTACTACAAACGTGCCTCGGAGATCATCCGCGAGATCGACAGCCTGGCCGATTCCGTGCGCGAATCCTCAGGCGACGTGCGCGGGCGCATCAAGCTTTCCGCCCCGCGGACCTTCGCCGATGCGCCGATCGGGCAGTCGCTGATCGATTTCGCGAGAGAGCACTCCGATATCGTGCTGGAGATCCACCTCGACGACCGTTTCGTCGATCTCGTGGAAGAGGGATTCGATCTCGCGATCCGAATTTCTCGGCTGGAAAGCTCTTCGCTCATCGCGCGCCGGCTCGCTCCGTTTTCCGTGCGCGTTTGCGCCTCCCCCGAGCTCATCGAAAAGCATGGCCGGCCCGAGCGGCCGCAGGATCTCGCCGCTCTGCCCTGCATCATCGACACCAATGGCCGGTGGCTGTCCAACTGGCCGTTCCAGAACGAAAACGGAGAGACGATCAGCGTCTCCGTCTCCGGCCCGCTCGAGGTGAACAGCCCGCTCGCCACGAGGGCCGCCGCGCTTGCCGGCCTCGGCTTCGCCATCCTCCCCGACTTCATCGCCGCGCCGGAAATCGAGAGCGGCCGGCTCGTCTCCGTCCTCGACGATCGCGCCTTGTCCGGCGGCGGTATCTTCGCGGTCTATCCGCACCGCCGGTATCTGCCAGCGAAGGTCCGGGTTTTCGTCGACTATCTCGTTCAATGGTTCAAGTCGCGTGGATAAAGCGATTCAGCAAAAGTGCGTAGCGGTTTTGCCTCCGGAATTTTTTCGTCCCAATTCCGCCGGGTTTGTGATGTGTCTCGGCTGTTCCATCCTCCGGGGACAATGACGGAATGCGACTGACAGGACGAAGGGCGATCCCGGCCGCCACACTCGTTGCGTTTTTCCTCTCGACAGCGCCCGCCAGCGTGCACCCGCACGTATTCGCCGAAGCACGGCTCGACGTCGTCCTCGATCAGGACGGAACGACCGTGAAATCGCTGCGTCACCTCTGGCGTTTCGACGACGTGTTCTCAAGCACGGTCATCATGGAGTTCGACAGGAATGGCGACCTGAAGCTCGACGACGCGGAGCTCCAGGAAGTATCCGACACGATTTTCAAGTCGCTTGCCGAGTTCGGCTATTTCCAGATCGTGACTGCCGACGGCAAGGACGTCGCGATGAAGCCGCCGGCGCAGCTCATGGCGAATTACGAAAACGATCAGCTCATCGTTCTTTTCGAATCCGAGCCGAAGGATCCGCTCAAGCTTTCCGGCAAGGTCAATTTCGGCGTCTATGATCCGACCTTCTACACCGCGATCGACTTTGTCGAGGACGACTACATGCAGGTCGCGAATCTTCCGGCAAGCTGCAGCCGGACGGTCATAAGGCCCGATCCGGACGAAGCGATCGCCCAGAACCAGGCGACGCTCACCGAGCAGTTCTTCAACGACCCGGCCGGAACGGACCTGTCCAAGATCTTCGCCACGAAACTGGAACTGGTCTGCAAGGGATGATGCCCGTGAAGAAGACGACCACCCGCGTGATCTTCGGCTTGCTTGCCATGGCCTACGTGCTCACGCATTTTCTCGGGCACGCGCATGCGCAGAGCTCGCTCGGCATCGGCACCAACGAAGCCACCCTTCCCTCCACCGGCCTGTTCGCCGGCTGGCTGAACTGGATCAACGTCCAGCAGCAGGCCTTCTATCGCGCACTGACCGGCGCGCTGAAGGCGATGCGCCAAGACGGCAGCCAATTGTGGATCCTGGTCGGCCTGTCCTTCGTCTACGGGGTCTTCCACGCCGCCGGTCCCGGGCACGGCAAGGCGGTGATTTCGTCCTATATGCTGGCCAACGAGGTTGCGCTGAGACGCGGCGTCATGCTGTCCTTCGTCTCGGCCTTCCTGCAGGCAGCGACCGCCATCCTGCTCATGACCCTGCTTTTCCTGGTGCTGCGCGGCACGTCCGTTTCCATGACCAACGCCACATGGTTCCTGGAGATAGCGAGCTACGCGCTGATCACCGCCTTCGGCGCCTGGCTCCTTTGGCGCAAGGCCGGGCCGCTGCTGACTGCCCGCTTCGTCGGCGCGCCCCTGCGAAGCCTGTCGGCGTCGCATGCTCACGTCCACGACCATGGTTGCGGACACGATCATCATCACGACGACGACCACCACCATCATCACAACCAAGGACATGACCATGCCCACCATCATGGCCATGCCCATGCGGCCGGTGATGTCTGCGCCACCTGCGGCCATTCCCATGCGCCGGATCCATCAACGCTGGGAGGCGACGGCTTCAGTTGGAAAACGACCTGGTCGGCCGTGGCCGCTGTCGGGGTGAGGCCCTGTTCGGGCGCGCTGATCGTACTGACCTTCGCCTTCCTCAACGGGCTCTGGGCGGGCGGCGTGCTGTCGGTGTTAGCCATGGCGCTCGGCACCGCGCTCACCGTCGCGATGCTGGCCACCCTCGCCGTCACGGCGAAAAACGTCGCAGTGAACCTCGCCGGCGACGGGCGCATGGGCAACAGGGTCCACGCCATCATCGAGATCGGCGGCGCCGCACTGGTCATGCTGCTCGGGCTGACGCTGCTGGCCGCAAGCCTTTCGGTTTAGAAGCATTTCGCAGCCGACCGGATTCGGTCAGCGTCGCGAGAATGCGCAAAAACAAAGACCTAAAGCGTGTCACCCGAATCCGATTGCCAGCGACACGCTTTAGGCTCTCAACCCACCTTCCCACCCAACTCGTCGTCGATATGGGCGCGAACGATCTCGTCGAAACTGGTTTCCGCGACGAAGCCGAGTTCGCGTGCGCGATTCGCCGCGAAGCGCGTCGGCCAGTTCTGCACGATCGCCCAGATGGTCGGATCGGGCTCCTCACGGATAAGGCCGGCGACCGCGTCTCCGGCAATGCGGTGAAGCGCTTCGATCTGCTCGCCGACGCTCACTCCCACGCCTGGCATGGTAAGGTTCCGGCGAGGGCCGATCCTGTCGCCGTCGATCTCGGCGGCATGGATCAGGAAATTCACCGCCGAGCGTGGGCTCGCATGTGTATGGACGACGGAGCGCGGCACGGGCAAGACGGCCGGCAGGCCGTTGAGCGGTTCGCGGATGATGCCCGAGAAGAAACCGGACGCGGCCTTGTTCGGCTTGCCCGGACGCACGCAGATGGTCGGCAGGCGAATGCCGACCCCGTCGAAGAAACCCCGTCGCGTGTAATCGGCGAGCAGTGCCTCGCCGATCAGCTTCTGCGTTCCGTAGGATGTGAGCGGGGTCGGGTGGAACTCATCAGGAATGACGTCCGGGAAGGGTGCGCCGAACACGGCGATCGACGAGGTGAAAACCACGCGTGGCGCGTGACCGGCCTCCCTCAGCGCATCGAACAGCGCGCGTGTGCCGTCGAGATTGACGCGGTAGCCCAGATCGAAATTGGCTTCCGCCTCGCCCGACACGACGCCTGCGAGATGGAACACCACGTCCGGCCGCGAAGCGACGAGTGCCGCAGCCGCGCCGGGCGCGGCAAGGTCGCCCGTGTGGGCCGTCACCGCGACATTCGGCATCTCCGGCGCTTCCGGCGGCACGATGTCGTGCAGGTCGAGCGCGAGAACGGGCTTTCCCGCGAGAACGCGGTCGCGCGCCAGGCGCTCGGTGAGCTTGCGGCCGACCATGCCGGCCGCTCCCGTGATCAGGATACGTATGTCAACCTCCCCTACGCTTCTGGGCGCGTCCTCTCAGCCAGAAGACGAGAAAGAACGCGGCGACGAACAGCACGGCCACCGCTCCGGCGGCCACCGTCGAGACGTTTCCAAGCGCCAGCATGATGGTGGGCAGATAGAAGGCAAGCAACCCGAATCCGACCATGATCACTGCTGCCGCGATTGCCGAGTTGCGATTGCTGGTCTGCACGGCTCTTCCTTCCGCCTTCCTCAATGCCGATGGTCACCATCGGCGCACACGCCATATTCCGGCTCCACCGTGGCATGGTCTATGCCGTGCTTGGATGCAAGCTCCTTCTTGATCGCCCGGATGGTGGCGTCCGCCTGCGTACCGTCCTCCAGACAGGCATGAAGCGTCGCCATGTTGCGCGAGCCGTCGAGCGACCAGACATGCATATGATGGATCTCGCGCACGCCGGCCACGGCGCGCTGCAGGTCTCCCGCGATCCGGTCGCGATCGAGCTCGGGCGGCACCCCTTCGAGCAGCACATGGGCGGCGGCCCGCATCAGCGACCAGGCGGTCGAAAGAATGAGCACTGCGACCAGCACGGAAAGGATCGGGTCGATCGGCGTCCAGCCTGTCGCGAGGATGACGAGCGAGGCGACGATGGCTGCCAGCGAACCCAGGAGATCGCCCAGGACGTGGAGCACGGCGCCACGCATGTTGAGGCTGCCCCGGTCGCCGCCCCGCAGGATGAGGAAACCGGCGATGTTCACCACGAGCCCGAGCACGGCGACGGCCAGCATCGGGCCGGCAAGCACTTCGGGCGGCGACATGAGCCGGCGCGCGGCTTCATAGACGATCCATAGGGCGATTGCGAAGATGGTGATGCCATTTGTATAGGCAACCAGTGTCTTCACCCGGCCGAAGCCGTAGGTGAGTCGCCCCGTCGCCGGACGCTCCGCCAGATGGAAAGCATACCAGGCGAGCCACAGCGCGATCGAATCCGTCAGCATGTGGCCGGCATCGGCAACCAGCGCCAGCGAGCCGGTAATCAACCCTCCGGCAGCCTCCGCGATCATGAAGCCGCCGGTCAGACAGGCGACGAGCAGCACCCTCTTCTTGTCCGACGTTCCATGGACATGGCCGGCATGGCTGCCGTGGCCGGCCAGCCCTCCGTGATCATGCGCCATGGGCGTTCTCCTATCGGCCGATGTCGGCCCTGATCTCTTCCAGCCGCCGCTTCTGCCTGCCCTCGGCATCGAAATTGGCGGGGTCGAGCCATTCCTGATAAGCCCGGCGAAGCGACGGCCATTCCTTGTCGATGACGGAATACCACGCCGTGTCGCGATTCTCACCCTTGACCACGACATGTTGGCGGAAGACGCCCTCGA
The DNA here is from genome assembly GCF_050958605.1 of Mesorhizobium sp. 1B3. NCBI lineage: Bacteria > Pseudomonadati > Pseudomonadota > Alphaproteobacteria > Hyphomicrobiales > Phyllobacteriaceae > Mesorhizobium > Mesorhizobium sp. 1B3. The sequence goes on along the minus strand of NZ_JBJHDO010000002.1, from coordinate 99,830 downwards.
AGCTGAAGCCGAAACGCTGGGCAGCACGCTTGGACGGCTCGTTCAGATTGTTGCATTTCCATTCGTAGCGACGGTAGCCGAGCCCATCGAAGACATATTGCATGAAGAGGAACTGCGCCTCGGTCGCCGCCGGTTTGCGCGCAATGAGCGGCCCCCAATAGATGTTGCCGATCTCGATCACGCCGTAGGCAGGATCGATGCGCATCAACGTCTGGCGCCCGGCGATCCGGCCGCTCGCCTTGTCGACGACCGCGAAGAACAGCGGGTCTTCGCTTGCCTCGGCTTTTTCCAGCCACGGCTGGAACGCAGCCCGGCTTTCCGGCGGATAGTCGAACAACCAGCGGAATCTCTGCGCCGCATCCGGCACAGAGGACGCCTCGTAGAGACCGTCGCCATGGCGAGGGACCTGGAAGGGCTCCAGGCGAACATAACGCCCCTCGAGCAGCTTGCGCTCGGGCCTCGGCCGCGGGTGCCAGTTATTCAGATCGTCGGACAAGCGCATCCCCTTGCGTTGACTTTTGGTCGAAGAGGCTCACAAAAACATGGACCGCGCAACAGAACCAGATGGATCCCCGTAATGCTCCAAACCATCGCCGCCTTCGACCGCCTCGGCGAAGAGAATGCCTTCGCGGTTCTGGCGCGCGCCACGGCGCTCGCCACCGAGGGCAAGGACGTCATCAATCTCGGCATCGGCCAGCCCGACTTCAAGACGCCGCAACACATCGTCGAGGCGGCGATCAAGGCCTTGCGCGACGGTCATCACGGCTACACACCGGCAACCGGGCTTCTGGCGACACGCGAGGCGGTCGTGCGCCGCACACTTGCGACGACCGGAGTGGAGGTGTCGCCGGAGAGCGTGATGATCCTGCCGGGCGGCAAGCCGACCATGTATGCGGCAATCCTCATGTTCGGCGAGCCCGGGACGGAGATCCTCTACCCAGATCCCGGCTTTCCGATCTACCGCTCGATGATCGAGTTCACGGGCGCCACCCCCGTTCCCGTACCGATTCGGGAAGAAAACGGCTTCGCCTTCTCGGCCGAGGAAACGCTGCGGCTGATCACGCCGAAAACGCGTCTGCTGATCCTGAACTCGCCCGCCAATCCGACCGGCGGCGTCACGCCGCGGTCCGAGATCGAGAAGCTGGTGAAGGGTCTCGAAGCCCATCCGCACGTCGCCATCCTGTCGGACGAGATCTACGACGTCATGACCTATAACGGAGAGACGCATACTTCGCTCCTCCAGTTCCCCGAGATTCGCGAACGGTTGATCGTGCTCAACGGCTGGTCGAAGACCTGGGCCATGACCGGCTGGCGCATGGGCTGGTCGATCTGGCCGAATTCGAGGGAAAGCAGTCAGCTCTACGACAAGGTCCGCAAGCTTGCGGTCAATTGCTGGTCCTGCGTCAATGCGCCGAGCCAGTTCGCCGGCATCGCGGCAATCGACGGTCCCCAGGACGACGTGGAGAAGATGATGCGGGCCTTCGACCGGCGCCGCAGAATCGTCGTGGAGGGGCTGAACAGCCTGCCCGGCGTCTCATGCATCACGCCCAAAGGCGCGTTCTATGCCTTTCCCAACATTGCCGGCACCGGATGGAAAGCCAAGAAGCTAGCTTCGGCGTTGCTCGAGGAGACAGGCGTGGCGCTGATCGGCGGCCCCGACTTCGGCGTGCTGGGGGAAGGCTATATCCGCCTCTCCTACGCCAATTCGGAAGAGAACATCCTTCGCGCCATCGAGCGCATAGAGAGGTTCCTGGCGAAGTAAGAATTGACCACTCAGGCAAGTCCACGCGCGGCCTATGAAAGGATTGAGCGGTTATCGCACAGGCTTTACCCTCTCCCCACATAGGGCATCTTGGTCGCCATGACGGTCATGAACAGCACGTTGGCGTCGAGCGGCAGGCTGGCCATGTGAAGGACCGCGTCGGCCACCCTTTGGACATCCATCACCGCTTCCGGTGCAATGCTGCCATTGGCCTGCGGCACGCCGACCGTCATGGCCGATGCCATGTCGGTCAAGGCATTGCCGATATCGATCTGGCCGCAGGCGATGTCGAAGGGCCGGCCGTCAAGGGCCAGCGTCTTGGTGAGGCCCGTAATGGCATGTTTGGTCATCGTATAGGGCACCGAACCCGGCCGCGGCGCATAGGCTGAAACGGAGCCGTTGTTGATGATACGGCCGCCCATCGGGGCCTGGTTGCGCATCGCGCGGAACGCGGCGCGGGCGCAGAGGAACGATCCGGTCATGTTGACGCCGACGACATCGTTCCAGACATCGACCGGTATTTCGTCGATCGGAGTCGATTTGTAACCCATTCCCGCATTGTTGAAGAGCAGGTCGACCCGCCCGAATGCCTTGTCGACCGTCTCGAACAGTTCGTCCACCTGGCTCTCGCTGGATACATCGCAGGCGACCGCGAGCGCCTTGCCTTCGCTGGAACCGGCGTCGGCGATCGCCTTTTCGAGAACGCCGAGCCGGCGGCCGCAAAACACCGTGTTCCAGCCCTGCCCTAAAAGCGCGGTGGCGACCGCCTTGCCCACACCGGTGCCGGCGCCCGTGACGATTGCCGTCCTTTCATTGGTCATGGTCTTTCCTCCGTCCGAGACATGACGCATCGCAAATGGGAACGCCCATGACAAGACGATTGGCGGTCATGCTCAAAAAAGGGCGGCCATTGAGGCCGCCCGTCATTCGAACCGTGCTCGGGAGGAGGAAAGCCGGTTCGAAGTAACCCAAAGGATAGATCCTATCGGTTAACAAATGGTTAACGACAAGTTGTTTCAGAAAATTATCTATCGGTATTTCCTTCGATGCGTTTGCCGTCAACTTCGATCATTACGGCATTGCAGTCGGGTTGCAGTCAGGCAACCTGAACCTGCAGGGACATTGACAACGTCAAGATCGAGATGCGATGCAGGCTCCGGCAAGGGCATCCCTCCAGGACAAACCGGTCCAGGAAGCCGCGACGAGCAAACGGCAAGGCGGTGAGCAGTACGAGTAGCAATGACGCGGACCAAATCTGCTTACCACCATGGCGACCTCCGTCAGGCGCTGCTTACGGCCGCCGAGATCGAACTTGGCGAAAAAGGACTTGAGGGTTTCACCCTTCGTGGCGTGGCGCGACGCGCCGGCGTCTCGCATGCCGCGCCGGCCCACCACTTCAAGGACACGGCCGCGATGTTGACCGCGCTGGCCACCGTGGCGGCTGAACGGCTCACGCAAAGTCTCGAGAAATATCGTGCCCTCGCCACCGAGGATGCCAGCGACCGGATCGTTGCTTCAGGCATCGGCTACATCGCCTTCGCGCTGGAGAACCCGGCCCTTTTCAAGCTTCTTTTCGGCTCGGAACGACCGGATTCCGACGATCCCCGACTGGTCGAGCAGGCGGCGCGAGCCTTCCATATCCTGACTGGCGATATTGCGGAACTGCGCGGCGCCGATCCCATGACGGAGGAGGAAGGCATGCTGGACACGGCGGCATTGTGGTCCGCCGTGCATGGGATCGCCAGCCTGCTGATCGCCGATCGCATGCGCTTCCTCAAACCCATGCTCACGCGGGATCGCAATGCGACGCTGGCCCGACTCATCCGGAGGACGATTCCGCGGTAGGGCTGCCTACCACGGACTGTTCGGCGAAGGTGCCGCCGGAGCGGGTTGCGTCTTTACCGACGAGACTGTCGCCTCGACATGGTCGACAAGCGCGTCCGGCAGTTGCAGCCTGCCGGCAAGCAGGTCGAGATAGCCGCGCTCAGCGCGGGAATTCGGATCGATGGTGAGACGCGAGGCCGTGTACAACTCGACCTTTTGCGCATCCGTCTGCGCCGCCGCGACGATATCGTCGATCGACAAGGGTTTGGCCGTCTCGGCAGCGAGAAACTCCTGGGCTTCGGTACCGAGCCCGGCAAGATCGGCGCGCTCGACGATCTTCTTGCGCTCTTCATCGTCGATGTGGCCATCGGCGTTGGCGGCGGCGATCATCGCGCGCACCAGAATAAGCGCGAACTCCGTTTCGCCCTGGGGAGCCTGCGAGGGGTGGAAATCCGTGTCGGCCGGGGGCGGCAGAAGCTCCGGCTGTCCGTTCTGAGGCTGGGCTTCAGACGGCCGGCCGCCTTCCATGTAGTTCTGATAGGCCTTGTAGGCGAGCCCGGCGATTGCCGCGAGGCCGCCCACCTTCAGCGCCGACCCGCCGATCTGGCGGCCTGCCCTGGTCCCAAGAAGCACCGCCACGAGAGCGCCCGTGGCCAGCGGATTGTCCTTGGCGAGCTGGGTAGCCTGATTGGCCTTGTCGCGCACCGTACCGTCGGTTCCCGGTATCTTGGAGCCGAGTAAATCGTCGAGCAGTTTCTTAGGATCGAGCATTTGGACCTCCCTCGGTTGGCTCCCCGGCTCATTGGGAAATATGCAGCCTTCGCGACATTACAATGACCCGGGAGCCTTGAACCGAAAGTCCGTCAGCTTCCGATGTGCTTTCCCGCCCCGCGCGCTTCGGCAAGTTGGACCTGACGATGGCGTTCGGCGTAACGGGCGCGATCCTCGTCGCTGCGCTCGCCGACGCAATGCCGGCAGGAGATTCCCTCTCGATATTCCGGGCCGGAGCGGTCGGTATCAGTCAGCGGGCGACGGCAAGCGCGGCAGAGTTCGGCCTCGCCGACCTCTAGTCCATGCTTCACCGACACACGCTCATCGAAAACAAAGCATTCGCCTTGCCAAAGGCTTTCCTCGGCCGGGATCTCTTCCAGATATCTGAGGATGCCGCCCTTGAGGTGGAACACCTCGTCGATACCGAGCGACTTGACGTAGGCCGTCGCCTTCTCGCAGCGTATGCCGCCGGTGCAGAACATCGCCACCTTGCGGCCCTCAAGCGCCTCGCGGTGGTCCCGAACCCATTGCGGGAAAGCGCGGAAGCTTGCTGTCGCCGGATCGACGGCTCCCTGGAATGTCCCGATCGCCACTTCGTAGTCGTTTCGCGTGTCAATGAGGATGGTGTCGGGATCGGAGACGAGGGCGTTCCAGTCCCGCGCCTCGACATAGGTGCCCACGCTCCGGCTCGGGTCTATGTCCTCCACGCCCATCGTGACGATCTCCTTCTTCAGCCGCACCTTCATGCGGTGGAAGGGCATTTCCGAAGCCGCGCTGTATTTGACTTCGATGCCGGCCAGGGCCGGGATTCCGTTGAGGTGATCGATCAGTGCCGCGATCGCCTCCGTACTTCCGGCCACCGTGCCGTTGATTCCTTCATGAGCAAGAAGCAGGGTTCCCTTGATGCCGCGGCCGCAGCAGAAGGCGGCGAGCGGCGCCCGGAGGTCGGCGAAGTTGTCGAGCCGCGCGAAACGATAAAGCGCGGCTACGCGGAAGGATGGGGCTGCGGAGGCTTTCATGGCCTTGCCGTAGCTCCTGGACGGCGGCGTTGCAAGAATGCCCTTGCCGGGCAAAGCGTCGCCGCGCCATGGACTGGCCGCCCCCGCTCTGTTAATCGGTTGAAATCGTTTCCTGAAAAATGCGGGGGTGCAGCCATGCCCAACAAGACCGAAAAGCTCCTCTCGCTGCTGGCCGGCCAGCCCATCATACCGGTGCTGAAGATCGCCGATATCGCCCATGCCGTGCCGCTGGCGCGGGCGCTCGCGCGCGGCGGGTTGCCGATGATCGAGATCACGTTGCGCACCACCGACGCCCTGGAAGCCATTCGCCGCGTCAGCCAGGAGGTCGAGGAGGCCGTGGTTGGTGCAGGCACTGCGCTGAATGCCCGGCAATTCGAGCAGGCCGCTCAAGCGGGCTCACGCTTCATCGTCAGCCCAGGTGCGTCGAGCCAGCTCTATGCCGCGGCTCGCGACAGCGCCGTGCCACTACTGCCGGGGGCAATCACACCGGCCGAGATCATGGCGGCTGCTGACGAAGGGCTGGACTTCCTGAAGTTCTTCCCCGCGGAACAGGCCGGCGGCGCGGCATTCCTGAAGGCACTCGCCTCGCCTTTTGCCGGCGTGCGCTTCTGTCCGACCGGCGGCGTGTCGGCCACCAACGCGCGCGACTATCTCAGCCTTCCAAATGTCATTTGCGTGGGCGGCTCATGGGTCGCGCCCGACGAAATGGTGAAGGCGGGGCAGTGGGATGCAATCGAAGCGCTGGCGCGGGAGGCTTCGAAGCTTAGGGGGTAATATCTATCCGGCCACTTCGCGGCCACCCTTCATCCGACCTCGCTTCGCTCGGCCACCTGCTCCCACAAGGGGAGAAGGGAAGGTCTGCGGCAACGTTCGCGCTAGTCGCCGGCGTTGGGGATTGGCAGGAGTGCCTATGCCAAACTCCACCTTCTCCCCTTGTGGGAGAAGGTGGCCTCGCGAAGCGAGGTCGGATGAGGGGTCCTCGAGTCGCGGATGAGGGGTGCCCCCCGTCAGTTGAAGCGCGCCACCGACAGGAACGTGACAGCCTTACCCGAGAATTTGTTGGCTTGCGCCTGGATGTCGCCCTGCTGGAATCCGGCGGTGTAGACCTCGCGCGGCGCGGAGTAGACGATCTTGTAGGCATAGGACGGCGCCTTGGTGCCATCGGTGTTGTTGGCGATGTAATTGCCGTCGAGCGCCCAACGCGCGGCCTGCGGTTGCGCCGCGATGACCATCGGCCTGGGATCAGGCTTGGTATCATGAACGCTGGGGCGGGCCGACTTCGGCGTCGTCTTCACGCCGCCCAGCACCGAAGCCGGATCAATCCCTGGACCACCCCCGGCGAGCGCGCTCTTGGGCGTCGCGCGGATGGAGGCGACGCGCTCGGGTTGCGGTTCGGGAATGATCTCTTCCGGCGCGGTCGCGAAACCTTCCGTCCCAGGAAATGGGGCGGCAGCCACCTGCAGAGATGCCGGTTCGGCCGGCGCATAGGCCGCCGTCTCAGGCACTGCCGAAATGGAATCCGGCAGGGCAGCCGCGATCAGGCTCGCCTGCGCATCCTCGGGTCGCCCGGTCGGCAGCGGAACGGCAGCGGCGATCGCCTCCCCGACCGTTGACGGCTCCGCGCTGGCGACCTGTGTGACCTGTTTCGCGGTAAGTTCGGCCGGCGGCGTGTAGTCGGGCCGACGGCTCGGAAGCGGAACGGCCATCGCGACTTGCGCGGCCGCCTCATCGAGAGGCGCGCCATTCTCGCCCACATCGATCTGGGGACGCGGAGCCGCGATCGGCAGCGGCGCATCGCGACTCGGAAGCGCGGCAACGATGGTCTCCGGCTGCGGCTCGGCGGCAGGAATCTCGACGGGACGCGCAAGCTCGGGCGGCAGGATACGGATCTTTCCGTCCCCATTCGCCGGCTGCTCCGGCTTCGCTTCCGCGACAGACTTCTGAGGCGGAGCGGGCTTCCGGGCCGGAGCCTGGTCACGGGCAGCGGAGGCCACCGCGGCGCCGCCGCTTTCTTCCTCCTCGTCCGCGCTGCGGCCGAAGAGGGCAGCGAGCAGGCCGCCGCCGCGCGAGCTGCTGCCGGAGCTGGCCAGGGCGACCGCCGTGCCGCCGGACTTCCGGCGCGCCTCATAGGCGGCGACCGCCTGCTCGAAACCGGGCAGCGGCTTGCCGTCGCTCGGCACATGCAGCGTCTTGCCCTGGGGGAAGAGCGCGACCAGTTCCTTGCGGCTCATCTTCGGCCAATGCCGGACATTGCCGACGTCGAAATGCACGAAAGGCGAACCGGATGTCGGATAGTAGCCGACGCCACCGCCCTGCATCTTGAGGCCGATCTCGCGCAGCTTCTTCAGCTTCACGTCGGGCAGGTAGAAGTCCATCGCCTTACCGAGCATGTGCTGGCTTTTCTTGGCAACGCCCTTCGAGCGGCTGCGCAACATGGAATTGGTAGCCGGCGAGCGGTAGGCCGACACGACATGGATGTAATCCCTGGAGCCAGCAGCCCTATACGCTTCCCACACCAGATCGAGCAGGCGCGGATCCATCTTGGTCGGCTCGTTGCGCCGCCAGTCGCGAAGGAACTGGTTGATCTGCTTCAGACCGTTGGCGTCATAGCGCCCGTTTCGCTTGAAGGTGATCTCGGCTCTTTCACCCGTATGGATGAAATAGAGCTTCAACGAACGGGTCTCGGCCGTCGCTGCCGGAGCGGTCAAGCAGAGACTGCCTGCCGCAAGCAGCAAGGGTGCCAACCACTTCGCGCAAACGGTAGCGCTCGGACTCCGTCCGCGATTCTTCAGGTCGATCTCGATCAAATCAAAAAGGCCTTACAGATTGCCGTTTTTGTCCCCGGATTTGATGCCCGGATGATTTGGAAGCACCATCCGACTATCGATCCTAATGGTTAATCAGAGCTTATTGAAGCCGAAATGCGGTCAGAGAATGGCGGCAAACTGGCCAAAATGCTACCGGCCGAATCAAGGTAAATGAAATATTTACACTGAAAAATGTGGCGGATGTCACAGTTGATTCGCCGAAACCAACCAACCGGCGCCTCGCCAGGCAAGCAGTCGAGGAGCGTCAGGAACTCGGCCGGTCGACGCGCCCCCGCTCCGGGTCTATGCCGTATTCCCTGAGCTTTCGATAAAGAGTCGAGCGGCCGATTCCCAAGCGGCGGGCGACTTCGCTCATCTGGCCGTTGTAGTGCTCGATGGCGAGCTTGATCATCTCGAGTTCGACATCGGCAAGCGTTCGGACATTGCCACGATCGTCCAAGGCCCGGAGGATGCCGAACTGGCGCTCCGCCGTGATTGGCGCCGCGCGGGGCACAACGTTCCTGATCTCGATCGCTTCCTCAGGGATTCCCAAGCGCACCGGTGGGACGAAATCGAGCTCGATCCCCTCGACTTGGGCCCGTATCTGCGGAAAGTCCTCTACTGTCAGCACGTCGCCATCGCAGAGGACGGAAGCCCGCAATACGGCGTTCTCGAGCTGGCGCACATTGCCCGGCCAGTCATAGGCCTGGAGCAGCGACAGCGCTTCGCCGGAGATCGCCCCGATTCTCCCCACTCCCGGCGCGCCCACGCGCGTCATGAAATGGCCGACCAGCAGCGGGATATCATCACGGCGGTCGCGCAGCGGCGGCACGAAGATGGGAAAGACATTCAGGCGATAGAACAGATCTTCCCGGAACTTTCCGTCCTTCACCTGCTGCAGGAGGTTGCGATGCGTGGCGGAAATCAGCCTGATGTCGACCTTCACTGTCGACCGCGCACCGACGGGATCGACCTCTCCTTCCTGCACGGCGCGCAGCAGCTTGACCTGGACATCAGGAGGCAGGTCGCCGATCTCGTCGAGGAACAGGGTCCCTGAATGGGCTTCGACGAACTTTCCCGTGTGTTTTTCCGTCGCCCCTGTGAAAGCACCCTTCTCGTGGCCGAACAGGATGCTCTCCACGAGATTGTCGGGAATAGCGCCGCAATTCACGGTCACGAAGGGCTTGGTCCGCCGGTCTCCCGATCCCTGGATGGCGCGCGCCACCATTTCCTTGCCGACGCCCGATTCGCCCTCGATCAGGATCGGGATGTTAGAGGCCGCCGCCTTGCGACCGAGCCGGATCACACGCTCCATGGTCTCGCTGCGGGTGACGAGATCCTTGAAGGTCATCGCTCCGCCCGACGGCCTGCGCGCCCGGCGGCTCTGCTCGCCGACGGCCTCGACCTTGAGGGCGCTGGCGATCGCAGCCTGGAGGCGGTCGGGAGAGGCCGGCTTGACGACGAAGTCGAACGCGCCGGCACGCATCGCGGTCACGACGGTGTCGATGCCGCCCTGCGCAGTCTGCACGATCACCGGCATGTCGAAGCCGCGCTCGCGCATCGCCAGCAGGACCTGGTTGCCGTTCATGCCCGGCATCATCAGGTCGAGGATGACCACCGAGGCATCGCGGCCAGGGGAACGCTCCAGCGCGGCGAGTGCCGCTTCACCGCCGTCGACGACAACCGTGTCGTGACCGAACCTCGTCACCGCGGCCTCGAGGAGCCGGCGCTGGACGGGATCGTCGTCTACAATGAGGATGGGACCTGCCATGAAAAACGGGAAATCGGCGAAACGCGGATGGTTGTTGTCTGGATCAACTTCGCACGGGGTTCTAAATAAGCTTTCAAAAAAGCCGGTGAACGAAACCTTTCCGGGTTCGATTGTCGGCCGATCCGAAACGGAAGGCCCGAAATGTCCAATGCTTCGAATCCGGCGGCATCGCCCGCCGCCCAGGTGAAATCGCAGCCCGCCGAGGCTTCCACGCTCGGCAGCCTGCCCGAATGGAATCTCGGCGACCTCTATTCCGGCATGGAAGCGCCGGAACTCTCCCAGGACATGGCGAAGGCGGCCGCCCAGGCTGCCGAATTCGAGACACGCTGGAAAGGCCGCCTGGCATCCGAGGCGGGGAAAGGCAAGGACGGGAGCCTCGGCGAGGCTCTGCGCGAATACGAGGCGCTGGAGGAACTGATCGGCCGCATCGCCTCTTATGCGGGCCTGCTTTATGCGGGAAACACTTCGGACCCGAAGCGCGCCAAGCTTTATGGCGACATCCAGGAACGGATGACGGATGCCAGCAAGCATCTGCTGTTCTTCACCCTGGAGCTCAACCTCGTCGACGACGCGCTGATCGCGGCCGCGCTCGACGCCGACCCGTCCTTCGGACACTATCGCCCCTGGGTGCTCGACCTCAGGAAGGACAAGCCATACCAGCTCGAGGATCGCATCGAGCAGCTTTTCCACGAGAAGTCCGTGACGGGCCGCGGCGCCTGGAATCGGCTCTTCGACGAAACCATGACGGACCTGCGCTTTGAAGTCGACGGGGAAGAGCTGACGCTCGAGCCGACGCTGAACAAGCTCCAGGACGCAGATGGGGAGGTTCGGCGCAAGGCGGCGGAGGCGCTGGCCGAGACCTTCAAGAAGAACCTGCGGACCTTCACGCTCATCACCAACACGCTGGCCAAGGACAAGGAGATCTCCGATCGCTGGCGCGGCTTCGAGGACATCGCCGATTCCCGACATCTGGCGAACCGGGTCGAGCGCGATGTGGTGAACGCCCTCGCCGAGGCCGTCCACGAGGCCTATCCGCGCCTTTCCCACCGCTATTACGCCATGAAGGCGAAGTGGCTCGGCATGGACGCGCTGAACCATTGGGATCGCAACGCGCCGCTACCGGAAACCCCGAAGGCGACGATCGGCTGGAACGAGGCCAAGGACACGGTGCTTTCCGCCTATGCGGCTTTCTCGCCGAAGATGGCGGAAATCGCCGGCACGTTCTTCGAAAAGAGCTGGATCGACGCGGCGGTGCGCCCGGGCAAGGCGCCAGGCGCCTTCGCGCATCCAACCGTACCGTCTGTCCATCCCTATGTGCTGCTCAACTATATGGGCAAGCCGCGCGATGTGATGACGCTCGCACATGAGCTCGGACACGGGGTCCATCAGGTCCTGGCGGGCGGCCAGGGAGCGCTGATGTCCGCGACGCCGCTCACGCTTGCCGAGACTGCCTCGGTGTTCGGCGAGATGCTGACGTTCCGCTCCCTGCTCGACCGCACCACGGACCGGCGCGAACGCAAGGCCATGCTCGCCCAGAAGGTCGAGGACATGATCAACACGGTGGTGCGCCAGATCGCCTTCTATGAATTCGAACGCAAGGTGCACACCGAGAGGCGCAATGGCGAGCTCACCGCCGACAGGATCGGCGAGTTCTGGCTGGAGGTGCAGGCGGAGAGCCTGGGCCCGGCGATAAAGCTGCGCCAGGGATACGAGACCTTCTGGTCCTACATCCCTCACTTCATCCATTCGCCCTTCTACGTCTATGCCTACGCCTTCGGCGACTGCCTGGTGAACTCCCTCTACGCGGTCTACCAGAATGCGGAACGGGGATTTCAAGAGAAATATTTCGAGATGCTCAGGGCCGGCGGCACCAAGCACCATTCGGAGCTTCTCGCCCCCTTTGGCCTGGACGCCAGCGACCCAGGATTCTGGCAGGGCGGGCTCGCGGTGATCGGCGGCCTGATCGACGAACTCGAAGCGCTCGATTGATAACCAGATGCCGTCAGACGCGATGACAGCAATGCCGGCATCCCCCTTCGTCCTCTTCCGCGACGACTTCACAGGCGCCGAACTCCTGTTCGACCGACCTTCGACGATCCTGAGCGCCGACACGCCCGAGCAGTTCGACGCCCTGCTTGCGGCGGCGGAGGCCGCGCATGCCGAGGGGAAATGGCTCGCCGGCTATTTCTCCTACGAGGCGGGCTATCTGTTCGAACCCAAGCTCCGTCCGATCCTGCCGGCCGGACGCCGCGCCCCCCTCGCCTGCATCGGCGTGTTCGACGGCCCTTCCGACAACACCCTGCCGCCGCCCGGCAGGGTGACGAGCAATGGCCCGGTCTTCGATCCCAGACCGGCATGGTCGTTCGAGGCTTACGAAAAACGCTTCAGACGCCTGCACCAGCATCTGCGCGAAGGCGATTGCTACCAGGCCAACCTGACCTTCCCGATCGACGCCCACTGGAGCGGCGATCCACTTGCGGCCTTCCATGCCCTGGCGGCACGCCAGAGGGTAAAATACGGCGCCCTGGTTTCGCTGGGCAATCCCGTCGTGCTCTCCCGGTCGCCCGAGTTGTTCTTCGAGGTCGGAGCCGACGGCTGGATCGAGACTCATCCAATGAAGGGTACCGCGCCGCGCGGCAAGACGCCGGCGGAGGACGCGCGGCTCAGGGAGTTCCTGCAGAACGATCCGAAGAATCAGGCCGAGAACCGGATGATCGTCGACCTTCTGCGTAACGACATTTCTCTGGTCACGGAGGTCGGGACGCTCGACGTTCCGGAACTCTTCCGGGTCGAGAGCTACGCCACGGTGCACCAGATGGTGAGCCGGGTTCGCGCGAAGCTGCTGCCGAACGCCACCATCAGCCAGATCTTCGCGGCGCTTTTCCCTTGTGGCTCCATCACCGGCGCGCCGAAAATCCGCGCTATGGAAATCCTGCATGAATTGGAGGGGCGGCCACGCGATGTCTATTGCGGCGCTATCGGGTGGATCGAACCCAGCGGCCGCATGCGCTTCAACGTCGCCATCCGCACCATTTCGCTCTATTCCGGAGGTGATGCGGTTTTCAACGTCGGCGGCGGTATCGTCTTCGATTCATCAGCGGAAGCGGAATATGCGGAATGTCTTCTGAAAGCGCGCTACGCGACAGGAACGGCGCTGACTACGAATTGATAGAGACGCTGCGCTGGGAGCCCGCAACAGGTTTCGTGCGGATCGAACGTCACCGCGCACGGCTGCAAGCCTCGGCCGACGCGCTGGGCTTCCGGCATGACACGCCTGCTGTGGAGCATGCGCTCGCTTCCGCTGCCGGCGGACGAACGCCGCTGCGCATCCGCCTGACGCTCTCCCACGCCGGTGACGTCGCATGCACCTCCCATCCCTTCGAGCCTATCCCTTCCGGGACGATCTGGAGGTTGCGAGTGGCGGACACGCGTCTCGATGCGGCTGACCCGCTGCTCCGCCACAAGACGTCCAGGCGCGATGTCTTTCAGGCGGCCAGGCTCGAATTCACCGTGGAAGAAGCGGACGAGGTCATCCTGCTCAATGGTCAGGGAAAGCTCTGCGAGGGAACGATAACCAATCTTTTCCTCGACCTTGGGAACGGCAGGCCGCTCCTGACACCGGCACTGGCCAACGGGCTGCTGCCGGGTGTCCTGCGCGGCGAGCTTATCGAACAAGGCCGTGCAGTGGAGGCAGATCTCCTGCCCCACGACCTCGCCATCGCCAAATCCATCTTTGTCGGCAACTCGCTCCGCGGGCTGATCCCGGCAGCAATCGCCACGGATTGATGCACGCTGCAGGTCTGCCGGCCACTTCCGTCCATGAAGAACCCGTCGGATTCACGCATCTCGGCGGTACGATACAAGCGGATGAAGGCTGCTGCCACTGCCGTTCGGCCACGTCGTTCTGCAACGTTGGATGGATGGGTTGCCGATACGCGTGGGCTCCTGGTCCGCGCGCTGCGCGGTATCGCATCGAAAGCAAGTTGACCTTCGACCCACAGCCGCAGCGCGAAATCTTCTTTATTGTGACGCGGATTCGTGTTTTAGCGCCGACACTGGCGGAGATTGGGGCGAAGAGGGAACGTTCCAATCTCATCTTACAATGGGGCGGCCCAGCAACACAGGAGTATCTGTAAATGGCGAAAACGGAGTGGCCGGTCTACGGCGAAATAACCGGCCCCATCGTGATGATCGGCTTCGGGTCGATCGGCCGCGGCACCTTGCCGCTCATCGAACGTCATTTCAAATACGACAAGTCTCGCATGGTCGTGATCGATCCGAACGATGCCAACCGCAAGCTCCTCGACGACCGTGGCATCGCCTTCGTCCACGAGGCGGTGACCAAGGACAACTACAAGAAACTTCTGACACCACTTTTGACCAAGGGCGACGGCCAGGGTTTCTGCGTGAATCTCTCCATCGACACCTCCTCGCTGGATCTGATGAAGCTCTGTCGCAAGCTCGGCGTGCTTTATGTCGACACGGTCGTCGAACCGTGGCTCGGCTTCTATTTCGATGACAAGGCCGACAACGCCTCACGCACCAACTACGCGCTGCGCGAGACGGTACGCCGCGAAAAGGAGAAGAACCCCGGCGGCACTACGGCCGTTTCCTGTTGCGGCGCCAATCCCGGCATGGTGTCCTGGTTCGTGAAGCAGGCCCTGGTAGATCTCGCCAAAGATCTTGGCGTCGACTTCAACGAGCCGGCGCAGGACGACCGCGAAGCCTGGGCGCGGCTCATGAAGAAGGTGGGCGTGAAGGGCATCCACATTGCCGAGCGCGACACCCAGCGGACCAAGAAACCCAAGCCCCTCAACGTGTTCTGGAACACCTGGTCGGTGGAAGGCTTCGTATCGGAAGGCCTGCAACCCGCCGAGCTCGGTTGGGGCACGCATGAGAAGTGGATGCCCAAGAATGCGAAAAAGCAGAACAGCGGTTCCAAGGCCGCGATCTATCTCGAACAGCCCGGCGCCAATACACGGGTGCGCACCTGGTGCCCAACCCCTGGGCCGCAATACGGCTTCCTCGTGACGCACAACGAGTCGATCTCGATCGCCGACTATTTCACGGTCAGATCAAAGAAGGGCAAGGTGCAGTACCGACCGACCTGCCATTATGCCTATCATCCCTGCAACGACGCTGTGCTGTCGCTGAACGAGATGTTCGGCGCGGCCGGAAAGCCCCAGCCGGTGCAGCATGTACTCGACGAAAACGAACTGGTCGACGGTGCGGACGAACTCGGCGTGCTGCTCTACGGCCACGACCGCAACGCCTACTGGTACGGCTCGCAATTGTCGCTCGACCAGGCGCGCAAGCTCGCTCCTTATCAGAACGCCACCGGCCTTCAGGTCTCCTCCGCCGTGCTGGCCGGCATGGTTTGGGCCCTCGAGCATCCTGAAGCCGGCATCGTGGAAACCGACGAGATGGATTTCCGGCGCTGCCTTGAAGTGCAGTCCCCCTATCTCGGACCGGTGAAGGGATACTATACGGAATGGACGCCCCTATCCGGCCGTCCGGGATTGTTCGCCGAGGATCTTGACGAGAAGGATCCCTGGCAGTTCCGAAACATCCTTGTGCGCTAAAAGCATGCCGCCCAAAACTGCACAGCGGTTTTGGGATAACGGAATGCGCAAGAACTTAAGATCCGGAACCGGATGAGCCTCACCTCATTCTTTCGAACAGGGTGAGGCTGCATTCGGATATCGAGCCGGAAGGCTCGCCTTGCTTTCGCCTGTAAATCGGGCAAATGAATTTGAGGATCAGGAGAGGATTCGACCATGACGATGATGCGCGCCATGTTGGCAACCGTTGCGGCGGCTGCGACGCTCGCCGGGTGCGTGGCTCCCGGACCGGACGGAGGTCCGATGGGAACCGCCGCCCGCAACGGCTTCGAGGGCGAATGGATCAGCACGGACGGCGTGGCCATTTCCCGCTTCTCAGGAGGCCTTTTCGAAACCGTCGCCACGGATACGGGCAACAAGCTCTCCGACGGCAACTATCATCAGACGGACGCACGCACCGTTGCCATCACGGTTCGCTCGCTCATCCGCCAGACCACGTCCAGCGTGAATTGCGCACTGGTCAACCCCACCCAGCTCAACTGCACGAGCTCGACCGGTCAGCAATTCACACTTATGCGGCGCGGCGCACCGGCCTGACCTTCCATTAGCATTAGCTGCTTGCGCGGCCATCGCCGGATTGCGATAACCTCCCGGAGATTTCGGGAGGGGACGATGCATTTCGACAGATTGGAAACCCGAGACCCCGAAGAACGCGAGCGCGCGCTCTTTGCCCGGCTGCCCGGTTTCCTGAAGAGCGCGCTCGCCGAAGCCCCCGGTCTCGCGCGCTGGCTGAAAGGCGTCGATCCCGCCGCCATTACAAGCCGCGCCGGCCTGGCGTCCTTGCCGGTCCTGCACAAGGCCGAACTGATGGAGTTCCAGGCTTCCGATCCCCCCTTCGGCGGTTTCGCCAATGCCGCGGCACTTCGGGGAAGTCGGGTTTTTCTTTCGCCCGGCCCGATATGGGAGCCGGAAGGCCTCGGCCTCGATCCCGGGGGCGGCGCGCGCGCCTTCTTCGCGGCCGGCATCAGGCCTGGCGACATAGTGCACAACGCCTTCGCCTATCACATGACGCCGGGCGGCTTCCTGCTGGATGCGGGTGCTCGCGCCCTCGGCTGCACGGTTTTCGCGGCCGGCACCGGCAACACCGAGATGCAGATCGAGGCCGCGGCGACGCTCCGGCCTCGCGTCTATTGCGGCACGCCGGATTATCTGAAGGTCATGCTCGACAAGGCAACCGAGACGGCCAAGGACCTGTCGTCTTTCGCAAAGGGCCTGGTTTCCGCCGGTGCCCTTTTCCCGTCGCTCAGGGCGGGTTACCGGGCTCGGGGAATAGACGTCCTGCAGTGCTACGCCACCGCCGAATTCGGCGTCATCGCCTATGAAAGCGCCGCGGAGGACGGCCAGCCGAATCCGGGTATGATCGTCAACGAAGACTTGATCGTGGAGATCGTGCGCCCTGGCACCGGCGAAGTGCTTCCCGACGGAGAGGTGGGAGAAGTCGTCGTCACCAGCTTCAACTCGGCCTATCCCATGGTGCGCCTCGGCACGGGCGACCTGTCCGCCGTCCTGCCCGGCCGTTCCCCCTGCGGCCGAACCAATACGCGCATCAAGGGCTGGATGGGGCGCGCCGACCAGCGGACGAAGGTCAAGGGCATGTTCGTCGATCCCAGGCAGATCGCCGAAATCGTCCGGCGACATCCGCAGATCCACCGCGCCCGCCTCGTCGTGACCCGCGAAGGGGCGCAAGACGCGATGGCTCTCCACATCGAATCGGACGCCCCTCTTCCGACCGGTGCCGTCGAGATCACGCTGCGGGAAGTGACCAAGCTCGGCGGTGCGGTCAAACTTGCTCCCAAGGGCTCGCTGCCCAATGACGGCAAGGTCATCGCCGACGAACGGGACTACTCCACCTGAAAGCCACGGCGTTTCCGCTTGCATCCACGAAATCGCAGTGTGAACATGCCGTCACGGGTCGGGCCCGCTTGGGTTCGGCCTGCCAGAGGGCAACTTCGTTACATGATGGTCAAGGAGTGGTGCCAAGCCACCGATCATCTCGGGAGATCAGGATGAAGAAGATCACGGCGATCGCGGCAGGCGCGGCTTCGGCTCTCGCGCTGTCGGCCAGCGCCTCCTTTGCCGACTATAGTTTGACCATTCTCCACATCAACGACTGGCACAGCCGCATCGAATCCAACAACAAGTTCGAGTCGACCTGCTCCGCCGAGGAGGAAGACAAGGGCGAATGCTTCGGCGGCGCAGCCCGGCTGGTGACCGCGATCAACGAACGCCGCAAGGCGCTGGAAGGCCAGAACGTGCTCCTGCTCAACGGCGGCGACAATTTCCAGGGCTCCCTCTTCTACACGACCTACAAAGGCACGGCCGAGGGCGAATTCCTGAACCTCATGGAATTCGATGCCATGACCGTCGGCAACCACGAGTTCGACGATGGCGAGGACGCCCTCGTGCCCTTCCTCGAAAAGGCGCAGTTCCCGGTGCTGAGCGCCAATGTGCATCCTGACGCCCAGTCCAAGGTCGGCGATCGTATCAAGCCTTCCATCGTGCTCGAAGTGGGCGGCCAGAAGATCGGCATCGTCGGAGCAGTGGCAAATGACACGCCTGAGCTCGCCGCGCCCGGCCCGCATATTGCGTTCGAGGAGGACGTGGCGAAGATCACTGCGGAGGTCGAAAAGCTCAAGGCGCAGGGCGTCGACAAGATCATCGCGCTGACGCATGTCGGCTACCCGCGAGATAAGGAGGCGATCGCCAGGATTCCGGGGGTGGACGTGGTGGTCGGCGGGCACTCGCATTCTCTGCTGTCGAACACCGACGACAAGGCCGAGGGGCCCTACCCGACGATGATCGACAATCCGGAAGGCTACAAGGTTCCGGTCACCCAGGCTGCTTCCTATTCGAAGTATCTGGGAGAGTTCACAGTCATCTTCGACGACAACGGCGTGGTCAAGGAAGCTAAGGGCGATCCGATCCTCCTCGACAAGTCGATCAAACCCGACGAGACGGTGCTCGCGCGCGTCAAGGAACTCGCCGCGCCCATCGAGGAGCTGAAGAAGAAGGAGGTCTCCGAGACCACCAAGCCGATCGACGGCAGCCGCGAAAGCTGCCGGGCAAAGGAATGCGAAATGGGCAACCTGATCACCGATGCCATCCTCGATCGCGTGAGGGGCCAGGGCGTGACCATCGCCATACAGAATGGCGGCGGCATCAGGGCATCGATCGACCAGGGCGTGGTCACCATGGGTGAAGTACTTACCGTCCTGCCCTTCCAAAACACTCTGGCGACTTTCCAGCTCACCGGCAAAGACCTGGCGACGTCGCTCGAAACCGGCGTCAGCGAGATAGAGGAAGGCAAGGGCAAGTTCCCACAGGTCGGCGGCCTCAAATATACATTCGACCGTTCCGTTCGGCCCGGCGAAGGCCGCATCAAGTCGATCGAGGTGATGGAGGACGGCGCGTGGAAGCCGCTCGATTCCGAAAAGCTCTACACCATCGCGACCAACAATTTCGTGCGCGCGGGCGGCGACGGCTACGAGCTCTTCGCTTCGAACGCCAAGAATGCTTATGATTTCGGCCCGAGCCTCGAACAGGTCGTGGCCGACTATCTGACCGCGAATCGGCCCTACACGCCGAAGCTGGAAGGACGCATCACGGAAGTCGGCGTCGCCACCGCAGCGGCCGAACCGGCCCAGCCTGCGGCGACTGCGCAACCCGAGGCCAAGCTGCCCGACTTGCCCGCAGCCGCGAACGATATCGCCAACACCCCGCCGCCTGCCCAGGCGGCGGCGGCCGCGCCGGCCGCTGTTACGAGCGAAAGCGGGCACGTGGTCGTCAACGGCGATACCTATTGGGATCTCGCCGAGAAATTCTACGGCAACGGCGCCAAATGGAAGGCGATTTCCCAAGCCAATCCCGGGCTCCAGCCGCGCCGCCTGCCCGTCGGCACGAGCTTGAAGATCCCACCGGCGTCGTAAACGGTTTGCAGGCGCGCATTGCTCCGTCGGAGCGTGCCTGCGGCCACAAGGTCCATTGAATTCGCACTGCGCATCGCTAATTTTCGGCGCAAACGGCGGCTCCGGTTAAATGGAGTCGCCGCTACATTTGTTTGCTCCAGCAAGGACCGGAGCGTGTTGCACACGCTCCGCATCGAGGCCGAGATGAAAGCTGCAGACGCCCATGTTGCCGAGGCAAAGGTCGATAGGCCGTTTCCCGGCGGCCCCGCCGCCACCCGCGACGGCAAGATCGGTGTGCTGCTCGTCAATCTGGGCACGCCCGACGGCACCGACTACTGGTCGATGTGGCGCTATCTCCGGGAGTTTCTGTCGGATCCTCGCGTGATCGAGCTCAACAAGGCTATCTGGTATCCGATCCTTTACGGACTGGTTCTGACCACGCGGCCTCAGAAAGCCGGCGCGAACTACGCCAAGATCTGGAACCGCGAACGCGACGAGTCGCCGTTGCGCACCTATACGCGCGCCCAGAGCGAGAAGCTCGCGGCAATATTCTCGGACGAGCCGCGTATCTTGGTGGATTACGCCATGCGCTACGGCAATCCCTCGATCGCCAGTGTCGTTAAGAAGATGAAGGAAGCGGGCTGCGACCGCATTCTCACCTTCCCGCTCTATCCGCAATATTCCGCCACCACGACGGCCACCGCCAACGACAAGCTCTTCCGCGCGCTGGCGACGATGCGCGACGCGCCGGCCGTGCGCAGCATTCCTCCCTACTACAACGAGCCTGTCTATATCGAAGCGCTTGCCCGCTCGGTGGAGAACCATCTCGCCTCGCTCGATTTCGATCCTGAAGTGGTGATCGCTTCCTATCACGGCATTCCGAAAGCCTATTCCGACAAGGGCGACCCCTACCGGCAGCACTGCCTGGAGACGACGCAGATGCTCAATGAGCGCCTCGGCTGGAAGGAAGGCCGGCTCATCACATGCTTCCAGTCGCGTTTCGGCGCCCAGGAGTGGCTGCAGCCCTATACGGACAAGACGGTCGAGAGGCTCGCCGCCGAAGGCGTGAAGTCGATCGCCATCCTCAATCCAGGCTTCTCGGCGGACTGCATCGAGACGCTGGAGGAGATCGCCCAGGAGGCGCGGGAAATCTTCCTGCATGGCGGCGGCAAGCACTTCTCCCATATCCCCTGCCTGAACGACAGCCCCGAAGGCATGGCGGTCATCGAGGCCATGGTGCGTCGCGAACTCCTCGGCTGGCTCTGAGGAGACCTGCGGGCACGGCCCGGGCGCGGAACGACGCTCTATCTCTTTGTTTTGGCCGCATTTATGCGCCCCCAGTGATTCCCCTTGGTTGTGAATTGCTTTAAGTCTCGCACGTCCGGTGCTGGTTGCCGGACGTCTCGGCAACACAGCCAGTCCAGGGAGGCGCTCAATGCCTTTTACCGGTTTCGACATCATCATTCCGGTGCTTATCGTTCTTGTCCTTCTTTTGCTGTTCACCGGCATCAAGACGATACCTCAAGGCTACAACTACACGGTCGAGCGTTTCGGCCGTTATACGCGGACACTGGCGCCCGGCCTCAATCTCATTGTTCCCTTCGTCGACCGCATCGGCGCCAAGATGAACATGATGGAGCAGGTGTTGGATGTCCCGACACAGGACGTCATCACACGCGACAATGCCAGCGTCGCCGTCGACGGCGTCGCCTTCTACCAGGTGCTCAACGCGCCCCAGGCCGCCTATCAGGTTTCAGGGCTGCAGAACGCCATTCTCAATCTTACAATGACCAACATCCGCACCGTCATGGGGTCGATGGACCTCGACGAATTGCTCTCCAACCGCGACGCCATCAACGAGCGGCTGCTGCGCGTCGTCGACGAGGCGGCTCATCCCTGGGGCATCAAGATCACGCGCGTCGAGATCAAGGACATCAATCCGCCGG
The DNA here is from genome assembly GCF_050958605.1 of Mesorhizobium sp. 1B3. NCBI lineage: Bacteria > Pseudomonadati > Pseudomonadota > Alphaproteobacteria > Hyphomicrobiales > Phyllobacteriaceae > Mesorhizobium > Mesorhizobium sp. 1B3. Next base: position 78,404 of record NZ_JBJHDO010000002.1, on the reverse strand, counting down.
CCAACCTGGTGGAATCCATGGCCCGACAGATGATGGCGGAGCGCGAGAAGCGCGCGCAGGTGTTGGAGGCCGAAGGCAAGAAGCAGGCGCAGATCCTGGAGGCCGAGGGCAAGAAACAGGCTCAGGTTCTGGAGGCCGAGGGCCGCCGGGAAGCCGCCTTCCGCGACGCCGAAGCGCGCGAGCGCGCGGCGGAGGCCGAGGCGCGCGCGACGCAGGTGGTATCGGAAGCCATCACCAAGGGCGACGTCCAGGCGATCAACTATTTCGTGGCGCAAAAATATACCGAGGCGCTGACGCGGATCGGATCGGCCACCAACAACAAGGTCGTGTTGATGCCGCTCGAGGCTTCATCGCTGATCGGCTCGCTGGGCGGCATCGGCGCGATCGCCAAGGAGGTGTTCGGGGAGGCTCCGGACGGTGCGGCCGGCACGCCGCGTTCGACGAGCCGCCCGCCGCGCACGGGCCAGAGCTGACAGCAGGAGGTTCTCGATGCTCGAGCGCATCTTCGCCGAACTCGGACCATGGAACTGGATGGTTCTCGGCTTCGTCCTGCTGGCCGTGGAAATCGTCGTGCCCGGTTTCTTCCTGCTGTGGATCGGGCTCGCCGCCCTGGTGACGGGCGCGGTCTCGCTGTTGTTGTGGAATGCCGGCTTCTGGGTGTGGCAGACCCAAGTGCTGGTCTTCCTTGTCCTGGCGCTGCTTGCCGCCTATGCCGGAAAGAAGATCATGTCCAGGCGAGGCGATCAGACCGACCAGCCCTTGCTCAATCGTCGCGGCGACCAGCTGATCGGCCGCACGGCCACATTGACCGAGCCGATCGTCAACGGTCGCGGCCGCATCAAGATCGGCGACACGATGTGGCGGGTTTCCGGACCGGATCTGCCCGTCGGCACGACCGTGCGGGTGACGGCGGCGACGGATCTGGATCTGGAGTTGGTGGTGGAAGCTGTGTAGCAAATAGCGCCAAAAGACCGGGGATCTCGCGGAAGCGCAGGTCCTTTCCTTCTCTCTATTCGCTATTCGCTCACTAAGCCACACCGATCCTGAGCAGATCGTGCATATGCACGAGGCCCACCGGCTTACCCTTCTCCACCACCATGAGCGACGTGATGGCGGAGGAGTTGATGAGCTGCAGCGCGGTGGCGGCGAGCGTGTCGGGCGTGACCGTCTTCGGATTGCGGGTCATCACCTGATCGACGGTCATAGGCAGTATGTCCATGCCGATCTTGCGGCGCAGGTCGCCATCCGTGATGATGCCGGCCAGAAGGCCCTCTTCGTCGGTGACGGCGACGCAGCCGAAGCTCTTGCGTGAAATCTCGGCGATCGCCTCCTTCATGCCGGTTCCCGTCGGGACAAGCGGCACCTCGTCGCCGACATGCATGACATCGCGGATCTGAGTGAGGTTGGCGCCGAGCTGGCCGCCAGGGTGGAAGGTCCGGAAATGCTCCGGCGTGAAGCCCCGAGCCTCCAGCAGCGCGATCGCCAGGGCGTCGCCGACGACGAGTTGCATCGCCGCCGAGGTCGTGGGCGCCAACCCGTGAGGGCAGGCTTCGGCCGCGCGCGGCAGGCAGATCACCACGCTGGCCTCGCGCGCCAAGGTCGATGTCTCGCCGGCGGTGATCGCGATGAGCGGAATGGAGAACCGCTTGGCATAGGCGACGATGCCCTGCAGCTCGGTGGTCTCTCCCGACCAGGATATGGCGACGATGACGTCGTCGCGCGCGATCATGCCGAGATCGCCATGATTGGCTTCGGCGGGATGGACGAAGAAGGCCGGCGTGCCGGTCGAAGCGAGTGTAGCCGCAATCTTCGAGCCGATATGCCCGCTCTTGCCGACACCAGTGACGATGACGCGCCCACGGATCACCGACAGGGTTTCCACGGCACTCGCGAAAGGCTCGGCCAGACCGTTGTCGAGGGCCTCGGCGAGCGCCGCAAGGCCAGCCTGTTCAGTCGTCACGGTTCGCACTGCGGAGGCGATCGCGGCTTCCCGATCCGCTTTTTTCTTCAAGCTGCCGATCTCCAGACTTCGGATTCTCGTTTCCGGCGCTCTAAACTGTTCAGTCCTGCCTGTCCATGGTGCTTGACTGGAGCATTGGTCGGCGTGCCAGACGCAACCTGCGGTTCTCCTGTCTCAACCCTCCGTTAACCATCGACATTTACGGTCCGGTAAGGTTGGCGCTGTGGCGCTTGGGCTATTTCAGGGTGGCAATGTCAGGGGCTCGACCCAGGAGAAAACGCGCGAGGTTGAGCGCCTTCGTCCTGATCTCGGGAACAGCGCTCGGCTGCGTCGTGCCTGCTGTTGCGCAGGATACCATGGCCCTGCGCGGTTCCGTGGCGGAAGGCGATGTCAACAACGACCTGCTGCGCAGTCCGCTCGCCAGCCCCTCGCCGCTGGCGCCTCGCCAACAACGGCGGGAGCAGCCGTCGGGCATCCCCTCGCCTCAGTACCAGCCCCAGAGCGCAGGCGCGGTTGCCGATGACGGACGCGGCTCGCCCTCCGATGGATCCCTTTTTCCGGACGAGCCCGCGAACGACGCTTTCGCCGACGAGCCGGGGCTCCAACCGACGCGACCACCCACCACGGCACGGGAACGCGCCGAACAGTCGCGAGCCGAACCTATCGACCAATCCACATCGCAGGCGCTCGAGCCTGTGAGCGGAGCCGAAATCGACGATACACCCACCGGCACGGTGCGGGTCGATACGGTCGATCAGGCTGTCGATCTCAGGATCGACCCGCGTGCAGGACGCGCTCAGGCGATCGAGCGGATCGAGCGTCAGGAGGGCGAGAACCCATATGCTCCGATTGGGCTGAGGCTGGGCACATTCACGGTTCGTCCCTCCCTCGAAACCGGCCTCACCTCGACGTCGAATGCCAATTACAGTCCCGTGCCGGAATCGGCCGTGCTGTCGGAGACAACGCTGCGGCTGAACGCCGTCTCCGATTGGTCGCGGCATTCCGCGAGCTTCAACGCCTTCGGCACGCTTCGCGAGTCCATCTCCGGCGCGGAACTGGACGAAAAATCGGCAGGCTTCGACGGCAGCCTCGGGCTCGACCTCGGTTACGACTATCGTGCCGTCGCCAGCCTCGGCTATCTCGTCGCACCGGAGTCTGCCTCCTCGCCCGTCACCATCGTCGGCACGGTCGACCGGCCGATCCGGCAGACCCTGCTCGGCAGCCTTGGGCTGGAAAAAGATCTGGGGCGCCTCCGCTTCGCAGTGACCGGCAGGGCGGAACGCGACTGGTACGGCGACGCCGAACTGCCGACGGGCGGCACCATTTCCCAGCAGGACCGGGACTCGACCCTGGGCACGCTGGTCCTGCGCGGCGGGTACGAACTCTCGCCGGCCTTCACGCCTTTCGCGGAATTCGAGGTCGGCCGCCGGAACTACGAACTAGAGACCGACAGCAACGGCTTTCAGCGCTCGACCAACCGGCTCGGCGCACGCGCCGGTGTGGCCTTGGACATCAGTGAAAAGGTCACGGGCGAGATCTCGGCCGGCTGGATCGAGGAGCGCTTCGACGATCCAAGGCTTGCCCCTGTCTCGGGGCCGACGGTCGACGCGGACCTTGCTTGGTCGCCGATGCGCGGAACGATCGTCGGCCTCTCCGCGGCGACCACCGTGGAAGGCGCGACCGCGGTCGATGAAAGCGGCTCGCTGCTTTACGCCACGCGCCTCGACGTGGAGCGCGAGATGCGCGCCAATCTCACCGGCAATATCGCGTTCGGCGCTGCCTATCGCGACTATACCGGTATCGGCGGCCACGACCTTACGCTCAGCGCCGAAGCCGGCCTGACCTATTGGCTGAACCGCTATGTCGGTCTCACCACCCGCGCACGCCATGAGCGCCAGACAAGCACCATACCGGGGCGCGGATACGAGGCGAACAGCATCTTCCTCGGCATGAGGCTGCAGCGCTGAAGCTTTAACGGGTCGCTCTACCTTCCGGCCGGCCTGGCCTCCCTTAGCAGGCTTTCGATCGTGCCGGCGAGCTTGGCATGCATGTCCGGCCGCCAAAGCGCGAAGGCCACATTCGCTTCGACGAAGCCTTCGGGTGAACCGCAATCGAACGTCTGGCCGTGGAAGTGATAACCGTAGAAGGGCTGTTCCTCCGTCAGCTTCAGCATGGCGTCGGTGAGCTGGATCTCGTTGCCGGCGCCGCGCTCCTGCTGCTCCAATATGCCGAAGATCTCCGGCTGCAGGATATAACGGCCATTGATGTAGAGATTGGAAGGCGCGGTGCCCGGCTTCGGCTTTTCCACCATCTCCGTGATGCGGAAGCCGTTATGGATAGGCTCGCCCTTGCCGACGATGCCATACTTATGCGCTTCGGCCGGGTCGCATTCCTGCACCGCGACGACGTTGCCGCCGGTGTTTTCATAGAGTTCCACCATATCCTTCATACAGCCCTTCTCGGACTGCATGATCATGTCGGGCAAGAGCAGCGCAAAGGGCTCGTTGCCGACGAGGTCGCGCGCGCACCAGACGGCATGGCCGAGGCCGAGCGGTACCTGCTGGCGCGTATAGCTGGTCTGGCCGGGCGTCGGCTGGAGGCGCTGAAGCTTCTCCAACTGATCGTCTTTGCCGCGCTGGGCAAGCGTGTTGTACAGCTCGAACTGGACGTCGAAATGATCCTCGATGACCGTCTTGTTGCGGCCGGTCACGAAGATGAAATGCTCGATCCCCGCTTCCTTGGCTTCATCCACGACATACTGGATGACCGGTCGGTCGACCACCGTCAGCATTTCCTTCGGCACCGCCTTGGTCGCCGGGAGAAAGCGGGTGCCGAGACCCGCGACGGGAAAAACAGCCTTTCGTACTCTTTTCATGTGTCGGAAAACCCGTTGCAATCGTCTGGAAGCGCCTCACCGGCGATCCAGCGCCGGAAATGCAGCATACTCAACTTGTCGGCCGCGTGATAGGATCGAGGCTCATTGACGGAGGAGGGGGTATACCCAACACACTTTCGATGGAGTTGACGCGTTGCTTGCCGCGCTTGTTTGTCGCGCACCGAACGGCGATTTTTGCCTATCGCCGCCCCCATGGTAAACCGATTGCTAACCCGTACGGCGTTGAATGGTCCCTCGCGAAGATTCGAAGGAGGTTTTGATGCCTGTTCGCAAGAATGCCAGCCGTCTTGCATCGGCGCTCATCGCCGTCGGCCTTGCCGCGGCCACCTTTTTAACGCCGACGAGCGCCTCGGCGGACGCCGGATTCCAGAATTGGGTCCGCAGTTTCCGCTCGACAGCAATTCAGGCCGGCGTTTCGGGCAAGACCTTTGACCGCGCTTTCCGTGGCGTTAGCGCAATCGATCCCGAAGTGCTGGAGAAGGCCCGCTTCCAGCCTGAATTCACCGCGCCGGTCTGGGATTATTTCGACAATCGGGTTCATGATCACTCGATAACCGTCGGCCGCCAGATGGCCAGGCAATGGAAACCCTGGCTCGACAGGATCGAGGCCAAATACGGCGTGGACCGCTACATCCTGCTGGCGATCTGGTCGATGGAATCGAACTACGGCGAAATCCTGAAGAACGACAAGGTGATGCGTAGCGTCGTACGCTCGCTCGCCACGCTTGGTTACGCCGACAAGAGACGGGCGAAGTTCGCGCGCACCCAGCTCATCGCCGCGCTCAAGATCCTGCAGAGCGGCGACATCGACGAAAGCCACCTCACCGGCTCCTGGGCCGGCGCCATGGGGCACACCCAGTTCATCCCTACCAGCTACCAGGCCTATGCCGTGGACATGGACGGCAACGGCAAGCGGGACATCTGGAATTCGGTGCCGGATGCGCTGGCGACCGCCGCCAATCTCCTGCGCAAGAACGGCTGGCAATCCGGCAGGACCTGGGGATACGAGGTGAACCTGCCCGCGGGCAAGCTGCCCGCCGGTTCGATGAGCCTTTCCAAATGGCAGCAGCTGGGCGTCACCCGGGCCAACGGCAAGCCATTCAAGCGAGGTGGCGACAATGCCACTCTCAAGGCGCCGGACGGGCGCAACGGACCGGCGTTCCTCGCCACCAAGAACTTTTTCGTTCTGAAGAACTATAACAATGCCGATAAATACGCCCTCGCCGTCGGCCTGCTCGCCGACGAGATTGCCGGCTACGGCGGCCTCGTGCGCGACTGGGACCGGCCCTTCACGAAACTCACCTTCGAGCAGAAGCAGGAGCTTCAACAGCGGCTCTCGGCCCATGGCTATTATGACGGCAAGTTCGACGGCAAGATCGGCGAGGCCTCGAAGAAGGCGATCCGCGCCTTCCAGGCTCAGGCTGGCATGAGCCAGGACGGCCACCCGAGCCTCGAGGTGCTGTCGACGCTGCGGCGGCGGTGACAAATCCCGGCGGCTCCATCAATCTGGAGCCGCCGGCGCTTTGTTTTGGCCGCATTGTGCGGCGACAACCGAGCGTACATGCTCTAAGGTTGCAGCTTGGAATCGACAGCGGGCTCGGGTTGAAGACCGGTGTGAACCGGCGCTGCAGGGAAAGGGCCAGGACGTGCTCGGATCGCGGAAAGGATGGCGCCTCAGGCAGGCACTTCCGGTGCTTTTGATCGGGCTCGTCGTACTTGCGCTTGCCGTGCCTGCCGCCTTGGCGCAGGAATACCAACCCCGTCGGCCCCGTAATCTCTTCGAGTTTCTCTTCGGCACGCCACGTGAAAGGGTGATCCAGCAGCGCGCCCCCAACAGGCCGGCGGCAACGCCGAGGCAGCGAACGAAATCGGCCAAGGCACGGGTGAGGCCACCGGCCGAGCCAGAAACGCCGGTGGTCGAGAAATCGCAGACCGCGCGGACCGTGCTCGTGATCGGCGACTTCATGGGCAGCGGCCTTGCCGAAGGGCTGAACGTCGTTTTTGCGGAGAATCCCGAGATCAAGGTGATCGACCGCACCAAGGGTTCCTCGGGCTTTGCGCGCCCGGATTTTTTCGACTGGCCGAAAGAGATCAAGGGGGTGATCGACGCTGAAAAACCGGCGGCGATCGTCGTCATGCTGGGCTCCAACGATCGCCAGCAGATGAGGATCGGCGACGTGCGGGAGCAGCCGCTCACCGAAGCCTGGATCAAGGAATACGAGGCGCGCTCGACAGCACTCGCCACCGCCATGCAAGCAAGCAAGGTTCCGTTCGTATGGGTCGGACAGCCCTCCTTCAAGCCGAAGAAGATGCTGTCGGACATCCTCGCCTTCAACGACGTCTACCGCAAGGCGGCCGAGGCTGCAGGCGGTACCTTCGTGGACATATGGGAGGGCTTTGTCGACGAGAACGGCGCCTTCGTCACCAACGGTCCCGACATCAACGGCCAGCCGGTGCGCCTTCGTTCCAACGACGGCATCAATCTCACCAAGGCCGGCAAGCGGAAAGTGGCCTTCTATGCCGAGAAGCCGCTCTATAAGATCCTGGGCATCACGCCTTCCGGCGCGCCCATCCCGGGCGTGGCCGCACTGCCGCAGGCGGGCCCGCAATCGCGCGTGCCGGTGGACCGCACCCTGCCGGTTTCCCTGAACGACCCCGAGCTCGATGGCGGAGCCGAGCTTCTCGGCCAGAAAATCGACCCTAAGGACAAGCCCCGCACGGCGGCGGAACGCCTCGCCATCGACGGCATCGCGCCGGATCCGACGCCGGGCCGCGCCGACGACTTCAAGCCATCGACACCGCCGCCTGCCGCATCCGCACCACAGGTCGAGACGACCGGCGCATTGAGGCGCTGACTGCCGGGTTCCGAGGGTGCTACGCGGCAGCCAATCCGGTCAATTGCCGGACCATTGTATCACCTCGGCAGGACCGTCGACCCCATCAGGTATTCGTCGACCGAGCGCGCCGCCTGACGGCCCTCGCGGATCGCCCAGACGACCAGCGACTGGCCGCGCCGCACGTCGCCCGCGGCGAACAGCTTGTCGATATTGGTGCGGTAGTCGCGGTCGTTCGCCTGGACATTGGTCGAGCGCCGGGTATCGGCCGTGACCGCGAGTCTGTCGCCCAGCTCTTCCACCACACCGCCGGCGATCGGGCCGGCGAAGCCGATGGCGATGAAGGCGAGGTCCGCCCGGATCACGAAGTCCGTGCCGGGGATCGGCTTGCGCTTGTCGTCCACTTCGCAGCATTTGACGCCGATCAGCACGCCGTCCTCGCCGAGAAACTCGAGCGTCGCCACCTGGAACTCGCGCTGCGCCCCTTCCGCCTGCGAGGAGGAGGTCCGCATCTTCGTCGCCCAATAAGGCCAGACGGAAAGCTTGTCCTCCTTTTCCGGCGGCTGCGGCCGGATGTCGAGTTGGGTGACGCGCACGGCTCCTTGCCGGAACGCCGTGCCGACACAGTCGGAGGCCGTATCGCCGCCGCCCACCACCACGACGTGCTTGCCGCCGGCGAGGATGGGGTCCGATGGCCAGGCGACGGACTGGATATCCTCGCCGGCGACGCGCTTGTTCTGCTGCACGAGATACGGCATGGCGTCGTGCACGCCCAGGAGATCGGCACCAGGGATGCCCGCCGGCCGGGGCGTCTCGGACCCGCCGCAATAAAGGACGGCATCGTATTCGGCAAGCAGCTCCGACACTTTCTTGTCGACGCCGACATTGACCCCGCAATGGAAGGTCACCCCCTCGCCCGCCATCTGGACGACGCGCCGGTCGATATAGTGCTTTTCCATCTTGAAGTCGGGAATACCGAAGCGCAGCAGCCCGCCGGGCCGGCTCTCCCGCTCGTAGACATGGACGTCGTGCCCGACGCGTCCGAGCTGCTGGGCGGCCGCCATGCCGGCCGGGCCGGAGCCGATGATGGCGACGCGCTTCCCTGTCTTCCCGGCGGCCGGATAAGGCCGGACATAACCCATCTCAAAAGCCTTGTCGGCGATCGCCTGCTCGATTGTCTTGATGGCGACGGGAACGTCCTCGAGGTTCAGCGTGCACGCCTCCTCGCACGGCGCGGGGCAGATGCGGCCGGTGAACTCGGGGAAGTTATTGGTCGAATGAAGGTTGCGGATCGCATTGTCCCAATCGCCATTATAGACGAGATCGTTCCAGTCCGGGATCTGGTTGTGGATCGGGCAGCCCGTCGGACCATGGCAGTAGGGCACGCCGCAGTCCATGCAGCGCGCCGCCTGTTTCTCGACCTCCTTGTCCGACATCGGCAGCGTGAATTCGCGAAAATGCCGGATACGGTCGGAAGCGGGCTGGTACTTGTGGACCTGCCGATCGATCTCGAGAAAACCTGTAACCTTGCCCATCGTAATTCCAACTCTTGAGCATTTGGGCCTGCCAAAGGCAGGCGATTGTCGGATTGCCTGGTGAAGCATGCCGCAAGCGCCGGCCGGCATTCGATGCCGTCGGCGGGCGGATGGTCGCGGCCTATTCCGCCGCGACGCCCATGCGCATGCGCTCCATCTCGATGAGAGCGCGGCGATATTCGACCGGCATCACTTTCCGGAATTTCGGCCGGTAGGTCGCCCAATCGTCGAGGATCGCTTTCGCCCTCGTCGAACCCGTATAATGCATATGGTTCGAAATGAGCTGCACCAGTCGCTCCTCGTCGTGGCGCGTCATGTCACCCGATACGTCGACGCGGCCTTTATGCGCGATGTCGCCGCCGTGATGGTGCAGCTTCTCGAGCATGTCGTCCTCTTCGGGCACCGGCTCGAGCTCGACCATCGCCATGTTGCAGCGCGCGGCGAAATCACCTTCCTCGTCGAGCACATAGGCGACGCCGCCCGACATGCCGGCCGCGAAATTGCGCCCGGTCTTGCCGATGACGACCACCACGCCGCCTGTCATGTATTCGCAGCCGTGATCGCCCACGCCCTCCACGACGGCGACCGCACCCGAATTGCGCACCGCGAAACGTTCCCCGGCAACGCCGCGGAAGTAGCACTCCCCCTCGATCGCGCCGTAGAGAACGGTGTTGCCGACGATGATGGATTCCTCCGGGACGATGCCCGACGTCTCCGGCGGGCGGATGACGATGCGGCCGCCGGACAGACCCTTGCCGACGTAATCGTTGCCGTCGCCGACCAGATCGAAGGAGATCCCTCGGGCAAGGAAAGCGCCGAAGGATTGTCCGGCCGTGCCGGTCAGCCTCACCGAGATCGTGTCCTCGCGCAGCCCCTTGTGGCGGTAACGCTTCGCCACCTCGCCCGAAAGCATGGCGCCGGCCGAGCGGTCGACGTTGCGGATCGGCAGCTCGATCTTGACGGGAAGCTTCGATTCCAGCGCAGGCCGGGCCAGCTCGATCAGCTTGCGATCGAGCACGTCGTCGATCGGGTGCTTCTGACGCTCGGTCCAGCGTGTCGCCTCGCGCGGCGCTTCGGGCTTGAAGAAGACCTTCGAGAAATCGAGGCCCTTGGCTTTCCAGTGGTCGATCATCGCGCGCTTCTCCAGAAGATCGGTCTCGCCGATGATCTGGTCGAGCCTGGTGAAGCCCATCTGGGCCAAAAGCAGCCGCACCTCTTCCGCCACATAGAAAAAGAAGTTGATGACGTGCTCCGGCGTGCCCTTGAAACGCTTCCTCAGCACCGGGTCCTGGGTGGCGACGCCTACCGGGCAGGTGTTGAGATGGCATTTGCGCATCATCACGCAGCCCGCCGCGATCAGCGGCGCGGTCGAGAAGCCGAACTCGTCCGCCCCGAGCAGCGCGCCGATAACGACGTCGCGGCCTGTGCGCAGCCCCCCGTCTACCTGCAAGGCCACGCGGGAGCGCAGGCCGTTGAGCACCAGCGTCTGGTGCGTCTCGGCAAGCCCCATTTCCCATGGCGATCCGGCATGTTTCAGCGAAGTGAGCGGCGAGGCGCCGGTGCCCCCGTCATAGCCCGAGATGGTGATATGGTCGGCGCGCGCCTTAGCGACGCCGGCCGCGACCGTGCCGACACCGACTTCCGAGACGAGCTTCACGGACACGTCAGCCGCCGGATTGACGTTCTTCAAGTCGAAGATGAGCTGCGCCAGATCCTCGATCGAATAGATGTCGTGATGCGGGGGCGGCGAGATCAGGCCGACGCCGGGCGTCGAGTGACGCGTCTTGGCGATGGTCGCATCGACCTTGTGGCCGGGAAGCTGCCCGCCCTCGCCCGGCTTGGCGCCCTGAGCGACCTTGATCTGCATCACGTCCGAATTGACGAGATACTCGGTCGTCACGCCGAACCGGCCCGAAGCCACCTGCTTGATGGCCGAACGTTCCGGGTTCGACGCCCCGCCCGGCAGTGGCAGGTAGCGGTCCGGCTCCTCGCCGCCCTCGCCCGTGTTGGACTTGCCGCCGATGGCGTTCATGGCACGCGCCAGCGTGGTGTGAGCCTCGCGCGAGATGGAACCGAACGACATGGCGCCGGTGGAGAAACGCTTCACGATCTCCGAGGCCGGCTCGACGTCGTCGAGCGGCACCGGCTGGCGCCCGCCTTCTTCCGCCATCTTCAACCGGAACAGGCCGCGTATGCTCTGGGCGGCCGCAGCCTCGCTGTCGATCTGCTCGGAATATTCCCGGAAGGTCGCCCATGACCCCTTGCGCACGGCGTGCTGCAGCGTCGCGACGGCATCCGGCGACCACATATGGGCCTCGCCGCGCATGCGATACATGTACTCGCCGCCGACTTCCAGCGCGTTCCTCAATACCGGATCGTCGCCGAAAGCCGCCGTGTGGCGGCTGACGGTCTCGGCCGCGATCTCTTCCAGCCCGACGCCCTCGATGGTGGTCGCGGTGCCCGTGAAATACTTCTCGACGAAGTCCGACCTCAGCCCGACCGCGTCGAAGATCTGAGCGCCGCAATAGGACTGGTAGGTCGAGATGCCCATCTTGGACATCACCTTCAATATGCCTTTGCCGATCGACTTGATGTAGCGCGTGACCGCCTCGTTGGCGTCGACCTCGGGCGGCAGTTCGCCGCGTTTGTGCATATCGGCCAAGGTGTCGAAGGCGAGATACGGGTTGATGGCCTCCGCGCCGTAGCCCGCGAGACAGCAGAAATGATGCACTTCGCGCGGCTCGCCGGATTCGACGACGAGGCCGACCGCCGTGCGCAGGCCCTTGCGGATCAGGTGATGGTGCACGGCCGCAGTGGCGAGCAGCGTCGGGATGTCGATACGGTCCGGTCCGACCTGACGGTCGGACAGGATGATGATGTTGTAACCGCCGGCGACCGCCGCCTCGGCGCGTTCGCACAGTCGCTCGATTGCTGCCGGCATGCCGGCGGCACCTTCGGTCGCCGAATAGGTGATGTCGATGGTCTTGGTGTCGAAACGATCCTCGGTATGGCCGATAGAGCGTATCTTCTCGAGATCGGCATTCGTCAGGATCGGCTGACGCACCTCGAGACGCTTGCGCCTGGAACTGCCCACGAGGTCGAAGATGTTCGGCCTTGGTCCGATGAAGGAGACGAGGCTCATCACCAGTTCCTCGCGGATCGGATCGATCGGCGGATTGGTGACCTGTGCGAAGTTCTGCTTGAAATATGTGTAGAGCAGCTTGGCCTTGTCGGACATCGCCGAAATCGGCGTATCCGTTCCCATCGAACCCACAGCTTCCTGGCCGGTCGTGGCCATCGGCGACATCAGGAGCTTGATATCCTCCTGCGTGTAGCCGAAGGCCTGCTGGCGGTCGAGCAGGCTGACGTCCTTGCGCAGCTCGCGCGGCTCGACCGGCTTCAGATCCTCCAGGATCAGTTGCGTGTTGCCCAGCCACTGCTTGTAGGGATGCCTGGTCGCGATCTCGGACTTGATCTCCTCGTCCGAGATGATGCGCCCCTTCACGAGGTCGATCAGCAGCATCTTGCCGGGCTGCAGGCGCCACTTCTTGACGATCTTCTCCTCCGGCACCGGCAGCGCGCCGGCCTCGGAAGCCATGATGACACGGTCGTCGTCGGTGACGACGTAGCGCGCGGGTCTCAGGCCATTGCGGTCGAGCGTGGCGCCGATCTGGCGGCCGTCCGTGAAAGCCACCGCCGCCGGCCCGTCCCACGGCTCCATCAGCGCCGCATGATATTCGTAGAAAGCCTTGCGGTCGGCATCCATGAGCTTGTTGCCGGCCCAGGCTTCCGGGATCAGCATCATCATGGCATGAGCGAGCGTATAGCCGCCCTGGAACAGGAACTCGAGCGCATTGTCGAAGCAGGCCGTGTCCGACTGCCCCTCGTAGGAGATCGGCCACAGCTTGGAGATATTGTTGCCGAACAGCTCGCTGTCGACCGAGGCCTGCCGGGCAGCCATCCAGTTGTTGTTGCCGCGCACCGTATTGATCTCGCCGTTGTGCGCGACCATCCGGTAGGGATGCGCCAGTTTCCACGACGGGAAGGTATTGGTCGAAAAGCGCTGGTGAACAAGGATCAGCGCGGATTCGAAGCGCTCGTCGGCAAGATCCTTGTAATAGGCGCCGACCTGGTAAGCGAGGAACATGCCCTTGTAGACGATCGTGCGCGCCGACAGCGACACGCAATAGGCGCCGATGTCCCTGTCATCGTTCTCGGCGTAGATGCGGCCCGAGATCACCTTGCGCAGAAGATAAAGCCGCGCCTCATATTCCTCGTCGTCATCGATATCCGCCGGGCGGCCGATGAACACCTGGCGATGGAACGGCTCGGCGGCGACGATGTCCGGCGCCTTGGAGAGCGAAGAATTGTCGACCGGAACGTCGCGGAAACCGAGCAGCGGCAGGCCTTCGGATTGCGCCGATTCGGCAATGATCTCATCGATATGAGCACGCAGCTGGGGATCCTGCGGCATGAACCAATGGCCGACACCGTAATGGCCCGGCTTCGGCAGCTCGATGCCCTGCCTGGCCATTTCCTCGCGGAAGAAACGGTCGGGAATCTGCACGAGGACGCCCGCGCCGTCGCCCACCAGCGGGTCCGCGCCGACCGCGCCGCGATGAGTGAGGTTCTCCAGCATCGCCAGGCCATCCCTGATGATCTGGTGCGACTTCACGCCCTTCATTTGGGCAATGAAGCCGACGCCGCAGGCGTCATGCTCGTTTCGTGGGTCGTAAAGGCCTCGGTTTTTGACGGTGGCCGCTTTCGTCTGCGCGGCCGGCATCAATTCCGTCGTCACAGATGGCGCCACATACGTCATCGTCCGTGTCCTCCGTGCCCCTTCCGGGCGTTGGGCCGGCATGGTCCGTGGAGCGGAAGCCCCTCATGATCATGCGGCATGTCTTTCGAATGTCCGGAGCGCCGACCCATCAGGCCAACCACCCCGCGCTCTGCGGCCGCGGCCGGGTTCTGCACACCGCTCGCCGCCCTTCGCGCGGCAGGCTGGATCGCGTTATTATACGCCTATCCAGCCAGCCATGCGCCAATAAATAAGACAGCACTGCTGTCCTATCTCGGGATATGGCAGAATTCTTTCTCCGCTTCAAGTTAGAAATGAACAGGACGTTGCGCAAAGGCGCAATAAAATTGCCGTCTGCGGTTTCATTTCGTAATTATCTAACGTCGGCAGCGAGGTGGATGGCCCGTCAAAGCAGGAATCTAGCCCGGCCCTCTTGAAGAGAGGCGCTAAAAACGCACATGGTCCGCCGCGAAAGCGGTCACATCCGGGAAATCATCATGATCTTTGCATCCGACAACTGGGCCGGAGCCCATCCGGCGATTTCAGCTGGTCTGGCGGCGAGCGCCGACGGCTACGCCTCGGCATACGGTTCCAGCGAGCTCGACAAGGCAGTCAAGGAACGCTTCAGCGCCCTGTTCGAGCGCGAGGTTGCCGTGTTCTTCGTAGCGACAGGAACGGCCGCGAATTCCCTGTCGATGACGCTGGTGAGCCGACCCGGGGGCGTGGCGTTCGCCCATCGCGAGGCGCACATGCTTCAGGATGAATGCGGCGCCCCCGAATATCTGTCTGGCGGCGGCCGGCTGCACGCGGTCGACGGCGCATTGGGGAAGATCGATCCGGTCGGGCTCGAGCGCGCGATCAAACAGTTTGATCCGGCATTCCTGCATGGTGGCAGGCCGATGGCCATCTCGATCACCCAGGCCACCGAAATCGGAACAGTCTACCAGCCAGACGAAATCGCGGCGATCAGTGCGACCGCCCAGCATCACGGACTGCCCCTGCACATGGACGGAGCGCGTTTCGCCAACGCCCTCGTGGCATTGGAAACCACGCCCGCGGAGATGACCTGGAAGCGCGGTGTGGACCTTGTGTCCTTCGGCGGCACCAAGAATGGCTGCTGGTGCGCCGAGGCGATCGTGCTTTTCGATCTCGAGAAGGCGCGCGAGCTCGCCTTCGTGCAGAAGCGCGCCGCGCAGCTCTTCTCCAAGTCGCGCTTCGTCGCCGCGCAATTCGACGCCTATTTCAGGGGTGACCTGTGGCTTGAAACGGCGCGACACGCCAATCGCATGACGGCACGACTGGCCGAGCGCATCGGGGCGGCGAAGTCGATGCGCCTCGCCTGGAAGCCGGAAGCGAACGAACTTTTTACCGTGATGGAGAGCAGTACCGCCGAAGCCCTGCAAGCCAAGGGCGCGGTCTTCTATCCGTGGGCGACGCCGAGCGCCTTCGAAGGCCAGCTCGCGGAAGGGGAATCGCTTTACCGCTTCGTCACGAGCTTCAGAACGACCGAAGATGAGGTGGACCGCTTCGGTGACCTGGTCGGGTAAGCTAGGCTAACGGTTGCATCCCATTGGCGGACGGGTATCCAGCGGACCGGTCGGCAGAGGCTGATTTTGCGCCGTTGGGCGGCTATCAGTAAGGCAACGGAATGGATACTCGGATCACCTCGCTTCGCTCGGGTCCGAGTATGACGAATTGCGTTGATGTGCTCCGCTAATCGCCAACGCTGACGACTGGCATTCGCCTAGAAGCTTCGTCATACTCGGACCCGAGCGAAGCGAGGTGATCCGAGTATCCATTCCGTTCCATAGCGGCCAGGCCGAATACGGTGCAGGACAGACGAAACGGCCCTGGATGCACAAACATCCAGGGCCGCCGATCGTACTATGTTAATTGTACGAGTTAGTTGACCGAAGCCTCGATCTGCTTCGCTTTCGCCGGGGCAACCGTGATCGCGATCTTGCGGGGCTTCAGCTCTTCCGGAATGTTCCGCTTGAGGTCGATGTGAAGGAGGCCGTTCTTGAGAGCGGCACCCACGACATCGACATGGTCGGCGAGCTGGAAGCGGCGCTCGAAAGCGCGGGACGCGATGCCGCGATAGAGCAATTCGGTGCCTTCACCATTGGGCTCATCCTTGCGCTCGCCCTTGACGGTCAGCACGTTGCGATGGGCTTCGATCGCGATGTCGTTTTCCGAGAAGCCTGCAACCGCCATGCTGATGCGGTAGGAATCCTCGCCCGTGCGCTCGATGTTATAGGGCGGATAGGTCTGCCCGCTTTCCGGCTGGCCGAGCGTATCCAGCATGCCGAAGAGCCGGTCGAAGCCGACCGTCGAACGATAGAGAGGGGAAAAATCAACGTGACGCATGGTTCTGTTCTCCGTTTGAGCAACATAAGCGTTTGACCTTTCACGGAAACCCATCCTGGCGTTTCCTCGAGGCCAGCGGTCCCAGTCCGGCGACCGCATCCATGATCTGGGTGTCCCCCAACGACATTTCAAGGCCGCCTCCCCGGCGATGATGAACACAGCATGAACCAGCCTTTCGGGCAGCGTTCAGCAACAGGTGGCTATATTCGGCAGCATCGAAAGAGGGCGGCGCGGTTGCCGCAAGGCAGCGCGACGGGGCGATCCGGACGCTAACGTCCCTTCCGTCCGGATCGACAAGGCCGGGAACCAGCGGGAACGCCCGCGGCTTCCGGCCTTGCTCTTTTTCGCATCGATTTCTCCCGAACCAAGGCCGACTTCGGATCCGAAGCCGTAATCCACTTGCTTTTGGCGGCGCTCATTTTATCACCATGCCATGGACGCCTTAGACCCGGGTCGCGAGGCCCTCGCCAGTCACCTCTTCGAAACGCCGGGCAATCCGGTGCCCGACCACGCCCGGTCGGGTTTCCTGGCGGCGCGGGACGGCAGGAAGATCCGCTATGCGCTGTTCGGGGCGACCGGCCGGCCGCTCAAGGGAACGGTGATCGTGCTCGCCGGGCGCAACGAGTGCATCGAGAAATATTTCGAGACGACAAGGGACCTTGCGTCCCGCGGCTTCGCCGTCGCCACCATCGACTGGCGTGGACAGGGTGCCTCCGACCGCCTCATTCGCAATCCCGAAAAGGGATATGTCGACGATTTCCAGGACTATGTCGGGGATCTCGAGGAGTTCTTTACCGAGGTCGTCCTGCCCGATTGCCGCGGCCCTTTCTACGTGCTCGCGCACTCGACTGGAGCGCTCGTTGCGCTGCTTGCCTCGCCGGCCATGGCGAACCGCGTCCAGCGCATGGTGTTGTGCGCTCCGCTGCTCGGCCTGCCCGATCGATCCCATTCCATGAAGACGGCGCGTCGGACAGCGGCGTTCTTCTATAGCCTGGGGCTCGGCTCGATGTATCTGGGCAGCCGTCGGCGCCCACGCGAGGCGGCGCCTTTCCAGGGCAACATGCTGACCACCGATCCCGATCGCTATCGGCGCAACTGCCTCATCTACGAGGCCCATCCCCGCCTCGCGCTGGGCGGCCCCACGGTGGCCTGGGTCCATGCCGCCTGCCGGGCTCACGACCATGTCCACGATCCCGAATTCATGGCGAGGATACGCATTCCGACGCTGTTCATAGCGGCCGGCAACGACAGCGTGGTCTCGACGCGAGCCATCGAAAACTATGCCCGGCAAGTGAAGTGGGCTTCCATGCTGACGATCGACGGCGCCCGCCACGAGGTGCTGCAAGAGGCGGACTTCTTCCGCGAGCAACTGCTGGGGGCCTTCGACGCTTTCGTGCCCGGTTCGGAGCAGGACGATCCCTACCCTGCCAGGTAGGCCATCGCCGCTTCATGAAGTTCCGGCGTGGCGGCGGCCAGGATGTCGCCGCCAGCTTCCGCCGGCCTCCCGTCGAAAGTGGTCACCACGCCGCCGGCCTGTTCGATGATCGGTATCAGCGCGACGATGTCGTAAGGCTGGAGGCCTGGATCGACGGCTATGTCTACATTGCCGGCGGCGACCATGGCGAAGGCGTAGCAATCGGCGCCGTAGCGGGCGAGCCGGACCGCCTGCTCCAGCCTGTCGTAGCGCGTGCGGCCTTCGCTCTTGAACAAAGCAGGCGTGGTCGTGGTCAGCGTCGCGTCGGCAAGCCTCGTGGTCTTGCGGGTGGCGAGCCGCCGGCAACCGTCGGGCCCCTCGTAAAACGCACCGCCGGAGTCGGCGAAATAGAGTTCCCCCGTGAAGGGTTGCGACATCATCCCTGCAACGGCATCACCCCCGACGGTCAGGCCAACCAGCGTGCCCCATACCGGCAGGCCGGAGATGAAGGCCCGGGTGCCGTCGATGGGGTCGATGACCCACAGATGGTCGGAATCGCCGTTCTCGATCCCATGCTCTTCACCCAGAATGCCATGGCCGGGGAATTCCGAGCGGATAAGTGCCCGGATCGCCTGTTCGGCCTCGCGATCGGCCTCGGTGACCGGATCGAAGCCGGCGCTCAGCTTGTTGGAGACGAGCCCCTGCTGGCGAAATCGCGGCAAGGTTTGCGCGGCGGCCGCCGCCGCCAGTTTCCGCATGAATTCAGTTTCGACTTTCACGCCCGCCCCGCTCTTGTTTAAGCTTAAAACTTCTTCTCTGCATGAACTTGTTGCCCAAATGCCACGCATTCGGAAGAAGAAGCCTTTGCCACATCAGTATGAATTAAAAAAGCATTGACTTTTGTGCAGCGCACAATAATCTGATGTTCGGACAGGGTTTCCTGTCCATGCCCTCCTTGGGCGTTTCCTCCCTAGACTTCGACCGCATCGTGCGAACGATGCGGTCTTTTTTTGCCCTACTCGGCCGCCAGCGGAGGGATCTGCAGATAGTGTTCCGGCAGCGCCATGAGGTCGGCGACGAAGCGCGCGAGGTCGTCGGCCAATGCATCGAAGCCCGGTTCTCTCTGGAAGGTGCGCTCATTCATATAAAGCCCGCGATTGACTTCGATCTGGAGCGCATGGAGGCCCCGCGTCGGGCGGCCGTAATGCTCGGTGATGAAGCCACCAGCATAGGGCTTGTTGTGCGCGACGGTATACCCCATGGCCGCGAGCAGCCCGATGGCGTGCTCGGTGAGCGCCGGTGCCGCCGACATGCCGAAACGGTCGCCGACGATGAAGTCGGGCCGGACCCCGGTATCGCCGACCCGGATGCTGGCCGGCATGGAATGACAGTCGATCAGCACCGCCGCCCCGAAACGGGCATGGGTCGCGCCGACAAGCCGCTTCAGGCACTCGTGATAGGGTTTGTAGATGGTCTCGATGCGGTCCACCGCTTCCGCCAGCGGCAGCTTTCCCGGATAGATGTCGAGGCCTTCGCCCACCAGCCGCGGCACGGTGCCGAGCCCGCCGGCCACCCGCGCCGAGCGGATGTTCACGAACGACGGCACTGGCTCGCTGAACATGCGCGGATCGAGTTCCCAGGCCTCGCGGTTCACGTCGAGATAGGCGCGCGGAAAATGCGCCACCAGCATCGGCGCGCCGAGCGTTACGGCTGCCGAGAAAAGCTGATCGACATAGGAATCTTCCGAACGGCGGATGGTGTCGCGGCCGAGCCTTGTCATGCCCAGGAAGCGATCGGGGTAGGACTGGCCGCTATGGGGGGAATTGAAGACGAAGGGGACGCGTTGTTCCGCGCCGGTCCTGATCTCGAAAGGAACCTGGAAATCGGCGGCGGCGTGGCTCATCGGGTTTGGCGTCGGACTCTGTCTGTCATGAAACGACCGTGCCATCGGGGCACGTCCCTGTCCAGCCCGACGCGCGCAACCCTCGCGGTTTCCGGCGTCCGCGGCGACACGAAAGCGGCGACCTCCGGCGGAATGGCAGCCTGCGGCACGAAGACCGTTCACTTGATATTTACCCTCCGCTATTCATATGAAGAATGGTTAACGGGCCCTGGTGGGGCCCGTAAGGAATTGAGTCGGACGGGAGCCCAATGGCACGAATTCTTCTGGCGGAAGACGACGACGACATGCGCCGCTTCCTGGTGAAGGCACTCGAGCGCGCCGGTTACGACGTCAGCGACTTCGACAACGGCGCGAGCGCCTATGAGCGCCTGCGGGAAGAGCCGTTCTCGCTGCTCCTGACGGATATCGTGATGCCGGAAATGGACGGCATCGAACTCGCCCGGCGCGCCACGGAGATCGATCCCGACCTGAAGGTGATGTTCATCACCGGCTTCGCTGCGGTCGCCCTCAACCCCGATTCGAAGGCTCCCAAGGACGCCAAGGTGCTGTCCAAGCCCTTCCACCTGCGCGATCTCGTCAACGAGGTCGAAAAAATGCTGAAGGCCGCCTGAGGCCGAAAGCCCGTATTCCCGAGAGCGGCAGGAAAGCCGGCCGCTCCATCCACATTTCCCGAATTCTCGCTATTGACGCGCCGGATCAAAAGTGATGTATGCGCGTCGCGGATGGGCGTGTAGCTCAGCGGGAGAGCACTACGTTGACATCGTAGGGGTCACAGGTTCAATCCCTGTCACGCCCACCATCCGATCCCAGATCAATCATTTGCCGGCGCACGGCGGGTTGCTGCTTGCTCCCAGGTGTCGGCCGAACACAGGCTTCGCACCTAAAGATCGGCGGCAACAGCTCGAAGGGTGTACGGCTGGACGAAGATCGCCTATTTCGTATGCGCGGGCTGTCCAGACGAGGCGGCCACGGAGAAGGCAGGCGAATGGGCTTCACACGGAACGCAGGAAGGGGATCTCGGTTGTCCGACATCCTGTCGGCGTTCCTGTTGTGCCTTGGCGCCGTGCTGGCCGGAGCGCAAGCGGCTCCGAATTCCGGATTTGTTTCGCCGGAAGCAGCAAGCGCTGCAAAAATCGCCGGTCAGCGCTCCAGTCCAGTCGTCCCTAAACGCTCCTTTATCTTCGTCAGTTCGGCTGCCGCCAAAGCGACGGTTGTGGCCAGCGCCGGCGGCACAGACCTCGCACTTCCGCCTCGCGAAATCCGTCTTCCCGAAAACGCCGCAGGCGCGTTTCGTGCTTCGGCTCGGCGGAGCACACGGAGCAAAGAGGCTCGACACGCCTATGATGCCTGCGCCCCTCCTGCATTGATCTGATTTCCCTCCGAACCGTGCGGCTTGATCGCCACACTCCAGGAAGCCCAGCCGCAGTCGGGGCATCGACCTGCCACCACAGCGGCGATTTGTGGTATCAGAAACATGCGAACACCCCGTTGGGTGATGGCGACCTATGCCATCATCATCCTTGCCGGCATCCTCGCCGCGCTGCCCAATCTTTTCACCTCCCAGCAACTCGCCTCCATGCCTGCCTGGTTTCCCAAGCAGCAGGTCACGCTCGGCCTTGACCTGCGCGGTGGCTCACATCTGGTTCTGGAGGTCGACGCAAAAGCGTTGAAAGCCGACCGGCTTCGTTCTCTGCTCGACGAAGCGCGGGGAGTGCTGCGGCGAGAACGCATAGCCGTGCAGTCGGCCAGGGTTGTCGATGACGGCGTCAACATCAACATTTCCGACGAAACGCAACGCGCCAGGGCACTCGAAGTCCTGAAGGGCCTGACCAATCCGGTCGGCGGAGGCTTTGCCGCCCCCCGGCCGGATGTAGAGATCGCCGCTACCGGCAACCGCGTCCGCCTCTCGCTGACGGAAGCAGGCCTCTCGGATCGTCTGGATGCAGCGCTGCAGCAAAGCCTGGAGATCGTTCGCCAGCGCGTCGACCAGGTCGGCGTCGCCGAACCGACGATCCAAAGGGTCGGATCCGACCGGATTCTCGTCCAGCTCCCCGGCCTGCAGGACCCCTCGAAGCTGCGCGAATTGCTGGGCAGCACGGCCAAGATGACGTTCCATCTCCTGGCCAACATCCCCCAGGGCGAGCAGCTGCCCCGCGGCGTCTCGCTCCTGCCGGATGCGAAAACCGGACAAACCTATCCCATCGAGGACCGGATCGCCCTGGATGGAGAGAGATTGACCGATGCCCGCGCCGGCTTCGACCAACGCAGCAACGAACCGATCGTCTCGTTCCGGTTCGACAGCGTAGGAGCGCGGCAGTTCGCCGACATCACCAAGGAAAATGTCGGCCGTCCCTTCGCCATCGTTCTGGACGGAAAGGTTCTGTCGGCGCCTGTCATCCGCGAGCCGATCACTGGCGGATCCGGCCAGATCAGCGGCAGTTTCACGGTTGAAGATACGGCGGTGCTGTCCGCGCTCTTGCGCGCCGGCGCGCTTCCCGCGCCTCTGACTGTGATCGAAGAGCGCACTGTCGGCCCGGACCTCGGCGGAGACGTTATTCGAATGGGGCTTTTCACCGGTCTCGCCGGTTTCGGCCTGGTGGTTGCCCTGATGGTTGTGCTCTATCGCGGCTGGGGGCTCATCGCCAATGTAGCCCTTGGCTTGAACGTCATTCTGACCCTTGGCGTGCTGAGCGTCATCGGTGCGACGCTCACGCTTCCGGGGATTGCCGGCATCATTCTCGGCATCGGGCTTGCCGTCGACGCCAACATCCTCATCAACGAGCGCATCCGTGAAGAGACGCGCAGAGGGGCGAGCGCCTTCGAAGCACTCGACCACGGCTTCAAGCGTGCCTATTCCACGATCGTCGATGCCAACGTCACCTCCCTCATCGTGACTGCGCTGCTCTTCATGTTCGGCTCAGGGCCGGTCCGAGGCTTCGCCATCACGATGATGCTGGGCATCGCCATCTCGATGTTCACGGCGGTCACCATCGTCAAGATCCTCATGATCGAGGTGGTGCGGCGCCGGAAACTGAAGACCCTGCGGATCGAGCCGCTGTTCAAGATCGCCCCGGAGAAAACCAGCATTTCCTTCATGCGGGCGCGCTTTCTCGGCATCGGCGTCTCGATCCTGCTGTCGATCGCGTCGATCGGATTGTTCATCAAACCAGGCCTCAATTACGGTATCGACTTCATGGGCGGTATCCAGGTCGAGGTGGCGACGTCTCAGCCGGCCGATCTCGCGCAGCTGCGCGAGCGTCTCGGCGCTTTGGGTCTCGGCGAGGTGGCGCTGCAGAACATAGGCGGGGACAGAAGCGTGCTCATCCGTGTTCAGCGCCAGGATGGGGGCGAAGCGGCGCAGACGGCCGCCGTCGAAAGGCTGAAGGCCGAGATAGCCCAGATCGATCCCGCGGCGACGATCGAACGCTCCGAGGTGGTTGGACCAAAGGTCAGCGGCGAGCTGGCGTGGTCCGGCGTGCTGGCAGTGGTGCTCGCGAGCCTCGCGATGCTCGTCTATATCTGGTGGCGTTTCGAATGGAATTTCGCCATTGGAGCCATCGCCACGCTCGTGCTCGACACGACCAAGACCGTCGGCTTCTTCGCGATCACCGGGCTCGACTTCAACCTGACCGCCATCGCGGCATTGCTGACGATCATCGGCTATTCGGTCAACGACAAGGTGGTCGTTTATGACCGCATGCGCGAGAATCTGCGGCTCTACAAGAAGATGCCGCTTCGCCAACTGATCGACATGAGCATCAACCAGGTGCTGACGCGCTGTATCTACACGTCTCTCGTGACATTCCTCTGCATCCTCCCGATGGCGGTGTGGGGCGGATCGGCGGTCGCGAACTTCGCCATTCCGATGGTGTTCGGCATCGTCGTGGCGACCACGTCGTCGATCTTCATCGCAGCACCCATCCTGCTTCTGCTCGGCAACTGGTGGCGGGCACGCCAGGAGCGGGCCGACGCAGAGGTCGGCGAACGCGTCGCCGTCTAGAGCATTTCGCAGCCGACCGGATTCGGTCGGCGTCGCGAGAATGCGGCAAAAACAAAAACCTAAAGCGTGTCACCCTAATCCGATTGCCAGCGACACGCTTTAGGACAGGAAGCAGGGCATGGGCACCGTTGGATGCCCACGCCCTGCTTCATTGGCTCGTATCCGGGTCTGATCGCCAAGTCGCGTCCTGCTCTACTCCGCCGGGCTGGGTGCCTCCACCGCCCCTCTGCTCTTCATCGGGAACAGCGAGGCCAGCGTGACGAAGAAGACCGGCGTCAGGAACAGGCCGACGAAGGTCACGCCGAGCATGCCCGAGAACACGGCCGTACCCAGCGACTGGCGCATTTCCGCGCCGGGCCCGGTGGCTATGACGAGCGGCACGACACCGAGGATGAAGGCGAAGGCCGTCATCAGGATGGGGCGCAGCCTGAGCCGGCAGGCTTCCACGGCCGCGTCGACCACCGACGCCCCTCGCTCCTGCGCTTGTCGGGCGAACTCGACGATCAGGATCGCGTTCTTGGCCGCCAGGCCGACAAGCACGATGAGACCGATCTGGACCAGGACATTATTATCCAGCCCCCGCAGAGACACACCGACGAGCGCCGCGAGCACGCCCAGCGGAACGATCAAAATGATCGCGAAGGGCAGCACCCAGCTCTCATACTGCGCCGAAAGAGCCAGGAAGACGAAAAGCACGGAAAGGCCGAAGATAAGCACTGCCGCATTGCCGGTGCTGCGTTCCTGAAGGGCCAGTTCCGTCCATTCGAAGGAAGTTCCTCGCGGCAAAGTCTCGGCCGCTATGCCTTCCATCAAGTCGAGAGCCGTGCCTGTCGAAACGCCGGGCGCCGCGTTCCCCTGCAGAGGAACGGACACGTACATGTTGTAGCGCTGCACCAGCTCGGGGCCGGTGACGTCCCTGATCTCGACCAGCGTGCCGAGCGGCACCAGCGCTCCCGTCGCCGAGCGGACCTTGAGCTTGAGGATGTCCTCGCGCTCGAGGCGGAACGTCTGATCGGCCTGAGCCTGCACCTGATAGAGCCGGCCGAACGCATTGAAATCGTTCACGTAGGCCGAGCCGAGATTGACCGACAGCGTCTCGAAGATATTGGGGATCGGCACGTTCAGCATACGCGCCTTGTCGCGGTCAATGTCGAGGAAGAACTGCGGGCTCGACGCCGAGAAGGTCGTGAAGACACCGACGAGGCCCGGGGTCTGGTTCGCCTTCGCCGCGATCTGGTGCGCGAGCTCGAGGATCTTGCGGACATCGGTGCTGTTACGCTCCTGGAGCTGCAGCTTGAAGCCGCCGGAGTTTCCGATGCCCGGCACGGGCGGCGGCGGCAGTGCAATGATGAAGGCTTGCTGGATGCTTTGAAGCCGGCCGAAGAGATCGCCGATGATCCTGTCCTGCGTCAGGCCGGTAGCCAACCTTTCCTCGAAGGGTTTGAACGGCGCGAAGATCACGCCGGAGTTGCTGGCGTTGGTAAAGGTGGCACCTGAGAAACCGGCGAATGCGACCGCGTTCTCGACACCCGGCGTTTCCTGAATGATCTGCGATGCGCGGCGCACCACCTCGTCGGTGCGCGAAAGCGACGATGCGTCCGGAAGCTGCACGACGACGATCGCGTAGCCCTGGTCCATCGTGGGGATGAACCCGCGCGGCACCGTCTGGAGCATGTGATAGGTGGCGTAGAGGAGCGCGGCAAACACCAGCAGCATGGCGCCCAGCGCGAAGCGGGTCCTGACAAGCACCCTCACAATGCTCGCATAGCGGTCCGCCATCCAGTCGAAGCCACGGTTGAAGCCGTCGCCGAGCGCCTTGCCCCAACGCGCCAGGAAGAAGCGCGGCGGCTCATGGGAAGCCTCATGCGGCTTGAACAGCAGCGCCGCCAGCGCCGGCGAGAGCGTGAGCGAGTTGAAGGCGGAGATGATCGTCGAGACCGCGATGGTCACCGCGAACTGCAGGTAGAACTGGCCGGTGATGCCGGGGATGAACGCGGTCGGGACGAAGACCGCTGTCAACACCAGAGCGATCGACACGACCGCGCTGCCCACCTCGTCCATCGTGCGATGCGCCGCCGCTGCCGGTTTCAGCCCGAGCGCGATGTTGCGCTCGACATTCTCGACCACGACGATCGCATCGTCGACGACGATGCCGATCGCCAGAACCAGGCCGAAGAGCGTCAGCATGTTGAGAGAGAAGCCGAAGGCGAGAAGCACCGCCAGCGTGCCGATGAGCGACACCGGGATAGCCACGATCGGAACGATCGCCATTCGCCACGATTGGAGGAAGACGATGATGACGATCACCACAAGGGCCACCGCTTCAAGGATGGTCTTGTAGACCTCGTTGATCGACTTCTCGATGAATTCCGTCGGATTGTAGATGATTTCGTAGCCGACCCCCGGCGGAAAATCCCGGGCAAGACGGGCGATCGTCTCCTGGATTTCCGCGGCCGACTCCAGCGCGTTCGTGCCGGGTCGCTGGAAGATGCCCAGTGCGACCGCCTGCTTGCCGTTGAGATAGGAGTTGGTCACGTAGTCGCGTGCACCGAGCTCGATGCGCGCCACATCCTCCAGTGTCACCAGCCGCCCGTCCTCGGTCGACTTGACGATGACATAGCGGAAGTCGCGCGCCTCGTCGAAGCGGCCTTGTGTGGTGACGGTATATTGGAAGGCGCTGCCTTTGTTGTTGGGTGGTGCGCCGATCGCCCCGCCCGACACCTGTACGTTCTGCGCGCGAAGCGCGTCCACGACGTCTCCCGCCGTCATGCCGTAGATGGAGAGCTTGTCCGGATCCAGCCAGACGCGAAGCGAGTATTCACGCTCGCCGAAGATGATGAGGTCGCCGACGCCATCGAGGCGCAGGAGCACGTCGCGCACGTTCGATCGGGCATAGTTGGACACATAGAGCTGGTCGTAGCTGTCGTCGGGCGACAGCATATGGATGACCATCATCAGGTCCGGCGAGCTCTTGGTGGTGGTCACCCCGAGCCGACGCACCTCCTCCGGCAGCCGCGGCTGCGCGATCGCGACGCGGTTCTGCACCAGCACCTGTGCCTGGTCGAGATCGGTGCCCAGCCTGAAGGTGACGCTCAAGGCCATCGAGCCATCGCCAGTCGAATAGGAGGACATGTAAAGCATGTTCTCCACGCCGTTGATCTCCTGCTCCAGCGGCGTTGCCACCGTCGCGGCGATCGTCTCGGCGTCGGCGCCCGGATATTGGGCGCGAACCACGATGGTCGGCGGCGCGATCTCGGGATATTGCGCCACCGGCAATTGCGTATAGGCGATCGAACCCAGGATCAGGAAAACGATCGACAGGACCGACGCGAAGATCGGCCGGTCGACGAAGAAGTGAGCGAATCTCATCGGGGCAATCCGGCGACTTTGGCTTCAGGCGGGAGCGAGATCATTTCTGCCTTGACTTTCACGCCCGGCCTGACCCGCAGCAACCCGTCGACGACCATCGTTTCCTCGCCGGTCAGGCCGGTGCGGATGACGCGGTAGCCGTGAAGCAGAGGCCCGGTGCGGA
Organism: Mesorhizobium sp. 1B3; assembly: GCF_050958605.1. Classification (NCBI taxonomy): domain Bacteria; kingdom Pseudomonadati; phylum Pseudomonadota; class Alphaproteobacteria; order Hyphomicrobiales; family Phyllobacteriaceae; genus Mesorhizobium; species Mesorhizobium sp. 1B3. The sequence continues at coordinate 51,165 of NZ_JBJHDO010000002.1, read as the reverse complement.
CGGGCTTGGCCGACACCGTCCCGGCCTGGTCGACAACATAAACGACGCGCCTGTCCTGATCCGCGGCGATCGCCTCATCCGGCACGAGGATGCCTTCGTAGGGCAGAGATCCCGGCATGGTGACGCGCCCGAACATGCCGGGCTGCAGCAAGCCGTCCGGGTTGGGGAAGCGAGCCCGCATGCGCATCGTGCCGCTCTCGGCATCGAGCCGGTTTTCGGAGAAATCGAGCTTGCCGTTCACCGAAACGGGGTCGTGGTCCTGCACGGTGACGACGACATCGACGCCGCCTGCTCCCTCCTGAAGGCTCGCCCCGCGCTGGCGCGCATCCCGCGCATAAGCAAGCGCCGAACGTTCATCGATATCGAAATAGAAATCGATCGGATCGCGCGCCACGATGGTGGTGAGCAGCGTGGAGTCGGCCTGGACGAGATTGCCCACCGAAACGCGCCGGCGATCGATACGGCCGGAAAGCGCCGCCTTGATTTCGGTGAATTCGAGATTGAGTCCCGTCGTGCGCAGTTCCGCCTTGGCGCCTTCGAGCTGCGCGACCGCGGCAAGATGTTCCCGCCGGCGATCGTCGAGGACAGAAGTCGCAAGGTTGCCGGATCGGGAGAGCGCCTCCGCCCGCTCCAGCTGCATCGTGGTGAATTCCAGCGCGCTCGTCGCGACATCGACTTGCGATTTGGCCGCGTCATAGGCGGCCTGATAAGGACGCTTGTCGATCGTGAACAGAAGGTCCCCCTTCTCGACCATGGCCCCGTCGCGGAAATGGACCTGGTCGAGATAACCACCGACTCGCGCCCTTACATCGACTTCGTCCACGGCCTCGAAGCGGCCGATGAAGCTGTCGCTTTCGACGATCTCGCGCACGACCGGCTTGGCGGTCGTCACGACGGGCACATTCTGTTGCTGTTGCGCGGAGGCTGTTTGGAAATTGGATGCCAGTATGGCGATACCAACTGCTCCCACTCTCGCCAAAGCCAAAGGGGAAACTATGATCTGGTTGAGGCGCAGCAACTTTCCGCTCCTTCTGCGAGTTGGCGCGGCATCCACGAGAGGCCCGTGGCCCTTGCTGCGGGCCGAGGCGCTAACCCCGTTTCCGTCGCAAACTACTAAGATCCTCCAGATTGTCGCTTACACTACCGGCTTTCAACTGCTCCGACGAGCAGGTTTCCGGCTTTACGACAGTGCATCGCAAATTGATGCACCAGCGTTGCGCCCAAATGGAAGCCTGTTTCTTCACCCCGCCGTAGGTTCTCCGCGGCGAGATCGAATTGTTGACGGTATCGAGAGAAGCAGCGACTTCGGCTCAAGCTGACGTTCAGACTTTTTGCCGACGGGGCGTGGTCGAATGAACCCTCTCTGTATTTCTGAACTTACGAACCCAGCAATTGAGAGTGACCGTAGCTGATTGGCGTCAGCTACAGTTGGGGAGACGCCTGTCGGAAGTCAACGAGAGGTCACCCGGGACTAACGACCATCCTGACAGACATTGTGGCCGGCGAGGACAAGAGGTTCCCTCGCACCAGCGCGCCGGCCGCCATTTTGGCGGAATGTTGGCAGAACCGTGTCATGAACCATCCTGACATTTTCCTCTGAACGGTCACTCCCGTAACAACGTTCGGATCGGCCGCGCCGCATCGGTGGAAGCGTCACGGAATGGATCCTCGGATCTCCTCGCTTCGCTCGGGTCGAGGATGATGAAGCTTCTATGTCGAAGCCAATCGTCAACGTCGGAGATTGAGGCCTGCATAAAGCGCCCACGTTGGCGATTGGCATAAACATATCAACTTCGTCATCCCCGGGCGCGCAGGCGAGCGAAGCGAAGCCGAAGCTGACCCGGGGATCCATTCCCTTCCCTCGTGGCCGCTCTGGTCGTGACGTATCAATGCAGCACGAGCACGTCGCCCGAGGAGAAGCTGATCTCCGTTTTCTCGCCGACCATCGGCGGCGGCGAGGTGGGGTTGTTGAACGTGTCCAGCGAAACAGCGTTCGGGCCCAGGCCGACCCGCACGCGAATCACGGAGCCGAGGAATGAGACATCGGAAATCTCGCCGCCCAGGCTGGTGTCGCGGCCGGGCTGGCGACCGAGTGCGATCGCTTCGGGACGGAGCGCGAGCGAGACCGCGTCGCCGGTCCTGGCGCCGTTGAGAGCTCCCTTGAGCGAAAGCTGGCTCTCGCCGATGCGCACGGTACCGGTGGCTGCATCCGCCACCGTGCCTTCCAGAACGTTGAGCGTGCCGACGAAATTCGCCACGAAGCGCGTGGCCGGGCGGTTGTAGATCTCGAACGGCGTGCCGACCTGCTCGGCCTTGCCGCCATACATGACGACAATGCGGTCCGAGATCGACAACGCCTCTTCCTGGTCGTGCGTCACGAAGATGGTCGTGATGCCGAGCTTCTTCTGAATTGACCGGATTTCCTCGCGCAGCGAGACGCGCACCTTGGCGTCGAGCGCCGAGAGCGGCTCGTCCAGCAGCAGAAGCTTCGGCTTCGGCGCCAGGGCCCGGGCGAGCGCCACGCGCTGCTGCTGGCCGCCGGAAAGCTGGTAGGGATAGCGATCGCCGAACTGCGGCAGCTTGATGATCTCGAGAAGCTCGGCGACGCGGGCGTCGACCTCGGCCCTGGGCGCGCCGGCCACCTTCAGCCCGAAGGCGATATTCTGCGCGACGGTGAGATTGGGGAAGAGCGCATAGGCCTGGAACACCATGCCGACATTGCGCTGGTTGGGCTTGAGCCGGGTGACGTTCCTACCCCCGACCACGATCGAACCCCCGCTCGGCTCCTCGAAACCGGCCACCATGCGCAGCACCGTGGTTTTGCCGCAGCCGGAAGGGCCGAGCAGCGAAATGAACTCGCCGGCTTCGACGTCGAGGTCGAAGTCTTGAACGACGGTGACCGTTCCGAACGACTTGCGGATGTTCTGTATGCTGAGAAACGGGTCGGCCATGGCTTTCGACTTTCTCGTTCAGTTCGGACGGTTGGCCGATTTCGGGGCGAACCGGGAAAGGATCTGGATCACCGCCATGCAGCCCCAGGTGATCGCGAAGGCGATGACGGCGAGCGCGGCGGGCTCGTAGGCGCGGTTCGCGCCGATATTTTGAAGATATGGACCGAAAGCCGGCCTGTTGAGCAGGCTCGCCATGGTGAACTCGCCGATCACGATAGCGAAGGTCAGGAAGGCGCCCGATAGAACGGCAATCAGCACATTGGGCAGGATGATGCGTGCGATGATGGTCGCCCATCCTGCGCCGAGGATCTGCGCGGCCTCCGTCAAGGTGCGGACGTCGATCATCCTGAGCCCGGTATCGACGGCGCGGTACATATAGGGGAGCGCCAGCGTCGCGTAGCCGATGATCAGGAGGGCGTCGGTAGCGCGCGCGGTGGCCAGGAAGGGCAGCGGCGAGGACGAGCCGTACATTCTGATATAGCCGAAGACGATGACGATGGCCGGGATGATGAGCGGCAGGAGCGTGATGAATTCGACGATCGGCCTCAGATACGGCATCCTCAGCCGAATCCAATAGGCGGTTGGGACCACGACGAGGACCCCGAGCAGGATGGTCAAGGAAGCGACCGTCACCGAATAGAGGAAGGTTTCCTGGAAGCGGGCGTCGCCGAGCACGACCCTGTAGGCTTCGAAGGAATATTCGCCGCGTTTCATGCGCAGCGAGAATTCGAAGGTCGCGATCAGCGGTATGAAGAAATAGGCCGCGCCGACGGCGAAGGTCAGCCAGGCCCAGAAGCGCGAGCCCTTCATCGCAACCACCTTTCGCTGCGCGTCCTGAACCAGATGTAGAAGACGTTGGCGAGACCGGTGACTACGACCATGCCGAAGGCCAGTGCATAGCCCAGATGCGGATTGTGCAGCACGTCGCCGCGGATCTGCGCATAGAGCAGGATCGGCACGATGTTCAGGGACGAGCCGGTAAGCGCATAGGCTGTGGCGATGGCGCCGAAGGCATTGGCGAAGAGCAGGATCATGGTTCCGAGGAAGCTCGGCCACAGCACGGGAATGACGACCATGCGCCAGTATTGAAGCTGCGTGGCGCCGAGCGTCGCGGCCGCTTCGCCCCATTCGCGTTTCAGCCCGTCTATCGCCGGCGTGATGATGACCACCATCAGCGGTATCTGAAAGAAGAGATAGGTGAGCGTCAGCCCCCAGAAGGACAGGATGTTGAAGCCGAGCGCATAGATGTTGATGCCCAAAACGCTGTTGAGCAGCACGGTGACGAGGCCGAGCCGGCCGAGCGTGGCGAGAAAGGCAAAGGCGAGCGGCACACCGGCGAACTGCGAGGCGACGCCGGAGAAGGTGAGCGTGGCCGAGCGCACCCAATTGGGCAGGCCGCCGCGCACGATCGCGATGGCGATGGCGAGCCCGATCAAGGCGCCCAGGATCGAGGAGGCCAGGCTGATACGGATCGAAATCCAGTAAGCGGCCACGATCGAAGGCTGCGACAGGGCGGCGATGTTCTCCAGCGTGAACTCGCCCTGGTTGTTCTGGAAGGCGCCGACGACGAGGTAGGCGGTGGGGAGGATGAGGAAGAGCAGCGCGAACAGGAAAAAGGGTGCCACCCCGAGCCACGCAGTGGGCACGCGCAAGGCTCGCTCGGCAGACGGGGCCGGGAGGGCTGCCGGCTTGGTGACGGTGGCTTCAGCCATGGGCGTTTCCGGGAATGATCCCCAGGCGGCACCGGCCGCCCGGGGAGAGCTTCTTACTGAACGTTGGCGCCTACGACCGAATCCCAGCCCTTGGTGATCGCCTCCTTCGAGGCGCCCTGGTCGTCCAGCGTCGGGAACACGGCGGTCTCGTAAGCGTCGACCGGCGGGAGCTTGTCGAGCAGCTCCTGCGGGACGAGCCCCTTCTTGGCGAGGTCGTTGAAGCGGATCGGATGGCAGTAGCCCTTGAGCCAGCCGAGCTGGCCTTCGTCCGAATAGAGATATTCCATCCACAGCTTCGCAGCGTTCGGATGCGGTGCAAAGGCGCTGATCGCCTGGACGTACACGCCCGCCACCACGCCCGACTTCGGCACGACCACCTCGACCGGTGGATTCCCGTTCAACGTGTCGCGGTCGGCAAGCGCGTTGTAGTCCCAGCGGATGAGGATCGGCGTCTGGCCTTGGGCAAGCGTCGCCGCCTTGCCGATGACCGGCACGAAATTGCCCTTTGCGTTGAGCTCCTTGAAGAACTCGAGACCAGCCTCGCCGGCAGCTTTGCCGGCAGCAGCGCCCTTCGAAAGACCGGCGGCGTAGACCCCCTGGATGGCCTGGTTGGACGCGCGCGGGTCACCGGCCAGCGCCACGGCGTTCTTGTATTCGTCCTTCAGCAGGTCGGCCCAATCCTGCGGCGGATTCGGCACGAGGTCCTTGTTCACCTGGAAGGCGAGAACGCCGTAATAGTCGCCATACCAATAACCTTCCGGATCCTTGGCGCTGTCGGGAATCGTATCCCAGGTCGACACCTTGTAGGGCTGGATGAGGCCATCGGTCTTGGCCTGCGGGCCGTAGGACAGGCCGACGTCGATCACGTCCGGCGCCTGCGGGCCCTTATTGTCCTTGTTGGCCTTGATCGCTTCGATCTCATCGCTCGATCCCGCATCGGGATTGAGCTCGTTGATGGTGATCTCCGGATATTTCGCCTTGAAACCGGCGATCACGTCGCCATAGCCGCACCAATCGTGCGGCAGCGCTATGGTGGTGAGCTGCCCCTCGGCCTTCGCCGCGGCGACCAGCTCGTCCATCGACTGGGCCGACGAAATCGCCGTCGCAGTCATCAGCGATGCCGCGGTGAGGGAAAGCACTTTCCCCGCAAAGTTGAACATCTTGTCTCTCCGTTGAACCGGCGTCACTCGGCGCCAGCGCTGCGGTTACCGCCGTCACATGACAGTTGCGTGAAACGCCCGCGCGAGCTGCCTCAAGACACGAAAACTAAACTACTTTTGATGGCTCTCCGCAATCGCCAGCCTATTTTTCCGGCTAATGATCAAACCGGTTTAGATCGTTCAAGCTAGCGGCCGCGGCTCTTCTTCGTCCCGCCTCCCTCGGGAAGGATCAGAATTTTCCTTCGATCGCGTTGTCGAGCAATGTCAGCGCTGCCTTCTTCGTCAGCTTGACCGGATTGCCGCCCGCCGTTGGATCGACCACCGCCATGTCCGCGATGAGCGTCTTGCGCTTCTTGTCCATCTGCAGCCCCTTGATCAGGCCGGGCAGCGCGTGCGGCACTTTCAGGTCCTTGCGCAGCTTGATCACCGCCTTGGCGAAGCCGTCGAAGCCACCCTTGATGCCGATGTAGTTCGCCAGCCGGGTGATACGCTCTTCGACTGCCTCGCGGTTGAAGGCCAGCACGTAGGGCATGAAAACTGCGTTGGTCATGCCGTGATGGGTGTCATAGAGCGCGCCGACCGGATGCGACAGCGAATGGATGGCGCCGAGCCCCTTCTGGAAGGCGGTCGCGCCCATGGCGGCCGCCGACATCATATGGGCCCGCGCCGTCAGATCCTTGCCGTTCGCATAGGCTTTCGGCAGGTTCTCGAAGACAAGGCGGATGCCTTCCACCGCGATGCCGTCCGCCATCGGGTGGTATCCGGGCGCGCAATAGGCCTCCAGGCAATGGGCGAAGGCGTCCATGCCGGTTCCGGCGGTAATGAAAGGCGGCATGCCCGCCGTGAGTTCGGGATCTGCGATGACGATCGCCGGCAGCATCTTCGGATGGAAGATGACCTTCTTGGTATGCGTCGCCTCATTGGTGACGACCGCCGCCCGGCCGACTTCGGATCCGGTTCCCGCGGTGGTCGGCACCGCGACGATCGGAACGATGGTTTCGGCCTTGGCGCGCGTCCACCAGTCGCCTATGTCCTCGAAATCCCACACCGGGCGCGTCTGGCCGGCCTGGAAGGCGATGAGCTTGCCGAGGTCGAGCGCGGACCCGCCGCCGAAGGCGATGACGCCATCATGTTTGCCTTTCCTGAAGGCCTCGATGCCGGCCACGAGGTTGGATTCCACCGGGTTCGGCTTGACGTCGGAAAAGACGCCGTACGGTACCTTGGCTGCATCGAGCAGCTTGAGGGTCCTGGCAACGACAGGCAGCTTCGCCAGGCCGGGATCGGTGACGAAGAGCGGGCGCTTGATGCCGACCGCGGCCAGTACCTCGGGAAGTTCGGCAATACGACCCGCACCGAAACGCACGGTCGTGGGATAGTTCCATTTCGAAACGAGTTTGGTCATCAAAAGCTCTTTCAGGTCAGATCGTTTCGCGCAGGTGATAGGATTTCGGCCGGGTCAGATTGTCGTAGCCGATCGCCGAAAGGGCGGCGCCCTTGCCGGTGTCCTTCACGCCGGTCCAGACCAGCGCGGGGTCGAGGTAGTCGCAGCGGTTCATGAACACCGTGCCGGTCTCGATCCGGTCGCCGATAGCCGCAGCATGGTCGGTGTCCTGGGTCCAGATCGAGGCCGTGAGGCCGTAGGGACTGTCGTTCATCAGTGCGATCGCCTCCTCGTCGTTGCGCACCTTCATGATGCCGACGATCGGGCCGAAGCTCTCTTCCCGCATCACGCTCATCTGGTGGTCGACATTGGTGAGAACCTCGGGCGCCAGATAGGGTGAACCCTCGCGGTCGTTATCGACCTTCATGCCGATATGGGCCTCGGCGCCCTTGCGCAGCGCCTCGGCCTTCTGCTCGCGGATGAAATCGGCGAAACGGGCCTGCGCCATCGGTCCCATCGTGGTCGCCTCGTCGAGCGGATTGCCGACCACGTAGTTCTTCGTCTCGGCCACGAAACCTTCGACGAACTCGTCATAGACCTTCTCATGCACATAAACCCGCTCGATGCCGCAGCAGCACTGGCCTGAGTTGTAGAAGGCGCCGTCGACAAGATTGGCCACCGCATGGTCGAGCTTTGCGTCAGGCAGCACGTAGGCCGGATCCTTGCCGCCGAGTTCCAGCCCGAGCGTCATGAAGGTGCCCGCCGCAGCCTTCTCGATCGCGCGGCCGCCGGCTACGGAGCCGGTGAAGTTGACGTGATCGACCTTGCCGGAAGCGAGCAGCTTCTCGGTCTGGCCGTGGTTCATCACGATGTTCTGAAAGACATGTTTAGGCAGCCCGGCCTTGTCGAACGCCGCCTGGAAGCGTTCGCCGACCAGCAGCGTCTGCGCGGCATGCTTGAGGATCACGGAGCTGCCGGCCATCAGAGCCGGCACGATGGTGTTGACGGCGGTGAGATAGGGATAGTTCCACGGCGCGATCACCATCACGACACCGAGCGGATCCTTCTTGATGTAGCGGCGGAATCCCGGTTTGTCGTCGGCAATGACAGGCGCGAGCGCTCGCTCGGCGATGCCGACCATGTAACTCACCCGTTCCTTGACGCCGCCGAACTCGCCGTCATAGCGGGTCGGCCGCCCCATCTGCCAGGCAAGCTCCGGCACGATTTCGTCGCTCATGGCGACCAGCGCCTCGAGGAAAGCGAGCATCAGCCTGCCGCGCTCCGCGATCGAGGTTTGTGCCCAGGAAATTTGCGCGGCTCGCGCACGTTCTACCGCGGCGTTGACGGCCTGATCGGTCGCAACCGGCCGCTCGGCATAGAGCGAACCGTCGATCGGGGATTTCAGCTTGACCGTCTCGGTCATGGTCGGTTCCTTTCGTGTAATCAACGGTCAATAAATTGACCTTTGGACAAGCCCCTCATCCGCCTGCCGGCACCTTCTCCCCGTCAACGACGGGGAGAAGACCGATGTCGTCTACGCTTTCGCCAATCGACCGCCGTTCGCGACTGGCGAAACCCAAGCGGCCGTCGTCTCTCTCCCCGTTTTGGACCTGTCGCATTCACACATCTGGAAAGGTGTCTTTCCTGATTGCTTGGAAGGTTTCCCCCTCTCCGTCTCGGCTTCGCCGAGCCACCTCTCCCCCACTTCGTGGGGAAGAGGAAGGGCGCCGAGTGCGGCCGGCGATTCCTCTCCCCTACGCGCAGCGTGGGGGAGAGGTGGCTCGGCGAAGCCGAGACGGAGAGGGGGCCTGCCGTCCGCGCCACGTTCATCTGCAAAAGATTGGCCACCAAGCAACCATGCAGGAAGTGTGAATCCGGTAGGTCCTTCACGGGGAGAGATGTCCGGCAGGACAGTGAGGGGCAAATCACGACCGGTCAAAGATCAACGCCCATAGTACAATTCGTTCCTCCCTCAATACCGTTCGAAGCCGCGATGCAGCTCCCAGTCGGTGATGCGGCGGTCATATTCGAGCTGCTCCCAACGGGCCGTGTGCACATAGTGCTCGATCACGTCCTCGCCGAAAGCCTGCCTGAGCATTGTCGACGTTGCCATCGTTTCCGTGGCATCTCGCAGGGTCTTCGGGATTTCCGGCAGTTCGGTCGCCTGATAGGCGTCACCGGCGAAAGGTTTCTGCAGTTCCAACTGCTCGTCGATGCCGGCGAGTCCCGCCGCGATAAGCGCCGCAAAGGCGAGATAGGGGTTGAGATCGGCGCCGCCGATCCGGCACTCCATGCGAATGCCCCTGGTGCCCTCGCCGCATAGGCGGAAGCCGGCGGTGCGGTTGTCCTCGCTCCACATGATCTTGGTCGGCGCGAAAGTGCCGGCCTGGAAACGCTTGTACGAATTGACGTAGGGCGCCAGGAACCAGGTGAATTCCTTGGCGTATTTGAGCTGCCCCGCCGCCCATTGCCTGCCGAGCGTGCTCAGCGTCCACTCGCTGTTCTTGTCGTAGAAGAGCGGGGTCTTGCCGTCTGCGCTCCACAGCGAATTGTGTATGTGGCTCGAATTGCCGGCGAGCTGATAGTTGTACTTGGCCATGAAGCTGATCGCCTTGCCCATCGAGGCGGCGATCTCCTTGCAGCCGTTTTTCAGGATCACATGGCGATCGGCCATGTCGAGCGCCTCGGCGTAGCGCACGTTGATCTCTTCCTGGCCCGGGCCCCATTCCCCCTTGGAATTCTCGATCGGAATGCCGGCCGCTTCCATCTCGTTGCGGATGCGGCGCATCACACCCTCTTCCTTGCTGGTGATGCCGATCAGATAGTCGCCGATATAGGGCGAGGCCGTCTCGAGGTTCTGCCAGTGCTTGGCGCGGGCGGAATCGTAGGTCTCGCTGAAGAGATAGAATTCGAGCTCGGAGGCGAAATAGGCGAGATAACCGCGCTCCTGCAGCCGCTTCACCTGCCTGCGCAGGATGGCGCGCGGGGAATGCGGCAGGTCGTCGTGGCCGTGATGGTCCTTGACGTCGCACAGCACCAGCGCCGTCTTCTCCAGCCAGGGGACAGGGCGCAGCGTCGCGAGATCCGGCTTCATGACGAAGTCGCCGTAGCCTTGCGACCAGCTCGCCGCCTTGTAGCCCGGCACCGGTTCCATATCGATATCGTTGGCCAGGAGGTAGTTGCAGCCGTGGGTCTCGTCGTAAGCGGATTCGACGAAATATCTCGCCAGGAAACGCTTGCCGATGAGCCGCCCCTGCATGTCGACGGCGCAGGCGAGCACGGTATCGATGTCGCCGGCCGCGACCTCCTTCTTCAACTGATCGAACGAAAAACCTGATGCCATTCTGTCAGCACTCCAGCCTTCTTGTGCTTGGCTTTCAAACTCGCGGCCCGGCCGGTAGGTGAACCGCCGGGCTGCGAAATCACGAAATTGCAGTCAGGCCTGCGCCTGATGTTCCAGCGCGAACTCCTCTTCGGGAGAAAGGATCAGCTTATTGCGGCCGACCAGCCAAAAATAGACGATCGCCACGCCGAACCAGACAGCTACCCACACCACGCCCCTGGTGAAATTGGGATCTTGGATCTGGTAGAGCAGCGTCACGATGCCTATGACGATGGTAAGCGTCGCGCCGGGAATGCCGAGCGGGCTGCGGTAGGGCCGCTCGATATGCGGCTGGTTGCGGCGCAGCAGGATGAAGGAAACAGCCTGCAATATGTAGGAGAACATCGCGCCGAACACCGCCATGTTGAGGAGGACGCTGCCGATGAGCGACCCTGCAGTCTCCCCGCCCAGCGCGAACCACATGATCAGCATTATGCCGAGCCCCACGCCGGCGCCGGCCAGCATGGCGACATGGGGAGTCTTGTAGGCGGTGTGCGTCACCGACAGACCGGACGGGAAATAGCCGGCGCGGCTCAGCGAATAGACCTGCCGACCCATGGCGAAGATGATCGTATGGAAACTGGCGATCAGCCCGACGAGAGCGATGATGCCGAGCAGCACGGCGCCGGAATCGCCATAGATCGCGCGGAAACCGTCGAGCAGCGGTTCGCCGGACGAGCCGAGCTTGAAGGCGCCGACGCCGATCACAGATGGGTTGAGCAGGACGATCATGAAGGCTGAAACCATCAGCGTCGCCATGCCTGCGATAATGCCTCGCGGCATGTCGCGCCGGGGATCGATAGATTCCTCCGCAGCCAGCGGCAATTGCTCGATGGCGAGGAAAAGCCACACGGCGAAGGGCAGCGTCGCCAATACGCCGGAGAAGCCGAACGGGAACCAGGAGCCGTTGCCCTCGGGCAGTTCCGCCGCGGCCCCGTTGGGGCCGACGCCGATATTGAGCGCCCAGCGGCCGAAATCGATGTTCGGGAGGGCGCTGATCCAGAAGGTGATGAGCACGGCCAGCGACAGGAGCGTCACGATGAGCGTCACCCGGAACGACAGCGCCACGCCGAAGATGTTGAGCGCGAGGAATATGACGTAGGTGACGATCCACCAGAATGGCGGCCAGACGCTCGAGCCCGGGAACGCCACCTCCCAGATGCCGCCCATGTAGGAGCCGATGAAGAAGGCGATCACCGCCGGCGTGAGTACATATTCGACATTTTCGCATAGGCCGGTGACGAAACCGCCCCACGGCCCCATGGCCGTGCGCGCAAAAGAATAGGCCGCGCCGGTGTGCGGCAGGGCCGGGCTCATCTCGGCGATCGAGAAGACGAGGCCCACATACATGATGGCGATGATGATGCCGGCCACGAGCATGCCGCCCCACCCGCCGGTGGCGAAACCGAAATTCCAGCCGGAGAAATGGCCGGAAATGACCGCGCCGACGCCCAGCGCCCAGAGGTGCCAGACATTTGCGTGCCGGATCAGTTGCCGGTTTTCGAAATAGCTCTTGTCGCGCCTCGTATAGGCGACACTGCCGACCTGCCTATTGCCGTCTGCCATTGAAGTCACCCTCTCATTGTTGCCGGCTTCGCCGGCGGCGTGTTCCCCTTCGTCCCGTAGCTTTCCCACTCGGCCCCCGGCCCGAAATCGGCAAAGATGCCCGCGAGCAGCCCTGCCCATTTCCGCTGCCCGGCTTCTGCCGGAATCTCGTCGTTGCGTATTTCGATCATCGCGCAAGGCAGACCACGCGAGCGCGCATGCCGCTCCAGCGTGAAATAGACCCGGTCGGCCGGCGAATAGGGTTCGTTCATCCCGACCGTGATGCCTTCGAGGGACTGCAACGCCCCGATCAGTGGCGCGGCGAGCCGGCAGTCGTCGTCATGGATGATGCCGATATTCCAGGGCCGCGCAACGCCCTTGTAGACGGGCGTGAAGGAATGAATCGAAACGAGGCGGGTCTCCCGTCCGGCGGCGAGGCGCTCGCTCACCACATCCTCGATGGCAGCGTGGAACGGATCGTAGGCCAGCGCGACGCGACGGGCGCGTTCCGCTTCCGTCAGATCACGATTTCCAGGGATGATTGTGGTCTCACTCAGGGCCGGGATGAGATCGGGCGCGTCGAGCGGCCGGTTGCAGTCGATCACCAGCCGCGATATCCGCGATTCGATCAGGGTGGCGCCGAGCACTTCGGCCATATAGCGCGCCACCGCAGCGGCGCCGAGATCCCAGGCTATGTGACGCTCGAGATCTTCGTCGCTCAGGCCGAGAGAGCCGAACGTGGCCGGAAGGGCGTTCGAGGCATGGTCGCAGATCAGGACGTAGCAAGAACGGCCGCCTCGGTCGATGATCACGACCGATTCCGACGCCTGCTCAGCAAGCCGTCCCTGTCCCATTGCATTGTCCCCGCGGCGCCGTATCGTTTGTTACATATTCATTTCCATTTGCGCCTGCGCGGATGATTTCATACAGCTTGGAGAGTTTTGTCAAACGGCTTTTAGGCCCCGCGACCGCTCGGGGGGATGAACACTGGACGGCTTCGCGCAATTGGCGGGAGAACTGGCGTCATGACGACGAGCATCCCCGAACTGATCGCCGACAGGATCGATGCCATGCCAGCGGGCGAGCGCCGCGCCGCGCAGGCGCTCGTCGCGAATTATCCCATGATCGGGCTGAAGACGGTTGCCGATTTCTCGGCGCAGGCGGGCGTCAGTTCCCCGACCATCCTGCGTTTCGTGGCGCGGCTCGGATTCCAGAACTACGCCGATTTCCAGTCGGCGCTGAAGGAGGAGCTCGCCGCGCAGCTGCAATCGCCGGCCTTGCGCACGCAGACGCTGCGGCGCGGCTGCGACTCGCCGGCGGTGGAATCAACGCTCGAAAACATCCGGGAGACGTTCCGCCACATACCGGAGCGGCAGATCCGCGACATCGTCGCTCTGCTTGCCGACCATCGCGCCAAAATTTTTCTGCTCGGCGGCCGCTTCACCGACCCTATCGCCTGCTACATGTGCGCCCATATGACCATCATCCGGCCGAATGTGTTCCATCTTTCGGGCCAGGAGAGCAACTGGCGCGACCGGCTGATCGACATGGGTAAGCGCGACACGCTCTTGATCTTCGATATCCGCCGCTATCAGGAGAGCCTCGTGCGCTTTGCCGAAAAGGCACACCAGCGCGGCACCCAGATCGTGCTCTTTACCGATCAATGGCTGTCGCCCATCGCGCGCTTCGCCCGCCATGTCGTCGCCGGGCGTACCGCGGTTCCCTCCGCCTGGGATTCGTCGGCCGCGCTGTTCGTGGTGGCCGAAACCGTGATCGGCGATCTCACTGCCCGGCTCGAACAGAACAGCGCCAAGCGCATCCGCGAAATGGAAAAACTGCGCTAGGGTGAGCTGCAATCAGGTACTGGATACCTTACCTATTTTTAATGTTAAACTACGTGCCTTCGGACCGCAGACTTGCCATAAGGGCGCTGGGGGTTTCGCTGCCGATCGAGCGCCAGCGTCTTCATCCGGCCTAGCCGGAACGATGCCCAATATGTCGGATTCCGAGCCGGAGTACTGAATGTCAGTCTGGAAGCAGGTCATTGTTTCCCTGGTTGTGCTTATAGCCGCAGCCGCGGGATGGGCCGCCTTCTTTCCCGGCGCTCAGGAAATCCTGGCCCGCTGGGGCATCGAATGGGCCGTCGCATCGACGAAGGAGAATGCGACCAAGACTGCCGCCGGCGGCGCCAGCCAGGGCACCATGCGGCCGGCCAGCGTCGTCACCGCCCCTGTCGTGATGGCCACGGTCAATGACAGGCTCCAGGCGATCGGCACCGGCCGTGCCCAGGCGTCCGTTACGGTCACTCCTTTCGCCTCCGGCCGGCTGACGGAGGTCACCGTGCGTCCTGGCATGCAGATCGAGGCCGGGGAAGCTATCGCCCGGCTCGATTCCGATGCCGAGGAGATCGTGCTCGATCGCGCCCGCGTCGCGCGTGACGACGCCCAGGCCAAGGTCGATCGCATGAAGACGCTGCGCACCAGCAACACCGCCACGGCCGTGCAACTCGCCGATGCCGAGGTCGTGCTGCGCAATGCCGAGCTCGCGCTCCGCGACGCCGCCCTCGCCCTCGACCGACGGACCGTCAAAGCGCCGATCTCGGGCATCGTCGGGATCCTGCCGGTCGACGCCGGCAACTACGTGACCACCGAGACCGCCATCGCCACCATCGAGGACCGCTCCACGATCCTCGTCGATTTCTGGGTGCCGGAACGGTTCGCAACGGCCATCAAGGTCGGCGCGCCCGTGACGGCCTCCTCTATCGCGCGGCCGAGCGCCGTTTTCGAGGGAACGATCGTAGCCGTCGACAACCGCCTCGACGAGGCGAGCCGCACGCTGCAGGTACGCGCAGGACTGCCAAACACCGATGATGCGTTGCGGGCCGGTATGTCCTTCCAGATCTCCATGCGCTTCGAGGGCGACACCTACCCGTCCGTCAGCCCGCTCGCCATCCAGTGGGGCACCGACGGCGCCTTCATCTGGGCGATCGCCGACGGCAGGGCCAAGCGCATGCCCGTCCGCATCGTCCAGCGCAACACCGAAAACGTGCTGATCGAAGCGCCCCTCACCGTCGGCGACGTGGTCGTCACCGAGGGCGTGCAGAACGTTCGCGAAGGAAGCGAGATTCTCGTCGCCCAACGCCGTCCGGCCGCGAACACCGATGTGGAGAGCGTCCCACCTCTTGCGAATGGCGGCTGATCGGGACGGCGAAAGATGAGCGGAAGCACCACCGACAACGCGGAGAAGGGCCTGACCGCTCTGTTCGTCCGCAGGCCGGTACTGGCCTTCGTGATCAACACGCTGATCGTGGTGGCAGGCCTTGCCGCCCTTTACGGGGTCGAGGTCCGTGAACTGCCGGATGTCGACCGGCCGGTGATCACGATCTCCACCGACTTCACGGGTGCCGCCGCCGAGACCATCGACCGTGAGGTGACCGATGTGATCGAAGGCGCGGTCGCACGGATCAGCGGCGTGAAATCCATCTCGTCGAGTTCCTCCTTCGGCCGCAGCCGCGTCACCGTGGAGTTCAACGACGACGTCGATCTCGATGTCGCCGCATCGGACGCCCGCGACGCCGTCTCCCGCGTCCAGAACGACCTGCCCGACGGCATCGACCCCACACGTATCGTGAAGGCCGACGCCAACGCCGATCCGGTGATGCGGCTCGCGCTGACCTCCGACACCATGGCGGTCGAGGACATGACCGTGCTCGTGGAGGATCAGATTTCCGACATGCTCGCCGCGGTCAACGGCGTCGCCGACGTCAATGTCTATGGCGATCGGGAGAAGGTCTTCCGCGTCGACATCGACCAGAAGAAGGTGGCAAGCCTCGGCCTCACCATCGGCGACCTCAGCGCGGCGCTCGCCTCGGTGGCTTTCGACACGCCGGCGGGGTCGATCACCACGAACGACCAGGACATCATCGTTCGCGCCACCGCGTCGGTGACCACGCCGGAGGAATTCGAGAACATCGTCATCAGCGGCAAGACCAAGATCCGCGACGTGGCAACGGTGACGCTGGGCGGCGACATCTATCTGACCTCGCTGCGTTCCGACGGCAAGCCGGGCATAGGCATCGGCATATTGCGACAAGCGCAATCGAATACGCTCGACATCTCGCAAGGCGTTCGCGCCACCGTCGCGAAGATCCAGGAGACCCTACCGCCGGGCATGACCCTCAAGGTGACGAGCGACGATGCCGTCTTCGTGCAAGGCGCCATACATGAGGTCGAGATCGCCCTCATATTGTCCGTCTCGATCGTGCTCCTTGTCATCTATCTTTTCCTGCTCGACTGGCGCGCGACGCTGATCCCGGGCCTTGCCATGCCGGTCGCGCTCATCGGCACCATCGCGGCGATCTACCTCGCCGGCTTCTCGGTCAACATCCTCACCCTGCTCGCGCTGGTGCTCGCCACGGGCCTCGTCGTCGACGACGCGATCGTGGTCTTGGAGAACATCGTGCGGCGACGCAACGAAGGCATGGGGCCGCGCGCGGCGGCCGTGCTCGGCACCCAGGAAGTCTTCTTCGCGGTGGTCGCAACTACCGCCACGCTTGCCGCCGTCTTCATCCCCCTCTCCTTCCTGCCGGGCCAGACCGGCGGCCTCTTCCGCGAGTTCGGTTTCGTGCTCGCGATGGCGGTGCTCTTGTCGTCCGTCGTCGCGCTATCCCTTTGCCCCATGCTCGCCTCGCGCATGCTGACCGCCGCCGAAACCGATGGCGGGGAACGCACGGGTCTCGGCGCACGGATCGGCCGGGCGCTTTCCAAGCTCTATCGCCGCTGCCTGCACGCATGCCTGGATGCTCCGATGATCGTCATCCTGGTCTCGGTGCTGTTTGCCGGCGCCGCCTTCTCGCTCTTCGGGACGATCCGGCAGGAGCTGACGCCGAACGAGGACCGCTCGATGGTGCTGCTGCGGATTTCCGCGCCGCAGGGCGTGAGCCTGGATTACACGACGCAGCAGATGCTGCGCATCGAGGAACTCATCCGACCGATGCGCGAGTCCGGCGAGATCGAAGCCACCTTTGCCAATGCCGGCTCCGGTGGCGCCGCGAGCAACGGCTTCATGGTGATGACGCTGGCCCCTTGGGAAGAGCGCCAGCGCACCCAGCAGGAGATCGTGGCCGAGGTCAACGAATTGGCGAAGCAGGTTCCCGGCATCAGGGTCTTCGCGATGCAGCCCAACAGCCTCGGCATCCGCGGCGCCGGCAGTGGCCTGCAATTCGCTGTCGTCGGCGGCAGCTATGCCGAGCTCGGCCAGGTGGCCGCCAAGATCATCGCGGAGATGGAGAAGGATCCCCGTTTCGTTCAGCCGCGTTTGACCACCGATGCAACGCAGCCGCAGCTCGCTGTCGAGATCAATCGCGAGCTCGCGTCCGACCTCGGCATCAACATCACCGGCCTCGCCGAGGCGGTCCAGGCGGTGCTCGACGGGCGCGAGCTCGGCGACGTCTTCGTCAACGACCGCGCCTTCCCCGTGAAGCTGGTTTCGACGACGAACCCCATCAACGACCCGACCGACCTCGAGAACATCTATCTCAAGACCGGAGACGGCCGCTACGTGCCGATGTCGACGATCGCCACGCTGACAGAACGAGCGGTGCCTCCTTCCCTAGCGCGCGAGCAGCAATTGCGCGCTGTCGGCATCACCTCGGGCCTGCGCAGCGACTTCGCCCTCGGCAGCGCCTTGGCCAGCGCGCAAGAGATCGCAGCCCCCCTGCTGCCGCCGGGAGGTCGCATTATCCCGCTCGCCGAAGCCGCGACGCTGGATGAAACGAACAGCGGCATGATCACTATCTTCGGCTTCGCGCTGGTCATCATCCTCCTCGTGCTGGCGGCGCAGTTCGAAAGCTTCATCAGCGCGGTGATCATCATGGCCACTGTGCCTCTGGGGCTAGCCTGTGCCGTCTTCGCGCTGATCCTCACCGGAACGAGCCTTAACGCCTACAGCCAGATCGGCCTGGTGCTGCTTGTGGGCGTGATGGCCAAGAATGGCATCCTGATCGTCGAATTCGCCAATCAGTTGCGCGATCGCGGCATGGGCGTTCGCCAGGCGATCGAGGAGGCCTCGAATATCCGCTTGCGGCCGGTCATGATGACGATGATCTGCACCGTGCTCGGCGGCCTTCCCTTGGTGCTTGCCAGCGGTGCCGGCGCCGAAGCGCGCGTCGCGCTGGGCTGGGTGATCGTCGGTGGCCTGGGCCTCGCGACGTTGTCGACGCTGTTCCTGACGCCCGTCGCCTACCTCATTCTCGGGCGCTTCGTCACGCCGAAGGTCGAGGAGGAAGCCCGGCTGAAGCGCGAGTTGGAGGAAGCCGCCTACACGAATGTCGAGCCGGCGGAGTAGGCGGCCGTAGGCGGCGCACTTCAGCTCTTTATAGGGCGCGCGCTACAGCACCCCCCTCTGGCCTGCCGGCCATCTCCCCCTCAAGGGGGGAGATTGGCAGCTTTGGTGCCGGCGCCTCTTCTGCCACATCGACGATTGGCGACAACATGCGTGACAGCCAATCTCCCCCCTTGAGGGGGAGATGGCCGGCAGGCCAGAGGGGGGTCCCATAGGGTGGCGATTTGGGGCCGATGCAAGCAATTCCGGCAGCCGCCCAAGTTGCAGTCGCTCGGCATCCCAGCTGCCCTCAACCGGCGCCTTGCGAATACCGTGCCAATGCCTTGATCACCTGCTTGACCGTGATCCTGCCGATCTGTCTGCCTGATTCATCGGTCACGCCAACCCAGTCGTGTTCAGCAAACAGCGGCAAGACGTCCTCGCATCGCGTGTCGGCTGGCACCGAGAGCTCGCAAGGCGGGACGTCTCCCGTTTCCATGATCGCGCGGACGTGAATGGCCCGTGCCTTGTTCACCTCGCGGACGAATTCCTCGATATGCTCGTTGGCCGGTTTGAGCACGATGTCTTCGGGCTTGCCTACCTGCTGAACTGCGCCATCCCTGAGAACGGCGATGCGATCGCCGATCTTCAATGCCTCGTCGAAATCATGGGTGATGAACAGGATCGTCTTGTTCAGGGCTTTCTGGAGATTGATGAGCTCATCCTGCATCCCCGACCGGATCAAGGGATCGAGGGCTGAAAACGCTTCATCCATGAGAATGATGTCGGTATTCATCGCAAGAGCCCTGGCGAGCCCGACACGTTGCTGCTGACCGCCCGACAACTGGCGGGGCCATGCATTCTGGTAGCCGGAAAGCCCCACCGTCTCGATCCATTTCTCGGCTTCCTTGACGCGTGCTACCTTGTCGACACCTCGGACCTCCAGCCCGTAGGCGACATTGTCGATCACGGAGCGGTGGGGCAGAAGCCCGAACTTCTGGAACACCATGGTGACGGTGTCGCGGCGGAACTGCCTGAGACCGTCCCTGCTCATCTTGAGAACATCGGTTCCATGGACAAGGATCTCGCCGGCTGTCGG
The DNA here is from genome assembly GCF_050958605.1 of Mesorhizobium sp. 1B3. Classification (NCBI taxonomy): domain Bacteria; kingdom Pseudomonadati; phylum Pseudomonadota; class Alphaproteobacteria; order Hyphomicrobiales; family Phyllobacteriaceae; genus Mesorhizobium; species Mesorhizobium sp. 1B3. The sequence goes on along the minus strand of NZ_JBJHDO010000002.1, from coordinate 31,614 downwards.
CTCGATGAGGCGATTGACATGCCTGATCAGTGTCGACTTGCCCGAGCCCGACAAGCCCATGACCACGAAAATCTGGCCTTTGGCGACATCGAGCGACACGCCGTCGAGCCCGACGACATGGCCGGTTTCGGCCTGCACGTCGGCTTTCGATTTGCCTTGGCACAGAAGATCCATCGCCCGCTCGGGGGAATCCCCGAAGATCTTCGTGACGTCCTTGATCTGGATCGCCAGGTCGGTTCCAACGCCGCTCATGGACGCCCCTCCGATACGCCGATACGGGCCTGTAGCCGCTTGCCGAATGCCTGGATCACACGGTCGAACACCACGGCGAGCGCCACGATGCCGAGACCTGCGAAAAGGCCCCGGCTGATTTCGAGCCTGCCGATTCCCTGCAGCACCTGATAGCCGAGACCGCCTGCGCCTATCATCGAAGCGATCACCACCATAGCCAGCGCCATCATCGTGGTCTGGTTGATCCCGGCGAGAATCGTCGGCAGGGCCAACGGGATCTGCACCCCGAACAAACGCTGTGTCGGCGTCGTGCCGAACGCTCGACTCGCCTCCATCACCGACGGGTCCACCGAGCGAAGACCAAGATCCGTGAGGCGGGCAAGCGGCGGAGCCGCATAAACGATTGTGGCAATCAATGCCGGGATCTTGCCCGGACCGAATATCATCACCGTAGGGATGAGATAGACGAAGCTCGGCAGTGTCTGCATAAGATCGAGGATCGGCATGACGACCTGGCGCGTCATCGATGAACGCGACATCCACACGCCGACGGGAATCGAGATGACGATGGCGCTGATGGTGGCGGCCAGCATCAGGGCGGTGGTCGCCATGGCATCCTTCCATAGGTCCATGATGCCGAGGAAAACCAGCGCGCCGAGAACGACAAACGGAAGCTGCCAGCGGCGTGTCGCGAGCCAGGCAGCGGCGACGGCAACCCCAACGATCAGCCACCAGGGTGCGACGAGAAGCAGATGTTCGATCGCGTTGAGAAGGATGAGAAGCGGCCGTGCGCCGGCCTCGAAGCTCTCACCCCAGTTGGACACGACCCAGTTCAAGCCGTCATCGACGGCTCGCCGCCAGGGATTGGTGTCGACGAAATCTGGAAACATCTAGCCCGATCTACGGTTATTGAGAATTGCGGAGGCGTGAGCCCGACGATTCTTCAGAAACCGCCAGCCTTGCAGGTAACCCGTCCCCTCCCCGGACCATGCTCCCGGCAAGGCGGGGAGCATGGGAGGGGGCCCATTCGTCAGGGCGATTCGACATCATTAATCGAGACTGGCCTGAACCTTCTCGGCAACCTCGGAGGGAACCCAATTCCTCCAGATGTCGGATTTGGTCTTCAGGAAGTTGAGCGCTGTGGCCGCCGCATCGGCCTTGTTCTCGTCCCCATAGACAAGCAGTTCACTGATCTGCGCGTTGCTCAGGCCGACTTTCGAGAAATATTCGGCAATGGTCGGAGCGTCGTCCTTGATCCATCGCGCGGCGCCCACGACCGCGGGAGAAGACGGATAGGCCGTCACAGCCGGTGGGTTGCTGCAATCGGAGTCGGTATTGCAGGCATAGACATCGGGCTTCGCCTCACCGAGATCGAGCTGGACGGCGTCGAATTTGCCGAGAACGGCAGTCGGGCCCCAGTAGTAGAAAAGGATCGGCTCCTTGCGCAGGAACGCACGAGCGATCGAGGCGTCCAGCGCGCCTCCCGACCCGGCGGAGAAGAGATTCCAGCTTCCCCCCATGTCGAAGGCCTTGAACAAGGCCGTGGTCGACAGCTCGCAAGCCCAACCCGGCGGGCAGGAATACAGCCGTCCCTTGCTCGGATCTTCGGGGTCCGGGAAAAGATCCGGCCTGGCGATCACGTCGGGCCCGCTCTTCAATTCCGGATGAGCCTCCTGAACGTAACGAGGAATGAACCACCCCTCGACGGTGCCGTCGGTGATCGCATCGCCGAGTTCGACGACTTTGCCGTTCTGCAACCCTTCCTCCCAGGAGGACTTGATGACGCTGGTCCACAGTTCCGGCGCGACCGCCGGTCTGCCGCGCGATAGCATGGACGAGGCTGTCGGCACGGTATCGCCGGTGACGATCTCCACCTTGCAGCCGAATCCTTTCTCCAGGATCGCGGCGTGAACATGCGCGAGCACCGCCGCCGACGGCCACGTCATCTCGGCGATGTCTATCGTTCGATCGGTGCCGCAGGAGATATCTTGAGCCAGAGCTGGCTGTGAGAACCATGCCGCGACAGCAAGAACTGATCCGGCAAGCAAGCCTTTTCCGCGTGATATCATCCCTATGTGGTCTCCGTTTCCAACAGTATCGGCGGCGGGCCTAGCGGATGATTCTCAGATGGTCAACCCGCGTAAAATCATCACAAAATAACAAATCCACAATTCAAGTAAGAACATTCGTTTATGCTTTGACACTAAATTGGCGCGCAACCGAAAATAATACAAACGACGAATTATACCTTATATAAGCATACTAGCTGACATTACCGAATGAATGGGGTTGATTTTAGGGTATATTTCCCGGATGCTCTGCGCACACATAGGCGCACTGAGCCTGCTGCGTCTGCTCGCCCGCAACCGGGCATCGATGCCGACCGAGGGAGCAAAGCAATTCTGATCCGAAGCAACTATGAATACGACGCGGTGGACGACACTTCGGCAGGACGCATTTGCCTTGCCCGGACATTGTCGGCGTTGTCGATTGAGGATGCGGCCAATCAGCTCGGTGTCACAGCGGAACGATGGTCCGATTGGGAACGCGACCGCGATATTCCTGAAAGCTACCTTGTTCCCAGAATGGCGGGCATACTGGCGGTAAGCTCATGCTGGCTGCTGGCAGGGAGGGGAGAAGGGCCAGATGCGGATTTGGGCTAGGAATGCGGGCCTGGCCTGATACTGGTGGTCGTGGCCGTTGATCATCGTCCACCGTTGGCTCCGCCCACAACCCTCGGTATGATCCCGTCTCGATTATGTCAGTCCAACGCCGCGCGGATCGTTCGCGCGGCGTTGGTTACGCGATGGTCTACTGACGCCCGACTTCCTTCCACACGCCGCCCTCGATCTTGGAGACGACGATGATGTCACCACCCTGATGATCATCCGGGCCATAGTTAATGTGGGCGTCGAGGATATGGTCGTCGTACTCCAGCGTTTCCATGCCCTTCTGGAAAGATTCCGGAGTCAGATCCTTGCCGGCGGCCTCCAGGCCCTTTACCGCCACAACCGCCGCTGCGCGACCGAGCTGGGCTGCGGTGCCTGGATCCTCCCCGGTTGCCGCCTTGAAGCTTTCGGCCCATTTCTTGAGCTCGGGATCGGTGCCCAGGCGATTCTCGAGGTCCGACCAGCCCGCCGCCGCGTAATAGCCCTCCGTCACCCCGCCGGGCACCTTGGCAACGGCGGTATTGAAGCCTGCGGAAGAGCCGATAAACGCCACATCGTTCCAGCCCAGCTTCTTGGCGGTGCCGAGAATGACGATGGTCTGCCGCACACCGACCGCGGTCGCCACGATATCGCAGCCAGCGTCGCGCAGCTTGGTCAGCGACCCCACGAAATCCTGATCGTCGGGCTTGTGGGTCGTCTCCGCGGCGAATTTCAGACCCAGCTCTTCTGCCTTTTCCTTCGTCCCTTCATAGACCTCGAGACCGAAGTCGGATGGGAAATACATCGCGCAGACTTCCTTGGCGCCTTTTTCCTTGGCAAGGAATTCGATGCCGGCCTTCATCTGATCGTAGTAGGACGACAGCCCGGTATATTTGTAGGTGACGTCGCCCTCGATCATCTGGCGCGCGGCCGTCAGCGGCGAGATGTTCGCGACCTTCGCAGGCTCCATCATCTTGAAGCCGGCAATCACATGCGGCGTTCCCAGATTGAGGATCATGGCGAACACCTTGTCGGAATTCACCAGCTTGTTGTAATTCTGCACTGCCTTCGGCACCTGGTAGCCGTGATCTTCGACGATGAACTTGATCTTGCGTCCGTGCACCCCGCCGGCCGCGTTGACTTCGTCGAAATATTGCTGGGCCGCCTTGATGGCCTGCACGTTGAAGGGAGCGAAGACGCCCGACAGGTCGCCATTCGAGCCGATCCGAACCTCGGTGTCCGTAACTCCCTGCTGTGCATAGGCAGCCGACGCCATGCCGGCGGCAAGGCCGAGCGCCAGGATCGAATTTCTTATTGCAGATTTCATTGCAAGCTCCTCCGTGGTGTTTCAGTTCCCAAGAGCGCCGTGCGTCCAACGGACGTAAGAGGCTCTATCTCTTCTTTTCCGCGTTTCGCGATGCCAAGCAGAGTTCCACCTGGCTGCCAAATGCGGTTTGCGGCTGGGCGTTTCTCCGCCTCATCCGTACATTTCGTCGATCAGCTTCTTGTGCTTTGTCTCGACGAAGCTCCGCTTCAGCTTCATCGTGGCTGTCAGTTCCTCGTCCTCCGCGGTGAGCAGCACATCGATCAAGCGGAAATCCTTTATCTGTTCGACGCGGGCGAATTGGCCATTCGTTTCAGCGACGATACCCGCGATCAAATCCCGCACCTCCTGGGCGGCGCAGAGCGAGCGGAAATCGTTGAACGGCACCCGCCGGTCCTGCGCGAACTTCTCGACATTCTCCTGGTCGATCATGATCAGCGCCGACAGGAACTTGCGCCTGTCGCCGATGATGACGGCGTCGGCGATGTAGGGCGAGAATTTCAGGCGGTTCTCGATCTCGGCCGGAGTGATGTTCTTGCCGCCGGCGGTGATGATGATGTCCTTTGCCCGGCCAGTGATGGTGAGGAAGCCCTCATTGTCGATCCGCCCGAGATCTCCGGTGCGCAGCCAGCCGTCGACGATCGTCTCCGCGGTTTTGTCCGGCTTGTTCCAGTATCCCCGGAATACGTTTCCGCCGCGGTACTGGATCTCGCCGTCGGGGGCTATGCGAAGCTCGCTTCCCGGCACGACCTTGCCGACGCTTCCCGTCTTGAACTCCTCCATCGTGTTGAGCGAGATGACGCCGGAGCTTTCGGTCATGCCGTAACCCTCCAACAAGGTGACGCCGATCGCCTTGTACCATCTGAGAAGGTCCGGCGAGATCGGCGCAGCGCCCGTCGTGCCGCGTCGCAGCCTTTCGAGGCCGAGCATGCGGCGCAGATTGCCCAGCACCATGAAGTCCCAAAAGCCGTAGGTCGCCTTGACGCCGAACGGTACCGGCTGGCCTTCCTCCAGATAGGCTGCCCGTTTCATGCCGGCCGCGACCGCCCGGGCGTAAGCCCATTTGCCAATTGGAGTTGCTTCGCCCGCCATGATGGTGACGCGGGAATAGACCTTCTCCCACACGCGAGGAACAGCGGTGAAGACGTGCGGGCTCACCTCCCGGATATTGTCGAAGACGGTTTCGGGACTTTCGGCGAAATTCACCGTCGAGTTCAGTCCGATCGGAATGAACACACTGATCAGCCGCTCCAGTATGTGGCAGAGCGGCAGGAAGCAGACCTGCTCGTCCGTATTTTTAACCGGCAGCGTGATCAAAGCTCCGGTGATCGAGCATATGATATTGCTGTGACTGATCATGGCGCCCTTGGGCGGCCCTGTTGTGCCGGACGTATAGACGAGAATGGCTATTTCCTCGGGCTGTGAGCGCGAGATCTCCTCCTCGAAACGGGTCGGGTTCTCCTTCAGATAGTCGCGGCCTATGCGGTAGAGATCATCCAGGAAAATAACCTTCTCATCGGAAAAGCCATGCAGGCCATCGCGGTCGAACACGATCACCTTCACCAGCCCGGGCATGTCGTCCTTGACGGACAGAAACTTGTCGAGCTGCTCATCATTCTCGACGAACAGGAAACGGCTGTCGGAATCGTTCACCAGGTAATTGAGCTGGGCGGCGGAGTCGGTCGTGTAGACGCCGGACACGATGCCGCCCACCGACTGCACGCCGAGATCGGCATAGATCCATTCCTTGTTGTCCTCCGACAGGATCGAGACAACCTCGCCGCGCTTCAGGCCGAGTGCCACGAGCCCAAGGCCGATCAGCCGTGCATGCTCGTAGAAATCGGTCCATGTGTAGGACAGCCAGATGCCGTAGTCCTTCTCACGATGCGCGACCTTGGGTCCGAGCTCCTCGCAACGCTTGCGGAAGAGCTTCACCAGCGTGTCGGCGCCGTCGAAGAAATATGGTCCCTTGGTGAGGTCGGCATTGATGCTGTGACCGTCCACGACCTTCTGCGCCGGCATGTTGGGTGCGATGGTCATGTGATTATCCTCCCGTGTGGAGTGGAGCCGGGGAACCCCTCATCCGACCTCGCTTCGCGAGGCCACCTTCTCCCACAGGGGGAGAAGGGAAGGCCGGCAGCAGTGTTGAAGCCAATCGCCAGCATCGGCAATTTGCAGAAGCCTATTTGCCAAGCTCCCCCTTCTCCCCTTGTGGGAGAAGGGGGCCCGAAGGGCCGGATGAGGGGCAAGCGCGCCAGCTCGCTCATCGCCATGTCTTCTTCTGCTTCCAGCGTTTCTGGCCGCGCTGGGTCTCGCCCTGGACCCCGAGATAGAATTCCTGGATGTCCTTCGACTGCAGGAGCCGCGCCGCCGTGTCGGCCATGACGATGCGGCCGAGCTCCATCACATAGCCGTAATCCGCGACTTCCAACGCGACGCGGGCATTCTGTTCAACCAGCATCATGGTGACGCCCTGCTCGCGATTGAGGCGGCGGATGATCGAGAAGATCTCTTTCACGAGAAGCGGCGAAAGGCCGAGGCTCGGTTCGTCGAGAAGCATCACCCTGGGATCGGCCATCAGGCCACGACCGATGGCGAGCATCTGTTGCTGGCCGCCCGACAGCGTGCCGGCGGCCTGGCGCCGCCGCTCGGCGAGGATCGGGAAATAGGAATAGACCATTTCCTCGTCGCGGCGGACGGCTTCCGCGTCGGTGCGCGTGAACGCTCCCATCCTGAGGTTTTCCTCGACGGTCAGCAGCGGAAACACCTCGCGCCCCTCGGGCACATGGACGATACCGGCCCGCACGACCTTATCGGGCTCCTGTCCGGCTATGTCGCCGCCGCCATAGAGGATCTCTCCCTTTTGCGGGTTCATGACGCCGGAGATCGTCTTGAGGAGCGTTGTCTTGCCCGCACCGTTGGCTCCGAGAACCGTGACGATCTGGCCCGCGCGGACCTCCAGGCTCACGCCGCGGATCGCCATGATCGGCCCGTAGAAGCTTTCCAGATTGCGGACCGAAAGCACCACCGACTTTTCCGACGGCACAGAATGAACGACCTGAAGGCTGACCGTCATGCCACCGCCCTCTTTTCCGGATCGGACACGCCGATATAGGCCTCGATCACCTTCGGATCGCTCTGCACCTCCTGTGCCGTGCCCAGCGCCAGCGCCTTGCCGTCGGCGAGGGCGAGCACACGATCCGAAACGGAAGAGACGAGATGCATGTCGTGCTCGACCATCAGCACGGTGATGCCCATCTGCGTCTTGATGTCTTCGATCCAGAAGGCGACGTCCTGCGTCTCCTCGACGGAGAGGCCCGAGGCCGGCTCGTCGAGCAGCAGGAGTCGCGGCTCGATGGCAAGAGCCCGGCCCATCTCCACCACCTTGCGCACCCCATAGGGCAGGCCGGCTATGTATTTGTCGCGATAGGCCTGCAGGTCGAGGAAGTCGATGACCTTCTCCACCGCCTCGCGATGGCGTCGCTCCTCCTGCCGCACGAAGGGCGTGAACAGCAGCTCATTGGCCATGTTTCCCTTGCGATGGCGGTGCCGTCCGACCAGGAGGTTCTGCAGCACGGTCGCCTGCTCGAAGAGCTCGATGTTCTGGAAGGTCCTGGCGATACCGAGCCGCGCCATCTCGTGGGGTGCACGCTTCAAGATGCTCTCGCCGGCGAAGCGTATGTCCCCTTCCACCGGATCGTAGAAACGCGAGATCAGGTTGAAGAGGGTGGATTTGCCCGCCCCATTGGGTCCGACCAGCGCGAAGACTTCGCCCTGCTCGACCGAGAACGACACCTTGTTGACGGCGACCACGCCGCCGAAGCGCAACGTCACATTGTCGATTTCGAGGAGGCTCATCGCATGCGCTCCGTCTTCAGGTAGCTTTTCTGGCGACGGAACATGTCGCGGCGGTAGAAGGGAAAGAGTTCGAAGTAGGTCCTGACCTTCACCCACCGGCCGTAGATGCCCATCGGCTCGAACAGGATGAAAAGAATGAGCAGCGCGCCGAAGATCGCCGACTCCAAGCCTGGAATGGCGACGGTGCCGCCGCCGAACATACCCCCCACGAAATCGCGCGAGATGGCGATGGCCTGCGGCAGCAGCGCGACAACGAAGGCCCCGAAGAAGGCGCCGTGGATCGACCCCAGCCCACCGATGACGATCATCAGCAGGAGCTGAATCGAGATGATGAGGTTGAATGTCTCGTTGTTGAAGATGCCGGCGAAATGCCCCATCAAAGCGCCGGCAAGCCCCGTTATCGCCGTCGATATGGCGAAGGAAACAGATTTGGTCTTGGCGACATTGACGCCCATGGCGCGCGCCGAAACCTCGGAGTCGCGCACCGCCGAGAAGGAACGCCCGAGCGGCGTGCGCAGGAGATTGCGGTAGACGAGCACGACCGCAACGGCCACGACCAGCACCATCCAGTAAAAGCGGGCGGGCGAGCCGTAGCGATCGATTTCCAGACCGAAGATCGAGATCGTCGGCGGGATGAGGCCCACGACGCCGTTGGTCAGCGGCTCGGCAATCACGATGAGATCGTCGGCCAGGATGGCGAGCGCCAGCGTGCCGATACCGAGATAAATGCCGTGGAGCCGGCTCATCGGCAGGGCGATCAGCGCCCCCGCCACCCCGGCGATCAGTCCGGCCAACGGAAACGACAGGATGAACGGCAGCCCGATCGGATCCTGCAGGAGCACGTTGGCGTAGCAGCCGATCGCCAGGAAGGCGGAATGGCCAAGGCTCGCCTGGCCGGTCTGGCCGACCAGGATCATCAGCCCCATGCCGGCGATCGACCAGATGAGCACATTGGTCATCTCGCCCAGCCAGAACGTGTCGAGCAGGAAGGGCAGCACGATCGACAGCACCAGCAGCGCCATGTACCAGCCGACCTGGTGGCCGTGCTTGAACAGGTTGATGTCGGCGTCGTACGAGGTTTTGAAGACAGTCCGCATGCGCCGTCACACCTTTTTGCTATGGACCTGGGCCAGAATGCCGTGCGGGCGGAAGACCAGGATCAGGAAGAGCAGCAGGTAAGGCATGATCTGTGAGTAGCCGGCCGCGATGTAGTAGGAGGCGAAAGGCTCGATCAAGCCGACGATGATGCCGCCGAGCAAGGCGCCGGGCAGGCTGCCGAAACCACCGATCACCGCGGCGGCGAAGGCCTTGATGCCCAGGAGGCCGGTCGACGGATCGATCGACCCCTTGGACGCGAACAGAACGCCCGCGATCGCAGCGACCGCGCCCGCCAGCGCCCAGATCAGCGAATGAACGCGCTTCACCGGAATGCCCATGTAGTAGGCGGCGAGTTGGTTCTGCGAGGCGGCCTGCATGGCGATGCCGAGCCTTGTCCTGTTGAAGTAGAGATAAAGCACCGCTGTCAGCAGCACTGTGACGACGATGACCGTGATCTCGTCGAGCCCGAGCACCAGACCGCCAAGTCGCACGTCGACGCCGGCAATCGGCGATTCCAGCGATTTGGGCTCGTGTCCCCAGATCACGCCCGCGACGAAGCGGAGCACGAAGCCGAGCGCGATGGTGAGCATGACCACGGCGATCTGCGACTGGCCGAACATGTGCCGGAGTACCAGCATATCGAGCAGGTAGCCGAACACCCCCATCATCACGATGGCGATCGGCACCGACAGCCAGAACGGCAATCCAAGGAACTCGGCGTTGGTAAGTCCGAGCGTGATGAAGGCGCCCAGCATCATGAAATCGCCCTGAGCGAAATTCACCGCTTCGGTGGCCTTGTAGATAAGCACGAAGCCCAGTGCGATCAGGCCATAGACGCATCCATTGGCCAGACCACTGACAATGAGCTGCAATACGTCCAAGACGTCCTCCTCCCATTCCTTCGGTACTTACGCGGTCTTTTTTGCCGCGCTTTTTCCCGACTATAGATTACCCGTTCCCGCGGGCAACCGACGAAAGTCATACATTTGTCAGGGCGATAGGAATACCTTCCCGTTCGGCTTGGCGAGCTCTCCCGAGACCCTTTCAATGGCCTCGGAAAGCGGCACCACAGCCGTTACGTCGGTCTTCCACCTCCCGTCCGAAAAACGCTTCTGCGCTTCGGTGATCGCCTGCACCGTCCGCTCCTGCGGGCCGCGCATCCATTCGACCAGCCAGAAACCTTCGATGCGCTTGTGCTGGAAAATGAGCTGGCCCGGCTCGCGGATGACGGTCGCATCGGGGTCGAGCCTGCCATAGACGATCCAGCGCGACCGTTTCGGCATCACGTCGAAGATTGCAGAGGCGAGCGGGCCGGTCACGGCATCCAGGAAGACGCGCGGCTGTTCGGTTTTCACCAGCTCGCGCAGAGCATTCCGGAAATCCGCCGACTCGGCGTTGAGCACATGGGCTGCCCCCGCCTGCTTGAGCATCGGAATCTGGTCGTCGCGGCGCACGATGGCGATCGGCCGGAAGCCCTCGTCGCGGGCCACGCCCATGATCAGCTTGGAAAGCTGGCTAGCCCCGGCCGTCAGGATGAAGGCCTTCTCGCCTTCCTCGCGCACGATGCCGAACATGGCCAACGCGGTGAGCGGATTGACGATCATGGCCGCGCCGTCGACGTCACGTATGGTATCGATAAGCGGAATCGACGAGGCGGCTTCCGCGATCGCGTATTCGGCCCAGCTTCCCCAGCTGCTGGTGCCGGTGGCAAAGGCGACACGCTTCCCGGCGAAGCTTCTAGCGTAGGGGTCGTCGCCCGTGGCGACGACGATGCCCACGCCCTCGAAGCCGGCTGGCTGCCCTTTGATACGCGGCTGGCCATACATGCCCTTTACGAACATCACGTCGGAGGGGTTGATCGAAGCGAGCGCCACCTTGATCAGAAGCTGCGTCGGCTTCGGCGACGGCACGCCGATCGAACCATATTCGACATAGGGCTCGAGAGCTTCGAGAACGGTTCCGGAGGGAACGGCGGCATAGGCGTCGTGCTTGAGCAGAAGCGCCTTCATCTCTGTCGCAATAGCCATCGCTGTCACCTCCTCGCCGTTCCGCCCTCAGGGCTTCAGGATCAGTTTTCCGGTGGACCCGCGGCCGAGCACGCGCTTCAGCACATTGGCCGCATCGGCAAGCGGATAGGTTCCTTCGATCACGGGCTTGATCTTGCCGGCGACATACCAGCCGATCAGCTCCTCCATGTTGCCGGCATGGACCTTCGGCTCCTTCTGGGTGAAGGCCCCCCAGAACACGCCGACCACGCTGAAGCCCTTGACCAGCGCCAGGTTGACCGGGAATTGCGGGATCGTGCCGGAAGCGAAGCCGATGACCAGCAGCCGTCCGCCCCATGCCATCGAACGCGCCACCGCATCGAAGGACTCACCGCCGACCGGATCGAAAGCGACATCGACACCCTTGCCTTCGGTCGCCTCTTTCAGGCTTTCCCTCAGATTATCGTAGCCGATCACGATATCGGCCCCGGCGTCTCGGGCGATCGACCGCTTCTCCGCCGAGGATGCGACACCAATCACCTTCGCGCCCATAACCTTGCCGATCTGTATCGCGGCAATGCCTGTGGCGCCGGAGGCTCCGAGCACGCAGAGCGTCTCACCCGGTTGCAGGTTGGCGCGCTGCTTGAGCGCGTGATGCGAAGTGCCGTAGCCGCACAGCAAGGCGCATGCGTCCTCGCCCGACAGGCCGGCCGGCAGCTTCATCACCGCGATCTCGGGCGCGCCGACCCGCTCGGCATAGCTGCCGAGGCTGGAGAGCGCGGCAACGCGATCGCCGGGCTTCACCGAGGTCACATCCGGGCCCACGGCGATCACAGTACCCGCGGCTTCCATACCCGGCACGAAAGGCAGCGGCGGCTTCATCTGATAGAGACCCTGCACCAGAAGGCCGTCGGGATAATTGACGCCGATCGCTTCGGCCTGGATCACGACCGTGGAGCCGGTCGCCTCCGGCTCCGGCCATTCGGCATATTCGAGCTTGTCGAGCGGTGCGAAGTCGCGTGCGACGATGGCTTTCATGTCGACCTCACACCTTTTCCTGCGTGTATTTGCGCAGTTCCTCGCGCGCCACTTGGCGGCGATGGACAGCATCCGGACCGTCGGCCAGACGAAGCGTCCGCAGGTGGGTCCAGGAGCGAGCGAGCGGCGTGTCCTGGCTGATCCCTTGCGCGCCGAACATCTGCACCGCCTCGTCGACGACCTTCAGCGCGACGCGCGGGGCGATCACCTTGATCTGACTGATCCAGGGAGCCGCCGCGACTTTGTCGCCCTGATCCATCATCCATGCCGCCTTCAGGCAGAGCAGGCGCGCCATCTCGATTTCCATGCGGCATTCCGCGACGATGTCGTAGTTGGCGCCGAGCTGCGCCAGCGGCTTGCCGAAGGCCTCGCGGCGCATCGAGCGTCGGCACATCAGTTCCAGCGCCATCTCGGCCTGGCCGATGGCGCGCATGCAGTGGTGGATGCGGCCGGGGCCCAGACGTCCCTGCGCGATCTCGAATCCCCTGCCCTCTCCGAGCAGCAGGTTGCCGGCCGAAACGCGCACGTCCTCGAAGCCCAGATGAAGATGGCCGTGCGGGGCGTCGTCGTCGCCATAGACTTTCATTGCCCTCAGCTTGGTGATGCCCTTGGTGCCCGCCGGCACAAGGATCATCGAATGCCGGCTATGCTTGGGACCTTCATCGGCGGTGCGCACCATGACGATGTAGATCGCGCAACGCGGGTCGCCCGCGCCCGAGGACCACCACTTCTCGCCATTCAGCACGTAGTCGTCGCCGTCCCGCTTGCAGCGCATCGAGATGTTGGTGGCATCGGAGGAGGCTACGTCGGGCTCGGTCATCAAAAAGGCGGAGCGGATCTTGCCGTCGAGCAGCGGCTTCAGCCACTTCTCCTTGTGCTCGACGCTGCCATAGCGCTCCAGCACTTCCATGTTTCCGGTGTCGGGGGCGGAGCAGTTGAAGACTTCGGCGCCGATATGGGCCTTGCCCATCTCCTCGGCGAGATAGGCATATTCGACGGTGGAGAGGCCGTAGCCGCGTTCGGAGTCGGTGAGCCAGAAATTCCACAGGCCGCGCTCGCGTGCCTTGGCTTTCAATCCCTCCAGTATTTCGGTCTGACGCGGGGTGAAGGTCCAGCGGTCGCCGCTCTTGCCCACCTCGGCCAGGAATTCCTCGTCGAGCGGCATGATCTCCTCCCGCACCATGCGGGCGACGCGCTCGTGGATCGGCTTCAGCCGCTCCGTCATGCCAAGGTTCATATCCGACACTGTTCTACTCCTCCTTGGCACCCAAGCCACGCAGTGCAAAGACTACGACTTGCCGAACGATCGCATCCACGTCGCCACCCGTTTCATTGGGGCGCGGCGAGTACCAGAAGATCGGCGAATTCAGCGTGGTGAACATGACCTGGTTGGCGATGCTGACATTCTCGAACCGGAATACGCCGGCTTCGAGGCCCTGCGCGAGGATCTCGCGGAAGATCCTGCCGTAATTGGTTCGATATTCGAGCAGCTCGCCCAGCACTTGACGCTGCTGCGGGGTCGTTGACCCGCGAAGGGTCATCTCGACACCTTCCCAGACCGCGCGTTGAAATTGGCGCGTGACGATCATCTGGCGGGTATGCGCCGTCGCCATCTTCCTCCACTTCTCGACCGGACCGGTCTGCAGGTTCCGATAGGGCTCGACGGCGGCATAGTTCATGTCCATGCCGGTGCGATAGACGTCGGCGAACAGATCCGCCTTCGAAGGATAGTAGTGGTAGATCCGCCCCTTTGTAGCGCCGAGACGCCGGGCGACGTCGTCTATCGAGGTGGCGTTGTAGCCTTGCTCCATGAAACAGGTGGCAGCGGCGTGCAAAATCTCCGCCCGTGCATTGTCCAGGACATGCTCCCTGACGCTGAGCGTCATCCGGCCTCCCTGCCGCCCTCTTTCCCCCGCCCGCGCCGACGCGTCCTGACAGGGCTTTACTGACAGGCAAATGATGAACATACTACCCGGTATGTTGTCAACGCGGCTTAATACATGTCGATAAAAAAGCCCGCGGCTGGACCGCCAGCACCATTCGGCCGCAGGGCGGTCCAGCTGATTGTCTTCGCCGCATTTGTGCTTCGCCAAGTTTGTCCACTTGACGGCAAAGTGTTTAGGAGGGTGGATGTCGTATCTCGATGAGCTCTTTTCGGTCGCTGGCAAAAAAGCGCTGGTCACCGGCGCGGCAACGGGCATTGGCCGCATGGCGGCGACGGCCCTGGCGCGGGCAGGCGCCGACGTGATGATCGCCTCGCGCAAGGGTGCCGATTGCGAACGGGTTGCCGGCGAGATCAACAGCCTGGGAGGTGCCGGGAAGACCGAGGGTTTCGCTGGAGACGTAAGCAGCGAGGCCGGCATCGCCGCGCTGGTGGACGAGGTTGGGAAGCGCACGGACAGGCTCCACATTCTCATCAACAATGCCGGCGTCACCTGGGGCGAACCGCTCGAGACCTTCCCGTATCACGCCTGGGCGAAGGTGCTGAACGTCAATGTCACCGGCCTGTTTCACCTAACCCGCGAATTGCTGCCAATGCTCGGCAAGGCGGCGAGCGATACCGATCCTGCCCGCATCATCAATCTCGGTTCGGTGATGGGCACCCAACCCCTGGCGGATGACGCCTATTCCTACACAGCCTCCAAGGCGGCGGTACATCACCTCACCCGTACGCTCGCCAGCGAGTTCGCGCAGCGGCGCATCACCGTCAACGCGTTCGCTCCCGGACCTTTCCAGAGCCGCATGACAGCCTTCGCCACCGGAACCGAGGAAAAGGCGAAGCATGTCGGCGACCACGTCCCGATCGGCAGGATCGGCGCCCCGGATGACATTGCCGGCGCGACATTGTATCTGTGCAGCCGCGCCGGAAGCTATGTGACCGGCGCCATCATTCCGATCGACGGCGGCCAGTCCGTGCAGCACGGGATGACACTTTTCAAGGACTAAGGGCCGGAACTCCCGTTTGCCGGGGATTTTCGAGCCCCGACAACAACGAACCGGAAAACCATCTCGAAACAATGGTTTGCCGGTTCCGGCAACAGGAAGACCAGGCTTGAACACTGTCAGTTACGATGAACTCGTGGCCAATCAGGGCAAGGAAATCGGCCTTTCGCCCTGGCGGGTCGTGAGCCAGCAAATGATCGACCAATTCGCCGACGCCACGGACGATCACCAGTTCATCCATGTGGATCCCGAGCGTGCCGCGCGCGAAACAGCCTTCGGCGGGACGATCGCACATGGGTTCCTGTCGCTGTCGCTGCTTTCGGCGATGACCTTCGAGACCTTGCCGCAACTGGAAGGCGCAAGCGTCGGCATCAATCACGGCTTCGACAAGATTCGCTTCATCGCACCGGTCAAATCCGGAGCGCGGATCAGGACACGTTTCGTGCTGGCAAACGTCAATGCCCGGCCATCCGGCTGGGTCCACATCGACTACGACGTGACCATTGAAATCGAGAATTTCGCGAAACCGGCGCTCACGGCCCGCTGGCTGACGCTCACCCATCTGGAGCCCAGGGAAGACAACTCATGAGTGATGCGAACACGCTCGATGCCGCCGCACTCGCGCCTTATCTCGAGACCCATGTTCCGGGCTTTTCGGGATTGGAGCGGATCGAGAAGTTCAACTCCGGTCAGTCCAATCCGACTTATCTGCTGACCGCCCGGAGCGGCCGCTACGTCTTGCGCGCCAAGCCGCCAGGACAATTGCTCAAATCCGCTCATCAGGTCGACCGCGAATTCCGCGTCATGAAGGCGCTCGCCGTAACGGAAGTGCCCGTGCCGCCGGTCCTTCATCTTTCGCAGGAGGATTCGCCGATCGGGCGCATGTTCTACGTCATGGCCTTCGTCGAGGGGCGGATATTCTGGGATCCGACCCTGCCCGAAGTTTCCGGCAATGACGAGCGCGCGGCGATCTACGACGCCATGAACGCCACGCTGGCGGCACTCCACAATGTCGACCTGGAGGCCGCCGGCCTTACCGACTACGGCAAGCCCGGCAACTATTTCGAGCGGCAATTCGGGCGCTGGACCAGCCAGTACCGCGCCTCCGAAACAGGCGTCGTGGCCGACATGGATCGCCTGATCGCCTGGCTGGAATCCCATCTCCCGCCCGACGATGGGCTGGTGTCGCTTGTCCATGGCGACTACCGGCTGGACAACATGATCTTCGCACCCGAGCAGCCCGCCGTGGTCGCCGTGCTCGACTGGGAACTGTCCACCCTCGGCCACCCCTATGCAGACATCTCCTATCAATGCATGCAGTGGCGATTGCCGTACGCTTCCGGGTTCAGGGGTCTCGGCGGCGTCGACCGTGCGACGCTCGGCCTTCCGACCGAAGAGGCCTATGTCAGGCGCTATTGCGAACGACGAAACATCGACGGCATCGACAATTGGACCTTCTATCTCAGCTTCTCCTTTTTCCGCCTCGCCGCCATCTGCCAAGGTGTCTATAAGCGCGCGCTTGACGGCAATGCATCGAATCCGGAAAAGGCCAAGACTTACGGAGAAGCAGTGAAGCTGCTGGCGGCGCTCGCCGTGCGGCTGATCGAAGAGGATAAGAAGGCATGAGACGTTTCGAGGGGCTGACCGTCCTGCTGACGGGAGCGACGGGGGGATTCGGGCGCCGAACGGCCGAGCGGCTGGCTGCGGACGGCGCCCGGCTGGTCCTGTCCGACATCGATATGGGCTCGCTCGAGAAGCTGGCGGCCGAGTTGCCCACCGAGACCGCTCTGCTGGCCGGCGACATCTCCCAGGAGAGCCTCTCCGAAGCGTTGGCCGACGTCGCCGTCAGCCGCTTCGGCCGCCTCGACATCGCCATCAACAATGCGGGCGTTGCCCAGAGCTTCGTCAAACTGCCGCAAGTCCCTTCGGACGAGGCGCGGCGCATCATCGACATCGACCTGCTCGGCGTTTTCTACGCCATGAAGCACCAGATCCCCGTCATGGAACGGCAATTCCGCGTCGACGGCGCGCATAGCGCCATTGTCAACATCGCATCGGTGGCGGGGCTCGCGGGCGCACCGCGGCTTTCCGTCTATGCCGCCGCCAAGCACGGCGTCGTCGGCCTGACACGTTCGGCCGCTTCCGAATACGCGACCCGCGGCATCCGCGTGAACGCGGTCTGTCCTTCTTTTGCACGCACCCAGATGGTCGGCGATTTCGTCAAGCTGGCAGGCGGCAACGAGCAAGAGGCGCATACCGAGCTCACCCGCGGCGTGCCGATGAAGCGCGTGGCCGAGGTCGACGAGGTGGTCGAGGTCATCCTTTTCGCCGCCGACCCGAAGAACTCGTTCATGACCGGCCACACTTTGTCGGTCGACGGCGGCATCACGGCGATCTGAGCATACCGCTCAAATCAGGACCAGCCCCTCGCGCATGGCGATGCCGATCGCTTCGGTGCGATTGGCCGCGCCGAGCTTGCTCACGACCGCTGCCACATGGAACTTGGCCGTGTGGACGGAAATACCGAGGCGACGGGCGATGATCTTGTTGGGTGCTCCCTCCGCAAGAAGGGCCAGCACCTCGCGCTCGCGCGCGCTCAGATGATAATGCCCACCGGAGGTGGGTTCGTCAGACGCCCGGCCGGATGGATTGTCCCGCTCCATCCGGTAACCCGCCGCCACCAGACGGATCGCTGCGACCACGACGCTCACGCCGACCCCTTCGGCCAGCATCGCGCGGGCATTGGCCTGTCCGGTCGCTTCGCCGCCCCAAACGACATGCGGAGTGACGGCATCACGGGGCAGCCCATCCGTGACGACCACGTCGGCTTGATCGGCGGCGTCTGACACCACCATGTCACGCTCTTCCGATATCGCGGACAGAAGCTCCTCTGCCCTCTCGAGATCGGCGAGCATCAACGCGATCATGATGGTCTGCTGCGCCATCGAAAACCTAGCTCATCGGCCGCGAACCGACGGTGACGGAGAGGTCGCGCTGCTCTCCGCCGCGCACGATGGCGAGCGTGACAATGGTGCCGACGCTGTCCGAACCCAGCCGGCGGATCATGTCCCGGGGGCCATGGACCTCTTCGCCATTCCACGCTGTCACGATGTCGCCGAGATGCAGACCCGCGGCACGGGCCGGACCGCCCTCGTCGAGGCTCATCACCATGGCGCCCCGGATCGAGGAATGATGCACGGGATGTAGGCCAGCACCGAGATAACCCCGCGCGATATGACCTTTCTCCCGCAGCGCGGATGCTGTCCGTTCGACCGTCTCGGCCGGAATGACCAGCGGACGGCGGCGCGGGCCGAACAGCACCAGACCGATCAGCCCTCCCTCGGTATCCAGCGCGGCCGCGCCTTCGAAGCGCCCATCCAGTGGCGCGGCCAGGCCGATGCGATGATCTATCAGACCGCCGCGCATGCTGCGCCAGGAAGGGCCGTATTCGCTGACCATGCCGAAGGCGACGAGCGGCGACCCGCCGCTGCCGCCCACGATGACGGCGAAGGCGCCCGCCGCGATGTCCTTCGCTGACGCGAACGAGTGGGAAGAAGAGTGGCCTTCAGGCTTGACCAACGCAATGCCGGTGGACGGATCGCGGCCAAGCAATTCCACCTTGGCGGCCGTACCGCCGGGAAGCGTGGCCTCGAGTTCCTCGCCGGTGTCGATGCCTTCCTCGGCGGTGACATATAGCCCGTCGCGCCAGTGGAAGGCGCTGGTCGTGTGGCGCGGATGGACGTTCAGACAGATGACGGAAGGCGCCGCCTTCGCGGCGAGCTCCGCCACGGCGCGCGAGAAATCGGGGAGATTGAACTTTGCCATGATCGCCTCCTGGGCTTCGGTCGCCCAGATATCGCGGAACTTCACCCCGGTTCCTACTCGCCAGAGGGCTAGCCTCCCCATCCGGTCAGGTCGCGCCGGGTTTCCGTGCTCCGCACATATAGGAACAAAGCAACCCTTTGAAATGGAGAGAAAGATGGGCGAAGCCGCACACGATCTCTACGGCGACAACGACGCCCTTTTGCTCGATGCCTATTCGCAATCCGTCTCCGACGCGGTCGACCTCGTCGGGCCAGCGGTGGCGCGCATCGAGCACGTCGGCAACAAAGCCGGCCATGGCTCCGGTTTCGCCATCTCGCCGGACGGCCTGGTCGTCACCAACAGCCATGTGGTCGGCACTGCCAGGACAGTCCGCGTCACCATGCCCGATGGCGGTTCGACGGAAGGCCGGGTGCTCGGCAGCGACCCGGACACCGACATCGCCCTGGTGCGCGCCGACGGCCGCTTTGCCAGCGTGGCACGGCTGGGCGACTCCAAGAAATTGCGGCGCGGCCAGATCGCTATCGCCATCGGCAATCCGCTGGGCTTCGAATGGACGGTGACGGCAGGTGTGGTCTCGGCGCTCGGCCGATCGATGCGCTCCGCCACGGGACGCCTGATCGATGATGTCGTGCAGACCGATGCCGCGCTCAACCCCGGCAACTCGGGCGGACCGCTCGTGGCGTCGAGCGGCGAAGTGATCGGCATCAACACCGCCATCATCTTGGGTGCGCAAGGCATCGCCTTCGCCGTTGCATCCAACACCGCCAGTCATGTCGTGTCGGAGATCATCCGCCATGGGCGCGTACGGCGTGCCTTCATCGGCATTTCGGCCGACACCGTCGCGCTACCGCGACGCGTGGCCCTGGCAACGCAGATCATCAGCGACACCGCAGTCAGGATCCGCAAGGTCGAGCCGGACGGACCCGCCGACCGTGCCGGCCTGCGCGACGGCGATGTCATCGCGGCGATCGACGGAAGGGCGCTCACGGGCGTCGATGATCTCTTGCGGTTGCTCACTGGCGATAGGATCGGCCAGGCTCTGGTCTTCACGATCATCCGTCGGAGCGTGGCCGATAAAGTCACGGTGACGGCGCAGCCACGTCCGGAAATGACCTGAAACGTCAGGAGCCTGCAGGAATCGGGTTGAGTTCGAGGCGTGGACGCACGATCTTTGGCGTAAGCTGAAAAGATGAGGGCCGTGTCATGGGCCAGACCGAGCATCACTATACCGTCTTCGAAACGGCTGGAGGTTTCTGCGGCATCGCGTGGAACGATGTCGGTATTACGCGCTTCCAGTTGCCGACCCGAAACGCCGAGGCAACCGAACGGGGCCTCCTGCGCCGCCTGCCCGGAGGGAAGCCCGGAACACCGACGCCTGAGGTGGCGGCAGCGATCTCCGCCGTCCGTCGCTATTTCGAGGGCGAGGAGACGGATTTCTCGGGCTTTGCGCTCGACCTCGGCGACCAGGACGAATTCTTCAAGCGCATCTATGCGGCTGCCCGGCAGGTCGGCTGGGGCCACACGACAACTTACGGCGCGCTGGCAAAGCAATTGGGTGCGGGACCGGAAGCCGCGCGCGACGTCGGTCAGGCGATGGCCAGGAACCCGGTGGGGCTGCTCATCCCGTGCCATCGCGTGCTGGCAGCCGGTGGCAAGGTCGGCGGCTTCTCGGCGCCGGGCGGCGCCGTGGCGAAGATGCGCATGCTGGAGCTCGAAGGCGTACGCCTTGCGCCGCCCGAG
Organism: Mesorhizobium sp. 1B3; assembly: GCF_050958605.1. Classification (NCBI taxonomy): domain Bacteria; kingdom Pseudomonadati; phylum Pseudomonadota; class Alphaproteobacteria; order Hyphomicrobiales; family Phyllobacteriaceae; genus Mesorhizobium; species Mesorhizobium sp. 1B3. The sequence continues at coordinate 10,924 of NZ_JBJHDO010000002.1, read as the reverse complement.
CCGGCGCAGCAGTCCTTCGGGTTTTGAGGCAGTGCCTCACGCCATTGCGTCGCGGGCTGCTTCCGACAGGAAGGTGAAGACGTAGTCCGAAAACGAACGCCAGCATTCTATCCTGAATGCATCTTCCGCCGTACGCAGGACGACGATCTCGACCTTGCCGAGGATCGTGCGCGAACAGGCGCCGACCGGGAAAGCCACGAGCGACAGGTCTTGCGGGCAGCCGGCGGCGAGCGTCGCCTCGGCGCCGGGTCCCTCGACTGAAATCGCGATATTGCGATGCGAGATGCCGACTGCCGAGTGTAGCGCGGATATCTTTGCGCAATCCGTACCCGGATCCTTGCCCGCTTCGTCGATCACCAGCCATTCGTCTGGCCCGAGCCACAGCGCCGTCCGAGCATCCTTGGCGGCTGAAGTCTTCGGATTTTGTGGCAGCATCAAGCCGAGCGCCTTCGACAGGGCTGCGACAGAGGCGCCACGCGCCCGCAGCGAAATGCGCTCGGCCGGCGGCAGCATTGAGATCCGGACACCCCTCGCGGAGAGATCGACCCCGGCTAGCGCCGGCCTGCGTTCCAACTCCGCGGCAACCGAGGCGCGGGACTTCGAAGCTGCCTTAGCCATTGAGGCGCTCCCCCTTCTCGTCAAAGGCCACCATTCCGGTCACTTCCACCTCGATGACGCCGGACGGCATCGGCACGTATAGCGTTTCGCCCACGCGGTCGCGGCCGCCTGCGACCAGCGCCAGAGCGATCGAACGGCCACAATTTTCCGACCAGTAGCTCGACGTGACATGGCCGATCATCGTCATCGGCACGGGCTGAGCCGGATTGCCTACGATCTGCGCGCCTTCCTCGAGCACGAGATTGGGGTCCCTGGTTTTCAGCCCGACGAGTTGCCTGCGCCCCTTGGCCACGAGATCGGGGCGCATCAAGCCGCGGATTCCGACGAAATCGGCCTTCTTCTTGCCGACGGCCCAATCAAGCCCGGCATCCTCGGGCGTCACGGTGCCGTCCGTATCTTGGCCGACGATGACGTACCCCTTTTCCGCCCGCAGAACATGCATGGCCTCTGTGCCATAGGCGCAGGCGCCGTGCTTCTGCCCCTGGGCCCACAGCGCTTCCCAAACCGCCTGGCCGTAATCAGCGGGCACATTGACCTCGAAACCGCGCTCGCCGGTGAAAGACATCCGGAAGAGCCTCGTCGGCACGCCGCAGATCCGGCCCTCCCGCACCGACATGTGGGGCATGGCCGCATCGGAAAGGTCGATGCCCTCCACCAGCGGTGCGATGATGTCGCGCGACCTCGGCCCCTGCACGGCGACGACGGCCCACTGTTCCGAAATCGAGGTGAGCCAGACGTCGAGATGCGGGAATTCGGTCTGGAGATAGTCTTCCATGTGATTCATCACGCGTGCGGCGCCGCCGGTGGTCGTCGTCACATGGAACCGGTCGGTCGCAAGCCGCCCCACCACGCCATCGTCATAGATGAAACCATCCTCCCGCAGCATGATGCCGTAGCGACAGCGGCCGGGCTCCAGCTTCTCCCAGGGATTGGTGTAGATGAGTTCCATGAACTTCGCCGCGTCCGGCCCGACGACTTCGATCTTGCCGAGTGTCGAAGCGTCGAACAGCCCGGCTGTCTTGCGGACCGTGGCGCATTCGCGGTTCACCGCGGCATGCATGTCCTCGCCGGACCGTGGGAAGTACCACGCCCGCTTCCATTGGCCGACATCCTCGAACACCGCAGCTTGGGCGGCTGCCCAAGGATGAATCGGCGTCCTGCGGGTCGGATCGAAGAGAGGCCCGCGCGAGTGGTTCACGATGGCGCCGAAGGTCACCGGCGTATAGGGCGCACGGAACGTGGTGAGACCGACCTCCGGTATCTCCTTGCCCAGTGTCTCGGCCGCGATGGCCAAACCGTGCATGTTGGATGTCTTGCCCTGGTCTGTCGCCATTCCCGTCGTGGTGAAGCGCTTGACATGCTCGATCGAGCGCATGCCCTCGCGCACGGCGAGCCGAATGTCCTTGGCGGTCACGTCGTTCTGGAAGTCGACAAAGGCCTTGACCTTGCTGTCTTCGCCAGCGCCCGGACCGGCCCCCAGCATGCCGCCCGTCCAGGCCTCGGTATCGTCGACTTTCATTTTGAGGGCCTTGCCTGCCTGAACGCCGGCCTCCTTCGCCGCTCGCAGACCGGCGGCAAGCGCCTCGGCCACCGTTCCCTCCAATCCGTCAGTGCCGTTGCACGCGCCGACCGAAACGCACCCCTGCGCATAGGTGCCCGGCAGGAATCGTTTCGTGGCCTCATCGAAGGCAACCTTGCCGCGCGATTGCGAGAAGAGATGCACGGAAGGCGTCCAGCCGGCCGACATCAGGATCGCGTCGACGGGAATGGTGCGCTCGCCCCCGCCCTGCTTGGGCTGTATCGTCATGGAGGAAACGCGCAGCCTGCCGCCAGCCCTGATCACCGCGCGTCCATGATTGATCTCGATGCCGAGCGAGCGCGCCTCGTCGACCGCCGGACCGGTCGGATTGTCGCGCAGGTCGACGATCGCCGCGATATTGACCCCAGCCTTCTTGAGGTCGATCGCGGCCGCATAGGCGGAGTCGTTTGCGGTATAGACACCGACGTTGCGCCCCACGGCGACGCCATAATGATTGAGATAGGCGCGCGCGGCGGCGGCGAGCATTATGCCGGGCCGGTCGTTATCGGCGAAGACCATGTGCCGCTCTATCGCGCCGGTGGCCAGCACCACGCGTTTGGCGCGCACCTGCCAGAGCCGTTCGCGCGGAAGCGCGCGGTCCGGTCCGGCGAGATGATCGGTGACGCGTTCGACGAGACCGACGAAGTTCTGCGCGTAGTAGCCGAAGGCAGTGGTGCGCGTCAGCACGCGCACATTGCCCATGCGCTTCAGCGAGGCGACCGCCTTCTGCGCCCAGTCCCAGCCGTCAGCGCCTTCGATGCGCGCGCCCGTCTCGAAGCGCAGCGCTCCACCGAATTCCGCCTGCTCGTCGCACATGATGACCCGCGCGCCGGTTTCGGCTGCGGCGAGAGCCGCGGCGATGCCAGCCGCGCCGCCGCCCACAATCAGCACGTCGCAATGGGCGAAGCGGGAGGAATAATGGTCGGGATCCGGTTGATCGGGCGCCACGCCGAGGCCCGCGGCGGCGCGGATGTTCGGCTCGTATATCTTCTTCCAGGCCGCCTTCGGCCACATGAAGGTCTTGTAGTAGAACCCGGCGGAGAACATGGGCGAGGCGAAGTCGCTGACCGCTCCGACATCGAGGGAAAGCGACGGCCAGCGGTTCTGCGATATGGCGGACAGCCCGTCGTAAAGTTCCTGGACCGTGGCGCGGACATTGGGCGTCTTGCGCGCCGCATCGCGTTCAACGGTGACGAGCGCGTTGGGCTCCTCGGCGCCGGCGGAAAGGATGCCGCGTGGCCGGTGATACTTGAAGGAACGCCCGACAAGGTGGATGCCGTTGGCGAGCAGCGCCGAAGCAAGCGTATCCCCTTCAATACCGGTGTAGTTCTTGCCGTCGAAGGTGAAACGCGCGGTCTTCGCAGGCGTCAGGCGGCCGACCCCAGAAATGCGGTGGGAGGTGGTCATGCGATGCGCTCCGGGGCGGCTGTCGGCGTTGCGGGGTGACGGTCCGGCAATATTGCGACTGTTCGTACCCCCCTCTGTCCTGCCGGACATCTCCTCCTCAAGGGGGGAGATCGGCTGTCATCAATGACGGCGCTCATTCTGCGGCGTTGACGATTGGCGAAAGCGAAGATGAAGGCCAATCTCCCCCCTTGAGGGGGAGATGTCCGGCAGGACAGAGGGGGGTGGACAAGAGCGATGACCCTCATTGAGCCCCGCTCCTCGTGCCATCTGACTTCTTCCGCGCCGGCTTCTTCACATTGAGCTGATCGGGCGGTCGATTGGCCCAGGCGGCCGGGCCGGGGTCGTTCGCGGCTCCTGCGATGTCCGGCTTGGGCTCGCCCGCCTTGTAGGTCGTCAGGAACCTGTCGGACACGGTGTCGCGTACGGCGTTGAAGAAGCGCGCGCAGCCATGAACGTGACGCCAGCGCTCGTAGATGATGCCCTTGGGGTTCGAACGAATGAAGAAGAACTTCTCGAAATCTTCGTCGGAGATCGACGCGATATCAGGAGAACGGGCGATGTGCGCCTCTCCCGCATTGCGGAACTCGAGTTCCGGGCGCTCTTCCTCGCAATAGGGGCAGCGGATGAGAAGCATGCTTGTCCTGCCTGGTTATGGCTTGGCGCTCGGCCGCATCAATGCGCGACGGCCGCGGCCGCCGCCTCGTCGATCAATCGTCCGGTGCGGAAGCGCTCGATCGTGAAGGGCGCATTGATCGGATGCGGATTGTCGTTGGCGATGGTGTGGGCGAAGACGTGGCCCGAGCCGGGCGTTGCCTTGAAGCCGCCGGTGCCCCAGCCGCAATTGACATAGAGACCCGGCACCGGCGTCTTGGCCAGGATAGGCGACCGGTCCGGCGTCACATCGACGATGCCGCCCCAGGAGCGCAGCATCTTCATGCGGGTGAAGATCGGGAACATCTCGCAGATCGCATCGAGCGTGTGATTGATGATGTGGAGCCCACCGGTCTGCGAATAGGAGACATACTGATCCGTGCCCGCGCCGATGACCAGCTCGCCCTTGTCGGATTGCGAGATATAGGCGTGCACCGTGTTAGACATGACGACGCAGGGAAAAACCGGCTTCACCGGTTCCGATACCAGCGCCTGGAGCGGATAGCTCTCCAGGGGCATGCGCACGCCCGCCATCTGCATGATGACAGAGGAATGGCCCGCTGCGACGACGCCGATCTTCCTGGCGCCTATGAAGCCACGCGTCGTCTCGACACCGGTAACGTGGCCGTTGGGGGAGCGCGTGATGCCGGTCACCTCGCAATTCTGGATGATGTGGACGCCGCGCGCCGACGCGCCGCGCGCATAGCCCCAGGCTACGGCATCATGGCGGGCCGTTCCTCCGCGCCTCTGCAGCGCCGCGCCGACGACGGGATACCGCGCTTCCCTGGAGATGTTGAGCGGAGGGCAGAATTCCTTGGCCTGCTCGGGCGTCAGCCATTCATTGTCGATCCCGTTCAGCCGGTTGGCATGGATATGGCGCTTGAGCACCTGGATATCGTGGACGTTGTGCGCGAGCATCATGACGCCGCGCGCCGAATACATGACGTTGTAATTGAGGTCCTGCGACAGCCCATCCCACAGCTTCACGGCATGGTCGTAGATCCCTGCCGATTCGTCATAGAGATAGTTCGAGCGGATGATCGTGGTGTTGCGGCCCGTATTGCCGCCGCCGAGCCAGCCCTTCTCGAGCACGGCCACATTGGCGACGCCATGTTCCTTGGCAAGGTAATAGGCAGTGGCGAGGCCATGACCGCCGGCACCGACGATAATGACGTCATACTCCTTGCGCGGCTCGGGCGACGACCATTGCTCCTCCCAGCCGACATGGCCGCGCATGGCCTCGCGCGCGATGGCGAACACCGAAAATTTCCGCATGGGCCCTCGCCTCGAAGAATGCCGGAAAACGCCGCCTGACGTCAGATGCGACGGTATCACTAGCGAAAGGCGGCTGTCACCCTTGCGCTATTTGCGACGGGAATTGCCGTTTTGCGCCTGCTCCTTTAGCGGCTTTCGGGTGGCTGTCTTGCGCTCCGTTTGCGACCAACGCCCGGCAAACAGGAGTAAAACAATGTTCACCCTTATCGACAAAATCGCAATCATCACCGGCGCGAGCTCAGGCATCGGTCGCGCGACCGCGCTTCTCTTCGCCGAACAAGGGGCAAAGCTGGTGCTCGCCGCCCGCCGGCAGCCCGAGCTCGAGGCGTTGGCGGCCGAAATAGAGGATACCGGTGGCGAGGCCGCGGTGCTTGCGGGCGACGTCAGGGACGAGGCTTACGGCGAGGCCCTGGTCGAGCTTGCTACCAGGCGGTTCGGCGGGCTCGACATCGCCTTCAACAATGCGGGCACAGTCGGCGAGACAGGCCCTGTCACAGGGCTTTCCCTGGAAAGTTGGCGCAAGACGATCGACACCAATCTCACCGGCGCCTTTCTCGGCGCCAAATACCAGATTCCCGCCATGGTCGAACGCGGCGGCGGATCCCTTATCTTCACTGCAAGCTTCGTCGGGCACACCGTGGGCATGCCGGGAATGGCCGCTTACGCGGCAGGCAAGGCCGGCCTCATCGGCCTCACCCAGGCACTCGCAGCCGAGCATGGGCGCCAGGGCATTCGGGTAAACGCCTTGCTCCCCGGCGGGGTCGACACGCCGGCTCTGACCGCCAAGACACCGGACGAAAGGGCTTTCGTCGATGGATTGCACGCGCTGAAACGGATCGCACGCCCGCAGGAGATCGCACAAACCGCGCTTTATCTGGCAAGCGAAGCCTCCAGCTTCGTCACAGGCGCGGCGCTGTTGGCCGACGGAGGCGTTTCCATCAACCGGACGTGATCCCACCTTGGCTTTCCCAGGCATTTGTGGGTATCTCCCGCCCGGCGGCTGCCTCCCGCCGCCGAGCGATGCTATGGGAGATGCCATGAAGGTGGAAATCGACATGGGAACAGCGGCCGGGGGCGCGCCGGCCAGGCTCGACCTCGAGGAGCTGCTCGCCACGCGCCTCCTGGTGCAGGGCAATTCCGGCTCGGGAAAGTCGCACCTGCTGCGCCGCCTGCTCGAGCAGAGCGCCCCCTGGGTACAGCAATGCATCATCGATCCCGAGGGCGATTTCGTGACGCTGGCCGACAAGTACGGCCACGTCGTGGTCGATGCGGCACGAGCAGAGTCCGAGCTGACGCGAATCGCCGGCAGGATCAGGCAGCATCGCGTTTCCGCCGTCCTCAACCTGGAAGGGCTCGATGCGGAGCAGCAGATGCGCGCCGCCGCTGCTTTCCTGGGCGGCATGTTCGATGCGGACCGCGACTATTGGTATCCCGTCCTTGTCGTTGTCGACGAAGCGCAGCTTTTCGCGCCTGCGGCCGCCGGTGAAGTCTCCGACGATGCCCGCAAGCTGTCGCTCGGGGCGATGACCAATTTGATGTGTCGCGGCAGAAAGCGCGGCCTTGCCGGCGTCATCGCCACCCAGCGCCTCGCCAAGCTCGCCAAGAACGTCGCGGCCGAAGCTTCCAACTTCCTGATGGGCCGCACCTTCCTGGACATCGACATGGCGCGCGCCGCCGACCTGCTCGGCATGGACCGTCGCCAGGCGGAGATGTTCCGCGACCTAGCGCGCGGCAATTTCGTCGCGCTCGGGCCTGCCCTGTCACGGCGCCCCCTTCCCATGATCATCGGCGCGGTCGAAACCTCGGCACGCTCGACCAGTCCGAAGCTCACGCCCTTGCCGGAGTCGCCCGCCGACGCGCGCGACCTGATTTTCACTCCAGGCCCAGAAGAGACGACACCCACCATCGTCCGCCGCCCACCGCCACCGCCCCCGACGCCGACGGCGGACATCCTGGCCCAGTTGGTACGCTCCCGTCCCGCCGTCGAGCCGACAACCGAGCCCGAGGTCGAGATCGACGAGGCCGAGCGGGATGCGGGAATAGAGCAGGTAATGCGCGAGATCCTCGAGGATCCCGACGCCTCCTTCCGCACGGACGCGGTGCTTTACCAGGATTTTCTGGTACGGTGCCGGATCCGCCGCGTTCCCGGCGCACCCCTCTCGCTTTCGGCGTTCCGCCGGCGCTACGCCGTGGCGCGGGCAGGAGTCGGCGGCGAGGTCGCGACGAGCGAGGGCTGGCAGCAGGCGCTCAGCCTATCGGAAGGCTTGCCGGACGATCTGCAAGGCGTGTTCCTCGTGGTGGCGCAGGCGGCAATCGCCGGCGACCCCTGCCCCTCGGACGCGACGCTGGCGCGCGCCTACGGCACCCATTCGGCCCGACGCGCGCGTCGCCTGCTCGCCTATTTCGAGGAACGTGGGCTGCTGATCCTGCGGATCGATTTCCACGGCAAGCGAGTCGCCGCCTTTCCCGATCTCGGCTGCGAGACTCAGCCCGGCGACCCCGATGGTCCTGATATCACCGAGGCCCGGCAGGCGGCGGAATAACGGAATAGCTCTCGACAAGAGCCGCCTGTTCTGCTATCTGCCCGCCACATTTCGCGGTGGAAGCCATCGCGGAGGCAAAAGCTTATGTGCTGGCAACCCAACTGAACCAAACGGGAAAGACAGGAACACACGTGCAGGTACTCGTCCGCGACAACAATGTTGACCAGGCACTTCGCGCTCTCAAGAAGAAGATGCAGCGCGAGGGCATTTTCCGCGAAATGAAGATGCGCGGACATTACGAGAAGCCGTCCGAGAAGCGTGCCCGCGAGAAGGCTGAGGCCGTGCGCCGCGCCCGCAAGCTGGCCCGCAAGCGCGCCCAGCGTGAAGGCCTCGTTCCTGGCGGACGTCCTGCGGCTGCGGCTCGCCCGGCGCGCTGACCACGCCAATTTTTGGTCCTTTTCCGACGGTACTGCCGAAGGTGGCGCGATGAGAATCGCCGCCACCTTTTTTATTTGGCCCGTTCGGTGTCGGGACACGACACGGGCGAAACGCGACTGAGAGGGAAGAGCGAATGATTGGCATGGGCGGCGGTCGGAAACTTCCCTGGTGCGGCAATGTCCCCGTGCTTGCCATGCTAGCCATGCTGCCGCTGGCGGCATGCCAGAGCGGGCCAGCCGGCGAACTGACCAGGATCGAGGCGGCGCAAGGCTCCACCGAAAACATTTCGTCCCTCACCGCGGTGATCCAGCGCAATCCGCGCGATCCCGAAAGTTACAACACCCGTGGCTCCGCCTATGGTCGCGGCGGCAAGTACCGCGAGGCGCTGCAGGACTTTGATCAGGCCATCCAGCTCAACCCGAGCTATTACCAGGCCTATTCCAACCGCGCGCTGATCCACCGCTTCATGGGCGATCAGAAAGCGGCACTCGCCGACTATAACCGTGCCCTCCAGATCAACCCCAATTACGATTCAGCCTATATCGGGCGCGGTAATCTCTATCGGAAGGCGGGTCGCACACAGGACGCGTTCAACGATTTCCAGAAAGCCATCCAGCTCGATACGACCGATCCGCGCGCCTATCATAATCGCGGCCTGATCTATCAGAGCCAAGGCCAGCATGCCTTCGCGATCGAGGATTTCTCGACCGCCATCTCGCTGTCGCCCGATGCGCCAGAGCCCTATAATGGCCGCGGCCTCTCTTACATTGCTCTCAACGACGACGAGAACGCTTTCGCAGACTTCAACTCGGCCATCAAGCTGAACGACAGGGTCGCCGAAAGCTGGGCCAATCAGGCGCTGGTCTACGAGCGGCGCGGCGAGAAGGACAAGGCGTCGAGATCCTATGCGCGCGCCGCCCAGCTCGACCCGAATTACAAACCTGCGAGCGAAGGCTTGGGCCGCACCCGAAGCTGAGCTTCCTACCTGATCGGTCCCGCAACGATCGCATCTCCTCGGCGCGATCAGCGCTTCGCGACGCCCGGACGAGGAACGCTTTCGGCCCCTCGTACGATGCGGGCAGCGGAACCCATGTAGCCTCTGGCAAGTTATCACGCCGGGACACGCATGGAGATTTGATATGCTGAAACGAATGATCCTCGCAGCCGCATCGACGGCGGCCTTATCCGCGGCACCGGCCCTCGCGCAGGAGCGCACCGAGCTCGGAATGCTCGAATGCACGATCGAGGGTGGCCCCGGCTTCATCATCGGCTCGCAGAAGGAACTCGCCTGCCTGTTCAAGCCGTCGGAGCAGAATCGGCCGGCCGAGGCCTATGTCGGCACAGTGACCAAGTTCGGACTCGATGTCGGAGTGACCGGCAAGACCATCATGCAGTGGCTGGTTCTGGCACCGACCACCGATCCGTTCCCTGCCGGCGCCCTTACGGGCGACTATGTCGGCGCGAGCGCCGACGCCAGCGCGGTGGTCGGGGGCGGCGCCAATGTCCTGATCGGTGGCTCCAACAACACGATCACGCTGCAACCGGTGAGCGTACAGGCTCAAACCGGGCTCAACCTTGCGGTTGGTGTCAGCAGCTTCCAGCTCAAGATGGCGAAAATCTAACGGAACCGGGCGGGCGGCCTTTCCGCCCAGCGCCAGGTCGCTGGAACCGACGCAACCCCTGAGCAGTTATTGCAGGGGTGAGTTGCAAGGAGATTTGAAATGATGAAGAGATTGGTTATCGGCGGTCTCTGCCTTGCCGCCGTCTCGACAATGCCAGCGGTTGCCCAGTCGCCGAAATGGGTCCAGGTCGGCATGCTCGACTGCACGGCCGAAGGCAATGTCGGGCTTATCCTGGCGTCGCGCAAGAACGCGACATGCGTTTACCAGCCGTCCAACAGGGCCCTTCCGCGGGATACCTATGTCGGGACTGTAACCAGATACGGTATCGATGTCGGCGCTACGGGGCGTACATTGATGCAATGGCTGGTCCTGGCCCCGACCAGCGCTCGCTATGCGACCGGAGCGCTGGCAGGCGATTATGTCGGTGCCGGCGCGGAAGCCACCGCTGTGATCGGTGCGGGCGCCAATGTCCTGGTTGGCGGTTCCGACAAGACCTACAGTCTTCAGCCGGTCAGCATCCAGCAACAGAGCGGTGTCAATGTCGCGGCGGGCGTGACCAGTTTCAGGCTTCAACCCGCGGCGCGGATCAAGACGAGCAGGAAACAGTAGAACGAAGACTTCCCAACAGACGGTGGCGGAACGTTCGCCTAAAGCGTGTCACTGGCAATCGGATTCGGGTGACACGCTTTAGGACTTTGTTTTTGCCGCATTCTCGCGACGCCGACCGAATCCGGTCGGCTGCGAAATGCTCTAGGCAAAAAGCCCGGCGCCGCGGCCGGGCTTTTTGTTTCAGAAGATCGAAGGCTCAGTGATCCATGGCCTTGACGATTTCCTCGGTCATCTTCTTGGCA